>NZ_JAALFQ010000003.1:0-83197 GCF_011800365.1 Pantoea sp. EKM103V | reverse complement strand
CTCTGGCTCTGGCTCTGGCTCTGGCTCTGGCTCTGGCTCTGGCTCTGGCTCTGGCTCTGGCTCTGGCTCTGGCTCTGGCAAAGCAGCAGTACCGTCTGCAACCAGTTCTGCATAGCCTTTTTTAATCAACTCGCGACCATGCTGCTCGTCGGTCTCGATGGTGTTGCCTTCAGAAACGACAGTGCCGCCGAAATAATTCGGTTTAATCAAAAGCAGTTTCATATGTAACTCCCGGAAAAGCGGCCCGTAGGCCGCCGTTACTGTTACGCAGCTGCAGCAGGTGCGGTAAAGGAACCGTAAACGAAAGCTTCAGGACGCTTAACGGCCAGCGCCAGACGCTCTTCACAACGGATTGAGATCATGTTTTTCTCAAAGTCGTCGGCGTTTTCGGTCGAGATAACCACGTTGGCATCTTCGCGGTCGAAAATCTGCGCACCGGCATTGAATGCGCCGGTCAGGAATTTACCCTGGAATGCAGCTGCTTCAGTCGCGACGACTGGCAGCCCCCACAGGGTCGGACCAGTCAGCGCTGCCGGGTTCGCCAGAATGTAACGGCCCAGCGAATCTTTAGTCAGCTCAATCTTCGCCCAGTCGATGAAGTGCAGAACATGGCCGGATGCCGGGAAGCGGGCCAGCTGCGCCTGCAGCATAGCCAGTCGCAGATCATCAATACCGCTCTGATTTGCCACGCTGAATGGAGCCGCGTATTTCGATGCCTGCGGAACGATACCGTTAAGGTGCGTGCCGGTGCCGTCACCGAACAGAATTTCCTGCTCTTCAACGTACTTCAGGCCGTAGCGCAGTTCGGCGTCAATCGTCGACTGAAGCTGCGGCATATCATCCAAAATCTGCTTGGCGGCTTTGAACAGGTGCGCAATGGTGCGGACCGGCGTGATTTTTTCCGCAAAGGTGATATCGCTGTACGGCTTTTTGGTGTTCTCAGCAACGGTCGCCGCATTGTTGGTGAAGCCGGTCTGCTGAACCCAGTAGATGGTGTTGGATTCAGTGCGCCCCGGTGCAATCAGGTCGCGGATAAAGAGGCGCTGTTTCGGCTGCTGATCGATGCCAGGCAGACGGTCAGGCGCAACAATCTGGCCGGGTACATTGACCGACAGCAGTGCCGCCTTAACCGGAATGCTCAGGCGCTTATTACCTTCGATGCTGGCTGAAAACGCTTTCAGCGCTTCGGAGGAAATAACCTGACCGCCCACCGTTTCGATAACGTTTTTCGCATTCGCCAGCGGCATCTGCGCAACGTGCTGTTCCAGATCACCCAGCGATGCTTTCAGGGACTTGTTTGCCTCAGTCAGCGCGTTAAATTCAGTGGCGATTTTATCTACTGCTTCTTTGGTCTGAGCAGACAGCTGGCCGGAGTTTTTCGCTTCTTTGAGCGCGTCTTCAGCCTTCTGACTGAAAGTGCCGGACACTTCCTCCAGCTTTGCAGATACCTTTTTCAGTAACTCATTTACATCTGACATGATGAATCCTTATTAGCCGAACGCGGCCAGCGCGTTTTTAAGTTGAGCAATATTTTCGGGGTTGATTTCGTCGGTAGCGCCCGGCATACCTTCAGGGGTGGCAGCAGCGCCTGGCTTGCCGCCGGTTAACGCTTTAAGCAGTTTTCGACGCTCGGAGCGCGGTGCATCGGTTTTTGCCAGCATCGCGTCCAGCTTGCGCAGCGCAGCTGCAGGACTGTCGTCGCCATCAGCAATCTCGTCTGCCGCCAGCAGGCGATCTGCAAAACCTTTTTCAACCGCATCGCTGCCGCCGATATAGGTTTCGGCATTCATCATCGCGTCGATGGTGGCCGCATCCAGACCGGTCCGTGCGCCATAGATATCGTTCATCGCCTTATCAAAAGGCACCATGTCCGCCGCAATCTGCTGCAGGTCATGACGGTTGCCCATCGCGTACACCCAGCAGTTATGGATCATCAGGAAGGCACCGCGACCGATCTGCACCTCATCACCGGCCATTGCGATAATCGACGCAGCAGAAGCAGCGAGGCCCAGCACCTTGACGGTGACTTTCCCTTCGTACTCACGCAGCAGGTTATAAATCGCCAGGCCTTCAAACATATCGCCGCCTGGCGAATTGATATTCACGGTAACGTCAGCACCGCCGATTGAACGGAGCGCGGCAGCAATCCGGCTGGCGGTAACGCTGTCGCCGTACCAGTCAGCGCCAATGACGTCGAACACGGAAATGCTGTTGTCATCACTCTTTGCGGCCTTGATGCTGCCGTTCCAGCGATCCATTGCAGAAGACGGCAGATCGCGATTTTCGCGCGCAAAAGGCCGCCCCTCCGGCGCTGCCGGAAGACTTTTTACTGTCATTGGGGTTGCTCCTAAGCCGCCACTTTAAGCGGTGATTGTTCGAAAGGAATGTCAGGGAAAACGGCGTTGTGGACTTCGCGCAACAGCGTGGCCCTTGCGGCGGTGCTGTTTTTGCGTAAGTCTTCAAGCGGTGTCAGGTTCAGCTGCACGGTATAGATATCACCACCTTCAATCGGCGGCAGATTTTCCAGACGGCGCACGTCATTACGGGACATCCAGCCATTCTGCAGCGCGGTGGTGTAATAAGCGGAGCGTCCGGCGCTGTCGGCACGAAGCAGGCCTTCAACGGAGAACTCAGCAAACAGGTCTTCATCACCGTTCAGCAGGCAGCGTGAAATCTCCTGCTCAATGTTCACCAGCATCGGGCGCAGCGTATTCGTCAGGAACAGCAGGTTCATGCCTTCAACGCTCGACGCCCAGCTACTCTGCTTATCAACGTGACCGACCATAAACGGCGGCACGCGGAACCAGCGGCAGATTTCCTCAATACTGAATGATCGTGACTCCAGCATCTGAGCATCTTCAGGGTTAAGGGTGATACCCTGATAGGACATGTCTCCCTCAAGCACCATCACCTTGCCCGCGTTTTTTGAACCAACGAACCGGTTGAGGTTTTCGCGGTTTTTCTGGCGCTGCTCTTTGGTCAGCAGGTTCTTTGACAGAAAGAAACCTGACGTCTGAATACCGTTTTCAAAAATTTTTGCGGCTGACTCTTCGACCGCCATCGCTGCGCCAAACACGTCTCGCCCGGTGCGCATCGGCATCATTCCGCATACACCATCCAGACCAAACCCCCGGATGTGCATCATATTTTTAACCGGAATGATGCGCGGAACGCCCTTCTCTGTGTAGGTGTACTGAAGTTCGCCGCTGTCCAGCCGCTCCACCTTCATGCTCTGAGGGAGAAGCGGAACCAGTGAGACCAGCTTGGTGCCGATCATCTTTTTCTCAACGTAGGCATTACCCCGCAGACAGATACTGGCAACGACCATCAGCATGAAGCGCGACGGCGTCATTTCGCTGTTCGGGCGGCGGCACAGCAGCTGATAGGCCGGATGATTAAGCGCCAGCTTGCGCGAGCCATCAGCGGCACGTTCATAAACCTTCATCGGCAGGGTTGAAACTGACTCGCTCAGCAGGCGTACGCAGGCCCAGACAGAGGCCAGCGCCAGTGCCTTTTCTGCTGTCACGACCTTGCCGCTGCTGCTAGTGCCGTACCACTCCTGCCAGAACGCAGCGTCATTAAGCCCAATCGACTCACCGAGCCAGTTCACAATCGCGCTCTTGATGCGACCCGGCTGTTTTTTTTCCTTCATCAGATACCTACCATGATCGGGTCATCAAAAAAGTCATCAGGATCGCCGCTTTCTACCAGCACCGCATCCTCTGCTGCACCGATTGCCATAGCCGAAGCCACCACGCCATCGATGCGGCCGGTGCTTTTCTTTTTGGCAAATATGCGGTTGTCCTTCTGGTCAGCCTCAAGCACCGCACAGGCGGCATTCCAGCGCAGGCAGGGATTAGGCCGGATAGCGAGTACCCGGTTATTCAGGTGCTCTTCAAAAAGCTCAATTGATCGCGGCATCCACAACCCGGACTCCTGCGCCTTGTAAAAGCCCTGCCCGTGCGGAACAAGGTCAACGCTCACGGACTCGCTTTCCAGCTCGGGCTCCAGATACTTGATGCGGTACTGGTCAAACGCGATGCACTTAATATCAAATCTGGCCGCCAGCTCACCGATGCGCACCGCCACAAAACCATAGTTGACCGCCTTTCCCGGCGGCGCGTGAATAAAGCCATTACGCAGCCAGGCGTCATACGGAACGTGGTCAGTTTTGGCACGCTCCAGCAGGGAATCTTTCGGCGTCCAGAACTCAACTAAAAGCTTTTTGGATTTCGGAAAGTACAGCGCAAGCGCCGTCAGGTCGCGGGAGCCGGACAGGTCCAGTCCGCCATAGCACTCTTCCCCCGCTAAATCCTCCGGGTCAAAATCCTGTTCGCAGTTCATCCAGGTGTCGCTGTCAATCCACGGATCGGACGCTTCCACCCACTGGCAGAAGTTCAGGCGGCGGACGATGCTCTCTTTTGACGGCATGCCCCGCGCCTGCGTTACCTGCTCCCGCAGATATTTATCGGTGAAGGTCTGTCCCAGCGACGGGTTAGCCTTGCCCCAGCAGGATTCATCCTTAAACGGGTCGTCGCCCTCATCCAGCGAACAGATGAAGCTGAAAAAGCTGTCATCCTCCAGGTCTCCGGCGGCAACCTTGCGCCCGTACTCATGGTACTCGTAGCAGACGCTGGTTTTATCGTGGCCGCTGTTGGTGATCAAGAACATCAGCGCCTGACGGCGGCCCTTTGTACCGGCACGCATCATCTCAACAACAGCGTTTGTTTTGTGTTCATGCACTTCGTCAATCAGTGCGCCGTGCGGGCGCGGGCCTGACTGACCATCATCGGAGCTGATCGGCTTGAAGAAAGAGCCTGTCTGCAGAAATGCGAGGTTCCACACGTTCAGCCCGGTACCGGATTTGGTTATGCGCTGCGCCAGCGCGGGCGACTGATCGACCATCGTTACCGCATCACGGAACAGGATCATCGCCTGGTCTTTTTTCGTTGCCGCCGCGTAAACTTCGGCGCGGGGCTCTTTATCTGCCATCAGCAGGTAAAGGCCAACGCCTCCCGCCAGTGGCGATTTGCCTGAACCTTTACCGGACTCGATGTAGCTCATGCGAAAGCGGCGCGTGCCGTCTTCCGCTTTCCACCCGAACAGGGAGCCAACAATGAAACACTGCCACGGCAGTAGGATGAAAGGTTTCCCCTCATGTTCACCGCCGTTGAGCTTCAGAACCTGAGCAAAGAAGTTAACAACGCGCGTGACTGCTCCAACATCCCAGAACAGACCACGCTTCGGCCCCTCTTCCAGATCGCGAAGGTGGCGGGCGCATGCCGCACGGATGTCGGGTCCGGCAATAACCGCACCGCTGGTAACGTCCATTGCATACTGCGTTGCCGGATCAACCGAAGAACTGGTTGAGCGGGTCTTCTTCTTTTTCTCCACCATCAGCATTTACCTTTGACCGGGCAGCCGGTGTAAGGCCGAACTCCACCAGATAACTTTTAAACCGGCGATCAACATCCGCCAGCATGGCGACAGCCGGATTTGCCTTAATAAGAAAATCACCCATCTGGGTTTTAGTCGTATAGGTGCGCCCTTCGATATCGACTATCTGGCGCAATTGCAGAATTTCTGCATAAAGATCGCAGAGCCGTTCGAGCGCAAATGTATCCGCAACCGTGAGTACACCCATCCCGTCCAGAAGAACGGTTAGTTTTCCCCAGGCTGTTTTACCCCAGTCGGTCAGATGTGATGGAGGGCTGGGAATTTCCCGTGCGGGTTTTGGCTCTTTTTTGTTGAGCGCACGCTTACCGGGATTTCCTGTAACAACTTTCAGATGGGTAGGTTTTGGTCGTCTTCCGGCCATAAAAACCTCCCAGAAAAAAACTTTTCATTTCGCGGTTGTGCATAAAAAGGGGGGCGGGCGGTCAGGAGGTCGTTAACCCCTGAACTCTGATCCCACCCTCCCCGGTGATGATGATAATCGTTCTCACCTGACCATACCCCTCTCACTCTCGCTTTGAAATGATATTCATTCTCACTTGTGCCAATGTGATGACGGGTCTAGTGGCAGGCCATTCTCGTCGCATCCAATGACGTGACCACGCTTCTCTTCACGCTGCTTGGTAGAGTCGTGATGTTGCTTGCAGAGTGGCTGCCAGTTGGCCTTGTCCCAGAAAAGCTTTTGAGCCTTCGCTATCTCGTCCTGTTTGCCGCAGTTGATGGCCTCCTTCAGCCGGTGTGGCTTGATGTGGTCAACGACTGCAGCCGCAACTGCTCTGCCCTGTCGGTGGCACATTGCGCAGAGAGGGTGAGACTTCAGGAATGACAGCCTGGCTTTGTCCCAGCGGCTGTTGTAGATGCGAGGTTCGGACATCAGAGCTTCCTGCTGGGTGGATGCGTATAACCCTCGGCAATGGTGAATCCACCAGCCGATGATTCGTTGTGTTTATGCTGAAAAGTGAACTCAGTAAGCTCAGTTTTCTGAACAACCTAAAACCGCCCCGATAGGCGGCCTGTGTTAATCGCTGCCGCAACCACCGCCACTATCTGAAGAACTGCCAGAATCATAGCTGCTGCATGAATCAGAACTGCTTGAGCTGCTGTAGTCGCTACCAATATAAATCGGGCTGATAGGATTAAGTGGATTCATCAGACCGCTGCTTGAACCGGTGTTGCTTTGGTGACGGCGTTCTTCTTCCTCGCGCTGTCGCTTACGTTGCTGTTCGGTTTGATGTGACATATTCACTCCAATAAAAAACCTCCCGAAGGAGGTCGTTTTAACTAATTGCGGTCAGGCCATTTGGTAGCAATTTCTGAATCTCATTATCTACATTGAATCCAGATATTGGCTCTGTTGAAGCAACCAAATATTTCGCCCCTTGGTAGTCGTATTCAGTGACAAAATAAACGTCGTTTAGAGGTACTGTTATTTCAGCTTCCTGATCGCGTGAATAGAACTTAGCCAAAGGTTGATGTTTTTTTGCCAGTTGTAACATCTGACCAATATATAGACCAGACCACACCTCGCCGTGACGTTCTCCACCAAGGACGAGGTAATCAACACATTTTTCTTTTGTCATAGGAGCTCCCTTTTGGTAGGCCAGTAACTATGACACGTATTCATCATCAGGCGCACTCGCAAATGCGCCTTGTGATGCTTACTTAAAACCTTCAGCGATCATCATGAGGATAAAGACGATAAAAGATGACATTGCAAAACCTTTCGCCAGTTCTTTGAATCTCATCATGTCGATGTACCGCTATTGCTTGGCTCTGGATGATTCGATGCGCCGGATTGCTGCGCGGTCAATATTGCACTGCCCCAGAGCGCCATATAACTCAGCGTTGAGGCTCACGCTGTCACCGAACGTCATTGGATCGGGCGGCGCTGGCACATCAATCTGGCTTGTCAGCTCAGCCGGAAGGTTTAGCTGTGGCTGTTTTATTGTCCGGTACTCCACCAGCGGCTTTTGCTGCGTCCCGCAACCGGTCAGCAGCATCAGGGGGAACAGGAGCAACAGCACACTTGTCCGCCGCAAGGTAACGCTTAATTTCATTCTGTAGTTTCCGGTTCTGCTGGGCTGTTACGGCACGCTGCTCTGTGACCTGACTCATCACATCGTTTTGCTGCTTAACTGCTGTTACCAGCTCAGTGACGCTTGATGCCAGTCCATCGTTTTTGGAGCGCAGGTCATTAATCTGCTCGTCTTTACTGTTTGCCAGCTTCTCAAGCCTGTCGTTTGTCGCTTTCAGCTGTGAGTTACTGGCGTTAAGCCCCCACAGCGCCACACAGATAAGGCCAATGATGACCAGGCCTGAATTGTTTCGGATAAAGCCGATTACGTTGAACATAGAATCCCCTTAGATTTTGATAAGCGGGATTTCCGGTCGTCCAGACCATTGGTGCCACCGTTAATGATTCTGGTGATGCGGGTAACATCATCAGAATCAGCCAGCTCGTTTAATCCGTGATTCTTCCACCATGCCGCCGCAGACATCGCAGCAAAGCGATAGCCCAGCAATAAGTCAGGATTAGCCACTACATCAGCGCCCAACTGCTTCTCCAGTGCTGCATAGTTCGCCTTCCCGGTAATCTGAATCAGACCCCGACCGCGGTAGCGGTAACCATCACCTGAAGCAACATCACCATTCCCGTTACGGTTTGCGTAAATGATGCTGGCGATCATCTTCTGATTTGCTGGATGCATAGCGTTGCGCCCATAAGCGCGGGCCTGCTCTGCAGTGATGCGCTTGCCAAACATTGCGGTCAGCGCGTTCTCACTGTAATTTAGCCCCTCTTCAACCTTCAGGAACCCGGCTGACTCATGCCCCGCCTGTGCCAGAAAGTGGGCCTGCCGTAATGGCGTGCTTATCTGGAAGGCTGAAAGGCTTGCCGCTAAATGCGGATACCAGGCATCACGCAGCGCATTGCTCACGCCGGTCGCGAGCTGAAAACTACTGGCTGTCAGCATTACTGTCTCCCAATCGCTTATCTATCTGGCGGCGTATCTTCGTAGACACGTAGTCCACACCGAGGAAGCCAAGGAAGACCGCAGCAACCCGCGTAATGTCTTCACTGAAGTGCCAGTTGAACACCGAACCGATTACCTGAAGACTTGGCTGCAGGAAGAAGGCGAAGACGCTGCACATCGCAGCATCAAGCAGGCGGCGTGACCATGCGTCTTTACCAACGTATGTGGCTCTCAGAATCGCCATGACTCCGGCAAGACCCGCATAGCCGGTTTCGTTTTTGTGGGCGTAAAGCCAGGCAATCAGGCTTGCCCAGAACCCAACGTCTTTGTCCGGCATGCGTTTCATCCTCACCTCCGATAATTGGCAGGTGCTGTCGGTAGTCAGAAGAAGATTGCGCAACGCCACGGCGTCAAAAATGTGTGTGGAGACTGATTGGCGTGCGCAAAAACGAAAAAGGCCCACCGAAGTGAGCCTTTGAATTTATTATTTGATGTCTGTCAGGCAGTGACTAATTCAAGTCGCTTGCCCAGCGCTGAGAGCGCCTTCTGAACAGTATCTATTTTGGTCGAGTGATGCAGATCGAAGATGCGCGTTACCTCCTGCTTTTTAACTCCCATGCGTGAAGCCAGCTCAACCTGAGTTAAGCCGGAAGCAAGGAAAGCATTAAGCAGTAGCACCTTCGCCGACACACTCGCCGGAACCTCTACGAAATCACCGGTTACCGGGCCAGGTGCTGGAACGGGCTGGTTATCTTCAAAGTAGAAATCAAATGAAGTAACCAGCGCATCCAGCCCCATCGCTAACGCCTCCTCACGCGTATCGCCCTGAGTAAGCGCCTCCGGTATATCCGGGAACGAAACCACATATCCGCCGTCGCACAGCTCGAGATTAATCGGGTATCGCATATCGTGTTAGTGAAACTTTGCGAGAACCAGCCCCGGAGGGCTGGTTAATTATTTCAGGCCTAACTGCTTCATTATGGCCTTTCGCAGTGGTTCTTTTAACTCAGCGCCGGGATGCCTCGGCATTACACTTCGCTTCCCGTTGTATCTCAGCTTCAGATGGTTAGTACCGTTTGAAACTTCGACTCCCTGAGATTCAAGCCACCGCCTGAACTCGCTTTGCTTCACTACTCCTCCTGTCTGTTGAACATGAAGCTATAGTAAACACTTATGCTTACCTAGTCAACATTTTTGTTTACCAGAAGGAAGGGTTAATTTGAAAAAGGACTCTGACGCAAAAACGGTAAGTGCCCTGCCCGTCGGCAGCAGAGTTAATTATTCAATCCCCCTCAGGGATAAGTGATTGTCTATCCCTCTTGGGGAATATTTCAAATAAAAAACGCCTCCAGGCTGGTGAGGCCTGAGGCGCTTTGACATGCACATTTGGAACTGACTTTTAGCAGATAAGCTGCACTGCTTGGTAATCGACCTTATCAGATTACTAAGGAAAATGCGGACCGCGTGAGAGGTTTTTTCAATATTTTTTTCGGCGTCAGTTCGGCATCCATATCCAGCCGCACATCAAGCATCGCCAGACAGCCCTCAATAAACCCCTCAGCCATCTGGGTTTCAATTCTCACTATCTTCTCGTCGCGCTTGGCCTGCTTTGCCAGGGTGCGCTTTGAGATATTAAAAAAGTAATGAAGTACGATGATCGCATGCTCATCCGGTCGCTTTTCTTTAAGCCGTGCAAGACAGCCCTCAATAATTAACCCGTCATTGTCGCTGCAGGTGAGCGTTAATTTTGAATCCTGCGCCAATAGACCTTTGAAGCCCGCCGCAATTGATGAGTAATCAACACCGCTGCTATCCGATTTAGCCCAGCCCGCCCAGCGCTCTAATACCTGTGACATGTCACGCATATTTAATCCTCTCCACACACTTTATTTTTTGTCTGTCCCGATAACGCCGACTGCAATCGCGAAATCGAGGAACCTGAACAGCAGATCAACCTGACTACCGTATTTTGCTTCAAACGCTTTCATATCCCGGTGCAGTTCATCGTGATGCGCTCTGCATAGCGGTATCACGAATAAATCATGCGCCTTCGTTGCCATCCCTCCCTGACCGTGTCCGATGATGTGATGCGGATCATCGGCCTGTACGCCACAGCATGCACACTTCTGTGTCTTCACCCACCGCGTGTACTTCTCACTCTCCCAGCGCTTACGCTTGGGGCGCTTCATGAATGATTCTGGTGATTCCGGGTCAGCATGGAGGCTGATTATCTTTTTGACGATCTGCGCTGCATCCTGAATTACCTCCCGCGCCGGTCTCACCGGAACAATGCGAGCCTCTTTCAGTTCGCCGCTCTGGATGCTTTCTTTCGGCATGCGCAGAACGCGTCGGGCCGGTGCCTCTGGTATCAGGTCAATCACATCATTCAGGGTTGCCCACCAGCACAGTTCAGGCAGGGTCAGCTGGTGGTCACCATTAAGCGTCAGCTGACTGCATGCAGCCCTGATTATCCAGAGTGCGGTGTTACCTTTCGCGATATTCTCCAGGCTACCAGGTACGCTGTTTTCCCTGAACTCATTATCGTGGCTATAGCAAAGAGACACCAGGCCGTTTTCGATTTCTGACACTGTGAATTCATGGTGATGCCACACTCCCAACTGATCCCACTGGCAACAGCCAAACGACTGGACGAAGGATGCCAGCGCATTAGGCCCACCAGCGGCAGCTATAACGCGTTCGTGGCTGAAGAAGGGAATCAGTGAGGGTTCATCAAGTAGCGGCTGGGTGCCGTCATTCAGGCGCCCTGATGGCAGGTCCGCCATATCCAAGGTCGGTGTGCTGATCACAACGCGAGATTTGAACAGCTTCAGCAGTTCCGGTCCCGGCTTGAACAGCACAATGCCTGTGCGTGGCGCTATTTCAGGTGTAAGCAGTGCTCTCACTCAGCACCGCCTGCAGCTTTATGCGCCGTCCATAGCCCGCCAATCCACTGAACGCCCTTCGCGGTGAATCGGGACTGACTGAACATATAATTTGATTCGGAAGTGGTTCCAGTTCTCACTTCAAACCGACCCGCCTCGATGTGCTGGCTATAGGGCGTCATGGCTCCATTCAGCCGGTACATAACCCGATTCTCAATCAGGAACAGGCGTAATTCAGGCTCTTTGGCTTCAAGAAGCTTTGCTAACTGGCGGAATGTCATTGAACTGGTGGCCGTGACATAGCGATCCAAGAAAGCAACCTTTGGTGCGGCTTCAGTCAGCTGCAACTGGAGGCGCTCCTTTTCCTCTTCCATTTCGGCGGCCAGGCGGAGTGCCTCTGCAAAGGTCTGCGGGATTTTGACTGGCTGGCTTTCCTCTAATTCATGCAATCGCTTAATTACTTTCGTGCGGATGATGGCACTGTAGCCGGTAATGAGGCATTCGGTATGCTCACGGTCGAGGTGATACTCAGTCTGCTGGCGGTTCATGCTGTCAAAATAGATGTGAGCAAATTTGCGCGTATCTTCCTGAAGCTGAAGCAGCATGACTTCAATATCTCTTTTAACATCTGGATGACGCTTAGCTATGAGATCAGAAATTTCACGGCTGGTCACTACTGGGGATTGAATAGGATTGACTACAGGCGCAATAGCACCCGCTGATTGATTCAGCATTTTGACCTCTCCACACACTGTTTTTACCGGCCCCTCCCCATCATCTGCAAATGAACGGGACCAGTCTTTTCCAAAGTCACCTGCAATATGACTTTGTTATTTTTACTATAATCCCTATTTTGATTTATATCACTGTAACTTTCACAACACTTTTTCCTTGTTCCACCTGCTTAACACTGATACTGACAAAAGCTGTTAATCAAAGTTAACTAAACAATTTGGCAAGATAAAAAATCTTTGTCAGATAGATTTTACTCATAGGAGCCATGATTTTATAATAACTAATTACATGTCAATAACAGGAGAGCACACTTTATAACCACTGAGTTCTAGGCGCTAATACTAAACACTTATTTCTAATTTTAAAAAGGCATTATGAAAATGCCTTTTTCATATATCAATGCCTAGTAAGGCCGCATTAAATAGTAGGGTTTACTTTCAATTGTCACCTCAATTTTTTGCGAACCCTTGCTATTTTCATCACCGTTTAACTTTTGAGATTTAAAAAGTGATATCGAAATGATAATAGTAGTCACGATTATAAAAACAAACATGGTTATAGATGCCCAAAATGTCATTCTTTTTGCAACAATATATGCAGATTCTCCTGACTTCACAACTTCCCAGTTATCTTTGATGAGTTCCCGAAGCTTGTTTTCCAAGTTATGAATTTCAACATCAATGTTCGCCTTGCCATTTTTTTCATGATCCATAGCAAAGTTGTTTATTAAAGAATCTATCTCTACCATTTTTATACTTACAATGCTTTCGATACTACTTTTGTCTTTCAGTTTCTTTGGGTTAAGCCGTATTCTTATTTTTGAAGAAAGCTCTTTAATTTCTGACTTTAATTCCACAATCATGAGCATGTGTTTATATTTGTCTTCCACAATTTCAGCAAAAGCAATCTTTGAATCATTTACACCCATGAAAGCAGCTGATACTAAGGAAAGGTGGTTTAGTTTTGAAATTAATTTAGATGATTCATCTCTCAACTCATTAGCCCATTCCTGTCTAAATTCAGAGATTTTATTTTCTTTATTATACACTGCTGAAACATATGCAGAAAGACATGATATTAAAGCTATGGATAAACTGCCTGTTAAGATGTATATGCTGGGAGGTATTCCTGAAATGTCCATTTTCTTCCTTAATATTTTCATTCCCGCCACTCGTAATGAATGACGGACATAGAATTTTAAAATTAAACTATCTTTCTTGATTTATCTAATTCGCCATAAAGCTCGCTTTGATTCTCCGTTTTTTCCGGAGTGTTTTGGAAGATGAAAGCTAATGCACTATCAACTTCTGCAACTGACCTTCTGGCATCAGAATCACTACCTGATTCAATGGCATCATCAATGCTGTCTATTGATGATTTTAATTTTAACAGCACATTATTGTTCTTTGGTTCTTTACTAGTAGCATTAATTTCATTTTGAATTAATGTCTTTATTTTAGATAGAGCCTCGTTTCTATCTGATGTGGTAATTATCTTCCCTGAGTAATCTTTGCATACACAAGCTTTGTTATTGCATGAAGGGCAGCCATTTATATAATAATTGTCAACTTCATCACCCAAATCTTTATCCTTAAAAACAATCCCCCATAAAGACAACATCCAAGCAAGAATGTCTGCTAACTCATCATTAATGTTGTTTTTGTTGTAAAACTCATCTTCATGAAGTTTCGTATAAGCCTCATGTAATTCACCCAACTCCTCGAAAAGTCTCGATGAATGATAAAAACCGCCGAATATATTATAAATATTTTTATTTGATGGATAAATCTTATTTATCATAGTCGGAGCATAAATTTTTGGTGAACCAGAGTGATAGATTGAATTTTTCTTTTGCAACAGTTCTTCTTTAATTGCTCTCGCATTTGAAGTAAACTCGGGCTTCCTATGAGTTTGTGAGCAAGTGCACGGAGAATTTGTGCAATAAGGACATATTGTCGGAAACTTGGTGAAGAATGATAATTCAAGATCTATTTCAAGCTTTTGACTTATGGCAATCAACCAAGATAACGACTCAATATATACATTGATTATTTTTGACTTGTCCCCGCCATCAGTTCGCACAATCTCCCTTGTAAGATATGCTGTTTTCCTAGTTAAAAATGAATACATATATTCAAAACTTAACTTTTCATTCTTTTTACCATAAATGGTGAAAATTGCATCACTTGTCTTAGCTATTGTAAACATTTTGACGCCTTTTTTTGATGTAATAAAATCACAAAATAGTACTTTACATCTTTTAGCGCAAGGTTTAATGCGTCCCTAATACTTTTAGTGAAGTCATCACGAATGATAGTCATATGAAATTCGAGGAATGTATATTATTGCGTTCACTGTAATCAGTTAAAAAGTTATAGTTTAAGTTTAAGTTTAGAAACATTAGCTACAACTGAGCTGCAGTGAAAACAGCGCCAAGGGCGCTGATCAATACTCCTTTTCTGGTGTTAGGCCAGTACGTGTTAACGCTTGGCGGGAACGGGAGAGTTAACTTCATGCAGTCTCCCCTAAACCCGGAATAGTCATCTGACCAACCACCTCACGGACTGCATGACGCAGCATGCGGATGTTTGACCAGCAATCACGGTCGGTCTGCTCCACCAGCTCGATAAACTCCTGAACCGTGCATGCCCTGTCCTGGCGAACTTCGATCATCACCGCTGAGAATCGCTGCAGCTGCTCAATAGCCAGCTCGGGGTCATCGTACTTCTCAGAGACCCACAACTTCAGTTCGAGATCATCCTGGTGCTGCTTGATGAGACGAACGGCACTGGCAATCGTCTCTGCTGGCACTGTCACACAGGTAGGGTTCTCTACAGAGTCTGCCGCCCAGGTGTGCGCCCATTTTGATTCGCTGTAGGTGTACTCAGCTTTCATCTTGAACGCGGCAATAACGCACGCCCACGCTTCAACACCGCTTTGCTCAAGGATTTCGTGCTTCAGCAGTGGCAGGTCATCGCTATAGTCTTTTTCAGACTGAGCACCTTCTTCGATATCAGCCTTCAGATGCTCACGCGGCTCACCGTCTTTAGGTTCGGGCCACTTACGGGCCTTGTTGACGCTGAGCTTCAATTCCATCGCAGCGTTAAGCTCTTCCTCGGTAATACCGGCGCGGCGCATTGCATCCCACAGCAGAAACTGAAGGTCAGCCCATTCCGACAGGTCGTCTGGTGCTTCAGCTGCTTCCATCGCTTCTTTAGCCAGGTGCTTCAGGGGGCCGACTGGACCTACATCACCAAACGTTTCCTGTGACCACGCCGCGTGATCTGCACGGATTTTTTCGCGCAGTTTTACCGGCGATACGATGGCTGCTGAACGGGTCAGCTTCTTCTTGCCAGCTGCTTTCGCCTTCTGCATTTGCTCCTGCGCTACCGATGATGCTTTTACGCCATGCTCACGCTGCAGGGCTACTGCGGTTGTCGCGGCCACTTCGCCAGACTTCACCATCTCAATCAGCGGTTCGCCAACGGTCAGCAGCTGGAGGTGCTGTTCTACATCGGTGATCGAACGCTTAACCTTTGCGGCAATCTCTGCTGGCTCTAATCCCTGGTTAACGAGGCGCTGATAGGCGGCTGCACGTTCCAGCGGCAACAGGGCGCGTCCCTGACTACTGGTGACCATGAAAGCAACGCTGTCAGCTTCACTGCCCACGAAGTCCTTACACTCAAGACGCAGGGTGTAGCCCTCTTCCTGAGCCAGCTTCGCACCGTAATAGCGGTGATGGCCGTCGATGATTTTAATGCCTTTCTCGGTGACCTTAACAGCCAGTGGAGGCACGTGTTCACCAGCGATAAAGGCGTCCCGGAATTCCTCGACATGGGTCTGATCGATATCACGGATGTTGTAATTAGTTTCAACATACAGCTCATCAACGCCCAGCAGGTAGGTTTTACGGGTGGTGATGTCGGTGTCGCTGTTTTTCTTGTCGTCGTAAATGCGCGCTAAAGTACTCATGCTGTGGTCAGCTCCCATGTCAGGACAAAAATCAGTGCGGCAATCATCACTACTGCTGTGCGGATGGCCTGATAGAAAATCTCATTGCGCTCGTAGTGGCGCAGTACGCGTGCTTTCATTGGCGAACCTCACTCAGGAAGCTTTCACCAATACGGCCTGTATCAAGCCCGCCATAGCTGCCACAGTTGAGTGAGCCCTTCACAGCGCAGCGGTCGCAGTTCTCTTTGGCTTGGTTGCGTGATGCATCAAATCGAGCCACCAGCATCGCTTCGCGCCAGACCTGTGCGGCACGCAGCCAGAACCCTTTGCTCTCCAGTTCGGCGGCCTGCTTCGCCTTGTGGCTGTATCTTTCGCTCTCAACCGGCAATGGGTCGGTGTTGATCGAGTAACTCCAGTCGCTTGCCCGCTTTAGCTGCCCTTTGGTGAACAGCGGTTTGATAAAGCGCTTCACTGAGGTCTCATGCAGACCAGTTAGCTTGCAGAGTTCGCGGACCTTCAGCGGACCATTGCGAGTAATCAGTTCAAGAATTTTTGATTCGTGATTAACCATGACTCTCTCCCCTTATGCGCCGCGAAAGCCTTCTGGCGTTGATGTGTCTACCTGTGAAACAGCCATCACATCACGCTGCCACTTGCCGTTGATGCACTTAGGCCGCCCCGCTTTATCCCACTTCTGCGCGGAACTTAGATAGCCGGGGAACTTGCCTGGCCGGAAAATTGTTTCCGGTCGGACGTACTCACACATTTTTGGGTCTTCAGCCCACTTAGCGATTGAGTAGTCCACAGTGAGGATTAGCTCATCAGCAGTGAAGTCTTCAGCCAGGCGACCGCGAATTGGTGCCAGTGAGGATTTTGATTTCTGAAAGCGCATACCAGCTGCGCGGTTAAGATGATCCAGTACGCTGAAAGCAGCCTGATTTGCATCAGGGGCATGGTCGGGTTGCGTCGCAACCTGACAAGAAGGAGTTGTTGTAATCTCTGTAGTATTCTCTGTTGTATTCTCTGTAAGACGAGTGCAATTTGCCCCCATCGATGGGGTTAAACTGCCCTTATCGATTGGTGCAGCTTGCCCTTTTCGATGAGTGCAACTTACATCCTTCGATGAGGGCAATTTGCCCTCATCGGCCAACAGTGGGTTTGCGTGGTTAATCGCATAAAAATTCGTGCGGTCGTGCTGCGTCTTTTTTAACTGTTCAACGTAGATCAACCCACTCTTCTTAAGTGAAGTCAGAGCGCGTTTAACGGTATCTGACGACCACCAAGGGAACTGCTCATTCCAGTCTTCAATGGTGTTGTAAATCCAGCGTTTGCCATCGTGTTCAACACCTGAAGTGGTATCCTCCAGCCAGTAGCAAATCTGTTGCAGCACAATGGCTTCATTCAGCCCAATACGCTGCGCAAGGGCCGGACTAATGACCAGAGGCTTAACCTTCAGCAATAAACTCATGACGCCACCTTCCTGAACTTCTGACTGAACAGAACGCGGGGCTGCATACATGGATGCGGATAGTTGGGGCGCATGTAAATCACGCGATGATTCACTACGTCTACACCTACTGTTTCCACAACGATGCCGCGCGGGTCCTTATAGCGCTCCACCCAGGGTTTAATGATCTCGTTTTCCATCAGTTCACACCTGACTGCACTGGGCAGCTGTAGAAAGACTTCCACGCTGCCTCAACTACCAAGCGCGGTATTGGCTGGTAGTTGTTCAGTCCACCAGCGGTAGGTATGATTTGCTCATAGACAGGGACGCCAGCGATAACACGGCAACGGAATTGCCGAACTGCTTTGCTTTGGCTTACAATGGACATGCGATTGATTCTCCACACACGTTGATTTAGTCGCGACCGACGCTCAGGGCTGCAATCCCTGGGCGTCACCTTTTTAGTGCTTAAAAAACTTTTCATTTCAAATATCCTGCGCTTCGATCTGAACACCTGGCGCATCGATTTTCCTGCCGTTCGCCACGAACATATCCACAGAGTGCTCAACAACACCGACGCCATAGAGAGCCATGAAGCCGAGAAAGCCGTGAATCTGGTGACGCATTTTTTTATGGAACAATGCTGAAAGAGTTTTGCGCTCTTTACTGTCAATAACACCGTCAGACGCGGCGGCGATCTTGGCGATCGCTAACTCACCAGCTGCTGCACTCGCTTTCATCTCGATGTCGTACAAATCGACCTTATCCACCTCTTTTACTGCAGAGACATCCACCAGCAACTTTCCGTGACGTGTTGCGAAAAAGTCTGCCAGGCATGCCGTGCCGGATAACTCTTCCATCTTCATGAGTTCATCCAGGGTGAAGAAACGACTGCCACACTTGCGATACATATGGTTGTGAAACTGATCGATGGTCATGCCTAAGTCATCGGCCATACCTAAACGACCCGCTTTATGTGCTTTGCACATCAGTCGAATTGCTGTGTTAATTGTGTCTACCATTTCTCTTTTCCTTCGGTAGTTACAGTCAGGCCGTCTGACCTGTATCTTTTTGGTACAACGACGCATCGAAGCGCAGTTTGCCTTTGGTAATTTTTTCGATCTGGTATGCACGACCTTCAGGAATTACTTCCGGCCACTCAGAAACTGACGGATGTTTGATTCCTAAAACTGCTGCGGTCTTACATACCCCTCCAAAGAATTTGATAACGTCCTGCTTCCTCATGAGAGTAATTCCTTTAATGGGTTGGCGTGACAGGTAATGTAGGATATCCAACACATGAATGTCAAGATTCTTACCTACGATTTTGGTAGGATCACCTACATGATGAATATGGGTGAACGAATCCGCCTTAAGCGGAAAGAACTGAATCTCACGCAACAAGCACTGGCAGAAAAGGCCGGTGTCAATCGTGTGACTGTTACAGGCTGGGAGAAGGATGATTACCAGCCAAACGGGGCTAACTTGCAGGCATTAGCGGACGCTCTTAAATGCGATCCGACTTGGTTGGTTAGTGGAAAAGGAGATTCGGCATCAACCCCATTATTGGTACCTGTTAACGTGAGCGCCAAAGAGGTGCCATTGATCTCATGGGTGCAAGCAGGAACCTGGACAGCTACTGACCCAGGAATAACACGCGACGAAGCGATCATGTGGCTTTACACCACTGCATCAGTATCGGATAAAGCATTTGCCCTCCGTGTTCGTGGTGATTCAATGACTAATCCTCACGGAAGGCCCACCATTCCTGAAGATTCAATTGTCATTGTTGAACCTGAAATTCATGATGTGGCGTCGATAAATGGAAAGATTGTTGTTGCTCATATTGATGGCGGTTCAGAAGCTACCCTTAAAAAGTTTGTTGAGGATTTCCCTCACCGTTACTTAGTCCCTCTGAATCCCAATTACAAGACGATTGAATGTGATGGCAACTGCCGGATTGTCGGCGTTGTAAAGCAAGTCATCATGGAGTTTTGATCCCATCTTAAAAATTAAGCCGGATATCCAATCCGGTTTTTTTTCGCCCTTAATGTAGGCTTCCCTACAAACCCACTTGACATTCTATTGTTGGATACCCTACATTAAACCCAACAAAGAGGTTCAGCTGTTAATCGCCTCTTACGTGTTGGGATTAAGCAATCTCTCAAGAGGCGGGAATGAAGATGATCAAGAACATGTCGAACACAACGCTCCGGGACCTGATTACCTTTCTACGTCTCTTCCCGGATGCCGATGTGATCTGCTGTGGTGATGCAGGTGTGGTGAGTGTGCAGTGTGATGTTGAAAACGTGGTTCGGGGACCAGCGTTTTAAGAGTACGGAATTGCTGTGTTGGCGGTTAATCATGAATGTTTGTTTAACCGCCCTTTTTCACAACGATAAGGGCATTTGCAAAGCGGGTGTTTTCGAACGCTTTAGAGACATGGAGTAAGTGTCCTTTTCGTTGTGGTGATTAAAGCCCGGCAACCTTTCACGTTGTGCAGGGGTAACAGTCAGAACGCGGACTGGAGGGAAACGGCGTTACTGCGACATGAAAGGGTCGCCACTACAACAACGGGGGCGGCACCGTAAAAGTCTGCCAGTTCGTAAGTCACGTTAGCGTGTTACCCGAACCAAGCTGGCTGGGAGGTCAGCACACAACGGTGAGAACACTGGTTGGAACGCACATAGAAGCCCCTCAGCATTCGACAGTGGCTGATAACTTCGACCAAACCTCGATGCGGCCAGATCGGTGCCAGGTTACGCAGTGTTCTCAACCGTTGTGGTGAATGCGGCCAGCGCGCGCGGAAGACTGACAAAGATTGCACACAGTCTAAGAGTTTCCGCTCTGGTGTTTGTCAGTCTGACCAGAGCACCGGGAGGCACCCGGCACCGCAGCAACCTTTCAAGTGTGTGGAGTAATCGGGCTGTGGGTTATTGCAGTAACCCACCAGCCAATTTAAATGAATCCCAAAAGCTTTTTATTGCCGTCACTGGCAAGGGATTCATGCAACCCAAAATCGTGTGTGGAGAATCTCATGGAAAAGCCTAACGACCATATTACCGTTGGCATTATCACCCTTCCCTACAGCCATATACTCAACGGCTGGATTATGCCTGATGGCTCAGTAGTGAATAACCCCATCAAGGCGCAGAACGAAGCTGAGCGCCTTAACAGCACCATTACCATTCACTGAGGGCGATGACATGCATCATTTCAAATCAAATAAAGAAGTCGTCGCTGCAGGCCACCAGTTCGCTAAAAACATTGGGATGGATACACCTCTCATTGAGATGGCAAAGATGGTGACTGAGCTGTCATCACGCCTCGACGTTGCTACCGTTCGCGCCAACCTGATGGCTGCAGAGGTGCTGCGTATTAATAGCGTGCTGCCTGACACCATTTCAGCACTACAGGCAGCAGACGCTGATATAACCCTGATTGATGATCTGAACGTGGCGCTTGCCACTCCAGCTTGTGATCAATGGATTCGCACCCTACGCGGTGAAGCACTTGGGGAAGCACGCCGGGCTGTAACAACGCTGGGTAACCACCAGCAGCCGGGTATCTCACATGCGATCAATATCATTTCGCAGATGGAAATGGATTTGCTCCGTTCACGCACTGTAACGCTGAAGGTGGTGTCATGAAAAAGGTTGCTCAGTATCGCCGTAGTCATGGCCCTAACGCCGGGTTTAGCGAAAAGCTGGCCTGGCAGTTATCAAAAGGCCCGGCTACGGGCCGTGAGCTGGCAGAGCGTCTCGGCATGACTCTGCGTGAGTTCAACCGCTTAATCCTCAATACCATGCAGCATGGCGGTGAAACGCTGCAGATAAAAGCGTCTGACCAGGTCTGCTTAGGTGGTGGCTCCGTCGACCGAACTTACACCCTGACCAGAAACCCGCGCCGTGTTGCTCGCGGGCAAGCTAAGCCGATGGTGATCAACCACAGCAATGACTGCTCTGAAGAAGCTAAGAAGCGTAACCGTGAAGCAGCTAAACGCCGCGCCCGTCTGATTGCCAGCGGGCTGTATGGGAGCTATTCGGGCTAAGATAAGGTAAGTGGTAGAGAAACATATGATTAGCATTCAAACGATATTAAACTCATAATTCGTTCACAAAAAATCAAATCCCTAATCTTAGAGATGTCAGTAAATGCTAAATAAAGATGTTGTACATAATATCTTATGGCTTGTTTCACTATTTAAAGCCAACCCATTAGTTTTGATTGCAGGTGGTTTCACTATTTACTTTGCAATTCAGAAGCTCACTAAAAAGGTAGCCGCCTCATATTCTGTCGCTACCAGCAATCTTTATTCCACCCACATCCCTGAGATTGTATTATCTAACAAGAGAGACAATACATTAGCCATAGCAAAAGTAGGCATGAAAGTTAATGGAAAATATAAGATAAACCTCTTGAAATGCGATTCCCCAACAGTGCTTAAGGCTTATGAAACTATTAAACTGACAATTCCAAAAGTATCTAGAATATCTCATATGGAAACTGGGGCGCCTTTTGATTTTTCAATATTTGATCATCTCATAATTGAATTAACCCTAACTGACGGGAGTATTATTTATTGCACAACTGAAAGCACCGTTAGTTCATTTATTAACAATCGTGACCTGCCTGTTGATATTGTAAAGTATGATGATGTCGTCATAACAGAGTCCTTTGGCCACCTTTTCAATTACATCATTGATGGGAAGAGAAAAAAAATGATCATAACAAAATGGGGATTCATAGAAGGTGACAATCCTTTTTACTTTAACTTTTTAGAGGAAGAAAACTTAGAACCTCATAATTTTATTTCGCTTCTAGTGGATAATGGAATGCATGAATATCTTTCAAATTACTCATTAGTTAAGTTCGACGACAACTTACAAGGAAGAACGATATTAAATAAAGCAACAGCAAATAGAAAATTAAAAGACATAGAAAATTTGAAAAATATTTACGAACAGTTTAGATAAATTTCAAAAAAAATTAATCGTTGCAGCGATTTGTGTGGAGAAAAAATATGCACCACGACTTTATGAGTGAAAAAGAAGTTATGGCCGAAATTGGCAAGGCGAGAACGGCACTCTGGCGGCTGCGTAAGCAACATGGCTTTCCTGCGCCAGTGCTAACACATCCGGCGCGGTATAGCCGCAGAGCGGTGGAGAAATGGATTTGTGATGGAGGAATTAACCGAGCTGTTTAACGTGCCAAAATATTTTATCTGCGTACAGCTCATAGGCCTTTCTTTGATCTTCCAGCCAGTCGTGTTTGTTGTACACAGCCATGACACCACCAAGTTCATGCCCCAGCATTTTCTCAGTGACATGGGGCATGATCCCTTCGCTTGATAAGTTAGTCACTAAAGAACGGCGGAAGTCGTGGGTGCGCCATTCAGGTATATCAATCGTCTCCCTCAGCTTCCGCATATACAGATTCGATGAAGAACGGTCGATGGCTTTATCAAGCTCCTGCCCCGGAAACAAAACCTTATTCCCACTGTTAAGAAGGCGCTCAACCATAGGCTTCATTTGTTCAAAGATAGGACGCCTGATGATGTTCCCCATCTTTGAATGTTCAGATGGCGTGGTCCATATCCAATCTGTGGTGTTAAATTCAGCAGCATTAGCCAGGCGAAGCTCAGACAAACGAGCACCCCAAAGCAACAGCATCTGATGCAGTAGCCTGTTGGATGTAACAATCTTGCTGTTCTCAAGCGCCAGCCAGATTTTTGCCAGCTCGCTGTAGGTCAGAACGCGATCACCAACATCAGGCTTCTTACCAATATTTTTGACACTGAGTTTTGTGATTTCACATGAGGGTATCAGCTGTCGGCTGATGCACCAGTGAATGACGGAGCGGAGTTGAAGCAACAGAACGCGGGCTTTCTTCTTGTTCAGCTTTTCTTGTTTATCAAAAAACTGCACCCAGGCTGATACAGGGATGTTAGCAACGGGCACATCCTCAAACTCGTTGTACATGGTGTTGTACACAACCGATTTGTACAGCACCTGGGTATTGTGTTTGAGGCCTTTAACGTATTTTTCCCACCAGTTATCGAGACACTCTTTCAGAGTCAGCTCACCAGTACTTCCGGCAAAATAGGTTTTTGGGTTGACCCCCTTCGTGTACAATCCACGCATCTCACCAACGGCAATGCGGGCATCTTTCAATGATGTTGAAGGGTAGCGACCGACAGTGAGACGAACAGGCTTTCCATTCCAGCGGTAGCGATGCTGAAATGTAATCGTGCCAGCCGGAGTGATGCGAACGCTCAGGCCGTCACCATCGGTTAGTTCAGCTGGTCCGTTGTAGGCTTTGCCATTGATGCTTCTTAATTTGGTGTCACTCAGCGCCACTGTGATTCCCTGTACACAATCTTTAAAAGCATTCTGTACTCAATCTGTACTCATTGGCAAGTGAACGAAGCGATGTTAAAGGCGAATAGCGGGAAACCTAGCGAAACAAAATAGAGCATAACGCTTGTAAAAAACTGAGGTTTTACGATAGGATGCGAACCGTCGGAACAACTTCAAAACTTCCGCGAACAACGTCCTCTTAGTTAAATGGATATAACGAGCCCCTCCTAAGGGCTAGTTGCAGGTTCGATTCCTGCAGGGGACACCATATGTTAGCCCGCCTAAGTATCTTAAAGTCTAGTCAACTCTTCAATTTCAAACGCTTACCTTCTTTTCGTAGCCCACTAACGTACACCGTCATATTTCAAAATCCACGCTGTTTTGTTGGTACATATGTTGGTATTTTAAGTTCGATAATGCAGATACCATCAGAAGAGGGTTTTTAGTATGGCGCTCACTGAGTTAACAGTAAGAAATACAAAGCCTTCTGATAAACCTGTCAAATTGACAGACGGTAATGGTATGCATCTTTTGATCACCACAAGTGGTTCCAAATACTGGCGTTTCCAGTATCGCTTCGCTGGCAAACAGAAAATACTCGCACTGGGTGTCTATCCTGAGGTTTCATTGTCCGAAGCCAGACGACGAAGAGATGAAGCTCGTCAGCTCGTTGCAAACCATGTAGACCCAAGTGAGAAGCGAAAAGCGCAAAAGATTGAGAGCAAGGGCTTGCTAACATTTGAGCAAGTTGCACGACAATGGCATACCAGTAACAGAACCTGGTCAGAAAGTCATAGAACAACTGTTTTGAACAGCCTTGTTTCCCATGTGTTCCCTGTCATCGGCAAACGTAATATCAGCGAGCTAAAAACTCGTGATTTGTTGGTTCCTTTGAAAAAAGCAGAAGCTTCAGGACACCATGAACTGGCTTCCCGCTTACAACAGCGCATTACGGCGGTAATGAGGTATGCCGTTCATAATGCTTTGATTGAACAGAATCCTGCAAACGACCTCGCTGGTGCTGTTGTTTCCACTAAAAGTGTTCATCGCCCTGCCCTTTCTCTGGAACGATTGCCAGAGCTTATGAATCGTTTAGAAGCGTATAAAGGAAGAGGCATTACCCAAATTGCAGTGCAGTTAACACTCCTCACCTTTGTCCGTTCGAGTGAACTGCGATTTGCTCGCTGGTCAGAAGTCGATCTCAAAAATTCACTGTGGACTATCCCCGGAAAGCGACAACCTATGAACGGGATAAAATATTCTGCAAGAGGGGCAAAAATGAAAACGCCTCATTTGGTCCCATTAAGCTCACAAGCCAAAGCACTTATGGAAGAGCTTCATACGATCAGTGGTAACAAAGAACTTATGTTCATTGGTTTTACAGGGGACGACAAACCTATCAGTGAAAACACTGTCAACAAAGCACTCAGGACGATGGGCTATGATACGAAAGTAGAAGTCTGCGGGCATGGTTTCAGGACTATGGCATGTAGTGCCCTAATCGAATCGGGATTATGGTCGAGAGATGCTGTGGAAAGACAAATGAGCCACCAGGAACGCAACAGTGTCCGGGCTGCTTACATACATAAAGCGGAGCATTTGGAAGAACGGAGGCTCATGTTGCAATGGTGGGCTGACTATCTGGAAGCTTGTAAAGAAGAAGCACAGACACCTTTTTCCTTCTCTATTCAGCATTCAGAACAGTGAATAGCAAACGATACGTATTTAATATTTTATAATCGATAACTCAATGTGGGCTGCGAATATCTATTAAGAATTTAAAGCTTCCCTTTGTAAGTTAATTAAAAAAAGGTTACTCATGAGCATATCGAAATAAATCTGATGTTTGTGGTAAGAAACTTCGCGATTCAGACCAATAACTTCAAACCAAATAAAGCCAGCAATCAATGCTTGGCTTTATATATCACAGGAAAATTATTTTTAGATAATTTATAATCTTTTCCTAAAATTATCATGCTCACCATTATCAGGATTTAATATACTACTTACCTTAAATTTTTCTTCTTTCACCCTTCTTCTGACCAGCATTTCCTCAAGGTTGCTCTCAAAATTATTATCAAACAATTCTTTTACGATCCAACGCTCAATCTCACCATTTATTTCGGTATAATAACCTGATAAATCAAAGTTATTTATTATGAACAGTGCCTTTTCAGCAAATTCAAGTTCAAAATGTTTCCAAAAAACATCGATTACTATATTCCACCCTGGAAATTCTGTGAAGTGGTCATATACTCCTCTTTCAACAAGTAATTGTGATGTAGTTTCTCCAAGCCTAACCACAACTTCTTTTATATCATCACCTGTTATTTCTTTCTTATCCATAATAAACCCCCTCTTTAATCGAAAATCATATAAACTATTAATCTGATTTTTTATAAAAGTCAAACCCACTCAATTAATTTATAACTAAAGAGAAATATTTTTTGATATTTTTACTTAATTCTTATAGTAGTCTCATCGAATATAAAGATTGATGTTTTCGCCTTTGATTTATTCAATTATCTTTATCCTCAATATCAACTAAGCAATATTATACAAAAAATATTTTTCTCCTGACTCTTTCACAATGTGGCTTTCTCATCTTTAAATCGCCCTATTATTGATTCACATTTTAAGGTGAAATTCTATGAATTCTTCTTGTTTCATACTGTCCTAACTCCCACAAACTTAAGCACTTACTCTCACATAGAAGTTGAGAGATGGACCATTTGAAAATATGCCATGAGAAAAGAAAAAAGAGTTGCAACTGACAAAGAATTGATCAATTTTTATACAAATCAATATTCCACAGTTGCACCAAGGCACTGCAATGGATAATAAAATAGAGCAAAAACAGAAAGTTAAAGTAGCACAGTATCTACGGATGTCTACAAATCTTCAGGAGTTTTCGTTAGATAACCAAGCTCAGTTCATAAAAAAATATGCTGACGACCACAATATGGAAATCTTGCATACTTACGATGATGCAGGAAAAAGCGGTGTATCAACGTCAGGGAGGCATGATTTTAACAAGTTAATCAATGACATACTCACCAAGGAAGTTAACATTGAAGCTGTACTTGTATATGATGTTAGTCGTTTTGGTCGCTTTAAAGATCCACAAGAAGGCATTTACTATAAATATCTATTAAAAATGAATAAGGTAGATGTTATCTACTGTGCTGAAAATCTTCCTGCGAATAGTGATACTGAGACATTCATACTCTCATCACTTATGTATGCTGCGGGAGCATTTAGTAAAAACCTTTCAATAAAAGTATTTGCCGGACATGTAAATCTTGTTAAGCGAGGATACTATCAAGGTGGAGTGCCTGGATACGGACTTAAAAGAAAATTACTTGATAATAATAACAAAGCAAAAATGATACTCAACAATGGTGAGAGAAAGAGTCTGCAAACAGATAGGATAGTTTTAGTGCCAGGCAGTAAAAAGGAAACAGACTTAGTAAAGAAAATATTTAACATGTTCATCTTTGAAGGATTAAATGAGTATCTCATCGCTTCAAAATTAAACCAAGAAGGATATAAATACAGCGACAGGTCGGATTGGACACGAAGCCGGATACATTCTGTGCTTATAAATAATCGCTATACTGGTAAGTATACATATAATCGAACATCTCAGAAACTTAAAACTAAAAGAGTTCACAATCCTGAAGAGGATTGGATTGAGTATAATTCCTTTTTCAAACCCATAATTTCAGAAGAAAAATTCAGGTTAGCGAAAGATATTATCGATAACCGCTCAATAAAAATGAGCAATGAAGAGATTCTTGATTTTTTAAAAAAGATCCTTTCGACTCATGGAAAAATATCAGGCTTTATCATTGATGAAGAGGATAATGGCCCATCAAGCAGTGTAGTAGCAAGCCGCTTTGGAGGACTTCTTCCAGCATATAAGCTGATAAATTACACACCCGAACGGGATTACCGCTATTTAGAAATAAACTCAGCCTTACGAATTAAACATGACAACATTGTGAATAAAATACACCAAGAAATTAATAATAGCGATGTATCTATATTAGATAACAAACTAATCACCATAAACAAAAGTTTAACCTTTTCCATAATACTGTCTCGATGTCGAAAAATGGGTTCTGGAAAATGTAGATGGATAGTTAGATTAGACAGGAGCTTAAATCCCGAAGTTAGTGTAATTGCAAGAATGAACAGCCTTAATACCGAACCTGTAGATTATTACATCCTACCTTCAATTGAAAGTTTTGAAAATGAGTTGTGTCTAAAAGAGAATAATAACCTTCTATTCGAAATGTATAGATTTGATAATATCAGGACATTCTTTGATATGCTTTCAACTGCGGAAATAGAGGTAGCCTAAATGAACGACGATCAAATTCATATGCTTGAAATATCAAAAATAAAAGTTGTAATCCCTCGTTCTCGGAACAAATTCAAACATGCTGAGATAACAGATAGTATCGACACAAGTGGATTAAGAAAGCCAATAACAGTAAGAAGGATTTCGGATAGAAAATATGAATTCGCCTTAATTTGTGGTCAAGGTAGACTTGAATCACTCACAGCTTTGGGAGAAAAGCTAATACCTGCTTTCATACTGGACATTGATGAAAACAAAGCATACATAATGAGTTTGGTTGAAAATATGGCTCGTGTAATACCAAGAGCGGGTGAGCAGTTCCAACGAATAAAAGAAATGAATGAGCAAGGTTTATCTAACAAAGAAATATCCTATTCTACTGGCCTATCATTGCACTGGATTACCAGCCTGACTATGCTAATTAGCAAAGGAGAAAACAAACTATTATCTGCTGTAGAATCAGGAAGCATTCCAATCTCGCTTGCAGTTGAAATTGCCAGAGTAGATTTCGAAGGTGGACAAGAATTACTAATTAAAGCTTTTGATGAAGGTTTAATTAAGCATAAAGATGTTGGTAAAATAAGAGATATATTGGACTCCCGAGATGAAGGTTTGAAAGGATTTCTGAACAATAGTTTCGGAGTTGCAAAGAAAAAGAAAAAACTCACTACTGATGAGCTTAAACAGATATATCAAGATAATATTTCACAGCATAGAAAAATTAAAAATAAAGCTGAATATGTTGAGAGAAACTTACTCATAGCCAGTCAAATATTTAAAGAGCTATCTGATAACGAAGAGTTTAGTAAAATCTTATACGAAGAGAATTTAAATGAAGTAGTAAAAGTTATAATGAAAAATACTTCTTGCTGAGGCCAAAATGATTAAATACTGCTTTAATGAAAAAACGGTCAGCTTTAGATTATGTGATCTTATTTATACTAAGAAACTTCCTACCAACTACAAAAGCAGCCAAAAATACATACAAATAAAGAGCACGATATCTGCACTTGGATTAGTCGAACCTATACTGGTTTACATTGATGGGGCTGATGGCACTGCAAAAATCCTTGATGGTCATCTGAGAGTTGAGGCATTAAAAGATATTGGAGAAGAAAGAGTTGCTTGTCTCGTTTCAACTGTTTACGACACTTATACTCCCAACAAAAAAGTTAATAGAATAACAATCATTCAAATTCAGAAAATGTTAAAAGAAGCTGTTCGAGTAGGAGTTCCTGAAGACATGCTCTGTTCAGCCTTGAATATAAGCTCCGATTCACTAAAAAGTAATCTATCAGTTCTTAAAGGCATATGCCCTGAGGTTATAGAGTTATTTAATGATAGAGATATACCTAAGAACACATTTATGATCTTAAAAAGAATGATTCCTTTTAGGCAAATTGAATGTGCAAACCTAATGATAAAATTTGATAATTATTCAAAGATTTTTGCTCAATCGCTTTATCACAGTTCATCACCTGAGCTTTTAAACGACAAAGGTAAACCTAACACTGATGAGAGATCTGGTAATAGAAAAGCAATTGAAAGACTTGAAAAAGAGATGGCTCAGGTCCATTTCGATACACAAAAGATAAAAGAAAACTACGGTTCCAATAGTTTGAAGCTAACGATTGTTATCTCACACATCAAAAAAATACTCGAAAACCCTAATGTTTTCCATTGGCTTCTTAGGAATAAACAAGATTACCTTAGTGAACTTACCAAGATATCTGACATTAATAAATTATCTTAGGTCTTGTTCTTTTGCGGTTTACATTGTTTCCTTTTATAAATTTCAGGATCTACATCAATTTTGCAAATCCTGACTTCGTATCCAAAATTACTGATACTCTTATAAAAGTTCTTTAAATTTATTTTTGAAAATAGAGGAAGATCTTCAGGCAAGTTTTTTTTCGTAGCTATGGCGAAGACTAATCTATATTTTTTGGCATCTGGTCGTTTTGTATGATCAATTAATTTAATATGGTCAGGAAGTTTTTCATTAAGTTTACTTCTGAACTCAATATCGCTTATAAAGAGTTCAGAACCGACATATCCTTGTGAGAAAAGATGACTCATACTTTGCGGACCACTATAATATTTCACATGAATGAAGTCTGATGCCCCATTTATTAAGTCGCAAAATTCAACTTTACTTTTACCCCCACCGTGATAAATAAATTTTTGGTCCATAAGTGTAAATGACTTGTTATCAAGACAAACTTTTTCATTGTAATCTTCTTCTTTATTATAAGAGTAGATAGGTAAATTATTTGACTCTTCATAATGTTGAATCTTTTTCAACTCATCATCGATGTTAGATACAAACTTTCTATCGGCAACATACCATATCGAGTCTCTTAAAATATAGTTTTGGTCGCCCTCTTTTATCTCAGCATAAAAGCATCTATATAGGGACCATTTTTTTATGGATTCAAAATCGGCATTCAAAACATGCAGGTAATTTTTTTTAAGATTATCAATAGTTATCTCTGTATTTTTACTGTCAAAAAAATCACAAACTTGTTCTACTGACAAGTTTTCATGTACAAATCGTTGTCTCTTCTCGAAGCAATAACCTATTTGATTTTCCCAGTCTACGATTTCAGGCTCTCCAATCCATACATCATTAAATTCTCTTGATTTTATTTTTTCAATTAAAATGAGATCCAATATTTCAATTTCTTCTTCGTCGGCTTCTTTAATATTATTAACCCACTCGAATTCTTCAGGAAGTGGTAAAAGATAAATAGAGTTTATTTTAGATAACAATTCAGGAATGGCTTTCAATTCAACATCAGGCATTACTACAAAAGCATCTTTCCCAGTTATTTTATTTCCTAAAACATCTTCAGTGGAAGTGCCTGTAAGGGTTGTGAGAATATCCATCTCAGAATCTATTTTAAGATTATATATATCGACTTCTTTACTACTTTGACTACGAGTTAGAAGATTGGTTTCGTTATGACTACCTTTATCCAGACTACGGATTTTTTTATGCTCAATACATTTAAGGGTTGTTTTCAGTCCAAAACCTTTGACAATGCTACTATCATTGATTAAATGATGACCAGTTCCAAACGGAATAAGATATCTTGTGTTATCAACCTCAACAACCAGAACTGCTCCAGTGCTACTATTCATACCGAAAAAATCGGGTTTTATGTCTACCTTTTGGCTTGTAAATAAAGTTGTCCATTCAGGTAGCACTGGGTCAGAAATTTGCTTTGCATAAAGGTATGCTCTTGCATCATCCATTTCAAATTCAATAGGTTTTTGGACTTTTTCCAAATTCAAAACCTGATCAATGTCATCAGTAATTCTTTTTGCTTTATAAATTGAAAGTTTTATCTTCATTGTATTTACTCCCAATGTCTTATCGGGCCAGTATATTTAAGGAGTTCAATAGCTGAGTGTCTAATGTTTCTCTTACTGGAGTAGGCAATCCATTCGCAACCCTATAATTCTTGATTGCTGTCCTTGTGGCTGGTCCCATACTCCCGTCAATATTACCGTTGTAAAAACCTTTATCGAGTAAGGCGAACTGCACTCTCATGATCAACCGCTTACGTTTTTCTGTATCCGAAGTCAGCCCACCACTTGCTCGGTTGGCACCTTTAGTTCCTGCTGAATTTGTTGTGGTTGTTCTATCTGTGTCATTAGAACGAAGTGAACGGACAGAGGAGGATGACGACGAACGAGTTCCTGAACTGGATGAGTCAGAGGTGCTAGGGGAGCTGTATGTTTTGGGATAGTAAGGAGTGCTTCCACCATAGTAGCCACCGCCTGATGAGGAACGGTGTGAGCTGTGGCTACGGTGAGAACTGTGACTTCTGTGTCCTGCAATGTAGAACGGCACTTCGGTGTTGAGCGGTGCTATCACCAAATCATGTTCGTTCAGAGTCATACCAGGTAAGTCACTGGCACCAGTAGATGAATCACTTGCCCAAACAGAGTTATTAAGAGCCAAAAATCCAGGAAGCAGAGCTGCGAAATTAAACTTTTTCATATTATTGGTCTCGGAGGTTGATGAAAACGGCCTTTTGATGAACTGAAATAACCAGCACAGGAAGACTTCTGAGTGCATTCATCACATTCTTTGGGATAGTAATTTTTCCAGTCAGAGATCGACTGAGTTGCAAAACCCCACGCCCTTTCAGGAAGATGGCATAGTGGGTAATTGAAGATGGTAAGAGGGATACCTGACCTGTGTGCAGTGTCCACAGCCGAAAGAATTTGTTCGCTGTAGTTGTCGTGCTCTATGAAGATTGATGACCAGTTCTTACGGGCCCATCCAATCGACTCTAACCCCATCAGGGAGATTTGGTTAATGTTCGAGAACACACGACCAGCAAACTCTACTATGTCATCAAGCTCGCTGTAGTTTGCCTGAGTAGGGATGACTCTCAGTTCGATGTTGATACCTGAGTTACCAGCATTGATCAGTCCTCTGACTGTTTCATCAAATGCTCCCTCACTTCCGACCAGGTAGTCGTGCACGGATGCTCTTGAAGAATAAAGTGGAATGCCAAAAGTGATTTTGATCTTATCGCTTCGTTCTTTCATCTGCTGGGTAAAGCTGACATCCGCAAACTTGCGTCCATTGGTTAGAACATGCAGTGCTGTGTCAGGAGAGTTTTCTATTATGAAGTCCAGAAAATGCAGAAAGTCTTCGTCATAGAGCAAAGGCTCTCCCCCGCTCACTCCCACTACTCCATTCAGAGAGAAGGAAGCGATAGCAAGAGCTGACTGGTTGAGAAGCCAGTCATCGTTTCCAGCTTTAGGAGGCTGAGAACAAAACAGGCAACTATTGTTGCACCTTTCAGTCACAAGGACAGTGTTGTGGTTTGCTCTACGGGACAGTATCACCCGGAGCATGTTGCCGTTGTTGACGATCCCAATGTCCCCATCTTCTATGGAATCGAAAATTTCCTGGCTCACAACCGAGTCTGCAAAATATGCAGGCAGTCTGGAGTCGAGTTGTGTTGCAGTGACAAGCAAATTTGGCAGATAGAATTGAGGATTCTCGGGCTTGGTTTTGCACAGGCGATAGAAGCCTTGCTGAACTGGTAAGTCTGATGAAAACCGGAAAATATCGTTTCTCAGCACCTCAGACATAAGCCCACCTTTTGAGCATCTCAGCCATTGGTCCATCCTGAGAGATTTCATTCAGTAGGAAGCGGAACATCCCTTTGTGATACTGGCAGAAGGTTGACCGACTCTTGTCACCAACAGGTTCGCCATGAACACTGATGTTCTGACACGGATCTGCTCCACAGAAAGGCTGATATGCGCAGGTTTCACAACCTGGCATGGCAAAGTTGAATGATGATGAGAGAGCGGAACGGTAGTATTCGTTACTACTGAATGAGAGTGAAGCAAACTCTCCTGCACTGAAATCTGCTTCGGGATTTACTTTCTGTAGCATACGGCTTTCGTCGCTACCGTAGACCTTGCCGTCATAGTTAAACAGGATGCAGTTCAGCACGACTCCACTTGGTGATTTCAGATCTGCATAACCACTGAAGCCTGGATTGAAAATTCTCTTTAGATGGATTGAGGCCGAATGCTCAACGACAGGTATACCCTTCTGGTTTTGAAGCAACACTTCCTGCATTAACTTTTTATAAAACTCAAAATATTCAGGCATTGAAAAAGTGAAGCTCTGCTTCTGAGCAAATCCATAGGGACTAACGGGCCTGATAAACATGTCAGTGAGACCAAGAGACAAATGGGCATCCACTATGGAAGCTGGTTCTTTTGTTAGCTCTTTAGTCACTGTGGTGACCGTTGCTACACGATTTGCTCCCAGCTCTTCTGTGATTTTTCTAATGCCCGTGACTGCTTTATTGTGAGCCTGAGAGTCTGTGAGGATACGGTTTTTATTGTGGACGGCTTCATTACCATCAAGAGAGACAGAAAAGGTGATATTCCGTTCTTTAACCCAAGAGAGGATGCTTTCATCGAGTATTGAGAGACTCGTGGCAATAACCATTTCGAAAGCATCGCTACCTAAGGAACTCACACACTCTTCATAAATTGACTGGACGAGATCGAACCTGAGAAGCGGTTCTCCTCCCTGCACTTCTATCTTATACGGCGGAGTGCCAAGTTTCTTAATAGTGCTGACGATTTGCGGTATCAGTATAGGGTTGAGGTCATAACCATCAGCAGTGACCGATGCTCTACTGACCTGGCAATACTTGCAGGTGTGATCGCACCTGAGAGTCGGCACAATCATAAAGATTGGTCTGACGGCCAGTTCGTTCATCAGTCGCTTGGCAAAGGCAGAACTCAGTGAGGCTTTTGAAACTGCCTGAGTTGCATCGTCAGCAATGAACAATCGGCTTTCAAGTAGCTTCGAGGTTGTTTGTTCTGGAGGAAATTTGTTATCAGCAAGAAGATGTAGCTCTTCGTGATCGACGAAGCTGTGAAAGCCAGCAAAATTGCTGATGAAGACTTTGCCATTGCTCAGGCGGTCAAAGTTGAATGGCATAGTGTTCATTGAGAGAGTCTCGAATCAATACTCCTCAGAACATTGTCGATGATAGAAGCCCTGACTTGGCCGGTTTGTGCCTGAAGCTTATCCCTGAGCTTGTAATCATTCAGCAATCGCTCAAACTCGAACTCAACCTCGTCGTTCCAATCTTCGAACGAGACGAGCCAGTGCTCATCGTCTTCATCAAGCTTCCAACGAGCGACAGTGCTCATCCAGTAGAGGCTGTTTCGGAGCACCCATTCAGAATACATTGTTTTTGATATGTTTTTTTGCATAACATTATCATCCAGATAGTAAAATATTATGGTACTAAAGCTTAACTTCTCAGTTTCAAACCGTAATAAATCACTAAAAAAATAAACCCAACTCTGAAAACGATTAAACCAATGATTTTATTGTTCTTTTTCACTAAAAATTACAGAATATTCTTATTTCACTTATCTTAATCCTCGAAATGAAGATTGTAAATTCATTATTAAAATTTTATAATTTTCTCCAAAATCATTACAAAAATGATTGATTTTTTTAAATTCTAATTAATCACTAATTTACGAGTAACATACTGATTTAACTGTAAAATTTGATCTTCTCTTCCAATACGTATAAGGATTTTTTTTAAGCAATTATCCCAATAGATGCCACCATAATATTCATGTGAAATTTTACATTACTGAAATTACGTTAATTAAATTGTTCATCTAAAGCGTTTATAACAACAGGCTTAAATCATGAGAAGAAAATCAATTAAATATTTCTCAATCGCATTAATCCCAATAATAATTTCAATTTGTGCATTCTTTTATTTCATTAAAAGAAATGCCGGATATGAAAATAAAGCAATATCCATTACCAGTCACTTGCAGAAAAAAAACAACCACCTTAATTACGACAATGTAGGATCGCTAACAGGCCGCCTTCTAAAGATGGATTTAGACTATGGATTGATAACTCATGAGCAATACAATTTAGCAAAAATTAACACTATATTTTACTTCAATTCAGTAAACTCAATATGCTCTAAATTTAAAAAAAACAAATCTGATTTTCTTTCTTGTGCAAATAAATTGCTAGGTGATCTTTTCTCATATAAAGATTCTGTAGATATTGGTTCTGACCTTTCATCGAACCAATCAGATTGTGACTCTAATGTCTACCTTCTTTACGATATTGCTAAACAAAATAAAATTGAAACTCGCATTAGATATTTACCAGGGCACGCTGTATTGTGGTTTGAGAGAAAAGTAAACGGCGAAAATCTTTTCTGGGAAAGCACCTATAATGACAATCATGGTGCAATTGCCGACTTTAAAAATAAAAAATACTCATTCAGTAGTGATATTTTCTACAATAATCTTTATGATGAGGGCGAAGTCTTTAATATTTATCCTATTTTGATGTTAAGTAGACTATCAAATAAGCAAGCAGATGTGATTTTAGCAGATAAAAATCCTTTAGTAAGAGATAATCCAATTAGGAAAGAATTTTATTACTGGAAGTTAAATAAACTTTCCTCTGAGGATATAGCCTCACTAATTGAATTACTTGAAAAAACACCATCCTCTACGAATGTTCTTTTAATCTTATCTATTCATTATCTAAAACAAAATGATTTGTCAGTTGCACAGAATTACTTAAAAAGGATCGCCCCACCTCTTTGTAAAAAATTATGCCTCGACATGGATGCTGAAATTAACAACACTACTACTTCAAGATTTATAGTTCAGCATATAATTTCATTTCTGAAGATTGAGGACAATGCTAACAACCAGAACTTTATTGTTAAATACACTTTTATTCCTGTGTTAGCCACTATTTTCCAATGGATTTTATTGTTGCTTGTATATTTATTAAGAAAAAAATGACAACACCCAAGCACCAGTGAGACTAATGAGTATAGAAATAGGAGTTAGTATGAAAAAAAACAATCTGGTTGACCTTTCATTAAATATAAAATGGAAAGTTAGCGTTATATATGGAATGAACCAAAATATAAAAAAACACAAAAATAGCGGTCCGCTTTTCAAAAGTTCATCGAAATCTTTGTATGCTTCCCACTCAGGATGCAATTCCAAATATAAGCTTTTTGGAATTACATAGATAAGCACCTCACCTAAATAACTCCAAAAAATTACTGTAAAAACATAAATAATATTTTTCATTGATGCACCTCCTTGCATTTATTTATCATCCTGTAACAACATGTCAATAGCCTTATTTAAAACTTTATTTAATTAAGTTAAGCAAGGGCTAACTCATAGATGCTCCGCATCTTTGAGTTGCCTTGCTTTTTCTGCCCTTCGGTTGAAAAAGAAAGATCAAACCAAAAAAACACTAAACCCAAGCCATTGACGCAATTGATCTTTATGGTATTTATTATAGTTAGCATATGGATATGCTATTAATGAAAATATCAAAAGGAGTTGATATGAAAAAAAACATTACTATATTCGACGATGAGTTTCCTTCTTCATTTACCAATGATCCTTCTATCAAAAAATTACCCCCTAACCGCCTTCGCAGATATACAGTAACTGTTAGATTAAATGAGATTGAGCTGAGCAAAGTAAACCAGTTCAGAGGACAGCTAAGCAGAAGTTGTTGGCTGAGATCTTCAGCTCTCAAGCAACTTCCCCCTTCTGTTCCCGAAATCAACAAAGAAGCTTGGCAGGAGCTTACTGGTTCCCTACAGAAACTTAATGATCTTACTTCGTTCCTGCTTCGCAGAGGCGAAGATGCTCAGCCACTATCGCAGGAAGTAAGCGCTTTAAAATTGAAACTGTCGCATGTAAGAGATGCTCTGCTGACACTTGAAAAGTGATCATCGCTGATGAAGGGCATGAATAAAATAAAAAGGGGTAAAAACTTCCGAGGAGTCATCTCGTATGCGCTTGCCCCTGCTCCTCATCACATGACTACACCAGTAGTGATTGGTGGCAATCTTGTGGGCATCACTGTAGACGAGCTTATCGCTGAGTTCGCAAACACTCAGAAGCTAAGAGAGGATGTTACTAAACCAGTTTGGCATAACTCCCTTCGTCTCCCAGTCGGTGAATCACTCACAAATCAACAATGGAAGAACATCGCTGACGACTACATGAAGAGAATGGGCTTCTGTGACACTCACCTTCGTTGTTATGTCCTACACAATGATGAAGCTGGTCAGCACATACACATCATTGCTTCCCGTATAAACGTTTTAGTAGATGGCCAACTTTACTTGGGTAAGAACGAGAATCTCGTTAGCACCAGAATCATTCAAGACCTTGAAGGGGATCATCAGCTCACACGAACTAAAGGTCCCTCTCCTGCTAAACAGCCACAGAAGCAAAAGAAGCTCACTCGTAACGAAAAGATGATGCAGGACAGGACCGGGGAGAAACCTTCTAAAAAAGTGATACAGGAAGCTATAGATGCAATCCTCACCTTCTTCGATACCATCACTATCGAAGACTTCATATATGAATTACAAAAGCAAAACATATCAGCGACAGCAAACATCGCATCTACTGGCAAGATGAACGGTTTTTCATTTGAGCATCAGGGAGTCGCTTTTAAGGCATCACAGCTCGGTAAGGCATACAGTTGGTCAAACATGAGTAAACGAATCACCGTCACTCAACCAATAGAGGCTGTTGCTCCTGAATCGATTGCCGACAATGAAAACGTTTCGAATCCCATTGAAGTTCCTCCCACAGCTACACCCCTTAAGGCAAATTCCAGAGAACATATGCGATCTCGCTGGTTGCAGTGGATACCTTACCTTGACGAGCTTGTTGACGGTTTAAAAGCCATTGGTTCAACGATTCTCAATCCTCTCAAAAGAAATGTCATCTATACAGCAATACGAACCGGCAACTCCGAAACACCAGAGATTTCTGAGGTAACTTTTCAAAACTCAGCGATAAAAAACGTTTTCAAACGACCTTAAAGAGCTAGTTTTCAGTGAGTTAAAACTACTTACTAAGTCAAACTCGATAAATTTTTTCATTTTTTTCAAATTGATAGACAAAAACGATCGATCGTTATTACTGATCGATAAAATACACATGATAGCTATAGACTATCAAACCAAAGCGATCGATCGGTACAAATGATTTGCTAGACACTCATTCCTAGCCGTAATGTAACTTCAAACGAAGCGATATAGCTCACTGATTTATCAGCAAAACTAGCTGATGGATGAGTGCGCTCTGAATCCAACGAAACAATACCGGATGGTTCTATGACAACAATGACTGAAATAAAACAGCCCAACTTTCTTTTGATGAAAAGAGTGTGGATAGCTATCGCTTTACCAATCATCATTTTTTACTTCCTGGGTATACAAGGTTTGGTTCAGCTTGCAATCATCTGGGTCTTCGCAAGCATCATGCTCTTGATGTTTGCCTACAAAAAATTCCGAATTAAGAAGTGGAATGCCAGCACCAGAGATGTGTTCGGAGAGTCTGACGGCATGTGGAGCCATGAGTTCGGTCCAACTGCTATGAAGCTCGATGAAAAACGGGGACTGATCCATCTCAAGGAAGAGAACAAACAAAAAACCTATCCGTTCTCAGCAATCAAAGAGTGGCGATACAATTTGTCTACTACGAGAGAACGGGCTGGTATCAACAAAGAACTCGACCGCACTCATGATTTCAGAGAATCAGGCTTTTACATCGCAGTAGACGATGTTCAGTATCCAGAATGGAGAGTAATGTTCTTTCCTCAAAAAGGTGACTTCAACTCACAAGAAGGCATCCGGGATACGGAACTGCAACTTAAGCGATGGATGCATATCTTTGATAATGTAATTAATAAATAAACACTTCAAAATAAATGGAAGTGATAATTCTTTATCGCTTCCATTTTATAAATAAAGCTAACTAAAAAACTCATAATTATTAAATATTTTCTGAATGCTATCTTTTTCAAGTCCGTTATCAGAAAAAAGCACAACTCTCAGATTTTTAATAGCTCTTGATGTTGACACATATAAGAGCCTTCTAACTTCTTCTAAGTCAGGAGACAACTCTACGTTCAAATCCGAATTTAGAAGACTAGAGAAATACGTATGCCTTTTGTTCATCTTATCGTTTAAAAATACAATTACATTTTCATACTCAAGTCCCTTAGACGAGTGACATGTCATGACATTCACCGGACTATCGGTTTTATTGGAATTGATGTATTTCATCCAATGAATCATCTCATCAAAGTCAACCTTTAAAAAATTCTGGAATACTGCGTCATCAAATTTAACTTTTCTTAAACCACAGTATCTAACTAATTTTTCCTTCCAAATATCTTCACTATCAAACTCGATTGGCAAAAGAGAATTAATTAAAGATTTAACTCTCTTGTTTTTGGTGGTGTTAAACAACTCATATAGGTTGACGAAATACTCTTCCAAGCTGCAATAACTCAATGCATTCAACTTACGCACTGCCATCCCAATATCTTTAACTGTGCATTCTTGCAAATGAAGCTTTGGAAATAATTCGATTATAGGAGCATCGCTTTTTATTTTTAACAAGTAAGCAGGCTTACAATAAGAATACATAATAGAAGCAAAGGAACCAAATTTATCAATATTGTTCACAACAAACTCATCATTGACTTTTTTATAATTGTTTTTGTTTTCTGCAACAAACAAATCATTCACTTTTGAATATAAGTTTGAAAAATTACAAACTTCGGCAAGCATCTCATTTTTTGACACAAGACAAGCCATTTGGTTAGATAAACTTACATCCCATTCAGCCCGGTAAGAATCAATTATTTTTTCAATATCTGATTTATTACATTTTGACATCGGATAAATATAACATTTAACACTGCCAAGGTTTTTATTTCTGAAAATAGAAACTTGCTTTATAGGCTGATGTCCCCCTCTGATTTTATTTATACAATCAATAATTTGATCATGTGATCTTCTATTAATGTTTTTATGAACTTCATCGAAGGTCAAAAACGAAGTTCGAGCACCTGAACTGTAGATCTCTTGAGATGGATCTCCAAATAATCCAATTAAATATTGAGAACCACCTGGCTTCAAACGTTCTATAATTAATTTGAAAAAAGCAACGACATTATCATGTGTATCTTGATATTCATCAACAAAGGTATACGGAAATTTGTCGATAAGAATATTTGCAAAGTAAGGATAGTTTTTCATTAATTTATATGAATAAAGTAAAAGCGTATCATGGCCAATTCTATTCTTATAAAGACATTCTGCATTTCTTATGCTGTATTCTATAAAGTCATAACCTCTAACCCCTTCAGCGATGTTTTTTACACAATTCTTATAATTATAGATCCTTCTAATACATGAAAATATTTTAAGCAAGTGAGATTTATTTGTTTTTAATTTATTGCTCAAATCTTGGCCAAGTTCATCATTTAATAGTTGCCAAAAATCCCCAGCATTAAGTTCTTGCATTTTATAGTAAGATTCATTATCTTCCAAAATAAAGTCTGTGACTGCTTCTAATTCAGCTTGATTTAACCCCCTATAAACTTGATATGCAGGTTTGTCATTCTCATCATAAAATAACTCATTTTCATTTTTTTTTATTAAATCAGTTAAGTATGTAACATGAATTACAACAAGAGCATCCATGTGATGTTGAATCATGTCCCATAAAAAATTATGAATTGTAGACACATAAACCAAGTCATTTTCACCCAGCCTGCTGATAATTTCATCTTTAGCATTATTAGTATAGGTGATACATAATATTTTCTGCCTCGATAATGCTAATTGCGATTTTTTATCATGCATTATCTTCTTTATTAAACTTATCAAAGCATGTGTCTTGCCACTACCAGCACCAGAGAGAAAATAAAATGACTTTTTGTCATTAACATACCCAAGTAAGGTATCAAAGACCTTGACTTCTTCTATAAGAACATCCTGAGACTCTACATACATCATAATTCAACCTCGTCAGCGAACTTGTAATTTGAAAGCCAATCAATTCCTTCTTTAATATACTTAGGGATTCTTAATTGATGTTCTGAATTTTCTGCCGAGTTAACCAACGAGTATATAAGTGAGTTACTAAATTTACTTTTACTTTCGGATAAATTCTTTTGTAACCTGTAAGAGTTTTTAAATAAAACATTTTCATCTACATTTTCCCCACCCAGCAATTCATCCATTACAGAAGGGATTACTGATTTTAAAATTTCTCTAAAAAGAGGATTGCTATAATTCTCTAAAATTAGTGCTTCTTCAAAACTAGTAGCATAATATTTACTTAACAGGGTTCCTAAAGAGTAAAGTTCAACAGGTTCAATTTGATATGAAACCCTTACATTTTCTTTTATAAAATATTTATGGAAGGTATTTACTTTTGAGCTTCCATGAATGAAAGTGAGTGTTTTATTAGTTGTGAGTGTAGTTTCATCAATTATTTCTATTTGTGGGTAAAGAGGGACTTTAATGATCTTATTGTCTTTTGCTTGGACCTCTTCATATAAAGATTCTTTTTCTCTTTTAAAATCAATATCAGTAATAATTAAAGAGGGTATTCTCAGAGCATTTAACAATTTAATGTAAACACTTCCGTGGGCACCATCTATTCTAAATACAGAAATTTTTTTCCTTCTAAGTGTAATGTCGTTTTCTATAAAAAAATTAACAACTCTTTCTTCGGTAATGCCTTCTACTAATATAATTGCATCAGAGAAAAATAATTCTGGAACTTGATGCTTTATATGTTTTTTTATGAACTGAAAATAATCACTCTCATTCTTACCCTTAGCAATATCAGAATCTTTAATTATGATATTTTTGCTAAGCCCATTTTCTGGATATGTATAATTAACTTCGTCTAATGAGCAGCTCTCTTGGATCACACTATTCAGTATGTGTGATGAATGTGTAGTAATGACAATTTGAGTTTTTAAATTGGCAAAATCTCTGCTTGATAATTTTAATATTGCAAAAAGTGCTTCTTCTATATGACGAATGAAATTAACTTGCATTTGTGGATGCATAAAAAGTTCAGGTTCTTCAATACATAAAACCTGAACTTTACTTTGCTTTTTCATATATTTGCATCTATAAGAAAAATCAATAATTTCGCTAAGTATATTGATCAGGTTAGTATAACCTAAACCGAATTGCCCTTCTGGCACGTGATGTTCACCGTCTATATACTCATAAGTGACAAGATCGGTCATTAACTTATCGAAGGTAAGATCAGCTCTTAAAGAAAAAGCTAACGCGTTTTCAGAAACGATTTTTTCCAAGACAGATTGAATCCCCTTCTGATGATTTCTTCTAATTTTACCTGTCAATCTATTATTGTTTTTTTCAACTAAACTATTAATACTCTGAAAACTTTTATCATTTACTTCGTACATATACCTAATTATTTTATTAAAAGATTTAGCCAGCAACCTTTTATCATGAATATTATTTGAAGCCGATATAACCTTGAGATCAATTATATCTTTAAGCCTAATGCTTTTCTCTCCCTTACCGTTTAATCCTTTTACTACTCGTCTAAATTGGGTTTCTGATATCTTGTCCACTAAATATTTAAATTTTGTAACTTTATCCTTTTTTTTCAAAGTAAGAAAATCAATACCTTTTTTCATGTCAACTTCAAACAAATCCTTGTCTTTAACTTCATAAAATATTTTAACTATAGCTGACTGCGTTTTTTTAACATCTTCACTGTCACTAATAGTGATAAATTCCCCAAAGTTAGTCGCTAAATCTTGATCACGATTATCAAGAATCACCTCTAAAATAAAGCTCAACTCTGGGGTTTCACTGTAGTCACCTTCTATATACTTATTCAACAAACCATTTAAGTAATCAAAGTTAAAATATGAGCCGACTAACTTATCTCCTTCATCAACAATAAATTCTAATGCTTTAGTTATAGTAGTTTTACCTGCATTATTTTTACCTACTATTAAAGTGGTTGATGAAGCAACTGGTGCTTCATTATTGCCTCCTGAATTAGCTTTTACAAAGCCTATTAAATTATCTTTGCTACCAAATTTTCTGAAATTGTTTATTTTGATACTTTTAAGATACATTCCTTTATGCCTCAAAGTTTAATTTTGATTTTGATTAACTGACTTTCGCTGGTTATGCAGGCTTAGAATAAAAGAAGAAATATAACTATCTATATGAGTAATTGTTAGCAAGCCTTCTGCCGTGCAAGACATAATACTTTACAATTTTTCGCGCAGATTTACACCACATTTTCTTCACATAATGCTTTCATAATTGTGAGATTAGTTGCAGTGATAACTATTGCCATAATAGTAATTATATTTAAAATCAGCTAGTTAAACGATTTTCCTTGCTTGATTATGATAATGAAAAATTTCTTATCATATGAGAAAGTTAGGTGTAAATTTTGCAGTGCAGAAACTCATATCTTTAAGGATGTTGTATGGATAACTACTGGGACAGGAACAGGCAATTAAACTACTTTCTGAGCATGGCAAGTCTTGAGGCTAATCACTTAGTCAATGTTGCCACATCCCTCTCACAGTTCCATCTCAAGGATGCGCTTGTCCGTGTAAGGTTTCAGGATGAAATAAAGGAGTTCACCCGCTTGCAGATCCAGACTATCCGCACTTCTATCTCGGATGATAAGTGTCAGGAGTGTATCCAAAATCTCAAGCAAGAAGCCCAAAACCTAAAGATTCAGGACAGGATGCTCAGAACAGGAGAAGCCGTAGTTTCGTCTTCTGTGAAGTTTTACCATGACCATGAAAAGATCATTTGCTATGTCATCGACGGCATCGGAGTAGTTCTTGGGACTGTTCAGCTAGTGGCTGGGGTAGGCTTGTTTGCTGGATCACTGTTCAGTGGAAATGTTATCGGTGTTGTTGCTGGTTCTGCATTGATTGCTAATGGTGCAGGTTCAATGGCGGAAAGCATAGATAAGTTAAGAGGAGTTTCAAACCCTACTAATCCGGTGATTGAAGCTTATCAGGATGTAGCTGAATTTTTTGGATTTGATAAACGCCTGGGTCTGCTTGCTTACCAAGTAGTTGATCTCACTACATCTTACTACGGAATTTTTAAACTGACTTTGAAACCCGAGGCTTGGAGAATATTCAAGTATCTCCCTACTGATTACTATCGCCAGGTGCAGATGATGAGCAAACAAGACTTGGCTCTAAAGGGTGCAACAGCAGTCTGGAAAGGTAGCGCTATAGGTGTGAACCTCTATCAGATGAATCACAACCAAAATGGAAACTAACTTTTGCTATTACTAGCAAACCTGTGTGCTTTCCAGGCCAGATTCATTGGTATGACAAAGTAAACGATTATGGCACCGATGATAAGGACGATAGCATAAGAAATCAGGCTTTCTTTATGCCCTTTCGCTATACCATAAATGAAAACTGATAAAATAATGAGCATGGAAATTATACCAGCCCAAAAGCGCTTGCTCAGCTCCTGAATGAGAGACTGAAGTGTATCTGATTTGTTCTCATCTCGGGTAAGAATTTCATTAAGCTTGCGGATATCCTTCGCCGAAAATCCATTCTGAAGGAGCTTTTGCTCAAAATCGTTCATTTCATCATCCTGAAAAGCCATAAGATAAAAGAAAATATATCATACATTAAAGCTGAGATGCCATATGATCCATTTGCAGAACACTCGCCCTAAGTTAAGTGTAAAGATCATATGGCATAGTTATTGTATCGCCATACTCAATAAAAAGTATATCCTAAACCCTTTTCTTCATTTTGAAACCATCTGATTTAAGCTCTGGTGAAGGCGTAAAGCTCTGTTTTTGAGTAGCAAATATTCTTTCTACTTCATACTCATTCCAGATAATGTATTCGATGATAAACTTGTAGAAATACAGCACTCGTTCAAGGCTGACAGTTGAAGGTATTGTATAGAAGTTTGGACTGAGCAAAGCCGAACTCAAAACTGCAATAATGTTGCTTGGTCCCTTCAGATAAGGATTCTGATAGTCTTGCTGATACTTCAAAAAGTATCCTACACAGAACAGGTAGGCATCTTTTACAATTTTTTCTTTATTGCAGTCTGATTCATCGTATCTAAGAATGAAGCGATTAAGGAGTATCAAAAACTTCTGATCTGGCAAATATCTGTTTAATTTATTCATAGTAGCATCCTTGCTGTTGTGAATGTCATCCTGACATTTAAAGAAATATCATAATATTCAGTCATGTCAATAGTTAAAACCTATCAATTTCTATTTGAATATCTTTTTTAGGTAAAGGACGATTAAGCTCATCGATTGTTATTTGCTTTAAATGAGAATTATATAGCCATATCTTAAACTGCTCTAAATATTTGTTATTCAATGCTATCAAGGCTTCGTTTTCAGTTTCGAGTCTTTTTATTCTCTGACAAGCAATTTTTAAATTAGCAGGTTTAACCGCACATGTTTCTTTCACACCAGACTTGAGAAGCTTCTTTTTTGAATTAAAACAATCCGCAATTTTAACATGACTACTTAAAGATTGCCTTGAAGGTCTCTTCCCAATAATCTTTATCAACTGGTCACATAAAGCCTCCCAGGTCAGCTTCTCATCGTCATTCCAGGTATTAATAACTTTCATTATCAATTTTTCATCATAACCAGTAATGTGTTTAGCCATTTATACTCCTTTTATTATTTTAGTTTGAAATTTATACCATTTATCAGCATTAACATTCCCATCATTTTTATCATAATTGGTTTTTTCAATAATTTTATTATGTATTACCATTAGTCGTTCATCATCCTTTCCAGAGTCTTGCATTGGATAATAACCACATGGGTCAAAAGCATATGAGTGCTTGCAGTAACCGTGCTTAGTGACAAGCACAGCTCCATTCTTCAATGAATCGAAATCAGTTATTTCCATAACAGCTATTTCTTTTTTCCTATGACTGTTAACGGCTCCGATTGAAGTTTTATCTTTCATGAGATTGATCATTTGTAAGTGTGATCGGTGATCATAGGAAACATTTTGTGAGACCAGCTTCCTCCCAGACCATCTGGCGATGCTAAACTCGTCCATGCCATTGATTTGAGAAAACGTATTGAGTAGATGTCTTAATTGATGGGTCCTAAGCGAATACGGGCTACCATCTTCGTTAATATAACCGTGTCTTTTAAACAAGTTTGTAGTGCCTTTGATACTTGCAAAGGCATCAATATCCGATCTAAAAAACTGAGCAGTGGGTCTGATCAAAGGTGCCAAATGATTGCTCGTTTTCTTACATAATTGTCCCTCAAATAACAGACATAAAGCATTCGAATATTTGATTTTCTTTTCTTCATCATACCAGGGAAAATTTTGAGGCTTTTTAGTAAAGAGTTCATGTTTGTATGACTCAGGGACCTTCCCTTCCATCGTTTTTGCAACAAACCTTGGATGGGTGGACAACTTTCTCAACCGGGCTATGGCCTTTTGAGCGACAGGAACCATTACTGAAGGAATCCATTTGATGTCTCCAGCATACCCCTTCGCTGAAAAAAACCTTAAACCATATCGTTCAATGCCGTTCTCATTATGCTCTGTAATCTCACAATCCGCAGGAAGGCTTAAAATTTCCGAGATTCGTCCTGGTGCACACATCAGTAGTGCAAGAACAGACGTTGTGAAAATGTCCCTCACAGACAGTTGGCTTTCATCTTTTGAGAAAATCTCCGCAATGGCTATGACGGCTTTTATATCTGGTAATTTTGAGTGCCCTTCCAGAGAAGGTTCATAACCTTGCCAACTTTGAGTTATTTTATGCCTTAACGGATTTACCCAAAAAAAGTATGATGAGCTTGTCATTCTGTTTTCACTCAAAAATAAACATAGTTTCTCAAGTTCCTTACCAATGCCAATTGCTGTTAATTTCGTATATTTAGCCGTTGCTACTCTTACACACTCATCAAAAATGTTATTATTACACTTGACCACATTAGCTTCACCGTATGATTTCAATAACACAAACTCAACGATCTTCAACATTGCCAAGGCATTCTGGTTTAACTTTGACTTGTTAAACGAGTGAATATGAAACATATAAGCTTTAGCAAAATCAATAAAACTATCATCTAATCTATCTTTACTATTTCGATTATTGTTGATATCAAACTTATTGAATCTATAACATCCTTTCCATACATTGCTTTTCCATGAACTGGCTAACTTGGAGTTAAAAATATTACTCTTACAAAATTCAATAAAATCATTAACATTTAAATTTGGATTATTAGCATTGATTGGCTCGAATAAAATCACATTGGTCATTCAGAACTCCAGGCTGTAAAGTTTTTGCAGGTAAAACACTCTATGTGTTCGTGTTTAAAATCAGTGAATCCAAAAGAATTTAAAACATATTCTCTAAACAACTTCTTGTTCTGAATGCTATCGCCACCTAGAAAGATCTTTGATAGCGGTTCAAAAAATGAATGAAGTTTCATATCAATATCGTGAACATTGTCTGGGCTATTTTTTACATATATTCCTGATGAGTTAATAGATTTATGGTCTAATGCTTTAGCGATCACTTCAATTGAGGCTCCTTCCTTTGCTAAACGAGATCCAAGCGTATACCTGAATCGTCTTGCATTAAGCCGTATAGCCTCGTCATTCCTTGATGATTTAATGTTGAATTTAGTAGTAAAGTTATTTAGTTTGTTTGAAATAAATGAATTCTTCATGTGTAAAAAATCAGTTGCAATAATGGTATCTAAACTTTGACCAGACTGAATTGATACCGATTTTTTGGTGTCCATGAATATAGGTAATTTATTTTTCATATGAGAAACACTCTGACTAATATTATCTTCAATGTATTTTTGATTCATATTAATCAAGGTTGTTAATTTCTCATAAAGGCAGTCATCGATACTTACCAAGCTAAACTCACTTCTAAAGTCCTTCCTTTGTTTTACTTTCGGTATGTTTAGAAAGCAACCTTCTCCCGTTCTGATGAGATCTTTTGCTTTTAAGGAAGTTAACTGTAATGGCCTCCTTCCCGTGGTTGCTAAAAGAATGACATAGCAATAAAGATACATAGGAATTTTGTCTTCTTTCAACAAGTTGCTGATACTCTCAAGAACGATTTCCAGTTCTTCTCCAGTTAGCGGTCCACTATTTGGATCTCTTCGTTTGACCGCTTCACCTGTCAAATTAGTCTTAACCTTTATTTTTTCCAGCATTGTTAAAGCTGAGGTTTCAACTCCTACATAACCGAGCTTTTTCCACTTCGTTAGAAACTTCTTTATAGAATTTAGTTTATAGTTTTTCTCAGGACCTAAATTAACATTAAGTTGATAAACCGCATTAGCATCTATCGTCTTAATGTCTATCATCCCTAACCATTTACTAAATATCTGGTTGATGTTTTTTGTGTAACCTGCACTGTATTCAGCCGAAAAGCAAGCCAAGGTAGTAAGGTAACCAATACGCATCGACTCTGGCATTTTATCGGCAATCTTATGTGGGAAAATAGAATTCTCTTTATCTAATTGCCATTTGATATCAGAAAGCTTGAAGCTATACACCTGCATCTTTGCAAAAACCAGACTCTCTTTTCTTAGTTCACATGTTTCCATTATATTGACCCTCAGTTATCTTTTTCAAAGATTCATAAACTCTTCCAATAACTTCCTTTTCTTTAATTGATATGTGTTTGAAGTTATAATTCTCTGACATCTTTGAATCTTTGGACCAACCCATTAGATAGCATCTCAATCCTGATTTTCGGCTGACATCTAAATTTGAATTATCAATTTCATTTGAATAAAAATAGTTCCAAGAGTGTCTCAATCTATGTCCTGATAAGTTCTTTAATTCTGGGCTTGATTTTTTAATAGTAGAAATTATTTTTTCATATGCTGAAACAGATAAAGGTTCCCCTACTGTTTTACCTGCACTGTGAGTTACAAATAGAACGTCATGTTTTTTCTTTTTAGTGTATTTATCCCTAAAATTATTTATGTAATCGAAGATCTCTATCACTAACTCGTCTGATAATGGGATTATCCTTTCGCCAGTTTTGACTAATGGCTGATTCAGCCTTCGGTCTTCAATGCAGTCATGTCTTCTAACAATACTCAGTGTGTTATTTCTAGGATTTAGATCATTTACCCTAAGATTTAGTAACTCACCTGCTCTCAACCCACAATTCAGTAACAAGGTAAAAATGAGTCTGTTCCTGACTTGAACCTCCTTCTGAAATGGGTTTTGGCTCCCTTCGACTTCCAACAGCTTAAACAGAATTTTTATTTTTTCTTCACTTATCGATTTGTCAGTTCTGTCATTGATGCTGAGTGAGCGATTTCGCGGGATGTGCGCCTTTATGCTTTCAATGAAACTTTCGACTTCATATCTGGCATGGATTCCCTTCATAGAATGGATCAATCCGCACAACCAATTTAGATAGCTTGAAAAAACGTGTATCCTGTAACTAAAAGTTCGTGTAGCAATCTGCTTTCCTTTTAGTAATCTTACATTCGTGATTTTTTGATGATCGAATCTTTGCTTTGCATACCGTATCAGGTCATCGACTTCGGCTACACTTAGGAACCGCTTGCTTTCAATCCTATCAATGATGTTGATTTTCCTACTTTCCATAAAATTGCTAAGGATAAGTAGATTCGTTGCGACTATCTCCATCGTAGATGCAGTCGCACTTCTGTTCCTGACATTAGTTGTGAGATAAAGGTTCTGATAGTAAACTGGTAGCAGTGTTTCTTTGTTGAGAATTAAGCAACCGCGTTCTCCATTGCTCATAACAAATTTTTTTATTTTGAATGACATTATAATAACCCTCCGAAAACTTTACATTTAGTAATCACTACGGCTTATCATTATTTTATCGATTTAAACTTTGCAATTTTATTTTGTTATTTTTGGATTTATTTATAATCCATTTAGATACTTAAAAAAATTTCTTTCACGTGAAAGAAACCAGTACGGCTAGTAAGTAGTAGTCATACCCGATTCAAGAAGAAAAACTAATAAATCCTTATGGCATAAGTAATACAGCGGTTCCAAAAAAATAATTTGGAAAGTATTCTGTTAAATTTTACTAGTTTTTGATATTAAAACTTTACACTTTTGGAATGATGACATTTTAAATAATAATTTGTATTGCCGTTTGTCCGTTGTAAATATTTTCTACTTCTTTCCAGTATTCCTCTTGAATAACTTTAGCTTTACTGCGGAGTTCATCTCCCATATGAATCATCAATGCTCCTCTTTCCAACATGTCACACAGCAAAATTTTCGTTATATCTTCAGTGCTTAGCTTAAGAAAATTCATGTCATCTGTCATAAATGAATCTTCATCTGGGAGAAGACCCGGCATTGTTTTCACATAATGGTCTAACATCCCTTTTTGCACACTTAAGCTACAGAGCAAGATATGATCTTCGCCCTTTCCAGCCTCTTTTACAGCAATATGAATTTCGTTCTGTGTGATTTTTTTCGATAACTTTCTGAGTAGCTCATTACATTTGATCACTGACAGTATGGTTTCATAGATATAGTTTCGACTATCTTCATTTAACTCAGGTAAAACTTGGAATGGATTGTATTCGCTATCTTCGAGGTAATAGCTTAAACATTCCACGGATTTCTTACTCAATGTATTCACAGGTAATAACCTGATAGCTTTAGCATCGAAAATCTTATCGAAGTTTTTTTGACTCACAAGCCTTGAAAGGTTTCCAATTTTCATGAATTCTTTAATTTCCACGTTGTCCTCACTTTGTCGATGTTGTTCGTCTGGAGCCTAACTATGAAGCTGTTCTCGAATTGCTAATGGTGTCAGAAATCCACTCATCGACTTCAATCTCAATGAAAGCTACAGACCTTGCCCCCAGTTTGATAGGTTTAGGGAATTTATTTTCAGAAATCAATCGGTAAATCCATGCTTTCTTGTAACCTGTTTTATGCATGACTTCTGGTAAGCGGATGAGTCGTGTGGTTTGTTTAGTAGATGTGTTCATGATTGTATCTCCTCGTCTTGTCGATGAGTTGATACTAAGTAGACGGGAACAGGCTTTGAAGGGATTGTGTGGATTTAGTTTTCTGGGGGAACAGATTATAAAAATGTCTGAGGGGTAAAATTTTTCACCCCTTGACTCTTGACATATAATTATATGTGTGAGCGTAACTCAACATTTATTTCATCGAATTTAATCATAAATACTGCATAAATTTCATAAATGATCATTTAATTCGGCTAATTTTTCGTCAAAATTAATTTTAAAATCTAAAAAATAAAATATTAGGACTGACTCTTTAAGAACTTACAATAATCATATACATTCATTATATTGTCCGTATTCATTTTTGTTGATATCAAAAGTTTAATTATAGTAATAAATGACTCATCTTTATATTTATCGACAATTAATTCCAATGGTAAAAAAACAGTTTGAGTTAATATTTTATTTATTTCATTTGGATGTTTGTTACGAAAGCCCTCGATTAAAGCATTCAGCTCGTCTAAATACTTATTCGCTTTCATGAAATCTTTATGACCCTTTTTAACCGAATCTGGTTCGACATCAAAAGTCAACCCAGTTACCGCTGGTAATATCAAGGACGATGGGTTATTCATAATGCTATACCAATTGTTAGTTGATATTGATATTTTTATTATATTTTGTCCATCATATTGAAGAGTCTTATTATCTTTTTCAAACTTAATCTGTTTATACAGCCTGATATTTTTCTCGTGATTAAATAATTGTTTTTGAGAAAAACCAAAAGATAAAATAAAATCCTTTAGTATCTCGGATTCATCACCTGAAAATGCAACTCGTGTTAAATATTTGTTTTTATTTTCAATCAAAATTAAGTCATTATCTGATTTTATTAACAGATCACTTTCTGGATTTTCTTTCTTGGGTGGTGTATACCTTCCAGAAAAAACCTCAAATTTATTTTTCTTTTGAAGGCTTTTAAAAATATTTTCTACTAAATTATCTATGTTACCACCAATTTTAGAATTGATTTCTTTATCAAACTCCCTTCTTATTTTTTCTAACAATGCATTATAGAAATTTAACTTAAAATACTTATACCCAACTAAATAAAACTTTCTTTTGTATTTAACAACAGGGTTTAAGGCGAAAATGTTTTCATTAAATATTAAACTACTCATTGAAGAGTAGTTTTTATTAATTACATCTGCATCTATTGAAAAAAAATCAACTATCTTTGCGTCAGCTTCACTTATAGTTTCTTTCTCTAAAACTAACACATCACTTACTTGCATACCTATAAACTTAAAGAAACTAATCAACTCATTGAAACTAAAACCAAACTTTTCACGAAACATATCAATTTTAATGTTCGGTTCCACAATACCTTTAATATATTCAATCAGTGTTTCATTTTTTAGTGGGTATATGGGGTAGAAGTTTGAGTATAAGACTTGTTTTCTTAAATATTGAGTTAAGTTTGCATTTGAAATCCCAGCTATAGCAAACCTACTTTCTTTAAGTTGATATAATGATATAAATGCATTCATTAACTCAAACACATTAATTATTTTTTCATTTTTGCTTATTTTATGGTTTGATTTTGCTATGTTTTTCACCATCATATTTATGATGTATTTGTATGGTAAAGTCTTCTCTATTCTATTTTTTCTTTTTTCATTTTCATATATAGAAAAAATCAACCTCAAACCTTGAAATAAGTTTAGACTACGTAATTTTTTTTCGATTTTACTTACAATCCTTTCCTCTTGACCCTCAGTGAAACAAACAATTCCATCTTTGAAAGATATAATTTCACTGATCTTTTCTTCGATCAATTTCACAGCGATTACTAAATTTGGCAAATCATCAAACCCTTCAATTTTATAAGCGTTCTCGTCGCATCTGCTTGAATAATAGCTCTGATTTAGAAGATTTCTCACATATAACATCTTTAACAAATCTCTCCAAAAAATTAAATTAGAAAACGATGGTAAACCACTCCCTTTATAAAGGCCATAGTAATTTATCCCGTCTGATAGGGATATGTATAAAAGAGCTTTTTCTTTTGTTATGTTACCACTCAAGAAATCAATTTCTAACTGCTTTGTTGTATTTTCTAAAACATCTTTAGTAATTTTATCTTGCGCATTGAAACCTACTATATATTCCTTTAATAAAAAATCAAATTCATTCCAATCATTTACATTCATTCCTCCGTATTTCAAATTATAATCCGCATATACTTTCCCTTTAACATTCAAGTCATTTTTTTTCATCTCAATTAGTTGCAAAAAATAGTGTTCATTACTACTCATCATCTCATCGACTAACTTTATAAAAGCTGAGGTATTATTTTCCATCAACGCAATTCCTTTTTATTTAAATATCAAACTCAATCATTTAAACAATCTAAAAACAATGGATAGAAATTTTAACAATCGGCATCATTTTCCATATAAAATTTCCATGACTTTCCCTTAATGACATTTAGTTTAAATTTCTTAAACCTACGATAGGAATATCTTTAATATGACTATTTTTATTAATAAAACTTTCAATATTTTTGCAAGTCTCACCTGACAATGCTTTTTCAGCTATTGGACGATCTGTATCCTTGAGTTGCTCATCTCCTCGAACCTCATCTGTGAGCTTTGGATAAAGCACTCTGGAAAGGATGGTGTTTGAAAGAAAGACATCATTTAACTTAGCCCACATGAGCAGATCAATCATTGGAAGGATACGGTAGTCAACCAACTTTAGAATCTTTCCAAGACCGAAAGCCTCTTGCTTCCTGTCCTTGATTCCATACTCTTTCCTCCATACCGGAAGTAGTGCACGAAGCGAGCCTATGATTTCTTCATCTGATGAGCTTTCGAGGTCAAAGTGTGTATACACACGGCTTTCATTGGTTCTCATAAAAACGGCTCTCATACTTTGAGTTAGTGTCTGCTCTTTGACCTCTTTCTTAAGTTGATTTGTTCCTTTGACAAACGATTCCTGAGAGAACATCCCAAGAGATCTTTTGAGTGCTTCAACATGATTGAAAGTGACTTGTCGTATGTGTGTTTGGCTTTCCGTCAGATGAGTGTTGCTATCAAACGTTTTACTGATTAAGGGCTTACCTGCAAGGATCTGGTCAAAATAAACATCCCCTTCTCCAAAAAACTCAATTGAGTCGAGGATGTTCTTTCTGACCTGTAACTCCTTATGTAATCCTTTCAAAGTGCAAGACTCAACATCAACATAGTTGTCGTAGTTAAACCAAGCCTGTAGCTCTTTGTAGATCTGAACCGTATCCATACCGAGGCCTTACATTTGTGTTTTATAGCTCAATGTAGAAGTCAGCTCATCATCACCTTGAACCAGCTCTTCAATCAACAAGCTGTGAAACAGTAACAACGGCTGATAAAATTGAGTATAATTAAGACGCTTTTTTCAGTGTCTCACAACAGTTTTTAAGGTTATTTTTGAGTGTTGGTATCTATGATGGTATAAAAGGTTTAACTTCAATTAAAACCTTTAAAATCAGTAAATTAACCACTAGTTCGATTTCTGCAGGGGACAATATCTGCCCTCTCCTTTACACCTGCCCGCATTACAACACCTGCTTTTTACCGGCGCGATAAATCCTCACTGGTTAACCTGATCAGAGTGCTGTCCATGACGTTTCGTCACGCAACGAGTCTGACCCGGTAATACGATTTCCGGAATGTCTTTCGGGCAGGCATTGAGCAAAGTCTGCAGAACATTCATCCGCGCTGACTGCATCGCGGTCAAGTGTGTTTTTAACGGTCAGATTGACGTTTGGGGAATATTCGGAAAGCACTGCGTCAAAGTTATTTTTGTTGAGATTAACTTTCTTACGCTCAGACAGGGGTGCAGATTCCTGACCATGACTGAAGTCACCCGCCACCAGTAATTTAAGGGGGAGTTCCGTTTTCTTGCTTGCGCCCCCCGTATGCAAATCGAGTTTCAAATTAATACGTGCCTTCGGCACTTCACTCTGGAAACTATCCGACATCTCATCATCCCTCAGATTATCGCTACATGGATTTTTCAGACTAAAGCTATAGACGCACGATAATAGAATAATGATCGAGATAAGATCAAATATTAAGATCATTACGCTATTTACTAAACATATTAAGAATTTTCTGCTGAATTTTAATAGCGGTGATTGTCGCCATACCAGCGATTTGAGCCAGAAGTGAGCGATTAAATAAACATTTATGTTGTTGCAGTGAAAACGAACGAAAAATTACGCGTAACTGGTTATGGCATTGATTTGCATCAATACAGCTACACCAAAAAGAGTCATTGACTGACTGAAGGAGCATTCTGGAACAGAAGATATAAAGGCGGAAAGAAACGTCGGACGTTATAACGCGGGCTGACAGGAGAAACTGTAGAATATTCCTAAGAAAGATGTCCAGAATGACATCGAATTTTTATTAAGAAAAGCGTGCCTGATTTAATGCGATAATTGCAGGAACCGCTGGTGAGAATAGATTTAAACCCTCCCCCACACCCAGCCAGCGCGGTGATTTACGCCACCAGAAGATACCGATTCACGCACTCTTTAAAACGCGGCCGGATATCATTTAAAACGTTTTTAAAACCGCCTTCAGCTCTGCGCCCGACGGCAGGCGGAGGGCGTCATGCCATAAACCTGGCGGAACCGATGACTGAAATGCGCGGAAGAGTGAAAACCACACTGAAAGGCAATTTCGGTCAGTGTCAGATCGGGACGTGCCAGCAAAGCGTGTGCGCGTGCCATCCGACGCTGCATCACAAACTGGTGTGGCGCTGCGCCGGTGGTGTGCCGGGACATGCGGGCAAAGTGAAACTCGCTGAGCGCCGCTTCCTGGGCCAGCACCGCCAGGGTTAAAGGCTGGTCGAGATGGGTTTCAATAAAGTCCAGCACCCGCCGTAACACCGCCGGTGCCAGGCCGCCCCGCACCTGGGGCAGCTGCCACTGCACGTCGCTGTAGTGCTGCAACAGGTGGGTCAGCAGTAAGGTGGAGGCGCTGCTCAGCATCACCTGACTGGCAGGCTGCTGCCAGTCGCAGCTCAGCAGAAAGTGTCGGTAAAGCTGCGTGATACGGTCGTCAGCAGAAAAGATTTTCTCATGCAGGGTTAACTGTGCCGGGCTGCGATCCCATACCCGCTCAGCCAGTTGTCGCAGCTGCGTCTCACTGCAGTAGAGATGGACAAAGGCGAGATCGGCCCGCAGGTCCCAGGTCGACTCGGTGCCGGCAGGCATCAGACAGAAGCGATCCGGTGCCCCACCGTTGCGCCAGCCATGCGCAGTTTTGTGCCAGGTGTCATATCCCCCCGCGACATAGAGGCTCAGCGTGTGGTGATCGCTGAAGTTGGTGACACGATCGCCACTGTTAAACCAGGCGGCCAGCTGAATGCCGCTGTGAAGCTGCACCTGATCACGCAGTTGGGCTTTCTGGCGCTGCAGCATTTCAAAAGTCTGATAAACAGGCATCGGGGTCGCATTTCAGGTTGAACAGAGTGCCAGTTTACGGACAACGCGGGACAGAAAACAGGTCACATCGGGACGACACAGAAAAATGCGCAAGATTTTGCAAACTCCGCGCAATCCGCTGTAAGACCTGATTGCCGTACCGGGGCAGACTCCGCGTTTTAACGTGGAGATTCAGGCCATGAACCTGTTTTTATATCTTTCTGTGGTGGTGATCTGGGGCACAACCTGGATTGCGATTTATGCGCAACAGTCTGCGGGCGCCAGCGCGGTGACCGTCGCGGTTTTCTGGCGTTTTTTACTGGCCTCGGTGGTGATGCTGCTTCTGCTTAAGCTGATAAAGCGGCTGGATAAGCTGACCCTGCGCGATCATCTCTTCTGTCTGCTGCAGGGCTGCTGCGTGTTTGGCTTCAATTTTGTCTGTTTCTATTACGCTTCGGGATATATCAGCAGTGGTCTGGAGTCGGTCATCTTCTCCATGGCGGTGATCTATAACGCCATTAACAGCTGGATATTTTTCCGTCAGCGCCCTTCCGCGCGACTGCTTCCGGCTATGATACTGGGGATTGCAGGCATTGTGGCGCTGTTCTGGCACGATCTGCGCAACACAGAGACCTCTGCGGGCCTGCTATGGGGCATTGGATTAAGTGCGCTGGGCACGCTGGGATTCTCATTCGGCAATATGATCAGTCAGCGGCATCAGCGTCTGCATCGTGACGTGCTGACCACCAACAGCTATGGCATGTTGTACGGCGCGTTAATGATGGCGCTGGTTTCACTGCTTCAGGGGGTTTCACTGCAGCCGACGTGGAACGCGCAATGGACAGGCGCGGTAAGCTATCTGGCGATTGTGGGATCGGTGATGGGGTTTGGTGCGTACTTTACGCTGGTGGGTCGCATCGGTGCCAGCCGGGCGGCCTACACGACGGTGCTGTTTCCGCTGGTCGCGCTGGCACTGTCAACCCGCTATGAGGGATATGAGTGGCACGCCAGTGCCATCCCTGGCCTTGTCATGATTTTGCTGGGCAATGTCGTGATGTTTGCCCGCTGGCCGCTCAGCGTTAGTCGGGCGACCGTCTGACAGAGATGCGGGCGTAGCGCCCGCATGGGCTGACTGTTATGCCCACGACTGCGGGAGGAGTTGCTGCGGCTGATTGATCGCTTTGCGCGCAATCCAGTAGAGCAGAACACGCTCATCGTCACTGTCACGGTCAGCCATCGACAGCAGCTTGAGTGCCAGCGTCGATTTCGTCACAGGCTGCTGTTCTGTACTGAGTTCAACCACGGCCTGACCGATGATGCAGCAGACTTCGTCTTCACTGGTAGTGGATTCATATGTCCGGTCTTTCATATTTCCTCCTGTTGAGTGAACCCCTATCCTGGCAAAAGATCCGGAAACCTGCTTACAGAAACAGCAGTGTGAAACATTATCTTACCGCTCATTACGCTTACTCATCAGGTTGCCGCTTTGGTTACCTTCAGCGCGACCTCACAGAGAGTGCACAATGCCATTCATACCCGCTGAATGGCATTTCATTCCCTGATCCGTTCCGTTCATGCGTTTGCTACGCCTGCGCGCGCGTTAGTGCTTTATTCTGACCGCAGTTTCCAGATTCCCGGACGGGAGAGATAAATGATGAACCAGACGCAGCAGGCTTCATACCAGCGTTCCCGCTGGCTTACATTGTTCGGCACCGTAATCACTCAGTTCGCGCTGGGGTCAGTCTACACATGGAGTCTTTTCAACGGCCAGCTCTCCCACAAGCTGAATGCACCGATCAGTCAGGTGGCTTTTTCGTTTGGCCTGCTGAGTCTGGGGCTGGCAATTGCCTCGTCACTGGCCGGTAAATTACAGGAACGTTTTGGCGTACGCCGCGTCACGATCGGAGCCGGTGTGCTAATGGCGGTCGGCTTCTGGCTGACCGCCCAGGCTGATAACCTGATGATGCTCTATTTCAGCGCCGGGTTGCTGGTGGGTCTGGCCGATGGGGCGGGTTACCTGATGACGCTGTCAAACTGCGTGAAGTGGTTCCCGGAGCGCAAAGGGATGATCTCTGCCTGTGCCATTGGCGCATATGGCCTGGGCAGTCTTGGATTCAAGTTCATCTGCGGCGCTCTGCTGGCCTCGGTGGGTCTGGAGCAGACCTTTATGATCTGGGGCGTGCTGGCCATGTCGATGATTATCCTGGGGGCTTTGCTGATGCGCGATGCGCCTCTGCAGGAAAACAGCAGCAGCCAGCGAGGTCAGCAACAGGCGCGTGATTATACGCTGGCACAATCGGTGCGTATGCCGCAGTACTGGATGCTGGCGCTGATGTTCCTGACCGCCTGCATGAGTGGTCTCTATGTTATCGGGGTGGCTAAAGACATCGGTGAAGGCCTGGTGCATCTGACCACCCAGACTGCCGCCAGTGCCGTCACCGTGATCGCCATCGCTAACCTGAGCGGCCGTCTGGTGCTGGGCGTGCTGTCCGACCGGATGATGCGCATCCGGGTGATTTCGCTGGCGCAGATAGTGTCGCTGATTGGGATGAGCGTGCTGCTTTTCACCCGGATGAATGAGAGCACTTTCTTCCTGTCACTCGCCTGTGTGGCCTTCAGCTTTGGCGGAACCATCACGGTATTCCCTTCGCTGGTCAGTGACTTCTTCGGCCTTAATAACCTGACCAAAAACTATGGCCTGCTCTATCTCGGCTTTGGCATCGGCAGCGTACTGGGCTCACTGGTTGCCTCACTGTTTGGCGGTTTCACGGTGACATTCAGCCTGATTATGACGCTGCTGGTCATCTCCCTGTTCCTGTCACTCACTATCCGTCTGCCACAGCGTACGGTTGCGCCAGCACCGGTATTGCAGCGTCACTGATCCTGTCGGGCCGTGTTGCCACGGCCCAATCATCCTCAGCCGCGGAAACGCGGCTCTGCCACACCCGCCACGGCCACGTCCACAGCAAAGAGATCGCCCGACAGGGGATAGCGCGCCAGCTCCTCCTCCGTTCGATCTTCCCGTGAGCTGGTGATAAACAGCGTTTTAAGGTCGGCGCCGCCAAAGGCCACCATGGTTGGCCACTTCACCGGCAGCAGGATCTCATCGACGATTTCACTGCTCTGCGGGTCGATACGCACCACACGTCCGCCATCGAACTGGGCTGACCAGTAAAATCCTTCGCTATCCACCGCAGCACCATCCGGTAGCCCCCCTTTCGCATCGAAGCGCCGGAATACCGTACGTTCGCCCGGTTCACCCTGCTCATCTAAAGGATAGCGATAGAGGGTCTCGTTCGGCGTGTCACTGTGATACATCCAGCGCCGATCGGGGGAGAAAGCCAGCCCGTTAGAGATTTTGATGTCGCGCGCTTTCACCTCCAGCGTCAGGTCGGGCGTGACGCGGCAAAGCAGGCCGCCATTTTTATCCTGCGGCTCCCACAGGCTGCCACACCAGAAATTGCCCCAGGGATCGACGCGTCCATCATTGAACCGGCTTAACGGCGCGTCACCCGGATTTTCGGCAATCTTTTTTTCAGGCCGGCCCTGTGCGTCCAGCAGCCAGACGCCGTTACGCAAGGCGGCGATCAGTCCACCCTGCTCGCGCAGACCAATGCAGCCTACCTCTTCCGCCTGCGGAAAAGTCTGCAGTTCACCGCTGGCCGGGTCGAAACGGTGAATCGCCGGTGCCAGAATATCGACACTCCACAACACCTGTTCTTCCACTGACCAGAGCGGACATTCGCCCAGCTCAGCCTGTAATGCCAGAATATGTCTTACTTCATGTGCCATGTTTTTCTCCCGTTAAACTGACCTGCTAATAATGTAGTGATAAAAACGGTCAGATGAGAATTATTTTCGCTTGATTTTAAGAAGATTCTCTCTGATAGTGTTTATTATTCAGCCCATTCTGATTTATTTATTTTCAGCCGCCGCAGAAAAGATCGCGCTGAAATATTCCGTCATATCTGTTTAACTAACTCTACAAAGCCTGCATTCTCACTCCACTTTTCCGTCGTAATGTCATAGTCATTGGAAAAGAGGAGACGCTTCCGATGAAGAGATTAATTAAAGTCGCTTCGGTGGTAACGCTGATGACCTTATTAAGCGGTTGTATCATCAGCCCGAGGCACGACAACGGCTGGCACCATGGAGGTGGCGGGTATCACGGAGGCTATTACGGAGGTCATCACGGAGGGTATCATGGCGGTCACCATCGCCATTAACGGGCAAAGATGTCACACAGCATAAAATAAAAATATAAAATCGTCAGGGCGGGATAATTATCCCGCCCTTTTTTATTTAGCTTTTTATGGCGTAATTACACTGGAACCACGCTTTCTTCAGCCCCGGAATATGACTTTCCTGTGCCGGCAGCGCCTCCACTTTATCAAATCCTTTGTTGCTGCAGTAATTCGCCAGGTCAATATCCATCGCATCACGATTGACCTTCAGCGGGTCAAACCGATACTGAACGGTATTTGAGCTGGGATCTTCGTCAACACGTTCAAATGCCCCGGGTTTGCTGGAGGTACATCCACTCAGCAGAATAAGCGCCAGTGCGCCGGTAATTAATTTTTTCATTTCGTTGTCCTCACTTTGCCGCGCAGTGTATGACGCGGCCTGTCACGCATCCATAGGATTAATGCGCGAAAAATCGAAACCTTAGAAGATTTTGCCAATTAATGCGATACGATTAAACGGCTATCGCTATCGTACCAGACATGACAGGATGCAGTCAGACCCAACGAAAGACTGCACCACACCAGGAAATGCCAAAAATAAGAATCTGTTCCTCTCTTCCCTGCCCGCGCTTAGCGGGCTTTTTTTTGCCCGCTTCCAGCCATCCGTTACTGACCGGTCAGGGCAATCATTCTACGTAACAGATTAGCGGCGCGCTTGTCAGGTAATGCCAGAATGGCACTGTAGAGATCGATAGACATGGCACACAGCGATGAACGGTCTACCGCCGTGTCGGCAGGCATATTCAGCTGCTGCAGCTTTTCGCCCCACTGCTGATAGAGGCGACCGACGATGTTCTGCAGATCCGCCTGTGCCAGCGGCTTATCCAGTGGCTGATCGGGCGGAGGACTGTTCAGCAGCAGCTGTTCCATCGCATCCGCCTCCTTGCGATTCAGGGAAGGTGGCAGCGTGGTCAGCAAATTGATGCCTCCGCTCACCTGCGGATAGAGATAACGGAAGCAGAGGCCCGGATCGAGTCTGTTCAGCGCCTTCATCTCTTCGACTGAGACGCGGATATAGTTAACAACCGCCTGATCCGTTCCGCGCATCAGCCGCTGATTAATCACCTCGATCAGCCAGCCGCGCAGTTCGCCCGTCGCCTGCTCAGCCGGTTCTCCGGCCCGGATGCGGCGGGTCAGTTCCTGGGTCAGCAGCAGCCACAGCGCCGGTTCCTGCGTCTGCAGCACCCGGTAGCCCGGCATTGTTGCCAGCTGCTTCACCGCCTGCTCATGCTGGCTGGCCTGCAACCGATGCGGGGCGACCCAGCTGAACCAGACCAGATTCGCCAGTATCAGCGGCAGCAGAAAGAGAACCAGCCCCTGCCACAAACGCAGCCGGGTCGTTTTGATCAGAACAATAATGATCAGCGCCAGCAGCGCAAACGCCGCCAGCGTAATAAAAAGCAGCCCATTCATGCGGCGGGATTAATCCTTACGCACATCGATCAGCACCGGACAGTGCGCACGTTCAATGACCGACGCGCTGACGGAGCCTTTCAATAACCGGTTAAAAGAGGAGAGATGGCGACGCCCCATAATGATCATGCTGGCCTTGAGCTGCTGCGACTGGGCAACGATAGACTCTGCCGCGTCACCGGCCAGAATCATGCCTCGGGCCGTAATGCCGGCGCGCAGCAGCGGTGCCAGCGCATGGCGCACCACCAGCTCCGCAGTGTTCTGCTCATCCTGCGCGGCCACAAAATCGGCCGGATCTTCACCCGCGTCGATTTCCATCGGCTGATTGCAGGCGGAGTAGGCAGGATCTATACAGCACAGCACCACCACTTCCGCACGATGTGCCAGCGCTTCTTCAATGGTTAAGGCGACCACTTTCTCCGCTACCGGAGAGTGATCAATGGCCATCAGCAGGGTTTTCATCAGATGCTTATCCTTCTATCGCGGCAACTTTGCCGATTTCACGTACCAGTGCCTCTTTACACTTCAGCATCTCGTCACGAAAGCGGGCTTCGTGTCGCAGAAAACGTGCAGAGGGCACCAGCAAAGAGACAGAAAAACGACCAAACAGCGTATCCAGCGCAAACGCCATGGTAGAGACCCCTTCCAGCGTTTCGCCACGATCCACGGCAATGCCGGTTTCGCGAACCTCCCCGAGCAGCTGCAGCAGCTGCGGCAGGGTTTTCACGGTCATATCCGTTAACTCCTGCCAGTCATCGCCGACAATGGTTCGCACATCTTTGTCACACTCGAGCGCCAGCAGTGCCCGCCCTCCGGATGTGCTGTAAAGCGGCAGATTAAGCCCCATATGCGGAACAACGCGAAGCTCACGCGATGCCACCACGTGATGAACAATCGCCAGCTGGCTGCCGCTGGCGCGTGCCAGTGAGACGGTTTCGTTGGTATCGGAGGAGAGTTTTTCCAGCAGCGGGCTGACCAGGTCTACGACATCGGTATGGACGCTGGAGATGAGTTTTAGCAGTGCCGGCCCCAGCCGCAGTCCCCCCGCCCCGCTGCTGCGCACCAGCTCTGCGCTGTCCAGCGCGGCGACAATGCGCTGCACCGTTGAACGCGGCAGTTCGACCGCCTGCGCGATCTCGCCGAGGCTCATGCCGCCCGGCTGCTGGCCCAGCGCATTAAGAATTTTTGCCGCACGGGCGATGACCTGTATACCGCCCGTTTTTTCATCCTCGCGGCTGGAGGGGTGATGTGCCATAGCGTCGTCCTGTTTGAGCTGCCTTACTGTAACCCGATTGCCGCACTTTTTACAGCCTGTACCACATTGCAATACAGCATACCGGGATGTAATATTACCATCTGTATCACATCGCAATACACCGCATCATAATAACGAGATCGCCTGCTATGAACGCCAGGTCCGCCGCTGTGCCGGCCCCCCACCCTTTTACGCTGCGTCTGGCGCTGGGTTTAGTCGGTGTCCTGATCGCCGCCCTGACCTCCGGACTGAACGATCGCGTCAGTGATATTGCGCTGGCCGATATTCGTGCCGCAATCGGTATCAGTGTCGATCAGGGTAGCTGGATTATTTCCGGTTATCAGGCGGCCGAAGTCGCTGCCATGATGATTGCGCCCTGGTTTGCCGTCACGCTGTCGCTGCGACGCTTCACGCTCGGCGTGTCAGCGGGATTTATGCTGACCGGTATTCTGCTGCCGCTGGTGCCTGACCCTACGCTGTTTATCAGCCTGCGCGTTCTGCAGGGACTTTTTGGTGGCGCATTACCGCCGATGCTGATGACGGTCGCCCTGCGCTTTCTGCCGCCTCCGTTTAAACTCTTTGGCCTGGCGGGCTATGCCCTGACCGCCACGTTCGGTCCCAACATGGCGGCCTCGCTCGCCGCGTTGTGGACCGATCACGTCAGCTGGATGATGGTCTTCTGGCAGGTGGTGCCCGGCATGCTGATTGCCATGCTGCTGATCAGCCGTGGGATCCCGCAGGACCCGCTGCGTCCCGAACGCTTTCAGCAGATCGATCTGTTCGGCATGGTGACCGGCTGCAGTGGGATGGCGCTGCTGGTGCTGGTGCTGACCCAGGGGGAACGCCTCGACTGGCTCAATTCGCCGCTGATTACCGGGATGCTGCTGACGGCTCTACCGCTGCTGCTGGTCTTTCTGATTAACGAGTGGTTTCACCCGCTGCCGCTGTTTAAGCTGCAGATGCTCCGGCGGCCCAATCTGGCGCATGGCTTGCTGGGTCTGGCCTGCGTGCTGATCCTGGGACTCTCAGGTTCTGCCCTGCCCTCCGCCTATTTTGCTCAGGTCAGCGGATTTCGCACCCTGGAGTTTGCCCCGCTGGCGCTTACGGTCGGCCTGCCGCAGCTGCTGATCGCGCCGCTGATTGCCGCCCTGCTGAATATTCGCCGGGTCGACTGCCGCTGGATGCTGACAGCGGGCGTCGGCCTGCTGGTGGTTGCCTGTCTGCTGGGGACACAGATCACCAGCGACTGGGCGCGACAGAATTTCTGGCTGCTGCAGATCCTGCAGGCGTTCGGACAACCCATGATCATTCTGCCGATTCTGATGAGCGCCACCAGCGTCGTGGCGCCACCCGAAGGCCCCTTTGCCTCGGCGATGTTTAATACGGTGCGCGGCTTTTCCAGCATCGCAGCCTCCACACTGGTTGAAGTATTCCTGACTCACCGCGAGCAGTTTCACTCCAGCGTGCTGATTGACCAGGCGGCCAGCCGCAGCTGGCTGATGACCGCCCCGACTGCCGCTCAGGCCAGCAGCAGCCTGCCGCTGTTGCCTGACGGCAGCATCAGTACCAGCGCGAATCTGAGTGGATTCGCCACCCTGGTGCGGCATCAGGCAACGGTGCTGGGCCTGAGCGACAGCTGGCTGATGCTGACAGGCTTTGCCGCCTGCCTGCTGGTGCTGACCGCCATCCTGCCAAAACGGGTCTGGCCGCCGCAGACTCTGATTCAACCCCCTTCCCGGAATAACTGAATATGCGTGCTTTTGAAATGAAAAGAACCCTGCTGCTGACTCTGCTGCTGGTGATTTTGCTGGTCATGGCCTTTGTCGTCTGGTCACTGATGAACGGCAACGATCACCGCACCAACGATGCTTACATCAATGCCGATTACACGCTGGTGGCGCCGAAAGTCTCGGGCTATGTCAGCAGCGTGCAGGTTCAGGATAATCAGCAGGTTAAAGCAGGCCAGCTGCTGGCCACGCTGGACGATCGTGACTATCGCGTGGCGCTGGAGAGCGCCACCGCTGACCTGCAGGTGAGCCAGGCGAAGCTGCTCAGCAGTCAGGCGCAGCTTGAACAGCAGCAGTCCGTGATCGATCAGCAAAAAGCCAGCGTAGCGGCCAGTCAGGCGTCAGCACAGTATGCCGGTCAGAGCGCGGAACGCTACAACCGCCTCTACAAGAGCGGCACCGTTGCAGCCGACGATCAGCAAAAAGCGAGCTCAACTCAGCGCTCAGCCCTGGCGGCGGTTCACCAGAGTCAGGCCGCGCTGGCGTCAGCCGTTAAACAGGTGGGGGTACTCCAGGCAGCGGTGCGGTCGGCGGAAGCGGATGTGGCTGCCGCGAAGGCCAGCGTCGATCAGGCCCGGCTGAATCTCTCCTACACGCGTATTGTCGCCCCGGTGGACGGCATGGTCGGTCAGCGTGCGGTGCGGACAGGCGCCTATGTCTCCGCCGGAACCCGTCTGCTGGCGGTGGTCCCGCTGCAGCAAACCTATGTGACCGCGAACTATCTTGAGACGCAGCTCAGCGATGTGCGTCCCGGTCAGCGGGTGCAGATCCGGGTAGATGCCCTGCCTGGCAGGACGTTCACCGGCCATGTGGACAGCATTGCACCGGCAACCGGCGCAACTTTTTCCGCTATCTCTCCCGATAACGCTACCGGCAACTACACTAAAGTGGTTCAGCGTTTGCCGGTCAAAATTGTGCTGGATAGTGACCAACCCAATCTGGCCCAGTTGCGTGTCGGCATGTCTGCGATCCCGGACATCGACGTACCGTAATATTGTGAGCAATATCTCAGAACGGACCTATTTCATTTGGGCGGGATTACGCGTAAATTAGCGCTCGATCCTGTTCTGAGTTATTCAGATCGACCCGGACAAGAGAAGACCCTGCCGCTTATGGCGCTCTCTTTTCCACATCTGTTCGCGTTGCACTGGTTTGGGATCGCCATCATCGTAACCGCTCAGAGGAGTTGCTTTGTGAAATATGCCTTGATGGGAATTTCTTTTTTCGCATTACTTTGGTTCGGAACCTTCGTTCTGCTGCTGAAGTAACGGCGTGACAGTGCCGCCAAAGGGCGACGTTAACGTCGCCCTTGCTGGCTGTCAGCTTTCTTCTTCCTGCAGTTTCATGCTGCCCGGCAACACGCCGTCGGCACGAAACATCGCTTTTATCCCCCGCACCGCCTGACGTATGCGATCGCTGTTTTCAATCAGCGCAAAACGCACGTGCGTATCACCGTAGTCGCCAAATCCGATACCGGGCGAGACACAGACTTTTGCCTCCTGCAGCAGATGTTTGGCAAATTCCAGCGATCCCAGATGCGCATAGTGGTCCGGGATTTTTGCCCAGACGTACATAGACGCTTTCGGATTCTCCACCATCCAGCCCGCTTCATGCAGGCCTTTTACCAGCACATCGCGACGGCGTTTGTACTGCTCGGCGATGTCGCGCACGCACTGCTGATCGCCCTCCAGCGCAGCAATCGCCGCCACCTGGAGCGGTGTGAACGTGCCGTAGTCGTGGTAGCTTTTAATACGCGCCAGTGCGGCAACCAGCTCTTTGTTGCCCACCATGAAACCGATGCGCCAGCCCGCCATGTTGTAGCTTTTCGACAGGGTAAAGAATTCCACGGCGACATCACGCGCCCCCGGCACCTGCATGATTGACGGCGCTTTCCAGCCGTCGTAGACGATGTCGGCGTAGGCCAGATCGTGGATCACCAGCACGTTGTACTGTTTCGCCAGCGCAATGACCCGTTCGAAAAAGTCGAGTTCCACACACTGGGCGGTGGGGTTGGACGGGAAGCCGAGGATCATCATTTTTGGCTTGGGATAACTCTCGCGGATGGCGCGTTCCAGCTCGTTGAAGAAATCAACGCCCGCCACCAGCGGCACTGACCGCACCTGCGCACCCGCAATCACCGCGCCGTAGATATGAATCGGATAGCTGGGGTTCGGCACCAGCACGGTGTCGCCGTGGTCCAGCGTTGCCAGCATCAGATGCGCCAGCCCCTCTTTAGAACCGATAGTGACAATCGCCTCCGATTCCGGATCGATTTCGACCTGGTAGCGATCGGCGTACCAGCGGGAAATGGCCCGGCGCAGGCGCGGAATGCCGCGGGAAGTCGAGTAACCGTGGGTGTCATCACGCTGTGCTACCTGGCAGAGCTTTTCGACGATATGCGGTGGGGTCGGACCATCGGGATTGCCCATTGAAAAGTCGATGATATCTTCGCCGCGCCGACGCGCAGCCATCTTCAGTTCAGCGGTGATATTAAAAACGTAAGGGGGTAAACGTTCAATACGCGAGAAACGACGGGGTGTGCTGTTATCAGCCATAGTGTCCTCTGGATTACGTAAGCGCCCGGACCGTCCGAGCGACGCGGGTCACTGCGGTGACCCGTTATGAACATAACGTGGTGAGGATCATTTTGTCGAGCATGGCAGAAAATATTTTTATTGCTGCGGATTCAGTCGTCCCAGCAGCCAGTCGTTCACCCAACAGCCGTTCAGCAGATAATTATCCCGCAGCGTCCCCTCCAGCTGAAAACCGTTCTTCTCCAGAATACGGCGCGAGGCCCAGTTACCTTCCACCACCAGCGCCTTGAGTTTATGGAAATCAGCCTCCAGTAAAAACTGGCACAGGGCCGCCAGCGCCTCGCTGCCATATCCCTGACCGCAGTAGCGATGCAGCAGCATGTAGCCCACTTCTGCCTGCCGATGCGGCTCCCACTCCGGGCTGCAGCCAAACAGGCCAATCGGCTCCCCGTTATCCCGCCGCCGCGCAACCAGACAGAGCATATGAAAGCTCCCGGGCTGCCAGGGGGCCAGACGCGACGTGAAGCGCTGGCGGATATCCGCCTCATCAGGGATTTCACTCACCCAGGCCATGGTGTCGCGATCTTCATGGACGGCGCGAAACAGCTGCCAGTCTTCTGGCTGTAATCGGGTGAGGGTTAAACGGGTGGTGACAAGTTGCATCTGCTGCTCCCGGGTGATGCGGTTTACCGGCGATCGCTGGCACGCGTTATCGCGCAACATAGCAAAACGGCCTTCCAGCGACCAGCGTTAACCGGCGGGAAAACTGTTCCCCTTTATTGCGCTCAGACTTTCCTCTTTTAGCTGCATCCCCTTAAAAATTGACCTGCAGCAGGAATGCCCGGCACGATTCACCAGGAGGCTGGCGGTTCGCGATCACATTTTTTATCATAGGGTCACTTTCCCTTGCCGACGAGCCGCCTGTGCCCTCCCACTTCACGATGTTGCTGGCCGTTTTTGACCGCGCCGCCCTGATGCTGATCTGCCTGTTTTTCCTGACGCGCACCCGTCCGTTTCGTCAGCTGCTGCAGAAAGATGAACATACCCGCGCAGAGAAGATAGCGGTCACGGCGATCTTCTCCCTGTTTGCCCTGTTCAGCACCTGGTCGGGGGTCAATGTGGATGGGTCGCTGCTGAACGTGCGGGTGATCGCCGTGATGGCGGGCGGCATCCTGTTTGGTCCCTGGGTCGGTATCGCCACCGGCATCATCGCCGGCCTGCACCGTTTTCTGATCGATATCCACGGCGTGACCTCTGTTCCCTGTCTGATTACCAGCATCATTGCCGGTGTTGTGGCGGGTGGTATTAACCGGCGGGTCCTGAAAGAGCATCGCTGGCGTGCCGGTATCGTCGGCGGGATGCTGTGTGAAGCCCTGACGATGGTGCTGATTGTCTTGTGGGCGCGCCCCACATCGCTCGGCCTGGCGATAGTGTCCGAAATCGCCCTGCCGATGATCCTCGGCGCCTCCAGCATCGGCCTGATTGTGTTGCTGGTGCAGAGCGTTGAAGGGGAAAAAGAGGCGATTGCCGCGCGTCAGGCCAAGCTGGCGCTGGAGATCGCCAATAAAACGCTGCCGCTGTTTCGTCAGGTTAACAGCGACTCACTGGGCAACATCTGTGACATTATCCGGCGGGAAATCAAAGCCGATGCGGTGGCGATGACCGATAAAAAGCAGATTCTGGCCTATGTTGGCTATGGCGAACATAATTATCAGCACGGGGATGACGGTATCAGTCCTACCACCGCGCAGTCGATCGCCAGCGGTAAAATTATTATCAAAAACAATGATGAAGCCCATCGCACCAAAGACATTCACTCCATGATTGTGATTCCGCTGTGGGAAAAGGGCAAGGTCACCGGCACGCTGAAAATCTACTACCGTCGTGCGCATCGTATTACCGGCTCGCTGAAAGAGATGGCGATCGGTCTGTCACAGATTATCTCTACGCAGCTGGAGGTGTCGCGCGCCGAGCAGCTGCGCGAAATGGCCAATAAAGCGGAACTGCGCGCGCTGCAAAGCAAAATAAATCCCCATTTTCTGTTTAATGCCCTGAACGCTATCTCCTCCTCCATCCGGCTCAATCCCGATACCGCCCGCCAGCTGGTGATTAACCTGTCGCGCTATCTGCGCTACAACCTGGAGCTGAACGACGATGAGCTGATCGACATCCGCAAAGAGCTGTGGCAGGTCAAAGATTACATCGCCATAGAGCAGGCGCGGTTTGGCGACAAGCTGACGATGATTTATGACGTCGATGAAGATCTGCACTTTCTGCTGCCCAGCCTGCTGATTCAGCCGCTGGTGGAGAATGCCATTGTGCACGGTATCCAGCCCTGTAAAGGCAAAGGCGTGGTGACGCTGAGCGTGCGGGATCAGGGCGACCAGGTGCGGATTTCGGTGCGGGATACCGGCAGGGGGATCAGCGAGGAGGTGATGGCCCGGGTGGCGCGCAACGACATGCCCGGCAATAAAATCGGCCTGCTCAACGTGCATCACCGGGTGAAACTGCTGTCGGGTCAGGGATTGTGCATTGTGCGGCATGAGCCGGGCACGGAAATCTCTTTTACGCTCAGTAAAAACGGCCAGCGGCTGGCGGAGAATCTGTTATGAAAGCCATTATTGTGGAAGATGAATTCCTGGCGCAGCAGGAGCTGAGCTGGATGATCCAGCATCACAGCAAAATCGAAATTGAAGCCTGCTTTGATGATGGCCTCGACGTGCTGAAGTATCTGCAACAGCATCGGGTGGATGTGATCTTTCTCGACATCAACATTCCTTCACTGGATGGCATGCTGCTGGCGCAGAACATCCATCAGTTTGCCCACAAGCCGCTGATTGTCTTCATTACCGCCTGGAAAGAGCATGCGGTGGAGGCGTTTGAGCTGGAGGCATTTGACTACATTCTCAAGCCCTATCAGGAATCACGGATTGTCACCATGCTGAACAAGCTTGAAGCCACGGCACAGGCACAGCAGGCGGTCAGCCACCTCAGTGCCACACCCGCCCCGCAGACGGTCAATCTGGTCAAAGATGAGCGCATCATCGTCACGGACGTGAATGATATTTACTACGTTGAGGCACATGAGAAGCTGACGTTCGTCTACACCCGGCGTGAATCCTATGTGATGTCGATGAACATTACCGAGTTCTGTTCCCGCCTGCCGGAGCAGCAGTTTTTCCGCTGCCATCGCTCTTACTGCGTCAGCCTGAACAAAATTCGCGAAATCGAACCCTGGTTTAACAATACCTATCTGCTGAAACTGCGCGATCTGGAGTTTCAGGTGCCGGTCAGCCGCAGCAAGGTCAAGCTGTTTCGACAGTTAATGCGGCTCTGATGCCGGGGAAAAGCGTGTCCGGGAAGGGAGTCGTAAAGCGGATAAGGCGTGCCCGGGCCCGCCCTGATCAAGTCGGGAACCCGCTCGCGCACAGTCAGATGCCGTGCACGAGCGGAAGCCGGATCAGATTTCGCGACCCAGGGTCTGACGCAGATGCGCGCCCGCGCCCAGCAGGCCAGGCTGATCGTGCGTAATCATATAGACCGGGATGCTGGCCACATAGTCGCGGAAACGCCCTTTGTCTTCGAAAGCAGCGCGGAACCCGGACGCCTTAAAGAACTCCAGGAAGCGAGGCACGATGCCCCCTGCGATGTAGACGCCCCCGAAGGTGCCGAGATTCAGCGCCAGATTGCCACCAAAACGGCCCATGATGACGCAGAACATCGACAGCGCACGACGGCAGTCGGTGCAGCTGTCATCCAGCGCACGCTGGCTGACATCTTTCGGCTTCAGGTTTTCCGGCACGCGCTTGTCCACTTTAACAATTGCGCGATAGAGGTTAACCAGACCGGCACCCGACAAAACGCGCTCGGCGGAAACATGGCCGAGCTCTTCGCGCAGCACTTCCAGAATCTGATCTTCTTCTTCGCTGTTGGCCGCCAGATCGACATGGCCGCCCTCGCCCGGCAGGCTTACCCAGCGCTTGTCCACATGCACCAGATGGCTGACGCCTAACCCTGTACCGGCACCATAAATCGCGATAGGTTTATCTTTTACCGGTTCAGTTCCGCCGAACTGAATCACGTTGTCAGCGGTCAGCATCGGGATCGCCATTGAGACTGCCGTGAAGTCGTTAATGATTTCCAGGTGTTCAAAACCGATGTTCTCTTTGAGCTTGCGCGTCGAAAACGCCCAGTCATGGTTGGTCATTTCAACCCAGTCATCGGTAATCGGGCAGGCAATGGCAATACAGCCATCTTTAACATCCTGCTGTTGTTCATCAAGATAGTGGCGGATGACAGCTTCGAGGCTGTCGTAGTCTGATGTTGAGAATGTTTTGGCCTGGGAGATGCTGCCGCTTTCCACCTCACACAGGGCGAGGCGCGCGTTAGTCCCGCCGACATCGCCGACCAAGGCATAGGTTGTCATTCTTCTGTTGCTCCGCTTGGGGTCTTAAGAGTTGGAGGACACTATAAAATTCTGCCCATAAAACAACAACGCTCACCGGTGCGATTGGTGAGCGTCTTACTCAGGTGTGCTACAGCCTAACCGCGATAGTCAACCCTGCACAGCGGCAACTATCTGAATCTTAGCCGCCGTTGCGTTGATTCAGGCAGGCCGTGACTTTTCGTAACAGCGGCGGCAGATCGTCTTTCGGCATCACCACCTCAACCAGCGACAGCCATTGAGGCCGTGAGAGCCGCGCCATCACCTCGTTTAACTGCACCGTTTCACTGATGCGCCAGCTCTGCGCCTGGCCCTGCAGGCTGAAAGCGTGCGGTAAGGCGGTCCAGTTCCACTGTGCAATATCATTATAACGTTGAGTTGCGCCGTGAATCGCTCTTTCTACGGTATAACCTTCATTATTCAGCAGAAAGATAATCAGCGACTGTTGGTCGCGCAGCATTGAGCCCAGTTCCTGAATGGTCAGCTGTGCCGAGCCGTCACCGATGATCAGGATAACCCGGCGATCCGGCGCGGCCGTCTGCGCGCCAAAGGCTGCCGGAAGAGTATAGCCGATTGAACCCCACAATGGCTGCACCACCAGCTGTGCCTGTGAAGGCAGTCGCAGGGCCGCTGCACCAAAGGCTGCCGTCCCCTGTTCGGCCAGAATCAGGTCGCCGGGTTGCAGGAATGACTGCATGGCCTGCCAGAACGCCTGCTGACTGATGATCGCCGCTGGCGCTTCGGGCTGCGCGACGGTGGGCGTGTCGCCACTCTGCCACTGCTGCCCATATTGCGCGAACAGCGACTGGAGTTCGCTTAACGCATCGGCCATCGACAGCGGGGCAAACTGTTCCGAGCCTGCGCGGGCGCTGTGCGGCTGCAGATCAATACATTTCTCCGGGACGAACTGCTGCGTGAAGCCCGCGGTGATCGTATCGGTAAAACGGACGCCGACGCAGATCGCCACGTCCACCTGCTCAATCTGTTCACGCACCTGTCCGGCGCTCGCCTCACCGGCATAGGTGCCGACGTAACCCGGCTGCTGTTCATCCAGTACGCCTTTACCCATCAGCAGCGTGGCGCAGGGTATCGCACGCTGTTCACGCAGCGCGGCCAGTGCCGCCTGCTGCTGCCAGCGCAGCGCAAGGAAATCCGCCAGCAGTGACACGCGCTGCGCCGAAGCCAGCATCCGCTCCGCCGCAGCGCGGAAAGCACGGCGGACGTCGGGCGAAGAGGTTTGCCGGATAATCAGCGGCCGGGCGGGTGGCGGGACTTCCGTCGCCGCGACGTCAACCGCCAGCGAAAGATAACCCGGACGACGTGCCTGCAGCGCATGGGTTATCACCCGGTCAATCTCAGCCGTGGCGTTGTCCGCGGTAAGCCGGGCGGTTGCGGCGCTGACCTCCCCGGCCATGCGAATGAAATGCTGAAAATCGCCATCGCCCAGCGAATGGTGAACGCAGTCGCCCTGCGACTGTGCGCCTGTCGCAGGCGCACCCACGATGTGAATGACCGGCAGATATTCAGCATAGCTGCCTGCGACGCCGTTGATTGCGCTCAGCTCGCCGACACCAAAGGTGGTCAGTAGTGCCCCTGCGCCGTTGCAGCGCGCATAACCATCCGCCGCATAGGCTGCGTTAAGTTCATTGGCGCACCCCACCCAGCTCAGGGTGGGATGGGCAATGACCCGATCAAGAAACTGGAGGTTATAGTCGCCCGGCACACCAAACAGATGCTCTATACCAATCTCCTGCAGACGGCTTAGCAGGTAATCGCCAACGGTAAATGTAGACATCGCGCATTCCTTTCAGGGAAGAGTCGGCTTAAGTATCTGACAGCCGTTGAAATTAGCGAGAAAAGGGGTGGTTTTCAGCCGCCGCAATGTGCGGAAAGCGGGCGTTACGCTGGCGGAATATTCTGTAAAATTGCGAACTGGTGCGCATTGCCACTGAGTGTAACCGTATACACTGATAGACTTTTGGCACATCTTCCCGTTTTTACTCAGGAGCGCTGAATGTCCTCTTTCCCCCATCCCGACCGTTATCAGCAGATGGAATACCGGCGCAGCGGCCGCAGCGGCATTAAGCTGCCCGCCATTTCGCTGGGGCTGTGGCATAACTTTGGTGACAGCACCCGCGTCGATAACAGCCGTGAACTGCTGCGCCATGCCTTTGACCGTGGCATTACGCACTTCGACTTAGCGAATAACTATGGTCCGCCGCCCGGCTCGGCAGAGGAGAACTTCGGCCGGCTTCTGCGGGAAGATTTTCGGGCGCATCGCGATGAGCTGATTATCTCCACTAAAGCGGGTTACACCATGTGGCAGGGGCCTTATGGCGACTGGGGATCGCGTAAGTATCTGGTCGCCAGTCTGGACCAGAGCCTGAAACGTATGGGGCTGGAGTATGTGGATATTTTCTATCATCACCGCCCCGATCCGGACACCCCGCTGGAGGAGACAATGCGCGCGCTGGATCATGTGGTGCGTCAGGGCAAAGCGCTCTACGCCGCCCTCTCGAACTATCCGGCCGGGCTCGCGGCTGACGCGATAGCGATCCTGCGCGATCTCGGCACGCCCTGTCTGATCCACCAGCCGCGCTATTCGATGTTTGAACGCACACCGGAGCAGGGACTTATTCAGACGCTCGGCGAGGCGGGCGTCGGCTGTATCGCCTTTTCCCCACTGGCGGGTGGTGTCCTCACCGATCGCTATCTGCAGGGCATCCCGGCCGATTCGCGTGTGGCCAGCGGCAGCCGCTTCCTGGATGAGAACCAGCTGACGGAGGAGAAAATGGCACGGGTGCGCAGACTGAATACCCTGGCGCAGCAGCGCGGGCAGAAGCTGGCGCAGATGGCGCTGGCGTGGGTGCTGCGCGATGAGCGTGTCACCTCAGTACTGATTGGTGCCAGTAAAACGGCGCAGATTGATGATGCCGTGGCGATGCTGGCCCGCCGTGAATTCAGCGACGCTGAGCTGGCAGCCATTGACGCGGCCCTGATGTGATCCCTGCCCTGCCCGGTGCTCACCGGGCAGTTTCAGGGCCAGAATTGTCTCAATCCCCTTTCTCTCCCCAATTTCCTCACAATCTTCCGACACAATGATAGGGTAACAACAGCAATCCGCAGGCACAGACTGCGCCGCAACAGCATCAGACTGTTGATGAGGAGAAAAAAATGAAAAGAGCCCTGATATTTGCTGCCCTGCTGGCCCTGTTGTCGCCACTGGCACACCAGACCGCCCAGGCCTCTGGAGCCTCTATTACACTGGCCCCCGGCGTAACCCTGAACCTGGGTGACCGCGATCGCCGTGGCTACTACTGGGATGGCGGTCGCTGGCGTGAACCGCGCTGGTGGAACGATCGTTATTCTTATAATGAACGCCGCTGGTGGCGCCACGAAGAGTGGCGGCGTCATCAGCAGTGGGAGCGTGAACGTCGCTGGCATGAGCGCGACCGTGAGCGTCGCTGGGAACATCAGCATCGCCGCGATCGTGACTGGGATCATCATGACCGTCGTGGTCCAGGGCCGCATGGGTTCGGGCCTCACGGACCGGGCCCGCACGGCCACGATCGTCACTAAACAAAACGCCCGGCATAACCGGGCGTTTTTTGTCAGTCAGGCGCGTTACAGCCCCAGCGCCTCTCCCACCAGCAAATAGAGGTTCAGCGTAATCACCAGCAGCACAATCAGGCGGCCGGTGTTCTGCATCAGGCGGGAGTTAACCATATCCTCCCCCATCAGCTCGCGATTGCCGGTAAAAGCCAGCAGCGGGATCAGCGCCAGTGCAATTCCGAAACTCAGCAGCACCTGACTCATCACCAGAACCCGGGTCGGGTCCCACCCTGCCGCGATGACAATAAACGAGGGCAGCATGGTGATGGTGCGGCGTAACCAGAGCGGAATATGGAAGCGGATAAAGCCCTGCATCACCACCTGTCCCGCCAGGGTGCCCACCACGGTCGAGGATAATCCCGCAGCGACCAGACTCAGACCGAAGACCGTCGCCGCTGCCTGACCCAGCAGCGGTTGCAGCGTCAGGTAGGCCTGATCGAGTTCCGCAATTTTACTGTGACCGCTGAAGTGAAAGGCGGCTGCCGCAGTCGCCATCATCGCCAGATTGACGAATCCGGCAATCGTCATGGCAATCGCTACGTCCAGCTTGGTCGAGGAGTAACGCTGACTTTTACTGTCCTCACTTTTACCCTGCGTCAGGGCAGAGTGCAGATAGATAACGTGCGGCATGATGGTGGCGCCCAGCACACCGGCCGCCAGGAAGACGGCATCGGATGTCGGCAGCGCGGGCAGTGCCATCCCGGTCACCAGCTCTTTGACGTCAGGCTGAGAGAAGAAGAGTTCGACGATATAGGCCGCCGCCACAAACAGCAGCAGTCCTCCTATCACCAGCTCCAGCGGCTTTTGCCCCCGGCTCTGCAGCATCAGGATCAGGAACGTGGCGACACCGGTCAACACTGCGCCCTGCATCAGCGAGATGCCGAGCAGCAGTTTGAACCCCAGCGCGGCCCCGATAAACTCCGCCAGGTCGGTCGCCATCGCGATAATTTCCGCCTGCACCCAGTAGAACCAGACGGCGGGCCGGGGAAAACGATCGCGGATATGTTCAGCGAGGTTTTTACCCGTGGCGATACCCAGCTTGGCGGACATCAGCTGGATCAGCATGGCCATGACGTTTGCCCACACCACGACCCACAGCAGCTTATAGCCGTAAGCGGCGCCCGCCTGAATATTGGTCGCAAAGTTGCCCGGATCGATATAGCCGATAGCGGCGATAAAAGCGGGCCCCAGCAGTGCGAGTTTGACTTTTCTGACTCCGCGAGCGGCGCGCTCGGCGGTACGACTTTCAAACATATCCGGTACCCTGTCTGAACATGTGCCTGCCCCGGCAGCTTAGGGGTTGGCATGAGCAAGTGAAATTCGTTTATTGTTATCGGTGTAATAGATACTGCTATAAAGTATGGCCATTGCTATACATTACAGCAAAGGAAGTGACTGCTAAAAATGTGAGCAAGCATGTCACTTTACGCTCTGTGTAAAATATAGACAATAATTATGTGGTTATAAGAGGTAAATGATTTGTAAACAGGACGTGATCACGGAAACTTTTCTGGAAAATATAGCGATAGCGAATACTTATATTGTGGTTCAGATCTCGTTTTTAAGTAACGCGTTACATAGAATACGCAGCAAAATACAATCCTCCTCAAATTTGGAGCAACTATGTCCCATATTTTGCAGTTTATTCTGGCACTGGTGGTGGTCGGGATACTCTCCCTGCTGGTCAGTCACGATCGTAAAAGCATTCGCATCCGCTACATCATACAGCTTCTTGTGATTGAAATAGTCCTCGCCTGGTTCTTCCTGAACTCAGAAGCGGGACTGGGCTTCGTTAAAGGTTTCGCAGGCTTCTTTGACCATCTGCTGAAGTATGCTGCCCAGGGAACCAACTTTGTCTTTGGCAACATGAACGACAAAGGTCTGGCCTTCTTCTTCCTGAACGTCCTCTGCCCTATCGTCTTTATCTCAGCGCTGATCGGCATTCTGCAGCATTTCCGTATCCTGCCGTGGGTGATTCGCGGTATCGGCACCGTGCTGTCGAAAGTGAACGGCATGGGAAAACTGGAATCTTTCAACGCCGTGAGTTCTCTGATTCTGGGACAGTCAGAAAATTTCATTGCCTATAAAGATATCCTCGGCAAGATGTCTAACCGCCGCATGTACACCATGGCAGCAACCGCGATGTCGACCGTCTCGATGTCTATCGTCGGTGCCTACATGACCATGCTGCAGCCAAAGTATGTGGTCGCGGCGCTGGTGCTCAACATGTTCAGCACCTTCATTGTGCTGTCGCTGATTAACCCTTATCGCGTTGAGAACGAAGAAGACCTCCAGTTGCAGGATCTGCACAAGGGTCAGAGCTTCTTTGAGATGCTGGGTGAATATATTCTGGCGGGGTTCCGCGTCGCGATTATCGTTGCGGCTATGCTGATTGGTTTTATCGCGCTGATTTCAGGCCTGAATGCGCTGTTTGACCTCATCTTCGGCGTCACCTTCCAGGGCGTGCTTGGCTTTGTCTTCTATCCGTTTGCGTGGATGATGGGCGTGCCGTCCGGTGAAGCGTTGCAGGTTGGCAGTATTATGGCGACCAAGCTGGTCTCCAATGAGTTTGTTGCCATGATGGATCTGCAGAAAATTGCGGGTCAGCTGTCGCCAAACTCAGAAGGTATCCTGTCGGTGTTCCTGGTGTCGTTTGCTAACTTCTCATCCATCGGCATCGTGGCCGGTGCGATTAAAGGTCTGAACGAAGAGCAGGGCAACGTGGTCTCCCGCTTTGGCCTGAAGCTGCTGTACGGCTCTACGCTGGTCAGCGTGCTCTCCGCCGCTATCGCCGGGCTGGTGCTGGCGTTTTAAGTTTCAGAGGGCGAGCCGGTCTCGCCCTTCTCTTCTGCCTTACCCTTCTCTTCCCTGCATCGCTTTAGCTTATCCCCTTCGCTCGCCTTCCGCCTGCCTGCTCAGGCCTGTTCTCTTCGTTTAACCGCCGTGCAGAGGCCGCGCAGCGTGTCCGGGACAGTAGCTTGGCGCAGAGCAACCCTGATGGCTGAAAGCGTTAACGAGGGCAAAGCGGGAGAAACAGCAACAGGAAGTGAGACTCGCAGAAAAGGCGAAGAATGCGCACTACAGAAAGGATGTTGACAGCGATGTGTCAGAAAATGGTGGAGATAAGCGGGATCGAACCGCTGACCTCTTGCATGCCATGCAAGCGCTCTCCCAGCTGAGCTATACCCCCACATCTGGAATCGTTTTTCAGTACCAAACTTTTGGGAAGAAGTTTGGTGGAGCTAAGCGGGATCGAACCGCTGACCTCCTGCATGCCATGCAGGCGCTCTCCCAGCTGAGCTATAGCCCCGAACCGAAAAACTGTCGTGTTAAGCGACGGACGGCATAATATGAAACCGCCCTCAGGGTGTCAACGGCAAAATCACATTCTCGGTTTGATCGCTGAAAAAGGCGGCAACCTGCGAAGTTTCAGCAGCATGGCGCAGCGGAAAACCGTGACGCTGACCTCATACGGGGACAATGGCTGTTATTTACCCTGAGGTCAGGTTAATTCATGGTTAAATATGTTATAGGAATTTTCTTGTCTTCATCTTTTACGCATGCAAAACTTAGCCCGCTAATTTAGCGGATGCCGGGACCCTCTCCCGCGCGCCGCGCGTCCACCAGGCGTTTATCGTCCCATTATTCATAAAAAAACTACTGAGATACTATGTCGCTGCATACACCTAAAGAAATCGCACAACTGGCGATCCAGGCAGGCGTGGCTAAAAGCCGTGTGCCTGTCAGCATCCTTCTGATTCTCGGCTTTTTGGCGGGCGCGTTTATCGCGACCGGCTTCCTGCTGGATCTTCATGTCATTAACTCCCTGCCTGCAGACTGGGGTTCCTTTGGCGGCCTGCTCGGCGCAGCCGTTTTCCCGGTCGGGTTGATTCTGACGGTACTGGCCGGTGGTGAGCTGCTGACCGGTAATATGATGACCCTGCCTGTCGCCTGGTTCGCCCGCCGCATCAGCTTTATGAGCGTGGCGCGCAACTGGTTCTGGGTAACCCTGGCTAACTTCCTCGGCAGCGTGGCTGTCGCCTGGTTCTTTGGCCACATCCTGGGCATGACCGAAGGCGATTATCTGAAGAAGACCGTAGCCATCGCCTCGGCAAAAGTTCACGCCGATTTCCTGCACGCTTTTATTTCCGGCATCGGCTGCAACTGGCTGGTCTGCCTGGCGGTCTGGCTGGCGTTTGCCAGTAAAGATGTGGTGGGCAAAATCTTTGGCATGTGGTTCCCGATCATGGCGTTTGTGGCCATCGGCTTCCAGCACGTCGTCGCGAACATGTTCATTATTCCGGCCGCCATTTTTGCCGGTCAGCTGAGCTGGGCGGAATACTTCCCCAACTTCGTTGCCGTCTTCGCAGGCAATGCCGTAGGGGGCGCCGTCTTCGTCGGCCTGGCCTACTTCCTTGCCTTCCGTCCTGCCGCTGAACCTGCCAGCAACCCGCAATAATCCTCTTTTGCCTTTTGTCGAGCGACAAAAGGCAATTTCTGCTTCAGTTACTTTCACGCGTTAGGTTTTGCTGTAATATGTACCGCTAATGTATTTAACAGGGATAGCATCGTGAAAAAGGAATGGCTTACTCCCGAAGAGCTGGCTGCAGAAACGGGTTACAGTCGGCAAACGGTGAATAAATGGATTAAGCGTGAGAACTGGACGACGACACCGAAGCCCGGTGTGCAAGGCGGCAAAGCGCGTCTCATCCATATTGATGAGCGTGTGAAAAGTTTTATACAGTCTACCCGCAATCTCCACGAACCGGTGGCAACCTACGGTGCCGCAGCCAATTCGTTACCTGCGTTATTAATAAGTTCCGTCCAGCAAATGAGTCAGGAAGAGCAGGATCAGTTCACTGCGTTAATCTTACGTGAAGGGATAAAAGGCGTTCTGCAGCGACTGGGCATCAGCCAGGAGTAAAGAAACCGGAAGCGTGATGCTTCCGGCTGTGTGAATTAAGCCTGCGCTTCCCGCTCACTGATAAAGGCCAGAGCCTGCTCAATGCGCGCCACGCTGCGGCTGCGGCCGATTGCTTCCACGGTGACATCCAGACCCGGAGACTGACCAGCACCGGTCACCGCAACACGCAGCGGCATGCCGACTTTGCCCATCCCGACTTCCAGCTCATCTGCCGTACTCTGAATAGCCTGATGCACGTTTTCAGCGTTCCACTCAGCGATTGCGGCCAGCTTATCGCGCACCACTTCCAGCGGCTGACGCGCCACCGGACGAAGATGTTTCTTCGCGGCATCCGCATCAAATTCGGTAAAGTCTTCATAGAAGTAGCGGCACGATTCCGCCATCTCTTTCAGCGTCTTGCAGCGTTCGCCCAGCAGGCCAACCAGCTTCGCCAGTTCCGGGCCGGTGCGGGTATCAATGTTCTGCTGTTCAATATGCCACTGCAGATGAGTCGCCACATATTCTGGCGGCAGCGCGTTAATATAGTGATGGTTCAGCCACTGCAGTTTCTCAGTGTTGAACGCACTGGCAGACTTGCTGACCGCATCCAGGGTAAACAGCTCGGTCATTTCAGCTACGCTGAAAATTTCCTGATCGCCGTGTGACCAGCCAAGACGCACCAGGTAGTTCAGCAGCGCTTCCGGCAGGTAGCCATCATCACGATACTGCATAACCCCTACCGCACCGTGACGTTTAGAGAGTTTTTTACCGTCATCGCCCAGGATCATCGAAACGTGCGCATAGACCGGAACCTGTGCACCAATCGCTTTAAGGATGTTGATCTGGCGTGGCGTGTTGTTGATGTGGTCTTCACCGCGAATAACGTGGGTGATACCCATATCCCAGTCATCCACGACGACGCAGAAGTTGTAAGTTGGCGACCCGTCGGTACGACGGATGATCAGGTCATCCAGCTCCTGGTTGCTGAACTCAATCGGGCCACGGATCTGGTCGTCAAAGATGACCGAGCCTTCCTGCGGATTGCGGAAGCGCACGACGCAGGGCTCATCATCGGCATGATGTCCATGGCTGTCACGGCAGCGGCCGTCATAACGCGGCTTTTCATTATTGGCCATCTGCGCTTCACGCAGCGCTTCCAGACGCTCTTTAGAGCAGTAGCATTTATAGGCGGTGCCCGCTTCCAGCATTTCATCAATGACCGCGTTGTAGCGATCAAAACGTTTAGTCTGGTAGTAAGGGCCTTCATTCCAGTCGAGGCTCAGCCAGTTCATCCCATCCATGATGGCTTCAATGGCTTCCGGCGTGGAGCGCTCCAGATCGGTGTCTTCGATGCGCAGCACAAACTCGCCCTGGTTGTGACGGGCAAAAAGCCAGGAGTAAAGTGCGGTACGAGCGCCACCGACATGTAAGTAGCCGGTCGGGCTGGGCGCGAAGCGTGTTTTGATTTTCATTGAGTATTGCCTTAGATGCGCGGGTTCGTTGTCTGGATGACAAAAAACAGGTTAGACGCGAAAAACAGTGGGCACATTCTAGCATCTGCCCATGAATCCTCAATGGATGCCAGCCGGTTGCCGGCCGCGAAAAGACGCTTTTCTGCCAGTAAAACCAGCATATTGGCTAAAAGCGCGACAGGATGTTTAAAAATAAACCGAACGAACATTTATGTTTTAAAAAGCGTTGACTCAAAATCAACTATCCCTATAATGCGACTCCACACAGCGGGGGTGATTAGCTCAGTTGGTAGAGCATCTCCCTTACAAGGAGGGGGTCGGCGGTTCGAACCCGTCATCACCCACCACTCTTAACAGGGTGCCCGCAGTGAACAGGTATGAAGATATGGGTGATTAGCTCAGTTGGTAGAGCATCTCCCTTACAAGGAGGGGGTCGGCGGTTCGAACCCGTCATCACCCACCAC
>NZ_JAALFQ010000029.1:0-2037 GCF_011800365.1 Pantoea sp. EKM103V | reverse complement strand
CTTGGGTGACGAGTGGCGGACGGGTGAGTAATGTCTGGGGATCTGCCCGATAGAGGGGGATAACCACTGGAAACGGTGGCTAATACCGCATAACGTCGCAAGACCAAAGAGGGGGACCTTCGGGCCTCTCACTATCGGATGAACCCAGATGGGATTAGCTAGTAGGCGGGGTAATGGCCCACCTAGGCGACGATCCCTAGCTGGTCTGAGAGGATGACCAGCCACACTGGAACTGAGACACGGTCCAGACTCCTACGGGAGGCAGCAGTGGGGAATATTGCACAATGGGCGCAAGCCTGATGCAGCCATGCCGCGTGTATGAAGAAGGCCTTCGGGTTGTAAAGTACTTTCAGCGGGGAGGAAGGCGGTGAGGTTAATAACCTCGCCGATTGACGTTACCCGCAGAAGAAGCACCGGCTAACTCCGTGCCAGCAGCCGCGGTAATACGGAGGGTGCAAGCGTTAATCGGAATTACTGGGCGTAAAGCGCACGCAGGCGGTCTGTTAAGTCAGATGTGAAATCCCCGGGCTTAACCTGGGAACTGCATTTGAAACTGGCAGGCTTGAGTCTCGTAGAGGGGGGTAGAATTCCAGGTGTAGCGGTGAAATGCGTAGAGATCTGGAGGAATACCGGTGGCGAAGGCGGCCCCCTGGACGAAGACTGACGCTCAGGTGCGAAAGCGTGGGGAGCAAACAGGATTAGATACCCTGGTAGTCCACGCCGTAAACGATGTCGACTTGGAGGTTGTTCCCTTGAGGAGTGGCTTCCGGAGCTAACGCGTTAAGTCGACCGCCTGGGGAGTACGGCCGCAAGGTTAAAACTCAAATGAATTGACGGGGGCCCGCACAAGCGGTGGAGCATGTGGTTTAATTCGATGCAACGCGAAGAACCTTACCTACTCTTGACATCCAGAGAACTTTCCAGAGATGGATTGGTGCCTTCGGGAACTCTGAGACAGGTGCTGCATGGCTGTCGTCAGCTCGTGTTGTGAAATGTTGGGTTAAGTCCCGCAACGAGCGCAACCCTTATCCTTTGTTGCCAGCGATTCGGTCGGGAACTCAAAGGAGACTGCCGGTGATAAACCGGAGGAAGGTGGGGATGACGTCAAGTCATCATGGCCCTTACGAGTAGGGCTACACACGTGCTACAATGGCGCATACAAAGAGAAGCGACCTCGCGAGAGCAAGCGGACCTCACAAAGTGCGTCGTAGTCCGGATCGGAGTCTGCAACTCGACTCCGTGAAGTCGGAATCGCTAGTAATCGTGGATCAGAATGCCACGGTGAATACGTTCCCGGGCCTTGTACACACCGCCCGTCACACCATGGGAGTGGGTTGCAAAAGAAGTAGGTAGCTTAACCTTCGGGAGGGCGCTTACCACTTTGTGATTCATGACTGGGGTGAAGTCGTAACAAGGTAACCGTAGGGGAACCTGCGGTTGGATCACCTCCTTACCTGAAGATACCTTCCCGCGCAGTGCTCACACAGATTGTCTGATAAAAAGTCACGAGCAGAAAAAACCTCTACAGGCTTGTAGCTCAGGTGGTTAGAGCGCACCCCTGATAAGGGTGAGGTCGGTGGTTCAAGTCCACTCAGGCCTACCAAATTCGCACTCACGCTGCGTTATGTCTCCGGCTCGCATAGTTCACTATGCTTCGCGAAGACATGCCTTGCCTGAGCACGAATTGCACTTCTCACGAAGTGTACTCGGTTGAGTGGTAGTAGTGGTCTCTGCAGTAACTGTATGGGGCTATAGCTCAGCTGGGAGAGCGCCTGCCTTGCACGCAGGAGGTCAGCGGTTCGATCCCGCTTAGCTCCACCATACATGCTGTTTTTTCTGAAATACCTCAGAGCGTACCGGCGACGGTGTGCTGTGACGTATTATGCTCTTTAACAATCCGGAACAAGCTGAAAATTGAAACGACATGACGCGTTCATTCTCCGTAATAAGAATGAAATGACGACATGTTCGAGTCTCTCAAATGCTTACAGTCTGCAGCGTTGAAAAACGCCTGTGGGTTGTGAGGTTAAGCGACTA
>NZ_JAALFQ010000028.1:0-2283 GCF_011800365.1 Pantoea sp. EKM103V | reverse complement strand
ACAGGCCGGAACCTTAACCCCCTCTGACTGCGGAGATGTCTGATGAACACACAACCCCACGTTTTACAGCCGGCGTCTGTTCTGGCCGATTTTGTCAGCCTGCGTTTTCTGCCTTCCCTGTTTGGCCACGATTACGCGCAGGCCGAAAACAACGTGTACCTCTACGCGAGCCGCTACCTGGCGAACTATGACGGCACGGTCTGGGACTTCGTACAGCTGCCGGGCGGCGGCGGATACATGAAGCCGGAAGGTGAGGAACGCTACATGTATTCAAATCCGTATCACTGGACGGAGCTGGAAATCAGCGCCGGTGCGGCGGGGATCATCATCACGGCGCTGGTTCTTAACCATCGCAGCTGGCTGTATGACCGCCACGACGACGAAGAACTGAGTGCGCATTTCTGCCAGCGCCACCGCCAGCTGATGGAGTGCGTGAAAACCCATCCCGAAGCCGCCGCCATTTTCTGCGCCCTGAACTGATAACCAGCGGGGCGGCAATACCGCCCCTGTTTAAAAGGAAAAAAACCATGTACGGAACCGTTAATGAACTCTGCGCCCGATTATTACAGCGTTACAAATCTGACGAGCTTATGACGCTGATTGTCTGGACAAAAGAGGATGTGCTGGCTGTTCTCGACGACGAAAGCGTAACGGAAGAAACCGCCGCTGATATCGTGCAGCAAATCAGCGGGCTGGACGCGCAGCACGATTATGGCGTGAGCCTGGAAACCCTTCAGGCGGTGCTGGAGAACATCCGCGAGGAGGAAAAACAGGCCCGCGTGGCGACCGTGCCCGCCGCCGCGCTTGAGACGGCGATCAGGGTGGCGTGGGACTTCATGCGGCTTGAGGATGCGCAGAACGGAGAAGGGGCATCTGCCCGCCGCTTCCCGGCGGAAACGGCGGCGCTCTTTCGGATCAGCGCGCTGCTGAGAGAGCAGAGCGGCGAATAAACATATATCTGACAGCACGGGGCGGCAGGGCCGCCCCGGTAAGGAGAAAACCATGTACGGAACCGTAAGCCAGCTGTGTAACGACCTGAAAATTCAGTTTAAGGGCGATAAGAAAATCACGCTGATTATCTGGCGTAAAGAAGACGTGATACGGGTTATGGGGGAGGAGCACGTAACGGTGGAAACCGCCGCCGAAATCGTCTGTGACCTCGCCACGTGGGACAGGGATGCGCAGCACGAGGCGGGTGTGGGAGCCGAAACCCTCCGCGAGCTGGCTGATAATATCCGCTACGCCGCCGGACAGCGCAGCCGGCCCGTGACCCTGTCAGCCGGTGACCTGGAAATACTGATGCAGGCGGCGGGCAGGCTGCCGGATGCAGGCGCAGGCAGACAAACGGACGCGATTCAGGCGGCACTCAGGCGCGCATACCTTGCCATTAACCAGTAACAAAGGGGGCCGGGGAGGGAGGCCCGCCACTACCCTCCTGGTGCGCAAAACCCCCTGCGCCTGCGGCGCGCAGGCGGCAGGGCACGCCTGACGGCGCGGCCTCCGTCCGCTGCAGGGGAAAAGAAGAGTGCAATCAACACCTGTCAGAAGCGGTTTTTATTCATGACAGACAGGGGGGTAGTGTATAAAAATACGGCTCTAAAAGTGTGACTCAGGGTCACTCTGCATAACTTGCACCTGGCATGGAGCCGGGGCATTAACAATGGGTGTGCTGATATGAAAATATTGATAATTAGTCGGGAGAAATCATGGAGATGATCCGAGCTGTAATGCACATTTTCGTATTTATATTGTGTGCCTGTGGTGGCGGATTTGCAGGGGCTGCTTTGGTAAAAACGCGGAAAGGATTTATCACGGGTTGTCTGATTGGCGTGCTGGCAGGAACGGCAACTGTATGGTGGAGCAATCAGGACAGAACAGCACAATGCGACAGAATGGATGATGGTCTGATTCAGTCTTCTGTATGTGTAAATTAACCTGGCGAACAGAAGTATCCTGGTTAGTCCGCTGATATTAACCGGGCAGGAATAACAGGGTACTGGCCCATTCACTCCGGTTCTCTGGCTGCGCCTGATTCTCCTGCCAGCTGTCCTGCGGTTCAATCTTCAAGCATAATTTTTCAGCGAGCATCTGTTTACTTCATCGGCTTTAAATCTGGCTGCTCGCTGAATTTAAGTCTCATCAATACCTTACTCGTTCCCCATCTCAGACCCGAAATGCCCTCTGTCGCCGGCAGAATGCTGTCCCGCCGGGCGTCCGGGCGCGCTGTCATGCTGCGCACAGAGCCGGCAGGCCGTCTCTGCCCTGCGGGTGTCCATCGCTGAC
>NZ_JAALFQ010000027.1:0-3178 GCF_011800365.1 Pantoea sp. EKM103V | reverse complement strand
CGCGACTGGATCGACCGAAACATGACAACCCACCTGAGCAGGAGAAATGCCATGAACACACAGAACGTCAACGTCAACACCGCCACGCCAGAATCTCCCAAAACATGGGTTAACGGCCACACCCTCGCGGGCGTGAGTCCGGCGCTGGCGGGAGACCTGGATTTTCTGGCCGGGCTGCGCACGGAGCGCATGACGCTGGATGACCGCGCAGAACTGCTTTACGGCGGCCTGCTTTGCCTGGCTGAGCAGGTCTGCAACGCTGTAACAGACTGGTCATGCTACCGCCCGCGGATGCCCCTGACGGCCTGGCAGGCGTGGCTTGCCGCCGGTCCGCTGGTATGTGACCAGTGCGATGGCACCGGTAAAGAAGCCTGGCGGCTGGCCTGCCGCGAGCTGGGAATGCTGCTGAAAGCGGGCCGGGGAATGCACCTGGCGGATATTGCGTGAGCGGGGGAGGGAGCGGAATGAAAACACAGAACGCAGCAGACGCCGGGATCAGCGGATTAGCGCCGCAGCTGGCGGACAGCCTGAAGGCACTCACGGAGCTGGCGCAGCGCCGGTTCAGCGAACGTGAGCAGCATGAATTCCTGTGGTTCACGCTGCACGACATGGCGCAGCAGGTGGCAGACACGGTACGGGACGGCGCGCTGCCGCTGCCCTCATTCCGCGCGTGGATAGCGGCGAGTCACATCGTACACGACCGCTTCGGCACGGCGGGAGAGGTGGCATGGGGCAGGGCAAGCAGCCTGCTGGCAGACCGCCTTGCCGCTGACGTCGCACAACAGGCAGGAGGTGCGCAGAACAATCCGCAGGCGTAAAAAAAGCAGGCCGGAGCCTGCTCTTTTCACGGTCGCCAGTTCGCGCTGGCGGCCTCATCAAAACCAACCAATGGGTAGTAGATATGAATTTTGACTCACAAATCGTCGCACATGCCACTTCGTTTGTAAACGCCCTGCGCAGCGGACGGCTGGCACATGTACCCGCCATGCCGTTTTCGCTGTGGCAGCAGTTCATGACCACCGTTAAGAGCCAGCTGGAGGTGCAGCCATGAGCAGCATGATCGTGCAGCAGCATCCGGCCGGTGCGGCGTCACCGGTGACGCATGAGGATATCGCCCGCGCGCTGGGCCGATACTGCCTGATCCGCCTCGACAACGGGGCCGAATCCTTCTGGCACAACGGGCACTATATCTGCGAGGCGGACGGCGCATCCGCAGAGACCGGGGTGGCCGATATCGCCCGGCTTGCCGCGCGGGCGGGCGGTCAGTCGCTGCGGCATGCTGAGCTGCCGGTGCCGGACGGAGAGTGGTGCTGGTCTGATATCGCTGAACGGCTGGCCTGCAGTGCCCTGACCGAAACGGTGCGCGCGTCAGGCATCGTGACGGGGAGCGAAACGCCGCAGGGCCGGGGCGTGCACTTCTGCGATCATCCGCTGCTCAGCGGTGACAATTCGAACCTGTGGTTTCCGGTCGGCAGCGGGGAGGGCTGGTTTGAGGCGGTTGAGCGCATCCTAATCATGAACGGGCTGGCGGAAAACCTGGTGAAGCTGACGCCGCTGCGCGAGGGAAACTATATCGACTGGAAAGCTACCTGGAATCGCCGGGTCACTATCTGATGCCGCAGGGCCGGTCAGACCGGCCCTGATCACCCTGACTGAGAGGAATACATTATGCAGAATACCACGACTTCCCTGATGGCTGACGACACGATGACGTTTGCTGATCTCGCCTGCCTGGCGCACCAGAACGCAGACGGGATGCCGTCTGAAGCAGACAATGCTGGCCGGGCAGGCGCTGCTGCTGCCGCGCTCGTCACCTTTGCGCGCTGCACCGGCCTCGATGCCGATGAGGAACCGGCCGCCACCGCCGTGGTGGATTTACTGGCTGACCTGATGCACCTGTGTGGCGGAACGGGCATGCCGTTCTGTGAGCTGCTGGTTTCGGCTGCACAGCACTACGGCTGCGAAGCGGACACATGAGCAGGGGCCGCACAGCATAACCCCGCGGGGCCGTCCGGCCCCGGATAAAAGACGGTGCTGACGCACCGTCCTGCCTCCATCGCGAAAACATTCGCAGGTGCCATCTCCCGGCATGATTCTGAAGGTTCATCCTGTTATCACCCCCGCTTTCAGCGCTGTCCGGATGCCGTCAGGCGCTGAGCAGGAGTTGTGATGTCTGGATAATCCACGTCGTTATGTTTTCTTCCGGCGTTCCGCAATGCCCTGTCCCGCGCACTGAAACGCTGTCTCCCCGGGCGTCCGGGCGCGCTGTCATGCTGCGCACAGAGCCGGCAGGCCGTCTCTGCCCTGCGGGTGTCCATCGCTGACGCAACCCCTGCAACCGGCTTGCGCCGGTGCGTTCACTGGCCACGAAAGGCCGTGGCCGCTGAGGACCGGACCGGCATAGCCGTCCGGGGTGTGTTCGTGCCGTTTTCGCGCGCGGCGGGCCTGTTCCGGTCAGTCCAGGCGCGGAGGGCTGGTCGTAGCACCGTCATTCGTCAGCTGCAAGGGTGAAATGCACGCCTGCGGCGCCCTTGCATCTGCCGCCTGCCGTTGCTCCTTTGCCCTCTGCCGCGACTGGATCGACCGAAACATGACAACCCACCTGAGCAGGAGAAATGCCATGAACACACAGAACGTCAACGTCAAAACCGCCACGCCAGAATCTCCCAAAACATGCGCGGAAAAGCAGGGCGGGGCGCTCAGTCCGGCGCAGTTTCGCGATCTGTACGATCACCTGCACAGGCATGGCGTGTTCACCGGCATCAGCGGGGTTAATGGTGCGCAGCTGGCTGAGCTCGATGCGCTGGAGGAGCCCACGGAGGAGCCTGAAGCGGCGATCGTTTACCTGCACAACGGCTGGCCGCTGGCGCTGTATGAGTACGACACCGGTTACCTGATATTCCGCGAAGCGCTGGCCGCTTTATAAACCGTTTTTTATTTCACTGCTGACACTCAGATTTAAGAGGTAATTAATTATGGTCCGTTTTGCTTCCCGCTATGCCGCCCCGACCGCTATCCGTAAAAACAGCCCGCTGAATAACGACGAGCTGATGCGCATTGTTCCGAGCGCGTTTTCTGCAGAAAAGCATGATTCGCGTTCTGAGCGTTATACCTATATTCCGACCATTACCCTGCTGGATAAACTGCGTGAAGAAGGATTTGAGCCCTTTTTTGCCAG
>NZ_JAALFQ010000026.1:0-4878 GCF_011800365.1 Pantoea sp. EKM103V | reverse complement strand
AGGATCGCGCCGTCCATCTGCGCAGCACCGGTGATCATGTTTTTCACATAGTCGGCGTGGCCTGGGCAGTCAACGTGAGCGTAGTGACGTGAAGCAGTCTCATACTCAACGTGTGCGGTGTTGATGGTAATACCGCGGGCTTTTTCTTCAGGGGTGCTGTCGATCTGGTCGAATGCACGCGCCTGGCCGCCGTTGGTTTTAGCCAGTACGGTAGTGATTGCTGCAGTCAGGGTGGTTTTACCGTGGTCAACGTGACCGATGGTGCCCACGTTTACGTGCAGTTTGTTACGTTGAAATTGCTCTTTAGCCATCGCTAGTCCCTCTAAGACACGGATATATCAATGATATCATCACATTAACCAGGCAATGCCTGACTGCAAGGAAGTTACAGAGAAAATCAGGAGGGAGATTAAAGGAAGTGGTGCTGATACCCAGAGTCGAACTGGGGACCTCACCCTTACCAAGGGTGCGCTCTACCAACTGAGCCATATCAGCACATCTGGAGCGGGCAGCGGGAATCGAACCCGCATCATCAGCTTGGAAGGCTGAGGTAATAGCCATTATACGATGCCCGCATCCTGGAACTCGGCTACCTGTTCTTTCTGTAGCTTGCAGATAACAGAGAATGCCTCTGCTACCTACTGTCCGTCAGCGAAGCTGACCGACGTTGACTTCGCTAACGCTCAGTCTGAATTCAGGGTGAGAAGTGACTCACCTGACAGATAAACAGGCCGTTTATCTGAACCCAACCGCGAGGTCGGGATGGTGGTGGGAGAAGGATTCGAACCTTCGAAGTCTGTGACGGCAGATTTACAGTCTGCTCCCTTTGGCCGCTCGGGAATCCCACCTACTTGATTGGTGCCGGCTACCGGAATCGAACTGGTGACCTACTGATTACAAGTCAGTTGCTCTACCAACTGAGCTAAGCCGGCATCAAGTGACGCGCATTCTAGGAAGGTCGGCGTTCGGATGCAACTAAAAAATCGCATATTTTTTTCTATCGCTTACTATTTGTGCAAATCATCGCATTTTAGTGGTTTTCTGCGGAATATTTGTCCAGCCAGGCCCTATTTTCTCGACTTTACTCTGGCTCCACTCCCCCCCTGCCCCTCTTTTTACGATGCCTGCCCCCAGCGTTCTTACGCCGATTATTTCGCTTATTCCTGAAAAAAGATCCTGCCCATGCGCTGACTGACGCTTTTTTCGTCACGTCAGGATGATTTTGGGTTAGAGGCTAAGCTCACAGGCCGATATTTCCTGCAGACAATATCCCTTTTCTTCAACAGCGCCCGGCAGAAGGGTCCGGATGGTGTGCTTATTGAGGGGATATCGCATTCGCTTCCTTACAGGCCTTAATGCCTGGCATTGCCACCGGGACAGGTAACAAGTGTGTTACGCACTATGGGCGGGAAGACGCCTGTAACGGCTTTACAGGCTTATTGTCTGTTATAAAGTCGTTAATGGCTTGGGTAATGGCGCGTTTTGTGGCTATACCGACGAAAGCGAGATCACAGTTATCTTTTTACTTCTGTTAAAAGCCATACTGGTGATACCCTCCAGCCCATTGTTCTCACTGATAAACCAGCGATTCGTGATTCAAATCACCTGCGTTGTCCTGCTTATCGGATAACACGCCGGTGATAGCAATGAATTTGCGGTCAGATGCATGCTTATGGATAAAACTACTCCCCTGACAACGCCCTACCTAGAATTCACTCGTGAGCAGTGGGCGGCATTACGTGATTCCGTTCCTATGACGCTATCAGAGGAAGAGATTGCGCAGCTGAAAGGCATCAACGAGGACCTCTCTCTGGAAGAGGTGGCAGAAATTTATCTGCCTCTTTCGCGCCTGCTTAATTTCTATATCAGTTCAAATGTGCGTCGGCAGGCTGTACTGGAGCAGTTTCTGGGCACCAACGGGCAGAAGATCCCTTACATCATCAGTATTGCAGGTAGCGTTGCCGTCGGTAAAAGTACGACAGCACGTGTATTGCAGGCATTGCTCAGCCGCTGGCCTGAACATCGCAAGGTGGAATTAATCACCACGGATGGCTTCCTGCATCCTAATGCCGTGCTCAAAGAGCGTGGCTTAATGAAGAAGAAAGGATTCCCGCAATCCTACGATATGCACCGGCTGGTCAATTTCGTCTCAGATTTAAAGTCAGGAGCCAGTCAGGTTACCGCTCCGGTCTATTCGCATCTGATTTACGACGTTATCCCTGATGGCGATAAAGTTATACAGCAGCCGGATATTGTGATTCTTGAGGGGCTCAACGTCTTACAGAGCGGAATGGACTATCCACATGACCCCCATCACGTCTTTGTTTCTGACTTCGTCGATTTCTCAATCTATGTCGATGCAGAAGAAGATCTTCTGCAAAGCTGGTACATCAATCGCTTCCTGAAATTCCGCCAGGGTGCCTTTACCGACCCCGACTCCTACTTCCATCACTATGCCCAGCTCTCCGAGGCGGAAGCCGTTGAGATAGCGGGTAACCTGTGGAAAGAGATTAACTGGCTTAATCTGCAGGAAAATATTCTGCCGACACGAGAGAGAGCCAGCCTGATTATGACGAAAAGCGGCGATCACGCTGTTGATAAAGTCCGTCTGCGTAAATAACGCCAGTGATAAAAAAAGCCTGCTTTCATGCAGGCTTTTTTTATTCAGACAGGACGTAACGATATCTCTCCGCCAACCCATGCCTTTATTTCGCCATCCTGTTCCAGTAACAGCCCCCCCTGGCTGTCAACACCGCGCGCAATACCGTGCACTTCGCGTTCGCCGATGAGCAACTTAACAGGCCGGTTAATGAAGTTGTCCAGCGCGGCCCAGCGTGCCACAAAGGGCGCTAACCCCTCCTGCTCAAAGAGTGGCAGTGCCTCGCGCAGACGATTAATCAGACGAGCTGCCAGCTCGTTGCGATTCACCGTTACTCCGGCTTCCTGCAGGTTAATCCAGCCCTGATTAATCTGGGAGGCGTCAGCAGTTCGCATTGCCAGATTGATACCTGCACCGATCACAATCTGCGCAGCATCGCCCGTTTTCCCGGTCAGTTCAACCAGGATACCCGCCAGTTTGCGATCGTTGAGATAGATGTCATTCGGCCATTTTACCCGGACCTCATCTGCGCCCAGCGAGCGTAATGTCTCCGCCATGATGATACCAATGACCAGGCTGAGGCCCATCGCCGCTGCGGGGCCCTGTTCCAGGCGCCAGTACATCGACATATAGAGGTTAGCGCCAAATGGAGAGAACCACTGACGGCCCCGGCGTCCCCGACCCGCCTGCTGATATTCAGCAATACAGGCAGCACCAGAAGGCATGTCATGCATGCGCTCCAGCAGGTACTGATTCGTTGAGTCAATCACCGGTATCACCGAGACATTGCCCTGCTCAACCTGCGCGAGAATCGCCTGCTCATCCAGTAGCTGGATTGGCGCAGGCAGACTGTAGCCTTTACCGGTGACGGTATAGACATCAAGTCCCCAGCTTTTCAGTGTCTGGATATGCTTGTTGATGGCAGCCCGGCTCATTCCCAGCGTCTCACCCAGCTGCTCGCCAGAGTGAAACTCACCGTCAGACAAAATATCGACCAGCTTTAACGGGACATTGTGGTCTTTCATGCGATCACCTCGACGGCATTGCATTCACCCTGTGCCTGAATAAACCGGACTTCAGGCTCAAGCCAGACATCAAACTTCTCCCCTACCCGGGCGCGTACCGCTCTGGCCAGCGCCACGATGTCGGCAGGCAGGGCATGGTCAGCATTGATCAGCACCAGAGCCTGCTGCTGATGAACAGCTGCGCCCCCGATGCGATAGCCTTTAAGCTGGCACTGATCGATCAGCCAGCCCGCTGCCAGCTTCGTTTCACCCTCTGGCATCAGATAGTGCGGCATGGCGGGGAACCGGGCCAGCAGAGCGCTGCACTGCGCCTGCGTCACCACCGGATTTTTAAAAAAGCTGCCGACATTTCCGGTGACTTTCGGATCCGGTAACTTGCTCTGACGCATCTGACACACAGCGTGATAGACATCCCAGGCACTGGCGATGGCAGGATTCAGTGTTTTCAGATCGCCATAGGTCAGGACAGGCTGCCATTGCTTAGGCAGGCATAGCCCGACTGCGACGATGACATAGCCTGACTGATAACGGTGTTTGAAAATGCTGTCGCGGTAGCCAAACTCACAGGCTTCACGATCCAGACGTTCTATTTCGCCACTGTGCAGATTAAGCACATCCACATATTCGCAGACATCTTTTAACTCCACGCCGTAAGCACCAATATTCTGAATCGGTGCCGAGCCGGTCATGCCCGGGATCAGCGCCAGATTTTCCAGTCCGGCGATCCCTTTTTCCAGGGTACTTTTGACCAGCTCATGCCAGTTCTCACCGGCTCCGACATGCAGTTTCCAGCTCTCATATTCATCCTGAATGGTGATGCCTTTAATGCGGTTCAGTACCACGGTTCCGGCAAAATCATCCAGAAAGAGGACATTGCTGCCTTCACCGAGCACAAGGAAAGGCGTTTGATCCTGCTGGCTGGCCTGCCATGCAGCCAGAATGGCGGCAGGCGTCTCAGCGACGATGCGTTTTTGTGTGTGTACTTCAAGCCCAAGTGTATTGTCGGCTTTTAAGGAGGGATGCTGGCTGGACATTTGACGGCCTTAACTGAGTTATCTGGCCGTAGTTTACCGTATCGGAGATGTGTTCTCAGGCAGTTTTCGGGGTCCGAAGGCGGTTTTTCACGATCGGCAGACGTAAAAAAGCCCCGCACGTCGGTGCGGGGCTTCTTCACTTATATAATGCCTGGCAGTTCCCTACTCTCGCATGGGGAGGCCCCACACTACCATCGGCGCTACGGCGTTTCACTTCTGA
>NZ_JAALFQ010000025.1:0-5559 GCF_011800365.1 Pantoea sp. EKM103V | reverse complement strand
CAATTTACGACTCTGTATGAAGCAGACGATACGTAACACTGTTCAATCTGAACGAATTGAGGGTCCGCTTTGTGCCAGAAGCGGACATTGTTAACCTAACACTGGATTCATTATCAAGGTGCACATCAGCTAATATTTTTAAAATTAGGAATAGCCTCCATCAGGAGGCTATTTCAGAATGAGGACTTGAAGGGATCTAAATGGTCTTAAGCCTAAAAGATGTCTGAAGTACAGAAGGTTTTACAGCGGGCAACTTACATCACCTTCAGGACATTTCAACATACTTTCAAGCTCTTTAGTTCTCAGTTCTGTTTTGGTCTGAAGACAAATGGCAGTATTCATCGGGCTTACTGAGCCATCACTTGATTTATAAGTCTGAAACTTACAATCAGCGTCACGATAGCTGATCCATTTTTTCTGTGAGGACTGCAGCAGATTTCGTTGTTCACCTGATGTGAGTTTCAGGACCTTTTGGTATGCACTATTTAGAGCTTTATCTGCTTCTTTGTAGTCTGCAGAAAAGCACTGATTCATTTCAGACTGAGTCTGCGCCTCGCCACAGTCGGCTGCTACTGCCTGCGTAAGTGGAAAAATTACCAGAGAGAGAGCAATCATTTTTTTCATTTTCAGTTTCCTTTTGAAATGCGTTTTCGCAGTTTATTCTATCCAAAATTGAGGTTTACAAGAAACACCAATCCTCTGGCATATGTCTGCTTATAGAAAATATTAGCCTGGCGTCAGTCAGCTTTGTGCCTGAAGCGGACAACGCCAGCCAGTTCAGAGCTACCTCGTGCTAATAGCAAGTTTAGCCGCGAAGCATAAAAACAAGCCCCCTGTTGCCTTGTACATCACCCGGACAACACGACTTTTCTTCAATACTGCTGACGCAAAATGCGTGGATAAAATGAGAGTGACTGACCATATAGTCCCAATAGCTACGTGGATGCTGACCAGGATAAAAGTCCATATTAAAGGTGAGTGACCGACAGGTATGAATTGTGGCAAAAAAGAGACATAAAAAATGCCCATTTTGGGATTGAGCACATTCCCCAGCATTCCTCTGATAAACCAGCTCCCCTGAGAAACGTTGTTGTCATCACCATCACTGAAAGATGATCGGGGACGTATCAGCAGTTATAAGCCCAGCCAGCTCAGGTAGACCGCGCCACAAATTTTAAGCACCGTGTAAGCCATCTCTGAAACTGCCAGAAGAGCCCCAAGACCTAACGCGACCAGCGCACCCCATAAAAAACAGCCAGCATCAATGCCAAGCGCAGCGTAAAAAGCTTTTTTGCCGCCTTCAGCACAAGCGGTGCGCAGAATAAGTGCCGTATCAAGGCCGGGAGTCAGGGTAAGTAACAGTACCGCGAGAGCGAAGAGGGAGTCGTTAACAGTCACTTTCTTAGTCCGAAAGAGCAGATGCTAATCATTTAGTTCCACATAATCAATCTAACAAATATCACTTTTTTAAACGTCCGCTTCTCGCTCATAGCAGACCTTTTTTGCTGATGTGTCCGCTCTGTGCCACATGAGACTCTTGAGAGATTTCAGCTTATCAGGTAAGAGTGGAATACTGATTTTTATTTTAAAATTTTCATTATAGGAACTGGGGTGATAGCAACCGACTGGCAATTGATTAAAATCACAAATACACACAAAAGCTTTGATGTGAGTTGTAATCAACTGCTCCGTAGCTTTCACCTCTTCCCGGGGAAGCCTGAACATGCGGTGATGACGTCAGACGAAGTATTCGATGCTGGTTTTTTTCAAGCCGGTTTTCTTCACGTACAGCGTCACTCAGCAATGCGTTAAGCCGGCGGATAAGCGCTGAGGTGCCTAACTTCAGCTAAAGATGGCAACCAGCGCTGGGGCTTTTTCAGCAACGCACACCATGCCATCATATACGCATCCACCTAATATCTTCAATCCTGGATTTTCAACAAAAGGACTCGTGATGGAGCAAGATTATTTGCAGGATTTACTCAGCAAGCTCGAGTCACCTCATGACGATGCAGCACTACGTTGGGTTGCCGAACAAAACCACCACACTATGGAGAAATTTGCCCGAAGCATGCGTTTTCAGGAGAGAAAGCAGACCATCCTCCGGTCGTTAAATGATCAGGAGAACATCCCCTAGGGCGACCATTATCACGATACCGTTTATAACTTCTGGCGGGATGACAACCATCCTCGTGGTATCTGGCGGCGTACCCACGAAACATCCTATCTGACAACAGTGCCTGCATGGGAAACTGTGCTGGATATTGATTGCCTTAATGAAGAGGAAGGTGCTAACTGGAGCTATCAAGGCGCAGACCTGCTTTATCCTGATTTCACGCGTGCACTTGTTTTTTTATCGGGCGGTGGCGATGCCTGCGAAATTCGCGAGTTCGACCTGATCGAAAAAACCTTTATCAGCGACGGTTTTTTTCTGCCAGAAAGCAAAAGTTCAGTCGCCTGGCTTGACGTAAATCACCTCTTGCTGTCACTTGATGCGGGCGGCGATACACTCACGACATCAGGTTATCCACGTTGCGTCAGCTGCTGGCAGCGAGGCACTTTACCGCAGGATGCTGCCCTGATTTACGCCGGGCAAACAACCGATATGACGGTTTCAGCATGGCGTGACCACACCCAAGGATTCGAAAAAACATTAGTGAAGTGCTGCCGAGATTTTTATCACAGCCGCACATACCAGCTGACCGCGAAGGGAGAGCTGATATCCATAGACATTCCGGGAGATGCATCTTGCGGATTTTTTAATGCCTGGCTGCTTGTCACACTTACAACAGCCTGGAGAATAGCGGATAAAACCTATCCGCCCGGGGCTTTGCTGGCGATAGATTTTGCCTCTTTTCAACAGGGTCAGCGAAACTTCACCGTGCTATTCACACCGGATGTGCGTACTACGCTACAGAGTTACAGTCGGACCCGGGATTATCTAATCCTCAACCTCACCCGGGATGTGGTCGGGAGTGTTGAAATTTTACAATCGAAGAACGGACTGTGGAGCCGCGTTCAAATGCTGACATTATCTGACTTCACGACGATTTCGGCTTCAGGCATTAATACAGAGAACAACCGCTATCAACTGGTGAGTCACGGTTTTCTGCAGCCCTGTTGCCTTAATTATGGCGATCTGGATGAAAAAACTCTCAGTGTGGTGAAGCAGGAACCGGCGTGTTTTGATAAAACAGATTTTGAGGTCACACGACACTTTACCCCGTCACTGGATGGTACGCATATTCCTTATTTTCAGATAGCAGCCAAAGGGCTGGAGCTCACGGGTAAGCATCCTACCCTGCTGTATGGTTATGGAGGTTTCGAAGTCTCTTTAACGCCCGAATATCTGGGGGCGAAAGGCTCAACATGGCTACAAAAAGGGGGCGTCTATGTAGTGGCAAATATTCGTGGGGGTGGCGAATATGGTCCGGAGTGGCACCAGGCAGCACTGCAACAATACCGACACCGGGCTTATGAAGATTTTGCGGCTGTGGCCAGGGATCTGGTGTTCCGCAGAGTGACCTGTGCTGGCCGACTGGCGGCACAGGGAGGAAGCAATGGTGGTCTGCTGATTGGCAACATGCTGACGGACTATCCCGAGCTCTTTGGGGCACTATTATGCGAAGTCCCGCTTCTGGATATGATCAACTACCATCGCTGGCTGGCGGGAGCCTCATGGATTGCTGAATACGGAGATCCGAATATTGCTGAAGAGTGGCAATGGCTGCAAAACTATTCACCATTCGACAAAGTATCTTCTGATAAGAGCTATCCGCCGGTACTGTTTACCACAGGCACGCAGGATGACCGCGTCAGTCCTGCACATGCTAGAAAAATGGTGGCCCGGATGAAGCAGCAGGGCCATAACAATGTCTGGCTGTATGAAGAAACCGGGGCTGGTCACGGTAGCGCACCAGAGAATAGCCAGGTAGCGTTTTATCATGCTATGATCGAAGAGTTTCTATGGCAAATGTTGACAAATCAATAGGAAGGTAAACCTGAACTTGCTGCTCAATGATAATGCTGATTTTCTGTTATTATGAGTCGTATAAAAAGTATGGCAAGCCGGACAGAATAATGTGAGCCTATTTTCACTAAATCTGAGTCACTTGACAACCGTTTGGTACCCGAAGTGCTGGCTGTATACATCCCTGCATGCCGGGAAATCAGGGTGATCAGAAGGCTGTCCAATTTCCGACTGCTCGTACGTAGCGGAAGATTTGTACGCTAAATACATATACGCTTAAAGGTCTGATGGCTGCAGCAGGTTAACCCTGGTTCGCATCCATCCTTGCACACCAATCATGCAAACTTAGCGGTGAGGGATTAGCATCTGTCTTAAGAGTTAGAGAAGGGGCTTGGTAACCTCCTGTTTGCACCAGATTCGCTCTGGACTGGATTGCTATGAGGTCAGACATAATGGCGTCAGAACAAAAAACTATATATTTTGGCACAGAATTTATAAGCTTCTTCTTTATATAAAAAGGGAAATTTTCGTAATGAAAAGAGTAATTATAGTGGCAGTTATGATATTGAGTGGGTGCTCAACAGACAACGCAGAGTCGCTTCCTAAAATATCTGAAAGCAAACCTTATCCGGGAATTACGACTAAACCAAGCGCAGATAATCGCAGGGCGATCATGTCAGGTGAGCGACCTGATTGGGAAGCAGACGAAAGGCACGGCGTTCGAGTAATTGGATGGTAAATTTATATATAAGCGTCACATACAGATCATTGAAATTCAGGCAGCGCTGAGCGCTGCTTTCAAGGACAGCAGCTCGCACAGTCGGTTTACCGGCCAGTCCGTCACACCGGGAACCAGCCAGAAAGTTTATCATTGTTCGCGACCCCGGATTTCACTGACCAAGGTGGGTAGCAGCTCCAGTGTCATGAGGCCTAGGCTGTCGCCCGGCAGCGTCAGCTTATAGCTGATGACAGGATCACCAGAGAGATTTCGATGACACTGAGATTGAGGATTTAAACAATCTTACCGTATCGGCGAAGCAGGTCTGCTTCAATGCTTCTTCCGGCGAAGGTAACGGATATATAGTTGTTCAGCTGGCCAGGAACTTCAGCAATTATCAGACGTTTCGTACGGTCAATAATTAAGGTTCCAACTGATAGGATTTCCAATACTCTCCTGTATTTTTTCTTCAAAAAAAGCTGAAAATACATACTCATCTCCTTACTGGTGGGACAGCCTAAGTGATAAACAGCGAGAGAATATTGGCAAGATGATTATGTAGGTCGTTGAATTTTTTGGTAGCGCAATATTATGGGTTAATCATTCCGTTGATTATAACGCTGCTGCGCTTACAGAGATAAGATGCATCAACAGCGAGATTTCCAGCTGAATGTTTTCATGCCATTAGATAAGGGAGACCTAATCAGTCTTTTCGAGAATGTAACGATAAGATGGCATCTCCTACTTGACCAGCTCCCCAATAACTCACACAGAATGCTATTAGGAATGTCCGTTTCTCGCTCATAGCGGACGTTCATCACCTGCAACCACAGCGAGACTTCTAAACCCCTTCCCAGGCTGACATCAAACA
>NZ_JAALFQ010000024.1:0-5649 GCF_011800365.1 Pantoea sp. EKM103V | reverse complement strand
CAATTTACGACTCTGTATGAAGCAGACGATACGTAACACTGTTCAATCTGAACGAATTGAGGGTCCGCTTTGTGCCAAGAGCGGACATTCTTAATAAATCGGAGCAATAAGTGATAATTGCCCGTGTTGCTGGAAAAAATACGCACGCTGCTGTTATCTAATAGACTGTCATAAAATATAATGAAAATGCCGCAGTGGGGCCTATTAAACAGTGTATGCCGGACGCGGTCGTCTAATGCAGGCCGGTGACATAACAACTCCGGTACCGTCGGAGAGTCAGGTGGTGCGCCTCAAGTAAAGCGATTTCGGATGGGTAAAGCCTTTTACTAATATTCGTCGTGATAGTGACCTAGACCTCAGATGCCTACGCTGCCAAACTGCAGGTATGGGAGGGAACATTATCTGTCTTTAGTTCTAAGGGCCCCTTTTTTCTATATATAGTAGTTAAGATTCACCCTGCTCTATATGATGTATTAACCTGCGATAAATCTTAGTCACAAGAAAGATCCGAATAGGGGGGCTGGACAAGGACGATACACTTAGATGAGAACGGTACCAAGAAGTTACCGCGTTCGTTTCGATTATCGCATAATCCGCGCTCACTGATATTTACCCGAGGAATGAAGAAATGGATCCCATCATGATGTCACTTATCTCCAGTGCCGTTTATGACCTAGTAAAGGCAGGTGCCGTGCTCAGTTGTGAAAAAGTCAAAGATACCCTTACACAGTACATTACGAGCGAACGCCATGCGGAGCTCATCGCCGAGAAGATCAGTCAGATGGACATCAACCGGAGCATGAGCGAATACGCCATTGAGGAAAAAATTAAAAGTGAGCCGGCACTAGTGGAAATGCTCAGCAATCTTCCTCAGCAGGATCGCACCCTGACTCAGATACACTATGGCAGCGGAGACAACGTCGGCGGGAATAAATATGGCCGATAAACCGGAGGCATCTGTTTTTCAGGCCCACTATGGGCCGGGAAACAATTTCGCCGGTGACAACTTCGACATACGGGGCAGCCATTTTCATATGGGCCTCATGCCTGAAAATCTTGGGGAAGCCATGCGTATTATCTTGGATGATATCGCCGGGTTCCGCCTCAATGATGCCCGCAAAAAGTTGGCCGGTCTGCAACACGTCAGCTTTGGTGTTCAGGACAGCGATGATCTGATTACTGTACTCGCTAACCTGTGTGACGTCATTGACGGTCGTTATGACAACATTAACAGTCAAAGGCTCCAGCGTATTGCATGCAAGGCAAACAGTAACGACCTTGCCGACCTGGCGTTATCAGTCCAACTGCGTCTGCAGGTACGTCGGGATGATTTGTCCGGAGCCACTGAGAGATACAGCTCTGCGCCGCGCCGCGGGGCGCATTCACGTGCGATTTACTTTGAATGCTTATGCGGGAACGAGGAAGAGCTTCAAAAAGTCTTTACAGCCGAAAAATATTCGCTATCGCGCCCAGAGCTTACCGGCCTCGCAACCGGCCTGCTCCGGTTCATGAACGGCGGGCAAGCTGCGGAAGTGGCCGGTTTTATTCATGCTGAAGACGCCGAAGATTATAACGGCGCGGTGCTAAGTTTACTGGCACAAGCCATCCAGATTAATACACGCATTGCCGCACAATGCTACTGGCTGCTCCCGCAATCTGACAAGGACGCAGTAGTTAAGCTGATTCAAGACACGCTGGTCCTGTCAGAGATGACCAGCGGACGTGACCGGCGCCTGTATAACATCCTATTACCGGTTTTTGATTATGTGCTGGCTGACGACCCGGCGCTCGTAGAGTTTTGTCTCGCCCACATTGAGATGATAGACAATCTGAATGCTGAATTTGCAGCGAGGTTAAGATCGTTTTCCGGCGTTAAGCCGCCCGAAAATGCTGATGCTCACGGTCAGAAGAGAGATGAGGTCTGGCTTGAAAACAATGTGCAGATATCCGAAGAGGATTTTTTTCTGCTAATGCGATCCGGATATATAGATAAGCTCAGGGAATGGACGCGCCACGGCGGCTGCGTACAGAGAAGTCAAGGAACTCTAACTGATGCGGTCTTTTGCGTTATCGAGTGTGTCTTCAACGCGCAGACGTCGGCGGAAACGCTGAAAAACGCTGTGGATACGCTGAATTGCCGGAAAGATTTTGGTGACCTCAATCCTCACTTCATGCAAGTGCTGGCAAAAGAGATGCTGCAGTTAAAACGCCCATTCGAAGCCGCAACTCTGCTGGAAAAAATCGTCGGTGACAGGCCAGAAGTGTGGTGTTCCCCGCTGATGGAGACGCTGTGTGAAGCGCTATATAACGCCAGCCAGTACCGCAAACTTGAGCGGATAGCTGGTCTTATCAGTCATCCTGACCGGACGCAATTATTTTATCGTCTCAACATTGACAGCTATTTAAAACATCAGAATCTGGAGAAAGCCCGTTTTCTGATTGAAGAAGGGCTCAACCTCTATCCGGAAAGTATCAGTCTGCAGTTTTCTCACCTCGTGTACCTCAACCTATCAGGCGATCGGGAAGGCCTGTCTGAGGCCATCAGCAGCCTTGACCTTACATTCCTTATTGTGCCTTCTGAGCACAATTTTGGTGCCATGCATTTCTTACGAGAACACGGCCGGAGGGAGGATGTTCAGGACATTTTGGTCAGATGGTTTGTTTCCGATCCCGATAAGCACGCCCGCATTGTATCGCAATTCTGTCTTAACACTCTCACAGGGAATCTGCATACACCTCCGCAGATCGCTTTCGCATCAGGAAATTGTCAGTGCGGTGTGGTTTTTGAAGTTAACGGAGAAGTAATGACTCGGATTATCTGCACCTCGGAGGATGCAGGTCACTCTGTTCTGCTTTCTGAAGACACCCCTTTGGCCAGAGAGTTGCTGAATATGCAGCCAGGAGACGAGTCCCGATTGCACATGCGCAAAATCCGTCTGCTGGAGAGAATACCTGTGTATGTTGCGGTATTTCGACTGTCGACAGAATTGAGAAATGTGGCCTTTGATGGTGAAGATGTTTTCTGCAGCCTCAGCATAACGGACGCCGCAGAGGATATCGGCGCCTTTCTGCTAGAGCATCTTCCTCCACCTCATTTTGATCATGATTTTCTGGGCAACAGCAGCCTGCCCCTGTCGTTGCGTGCATACAGGAATCAGCCGGGCGATCCGGTCAGCGCATGTTTACAGGTGCTCACCGATCAAAGATTTTCAAAGGCAAGTCTATATGATACCGGTTTAGAGGGAAGTAATAACCTTTTCACCGACCTGATCACGCTTGTCTACCTCGCTGCCACATCCCTGACAGACTATTTCGTGCAGAAGAAAATTATGCTGTATGTTTCACCTTATACCCTAAGGCTCATTGATGAATGGATTGACTGCGTTGATAAGGGTGAATACAGGAAGCTAGGTGTAAGCAGGGATCGCCGTATCAGCATACTCAACGCAGAAATGATAATGAATGACCGATCCGGCATCTACCAAAACCTGAAAAATCTCCGGGCCGTCGTCACTGCCATAAAACCTGTTCCCGCCGACTTGCCTTGGGCTTTTTGCATTCTTAGCGACGTGCTGCATCCTGTTAGCTTTGACGAATATTATTCGGTCAGCGCCGGCGTATTGCCTTATTTCACTATAGATTCAGTAAGCGCAGGCTACATACGTTTTTCATGTGGAGACGTAGTCTACAATGCCCGCCACCTGCTGATCGAGGCCGCAAGAGCCCTTCCGTACGCTGAGCGTGAAAGCGGGATTGTTCTCCATATCGCCAGCGCTCTCCCCCTTCCGCTCGTTCTTTCCGATATTGAGAACCTTGCATCATCTCATCGTTTAGCGGGACCGGAGTGGCTATGCCGTTTTCTCGGCGTACTGACGACTGCATTTCCCGCAGATGTGAACGTGTATGAGTTCCTCGTCGGCGTTTACATGTGCTATGTGCAAAATATTGCGCGTCAGGGCATATATCTATCCGCAGCCGATCCGTTCCTGACTGCAGAATCTCACCCCTATAGCGCAGGTTTAGACCGCGTCATGTATGCCTGCTGTGATTACCTGCTCCGGGTTCCGACCGGATGCCTGGCAGAGGATAAATTAATTACCTTGGCCTGTACTTTTCTGTCCCGCTGTGGTGATACAGACTTGTTCGCCAGAAAGTTATGGCCTTATATGCAACTCTTTATGCAAGGGAGATTTATGTCATCGGTGATGGTGGTTAACGGGATAAATTGCATCTGGCGTGATGTCCAGCGCCGCATGTATGAGGATAAATAACCGGCGTCATGCTGCTACCGTTACTGTGTTAGCTAAGTTTTAACCCGACAGGCCTGTATGAGACTGAAATGTAGATTTAAGTAAAATGCTATCTGGCATATCTACCAGTATCAGGATCGGTTTGCAAATTGTACTCCCCCAGCAACTGAAGTGTGATTGAGAAAAGTAGCACGCATCTCGAATGTATTTTTGAGCTACTGATAGCGTAAACATGAATTTCGCAGACCTGGTTTCAAGAATGATATGCCGATAAGAGATGTAATGTTTTTTTACAGTGGCAATAGTCTTTCCCATGAGTCACATTTCCGCTTTTCGCTAATAGCGAAAGTTTCTAGATTGTGTTCGTTTTGTGCCAATAGCAGACGTCATTTGTTAATTCATTGGCATGTTTGCGCGCTCGTTGAACGCATGGGTTATTCTATACAGCAACTCCTGAATGCTTACAATTTCCCCCCAACATCTTGAATGAGATATTTTCATACAACCCCTAATCAATGAAACACAACCTCAAAAAGGAAATATTTATGTTGTGGAAACAGATGGTTGCAAGAGGATTTGGCATTGCAGACTGCATCTTTGCTGTTCATCCCAGCGATAAGCAGGATGCGAAGGCAGCTATAGCCGCAGCTAAAGCAGCCGGTGCAAGTTTTGAAGATTTTGAGAAAGAAATGGTCTGGCATATCTATAAGCAAGTGACAGCACCCGGAATGCTTCAAGATCACATTGCCAAACAGGTTGCCACCGCTAAGAAGATGTGGTGATACAGCAGGCCGCTAATGCGGCCTCTCCTTTTTGTCGTTCACATCAAATTTCCGCACTAACTGGATATTACGGGTTTCCGCCCACTTCTGCTGGCTAAGCCCGAAAAGTCGTTTCACTAAATGAATATCTGACATCCGGGTAACCATTGTGACCAGTTTTTTTTAATAACGAATACACAGCTATGCAAGCAAATTCTCCAAGAGTAATGACAACTACGGAGGTCCGCTTCTCGCTCATAGCGGACGTTCATCACCTGCAACCACAGCGAGACTTCTAAACCCCTTCCCAGGCTGACATCAAACACAACTGCTCACCCGTTCCCCGCCGTGCGCGAGACATCCAGTCCGCTCCGGCGGCGCATGCGGCTTCCGGTGTCGCCCCTGCCGGCTTCACTTTGCGCCCGTCTGCTGTGGCGGCACTGCGCAGGTGAGGCCGTGCAACCATTTACCGAGGAGAGAACCATGCCGAACTGGTGTGCAAACAGGCTGCGCGTGACCGGCCTGGCGGAAAACGTGAGTCAGGTGCGGGGGCTGATGCGGGGAGAGGGTGCCGCCCCGACCGGCGGCATCTCATCTGTAAGGGATAATGAAGTCGCTTCGCTCCGCCTCTTTTGCCG
>NZ_JAALFQ010000023.1:0-7145 GCF_011800365.1 Pantoea sp. EKM103V | reverse complement strand
CGCTGGTCTGTATAGCCTTGGACTACAGTAAAAACGGAAGACTTTCATTGAGTGATAAATTCCCTGTGAGCCGTGCAGTAGACAATCCAGAACTCGCGCGTCATACGGAACTCATGAAAAAAGAACTAAAGAAAAATGAAGAGCATCTTGCTGCAAGCCTTAAGCGACTTTCGGAAGAGCTGAAAAGAATTGGTTACTAGATAAATGCCGCCCATTTGGGCGGTTTTTTGTATCTGCAGATCGCTCGTATTTACCATAACATCTCAGTCACGAACCGGGACCTCAGCTGCCGGACGCAGTCTTTTGCAGTCATGAAAGAGTCAGGGCAAAAAAAACCGCCGTGCAGGCGGTTCAAAGAGGTTTTCAGTGGCTTTTGCTTTTATCGCCGCCGGGCGGAGCCGCCGCCGGTCAGGCTTAATGATAAAGGGGATCGGCGGGACGGCAAGCGTAAGCGGCAGATATACCGGGCCGCGCTCCGGACGGATCCGCGGGTTCCAGCAGGATGGCTCACCCGTATTCAGGCAAAAAAAGCCCCCGCAGGGGGCCGAAGACGTGCAGTGGCTGAAAAAGCCTGAATCCCTGGTGAAGGGATGGGATCAGTATGGGCCGGATTTTCGCCTGCGCAGGCCCGGCGGCATAATTTTTTCGTACCTGCCTGCATGTTGTATTTAACATAACAGTACTTGGGCGCACCCCCTGAGAGGCCCTCAGCGCGATTCTGCGGCCTGAGGGCCGTTTCCGGAACCTTTACCTGTCCGAATCGTGAAAAAACCCGCCTGATGATTTCTGCGCGTCTGCATGACTATGCACGCAGGTGAATGGCGGCTGGTTCCGGGCGGATGCTGGCACTAAAGCCGCGTTTTCGCAGGAAATGGTCATTTCCTATAACGGTGAACGGGCGCGCAGTTTACTGTGCGGCCGTGAGGCGTTGGACAAGCCGGCAGGCGCGGCAGGAATAGTACTTGGGGAGCAGATGTAACGTCTCTGATTAGTGCTGATTCCCACAAACGACGCCCAAAAGCGATCGGGTTTATCGCGAAAGGTCACTGCCTGCGTCGTTTAAGGTCACAGCCTGCGCCGCAGCGTTAACCTTTGTGGAGATCAGCCCTGCTTTTCCTATGGAGCCTGCTACGCGTCTTCAGGCGTACCGGAACGGACAGCCGTCGCCTCCACAATTAGTGCTGATTCCCATAAAAGACACGCAAAGGTGATGGGATTTGCCGTCAAAGTTCAACGGCTGCGTCGTTGAGTGTGGGGATCAGCACTAATCATGCTGCCGTCGTTGCTATGGAGTACGTTAAACATGAGAGCCTGGTACGCTAACCATGAGTGGTTAGTACGTTAGATCTGCCAGTCTGTCGCCGCTGTGGGAAACAGCACTAATCACGCTGCCGTCGTCGCTGTGGGAAACGGCACTAATCACGCTGCCGTCGTCGCTGTGGGAAACGGCACTAATCACACTGCCGTCGTCGCTGTGTTGTACGCTAAACATGAGTGGTTAGTACGTCAGATCTGCCAGTCTGTCGCCGCTGTGGGAATCAGCACTAATCAAACTGCCGTCGTCGCTGTGGGGATCAGCACTAATCACGCAGCAGCCGCCACTGTAGAGTACGTTAAACATGAGAGCCTGGTGCGCTAACCATGAGTGGTTAGTACGTAAAACTCGCCGCTCTGTCACCGCTGTGGGAATCGGCACTAATCAAAAAGGATTTAAATCTACCGCTAACCATGCAACTGAGAGAGCAACCAAAGCAAACTCAAGGGATTCTATGTTCAGGTTCGTAGAACCGCATCAGGGTTTCAAAGGGAAGATCCCTTTGGCACATCGATGGATACATGAAATAACCGTCAGGTATTTTGTGTATACATCGGTATCGTGCCTGTATTTCTTTCAACATAAGGCGGCTATAACGCAGTAAACACATTACAAACACACTATAAACACAAAAAACAGTGCCCAAACACACTTCAAACACACTTCAAACACAAGAAATCCCGGAAGCACGTTGCATCTACAATTGAAGGTTAAGATTCTGGTATACGGGACATAAATAAACCCGAGGAGAAAAAGTGAAACTCATTACACACACTGAATTACACGAAAAATGGATGCGCGACGAAATTTACAGAAAAGAATATGAGGCAGAATTGCGAAGAGAAGATGCCAGTACTTCAAACGAGGTTGTAAACGAGAACAAACCTGACCGGCAGAAAAGATAGGGCTATTTCCAGAACTGCCACCATCTCACAGGAGGGGGCGAAGGCCGCTGTGGCTCCTGTTTATGTTCAAGAAGCATCATAGCCTGGCGAAGAGAACTTATGTGGTCATCCCGGGAGGCTACAGCCTCTTTCAAACCCTCATTTTCTTTCTGTAACAACTCAATTTTATGCTGTAAATCTTGTAAATCCTGGCCGTTAAACCGTGTAACGTCCTGTTCCTGGTTTACTGTAAAATCTGTTGCTACAGAAAAACTTTCAATGGTACCGAAAACCCTCATAAGCTCAGACGTATCAATGGCTTTTACAGTTTTACCTCCCTTTACAACAGGCGTAACGTTAAGTTGGCCGCTGTTAATCAGCTTGTAAATGGTGGGACGGCTAATGCCGGCAAGCCTTGCTGCTTCACTGATAGATACGGTTGCCATGCAGTCTTCGCTATTCCTGAGTTAACGTTGCCATAAGACTCCTGTGAAGGCGTTCAACATCCTCATGAAGTCTTTCACACATGTCTGCTTCGCAGTCTAAATCCAGCTCATTGAGTTTTTCCAGCAAAAGCAGACTCTGGCCCTGAATGAATTTTGCAATGTTCAGCGCAGTTTTGTGCTGTTTAATCATCAGACGCTCCGGTGCGTACGTGCCATATGCTGACAACAGATGAAATGACGCTTCCTCGGTTCCCCGGGCTTCGCCAGACGAACGCTGCGGCGAGCGTTACCGGCTAACGACGGAAAGGCTTAGGTTTGCTCCAGGTGAATTCAGCGGCCTGACGTTCGACAGCCCGTGCCTGTTTAGCGGCCTCAGCTTCACGCTGTCCCAGAAGCTGCTCGCGGGCAACTCGCAACACCTCTTTTTTTTCCGGCCCCGACAGCTTTTTACCGTTTGCCCGTTCCGCTGCAAAGACAGCATCATCAAGAAACTGCTTCTCAGACTTAGATACAACATGCAGACGACCAGCCATAAATCCTCCAGGTTAACGTCAACAGCGCCCCCCTTTCCCCCCGAGCCTGGTCCCCGGCACCCCGGTTTTCCATAGGCTCCGCCCTCCTGACGAGCATCACAGAAATCTGGCGATTCCCGGTGCTCAAATCAGAAGGGGCGAAACCCGACAGGACTTAAAGATACCGGACGTTTCCCTCCGGTGGCTCCCTCGTGCGCTCTCCTGTTCCCACCTTACAGCTTAGCCCGTGTCTTTCCGCTGTTATGGCCGCGTTTTCTCATACCACGCCTGACACTGGGTGCTGCTTAGGTGGTTCGCTCCAAGCTGGGCTGTATGCACGAACTCCCCGTTCAGCCCGACTACCACGTCTTGTTCAGGTAACTGTTCTCTTGAGTCCAACCCTGACAGACACGACAAAGCGCCACTGGCGGTAGCCACTGGTAACCGGTTTACGGAGCGGATATGTATTTACGTTGTAAATACGGAGTTCTTGAAGTGGGAGCCCAACTACGGCTACACTGAAAGGACAGATTTGGTTACTGCGCTCCGTTTAAGCCAGTTACCACGGTTCAGAAGTTCCCCAACTTACTGAACCTTGAAAAGCCGCCTCCCCAGGCGGTTTTTCTTTTTATGTGTCAGAGATTACATCTTCAAAAGTAGTAAAACAAGCTGAAGCGATAAGTCATCTGATTACCACCAACCTCTTGAAAAAGAGCTTCATTATCACACTTAAAGATTGAAAATTTTGTGATATCGACTTAAAGTGTTGACTATAGTCAACAAAAGAATAGCATTTATGAACCGCGACGAGATTTTCACGACCATAAAGAACAGCATAAGAGATTTCATTTTCTATACGGATGACCAGCAATTAGTAGCTAATGGCGACTGCTTAGACGTACTAAAAAAGATACCAAACAATTCAGTATCTTTAATTCTCACCGATCCGCCATACCATGCCACACAGAAAAAAAACATCTACGGTGATACCCAATTCAAAAAAGACGACGAGTATATTGATTGGATGGAGGAAATATCAATTGAATGGAGAAGAATATTAAAGCCAAATGGCTCTCTGTATTGCTTTTGCGATTCTTCCATGTCTGCAAGATTAGAAGTTATGCTATCTGCCAGATTTAACATCTTATCTCACATTGTCTGGACTAAACCTAACCAACCTGGATTTGATGGTTGGAAAGGGAAAATGAAAAAGGAATCTTTACGCCAGTGGTATGCTCATTCAGAAAGAGTGATATTTTGCGAGCCAGCAAAAAATGGTAACTTGCATCGCTCCGCTTTTGGTGAACTGTTGAAAGAAAAAAGAACACAATCAGGTCTTAGCGGTCATATGCTAACTGAGCTGACTGGGGCCTATGGAAAGGTTAACCATGGTGGCGCAGTTTCAAACTGGGAGACAGGAAGAAACATCCCCAGCCGCGAACAATATGAAAAAATAAGGGAAGCAATCATTGGAACAGGGAAAGTATCATTCATGCCAGATTATGAAGATGCTATAAGACCCTTCATCATATCAAAAAATGTTGAATATACTGACGTGTGGAACTTTGAATCGGTAAGGCCATACAAAGGAAAGCATCCAGCAGAAAAGCCTCAAGATATGCTAGACCATATAATTAATGCTAGCTCCTATGAAGAAGACATAGTTCTTGACTGTTTTTCTGGATCAGGAAGTACAGCTTTATCAGCAAAAAGAAATAATCGAAAATGCATATCAATTGACATTGATATGCATTGGAGTGAATACACAAAAACAAGAATATATGATTTATTCTAAAAGCAGGCACCGTTAAGGTGCCGTTCTAAACCTTTCATTTCTTACTAATACATCATGCATCCATTCTAATGTATTATCTATACCTGAATCCTTAACAACAACGTTACAATGATGATGTCCCCACCCTAAATTGTAAGGTTGATGATTAAACTCACCATACCTTAACTCATTGATATGGAATAAATTAACCTCAGTTACGGTAAGATCATGAACTCTTCTAAATTCTTGTTGCTCGACTTTTGAAAAAAATCCCTTAGCTGATATTTTAGCCAAACATAAAGGACACACGGTTTCTAATTCAGCATCAACTATTCTATTTTTAATTAAAAGATGTTTATCCAACAACCCAAACTTTTCAGCTACCTCATAAACTAGTTTTTTTCTTTCATGAGCATCTTCTGGTGACATTTCATACTCTACAGCAGCTTCAATCGAGTCATGGCACATCCAATATATTGCCTCAAGTTGACACCTTGCTTTTTCTATTGATTCTTTGTCAGAGTATTCAAAAAGACGAATACCTGCACCTTTAGATGTTGTAACATTATATCCAAATGATATCTTGCCCATTCTTTCAGAGGTTGTTCCAGAGACACGGCTAACATAATCACCACCAAGATCACCCTGTCTAGACATGGGCTGGACACTTCTAAGGCCAAAAGTATTAGGATTATATAGGTTATATTGATACCTTTGACTATAAAAGACCAAGCAATTAAATCCAAGACGCAGACCACAATTACTCATAATAGCAAGCGTCTCATCTCTTTTCTCGCCAAACAAGTAATCAGGCGGCAAAAGAACTATATATCCATTATCATATTTTTTCGTTAGGAGACACCTATTTTCAACTGGAATTATTAATTCAAACGGTATTAAAACAGTACTATTTCTTGAAACTCTATTTTGATAAATAACATCATCATCAGCACCGCGAGTCTGACCTGTTTTATATATTTTACGCTCCAATAATGAGGGGAGCTTAACTTTCCTTACCATGCTGAGAAATCTCCTTTATAAGCATTTCAAAAAAAACAACCTCATCAACATCAAGTCCATTTATAATAAAACTTAAGGTTCTTACGGTCAGGTTTCTAGAACTCCTTTCAATGCCTGAAATATACGTTCTATCAAGACCCGACTTGTATGCAAGATCCTCTTGTGTCATGCCTTTATCTAATCTTATTTTTTTTATTAAAAAAGACACCTTTACTAAAAGAAGGCTTTCCATAATAAGTTTTCTATTGATAACAGATAGCATCATCATGCACAAATGTTGACTATAATCACACGGACTATAAGTCACATTTCAATCATGTTAATTCTATAACTACCTGAAATATTCAAAATATGGGATTTTACCAACTCTCGGTTACCATCACGGCACGGCGCTACGCACCTTGTAAAGGAAGGTTAAATTGCAATGCAATCGCTTTATAGAGGCGCTCGACACTCTGTAGGTAATTCAACCTACAGAGGCCGTATGAGCACCTTCAACACAAGAACAGATCGTTACCCGGACGGCAGACCTCACGGTCATCGCCATCCTCCGTCTTACTGGATCGGGCATAACCCCGGAAGCTGGAATCGCCTGTACACCACTCGCAGACGCCGTGCGGCAGACCGGCATAATGTCTGGCTGGTGATCGCCGGTTGTGACCCTGACGGAATGGTCTGGATGCCGGAACGGCGACCAACTGAGTACTACTGGTAATAAAAAGCCGCCCTGTGGCGGCTTTTTTATTCCTGCCACTCACACTCTAACATCCAGCTACGCATCGCCTTTTCGCTCATTCCTCATCGAAAAATAAACATTTAGTTACATTTATAAACTTTTATGATTTATAAAAACCAGCAAGTTTAGCGAAAAGGAGATTCGATATGAAAATACCAGTTCACTTAAAGCACAAACCAATCATTGAAGTTGAAAACTACAATCGCATTGACGGGCCATACGATGCTGACGCAACGGATGCCATGGGTTTATCAGTAGGGATCGCTCAGTGGAATAAGGCGGGCTTGACTGATCTATCTGCAAAGGTTTGGCGAAACCCTGGCGAAAAATGGTCAAGGCAGTCTGAAGAACTTCCTCTACATCGTGCAATCGACTTAGCTACGCTGGTCTGTATAGCCTTGGACTACAGTAAAAACGGAAGACTTTCATTGAGTGATAAATTCCCTGTGAGCCGTGCA
>NZ_JAALFQ010000022.1:0-20132 GCF_011800365.1 Pantoea sp. EKM103V | reverse complement strand
CACGATGCCGTCATGGTATCGGAAATCGCCATGACCGGCCGGGCGCTGATGGCCCTGCAGAACTTTTTCAGGGTGGCCTCAGCAAAGCCCCGATGATGTTTACGGTAACCGGCTTCAGGCGGTCATCCGCAGCCTGTGGCTGCCTGCTCTGAGGTCCGGTTACCCTCCGGCGCTGCTGTTGCGCGAGGAGAGACGCTGTCAGGCTGAATAAAGACCCTCAGCAGTACCGTGCATGTGCCGGTAACCACTCTGCGGACCGGAACTTTTCCGGCATACATTATGAACCGTTCAGGAGCCGATACATGAAATCTGACACCCATAACCGGCTCGGCTCGGCGGTCTCTGAGACCTCACTGTGCGCCGTATACCTGCTGTCCTCATCCGGAGAGGTCCTGAGCTGGAACCGGGGCGCCAGGGAGATGAAGGGATGGGAAAGTGCGGAGATTACCGGGCTGAACTTTTCGGTCTTCTACGACGACGATGAGCGGGCCAGGCGCGTGCCGGAGGAAAATCTTGCCGCTGCCCGTATGCACGGACGCTGTTCTGCCGAGGGCTGGCGCCTGCGCCGGGACGGCAGCGTCTTCAGGGCGCTCGTGGACATTGAGTTCCTTCACCCGGCCGAGGGTGAGCAGGCTGCCTTTATCAAAATCGTGCGTGACGTATCGCGTCAGTATGAAGAGCGGATGGCGCTCAGTATCGCGCAGCGGGTGGTTACCCGGCGTGAGGCTGAGCTGTCGGATGCCGGCCGGCTGATGGATGAGATATTCAGCCACACCCCCTGCGCCCTGATTCTGTGTGATGCAGGTTCGGGGAATATTGTCCGCACAAATCAGCCCGCCATCCATTCCGCCTGGCTCAGAGCGACTGTGCTGAGTGGTAACATCCTTACCCGTCAGTCCGCAACGCACCCGGCGGGCCTGGACACGCTGTTCAGGCGCGGCCTGCACCTGTCGCCGGGTGACGGCCTGGCCGAAACCCTGACGTCCGGAGAGACGGTACCGGAGACTGCCCTGAGGGTCGCGGCGGAAAGGCTGACAACCGGCGGGAACGGCGAGTTTATTCTTTTCTCCGTGCTGGATATCACCGCGGAGCAGCAGGCAATTGTCAGGGCAAATCATGAAGCGCTGCACGATCCGCTGACGGGCCTGCTGAACCGCCGGGGCCTCATGCCGGCGCTTGGCGGATGTGTGAAAAAGAGTATGCCATTTACGCTCATGATACTGGATGTTGACCGCTTCAAAAGCGTCAATGACGCGCTGGGGCACGCTGCCGGTGACGCCCTGCTTACGGAAATTTCCGGCCGGCTGCAGGCCGCGCTGCGCGCTGACGATGTGCTGGCCCGCACGGGGGGGGACGAGTTTGTTATCCTGCTTCCCGGCCTTGCTACCGCAGAGGCGGCGGACGAAGCGGCACGCCGGTTTACCGGCGTGCTGTCGGAGCCGTTTACCATCGAGGACCGTAAAGTCATCTCCGGATGCAGCATCGGCATCTGTCTTTGCGATGGCGATGTGCGGCAGGCGGAAGATATGCTGGCCGCCGCCGACATTGCACTGTATGAGGCGAAAGCTGCCGGGCGTAACGGCCACGTGATTTTCTCCTCCCGGCTGGCCAGTGCGGCGGCAGAGCGCTTCAGCCTGGAGAACGACCTGCGCAGCGCGCTGGCGAACGGGGAGTTACAGCTTTTTTACCAGCCCGTTGTTGACAGCCGCTCGGGTGTCATCGTGTCTTACGAAGCGCTGATGCGCTGGTACCACCCCGTCAGGGGCAGCGTACCGCCGTCCGTGTTTATTCCTCTGGCAGAGCAGACCGGGCTTATTCATGAGATGGGGGCTTTTGCCCTGAGGCGGGCGTGTGCAGAGGTGGCCAACTGGCCCGATAACGAACGCATAGCCGTCAACCTTTCTCCCCGTCAGTTTCGTGAGCCCGGGCTTGCCGGCATCGTCAGTCTTGCTCTGCAGCAGAGCGGTCTTGCGCCACACCGGCTTGAGCTGGAAATTACCGAGTCGGCCCTGCTTGAAAACCCGGAAGACAGCCATCGCGTCATTCATGAGTTAAAGGAGATGGGGGTACATATCGTACTGGACGACTTCGGCACGGGCTACTCGTCACTGAGCTATCTGCGGACCCGTCTGTTCAGCAAAATCAAGATTGACCAGTCCTTTATCAGCGACCTGCACACGGATGCGGGCGCGGCGGCGATTGTGGGTGCCGTGCTGACGCTGTGTCGCGAGCTCGGGCTGGAGGTGGTGGCAGAAGGCGTTGAAAAAGAAGAGCAGGCGGAATGGCTGCGGACGTCAGGTTGCGCGCTGCTGCAGGGCTTTCTGTTTGGCCGTCCGGGGCCTCACAGAAAGCAGAATCAGCCGGTCTGACGCAATGCAGATACATACAGGCCTGCCGGTTGTCCACTGCCCGGATGACCGGCAGGCGACGGGTCACAGGCATGAAGCTCTGAAGCACCGTTATGTTAAAAGCATGATGTATGGCGGGTATGAAGAAAATAGCACAGGACGCGCTCATGTCCGGGCCGGGTATGCCGATAATCAGTGTACGCCTCCCCCGGGCGACATAAAACGACAGATGACCGTATCTGATATGCTTCTGGCTTCTCCTGCCCCGGAGGAGCCATTTTTTTCGCCTGTGGCATCTGCCGGCCTGCGCAACCGCACTTATTTTTCCATGCTGAAGGGGTGCCGTTCCCCGGCCGGAGCCGGCGCATTTGCCGTAAATTGTGAACATTTTTGTTCAGCCTGCTTAAAGATGGCGGGTTTTTTACGGGCAAAATTCCGGAAAGCCGGTACTCATGTTCAGCCGTGCCGGCTGAGGTGACCAGATATAAATAACGTTTTTTTCCCGCTTACGCTTGTTATCGTGGCGATCTTTTTTATGATTAAGACCGGCCGGCGGCTCCGGCCTGCCACGATAAAAGCAAGCGTCTCAGTATTCCTCTTTATACCGCCGTGATGGCGGTTTTTTTTGACCTGAAAACAGGTGCGGCGCTGCCTGATGGCTGAAGCACAGGGGCATGATCATAATGCAGATAGGGCGTTGCGGGGCAGCCATCCGGGACTGATAACCCGGATGGCTGAAAAAAATCCCGAAACCAGGCCTGCGGAGGCGGGAAGGAAGTGAATCAGTGAAATTCGCGTTAAGAAAAACCGCCGCCCACTGTATCACGCCTTTTTCATGAACGCGCAGAAAGTCAGCCGTCCGTTATCTGAGAATAGCTGTGAGGAAAAACGGCCCGGCCCCGGAGCAAACGAGGAACAGGAAAAAATCCTGCCCTTAAAATGTGAGCATACAACGCTCGCCGCAGTCACGGCTGAGGCGTACCGCAGCAGTGCGAGGAACGAACAGCCGTGGCGAGGAAGCGTCATTTCACCTTTGCCGGCAGAAACTGCTTACGCGCCTTTCTAAAAAAAGTGCGTGGTTCAGGAAGTCCGCAGACAGATTACAGGGTGACTGAATACCCTTCAGGGAGTCCGGTGGCACCTGTATTCTGCCCGTTGTCTGACGTGATGCTGCTGAAAGTGCATGATGGTAAAAATTTTTCACTGATAATCAGCCGGATAAAACCACTTCTGAGTAATCCACTGCTGCTTTTTCTTGCCAGATAAATTTCGCCCAATAATACTGTATATAAAACCAGTTAATTACAGAGGAGGAATTTATGCACCACTTACATACAGCACATACCCCGTCACCGGTATTTTCATCCCGGAGCATCCTGTGAAACCCGCCGCGTACGGCTCAGGCCTGATGCTGCTCTGGCCCCCGGTTTTCACCCCCCGTGTACGCGTGCCCCTCTATGCAGATCCCTGTGCGGCTGGCTTTCCCTCGCCCGCCGCAGATTATGTGGAAAGTGAACTTGACCTCAACGAGCTCTGCATCCGCCGGCGTGCCTCCACGTTTTTTGTGCGCGCCAGTGGCAGCAGCATGCAGGAACTGGGGCTGTGTGATGGCGACGTCATGGTCGTCGACCGCGCAGAAGAGGCCTCGCACGGGGACATCGTCATCGCCGAGGTGAACGGTGAATTTACGGTCAAGCGCCTGCAGCTTCATCCCCGTCTGGCTCTCCTGCCGATGAACCCGGCCTACTCCGTCATTTATCCGGAGGAGCTGCAGCTACTCGGCGTCGTCACCTGGTTCTTCAACAGTACAAAAGCGCGCAGGAGGTAGCTATGGCGCTGCCTATGTTCGGACTGGCGGACGTTAACTCGTTTTATGCGAGCTGCGAGTCCCTGTTCCGTCCTGACCTGCGCGGTAAACCGGTGGTGGTGCTCAGCAATAATGACGGCTGCGTCATCGCCCGTTCAGCGGGCGCCAAAGCGCTGGGCATCAAAATGGGTGCCCCGTGGTTTCAGATAAAAAATGAAGGATATACTGAGAAAATTCATGTGTTTAGCTCAAACTACGGGCTTTATCACAGTCTCAGCCAGCGGGTGATGACGGCGCTGGAGGAGGTAACGCCCCGGGTCGAGCAGTACTCGATTGACGAGATGTTCCTGGATCTGACCGGCATTGACAGGTGTGAGGATTTTGAGCACTTCGGCCGGCGCCTGCGGGCGCACGTGCTGGCCATAACCGGCCTGACCGTCGGCGTCGGCATGGGGCCGACCAAGACGCTGGCAAAGAGTGCCCAGTGGGCCGGCAAAGAGTGGAAACAGTTTCGCGGGGTGCTGGCCCTGACGCCCGGTAACCCGAAGCGTACGGCCACCCTGCTTCAGAATCAGCCGGTGGAGGAAGTCTGGGGCGTGGGCAGGCGCATCGCAAAAAGACTGAACCTGATGGGGATTGAAAATGCCCTGCAGCTGTCGCGCGCGCATCCCGCGCTCATCCGCAAAAACTTCAGCGTGGTGCTGGAGCGGACCGTGCGTGAGCTCAACGGGGAGTCCTGTATTCCGCTGGAGGAACTCCCGCCGGCTAAACAGCAGATTTGCTGTTCGCGGTCCTTTGGCGAGCGCATCACCTCAAAAGTGGCCATGCAGCAGGCCCTGTGCCAGTACGCGACCCGCACCGCAGAAAAGCTCCGGGGAGAGCGGCAGTTCTGCCGGCGCATCAGCGTGTTTATCCGGACGTCGCCGCATGCAGAAAACGAGGTGTTTTACGGCAACAGCGCCGGCGAGAAGCTCAGCCTGCCGACCCAGGACACCCGTGATATCATCGGGGCGGCCATGCGATCGCTCGATCGTATCTGGCTGGACGGCCGCAGGTACATGAAGGCCGGCGTGATGCTCGACGACTTTACCCCGCATGGCGTCAGTCAGCTGAACCTCTTTGACGATGCGCAGCCGCGGGCCAACAGCGCGCAGCTGATGAAGGTGCTGGACGGCATTAATCAGTCCGGGCTGGGCAGCGTGTGGTTTGCCGGTCAGGGCGTGAATACGGAATGGAAAATGAGGCGGGACATGCTGTCACCGGCGTGGACCACGCGCTGGAGTGACATCCCGGTGGCGCGCGTGATGTAACCTGAAGCGGCAGGGCTCAGCAGACTTAACGTAAGTCTGCTGCCCTGCCCTGTCATGAAAAGTGCGGCCAGAATTCATCCATGATGAGCAGGGGTTTACCCGGGCGCTTTCCGCGGAAGTATCGTCCGCGCGGAACCCTGTCCTTACGCGAAAGCTGATGAAGCCAGTCATCAAAGGCCGGACGGCGCCTGCGGACGGGTCCCTTAAACATACTGGCTGACTGCGTAACAGTTTTGAATACAATCCCCGGGCTGCGCATCTGCGTCAGCAGTTCCTGCATTTCTTTCATAGCTTCCTCTGGGTTAGATGTTATTCACTGCCGTGTCTTTTCTTTTTCCAGTCGCCGTTGGCCAGGAAGGCTGCGCGCGAAACGCAGGCGCCCCAGAGCAGCTGCATGCCGATTTTGACCAGCTCACTGGCATCAGGCAGGAAAAAAAGCGGCACGATAAACAGCGTGCTCAGCAGAAACCCCCATTCGGCAGCGCTTTTCCGGTCTGCATCGCTGAGCGTTTTTAAGCCTGAAAAACCTGCAATAAAATCAATTGCGCGCATCATTCTTCCTCATGAAATCATGATAAAATGATTTCATTATACAAGTTAACCACCGCGCGTTTCGCGCAGCATCCGGTACCCTTCAAGGAGCATGTCTGTCATTGAGATACCCTGCTCAGCCGCATAGGCTTTCATCTCTTTGTGACGGGCAACGGACACTTTGATCTGTATGGGCTTGATGTCCGAATCCGGTCTCGCCCCTTTTCCCGTGACGTCCAGCGTAGGTTCACTTGCCGGTGGCGGGGAGAGTTTTATTGTATTTTTAGGCTGCTTCACATGAGCTCCTGAGCATTAATTCATTAAAAAATGATATCATGCATTAATGATATCATGAATTTCCTCGACCATCGCTCTGGCTTCGTCATTGAGCGTTTTGAAGGGGGTTTCAAACAGCGCCCTGCCGCCGTCAAGAGCCTGCCCGTATGCGGGCTGGAAACGGATTGTTGCGTTAAGGACCCTGAAGCCCCACGCACCGATAGTGGCCTGCGCTTTTTTCCCCTCTGCCGCAGACGGCGTTTTCGCGACAAGAAACACAATCTTCTCCCGCGGAATGCCCTTCATCGTGAGCTCGCGCCCGAGCTCAAGCGACGGTTCGAGATCGTCTATCGTCGGTCCGGTCGAAACGATGACCAGGTCTGACTCTGTGGCAACGTCCATTGAGGTCGTCTCGGCGGCAGGACGGCCGTCAATGATGATCAGGTGATACTGATCCCGGACCTTTACGGCGGTGTCCACGCGGCGGTAAAGTCCGCACTCGATCGCAGGCAGCCCGGCTTCCTCACGCCTGCGGCACCACTTTATTGACGTCTGCTGTTTCTCATCAATATCCGCGAGATGCGTCTTCCATCCGGCCTCGGTAAATCCCGCCGCCAGCGTTCTGGCCGTCGTACTTTTCGACCCGCCGCCTTTCTGCCCGATACAGGAAATTATGGTCATGATTTCATCCTTTCATTATTTCATTTTTTAAACTGAGCCAACTATGACACGGTTTAAGCACGAATGAAAGCATGATAACATTAAATCATGATAAAATGATTTACCGTTTACAGGGAGGGTCCTGCCGATATGAAACAGACATACTGGGTAAGCATCTATAAAGGAAGAAGTGATGACGCTGAGAGCCGTGTCTTTTCGCCGGAACAGCAAAAGCGTGCACTGTTTCAGGAATGGCTCAGCGATGCCCGTGACGTAAAGGGCAGCGGCGGGTGCCGCTGCCGGTTCGGCAGTGAACTGCCTCTCAGCATTGTCCGGCGCGGAGAAAACTGCCATCTGGCAAAATACCGTTATACCGGTGCACACCACAAAGAAGACTGCCGCTTTTACAGCAGGCTGGCGGGGGAAGGAGGGCAGCAGGCTTACCATCAGGAAGCCCTGCGGGAGACCCCGGCCGGCACGCTTATGATCACACTTGACGTTCCGCTGAAAAAACTCGGTGACGGCGAAGCAGAACCGGCTGAGACACCGGCGCCTCGCCCCGCGGGTAAGACGGTAAAACGCAATACGATGACGCTGCTGGGCCTGCTGCACCTGCTGTGGGAGACATCCCGCTATACGGAATGGCACCCGGCATGGGAAGGCAGCCGCAATGGCCCCCTGATGGGGTGGCATCTCCGTAAATCAGCAGAAAACATCCGGGCAGCAGGCTTACGGCTCGCCGATCTAATGCTGACACCGGCCGGCTTTAAGGGGGACAGGGACGCGAAGCGCAACGCAGATGCCGTCCGTCTTGCACGTGAAAACAAAACGCGGCTGATCGCCGTGGCCGAGCTGCAGACGTGGAAGCCTGAGTTTGACACATGCCCGGACCGTCTTCCTGTCAGGGACTTCCACGGCATGCCTTTTCTGACCATTGCGCCCTCGCTCTGGCGCGCGCTGGGCCACAGCTTTTCCCGCGAGCTCGGCGCCTGGAAAGGCGGGGCCAGAACCATTGTGATTGCTTACGTCGATCCGGAAGCGCCACGCGGAAAACTGGTCAGGCAGGCGGCACTGATGACGGTCAGCCCCCGCTTTATACCGGTGGATTCGGGTCATGAAATGAAGCTTGAAGGGATACTGCACGCATCCGGACGTAAGTTCATGAAGCCGCTGCGCTACGATGCGGGCCTCGCTGACTGGCTGCCGGACTTCTGCCTGACCGATCTGGCCGCAACCGAAGACAACCTTTTTGCGCTCGAAGTCTGGGGAATGGACAGCGACGCATACCGGCTGCACCGTCAGGAAAAAACGGCCTGGTACAATGCGGCCTACACGCCGGCGGGTTGGTGGTCATGGGATGCATTCCGCTTTCCTGACACCGTTCCTCCGCTTCCCGCCGCTGACGCGCTGCTTGGCCGGCAGCACCATACCGGAATGGACTGAGGGGCTTACAATGAAAGCATGATTGCATGCTTTCATTATTTTAAAGTTTAATGAACATCCTTAACCTTTAAGCATTAAATCATTATTTAATGACAGCATGATTTCATGAAATCAGCCTGCGGACGGCGGAAAGGAAAATGTCAGGTCGGCCGGCAGATCCAGCGCAAAAATACGCGTGTAGATTTCCGTATTCTCCAGCCGCTGATGCCCCAGAAGTGCCTGCACCTGCTTTATATGAATGCCGTTCATCAGCAGATGAACCGCGAAGCTGTGACGGAAGGTGTGCGGCGTCACCGGATTTACCGAAAAGCGGATACCCTGCGCGCCGGCGCGTGCTATGGCACCGCGGATCCAGTTTCGCGGCGTTTCCTGGCTGGCCACGTCCCAGACAGGGGTCGCCCGGCGCGTCATCATGCGAAAGGTGGCAAATAGTTCGCGCATGCGGGAGACGTAGGCCGTATCCGTCAGCGGGATCGCCCGGAAGGGCATTACCGCCTGTGCTTCACGGGTCGGGCGGCCGCGGCTGCGCGGCGCGCGCTGCTTCAGGGTGCGCAGCCGCACAAAGGGCACCTCTGAGTCGAAAAAAAAATCGCCCGGGCAGAGCGCCAGCGCCTCGTTGAGCCGCGCGCCGGTGTTCCACAGCGTATCAATAAGCGTCCGCTGCTTCAGGTCAGGCAGAAAGCTGAGCAGCTGGCCGACTTCAGGTGCCAGCAGGTAGCGGGGCACGTCGAGGCCGGCGGCCACGGCCATTTCGCGCAGCCGCACGGCGCGGGCCCAGCCGCCCGGCAGCATCAGCGGCGCATGCCGTCGGTCAGTGTCGGGTACAGGTATCAGGTTCATTCATCTCTCAGGGTCCGGAGGGTCCGCCCGGACGGCGGTACCGCACGCTGAATAGTGTGCCGTGACCGTTACGGACGGACCAGATCAATAAATCGCAGATTGCTCCAGGGACATAGTCGCAGAAACTGGGGAAAAAACGCAATAGCCTTAAAAAACCCAGGCAGCAAAATTCCGCTCTGCGTGTCTCACGCGGTAAAGCGATGCAGAAAACGCGATAAAGTGCTGATATAAAAAGACAAAAACGGAATGGCCGGGCTGATGCTGCAGAATGGGGAGTCTAACGGAAATGCCCAATCGTAAAAAATCGGGCAGGAGAGTCCTGCCCGGACGGCACGATACGAATAAAAAGAAGGGGGAAGAGTTCTGAGAACGGCAGGATCAAAAAAGGCCTCCGTAAGGAAGCCTTTTTCGAAATTTTCGCGTTCCGGCCTTAGCCGGAATCGCTCACACAGTCAGAGATCCTGTCTCTGGGGAGAGATTTTCGTACAAACTGACGCTTACGTCAAGCGTAATGTCTGTGGCATCCGTTTCAGGCCGCAGTATAGTAGCAGCATAACAAGGAGTGATTATGACCATTGCCGCCATACTGGATTCAATTTCCCAGCACAGGTTTGCCACCTACAAGTCCTCGGTCTTTAACGGAGCCAGCGAGGAGGAGTGCCTCGGCATCTACCTCTGGAACAAACAGCTCGCCGGCGCGTTCCTTCCCGCGCTGCAGATCATAGAGGTGTCCCTGCGAAACGCCATCTGCGCTGCAAAGAGGCGGCACGAAGAGACGCTCATTGAACAGGGTGCGCCTGTGGCCGACTGGCCCGCGCTGAAAAGCCGCATCGACAATCAGTGGTTTGTGACCGTCATGACTAAGCAGAACAACCGGGACTCCTGGCGTGCTGTTGAAGGTGCCAAAGCGCAGCTGAGAAAGGACGGCAAGCCGCCGACCACTGAAAACCTCATCGCCAAGCTGACGTTTGGCTTCTGGGTCTCAATGGTTAACCGCGACTACAGCGACGGCCATGCCAGCTATCTTCACCTCTGGCCGCACCTCATACCGGAAGTCTTCCCGAACGCACTCGATAAAAAGCAGGGCACGCCGCTTTCCGTCAACCGGATCGGAGCTGACCTGCGTGACATTAACACCCTGAGAAACCGCCTGTCTCACCACGAACCGCTCTGGCGCTCAGATAAGACATACTGCGTTGAACAGGCTATTAATAAGGTCGTACGGGACTATCACAAGTGCCTGGACGTAATCCGATGGATAAACCCTTCAAACCTGAAGCTGCTAAGCATCATTGAGAACACGCAGAAGATGAACGAGCTGTGTAATCCCCATGCGCTGTGGAAAAATAAAAAGCTGCCGTCAGGGCTGCCGGACATACCTCAGACATCAGGGGACGACTGGCTGGCCAGCACCCTGCTGGAAACCCGGCACACAGGCGGGATTATCTCGCTCAATGCCGGTAAAGGTTTTGCCATGTTACTCAGTGAAAAAGACAGGACGAAGTTTATTGCGCAGGCGAGAAATTTTGCGGGCGGCCTGGGTGCTTACGCCGTGGGTGACCGCGTCACGTTTGAGCCTGAAAACAAAACTACGGGGCGGCATCCGGTTGCAACCGCCGTTAAACCGGCCTGAATGGCGTGAGGTGTAGATGAAAAAATCCGGACGTGACAGAGAAATGGACAGAAAATTCAGGCCTTTTCTGAAGTTCTGGACCCTGTTTTCACCTGATTTCATTGCACATATGCAGAAAATCACGCGTCTCATCCGTGGTGAGGAAACTGAACTGGCCCGGCTGGATCAGGAATGGGATATGACAGCAGGCTATGAGGCTTGTGTCTCCCGCTGGAAGGCTGCACACCGGCATATCGCACTCTCTATCATTGTGAAACTTGACGATATCAAGAAGCTGGAGGCGGATAAGAAAGAGCATCACCGTAACCGTCAGAAACGGCTCAAGGACAAATGTATTGCCTCTATTGAGCTGCTCAAACTGGAAATTCGCGTGCTGCGCCGCACGGCAGACGCCCTTATCTGGGGAATGCTCAATAACGAGCACTCCTCAGTCCGTCGCCTGCCTATCAGCGGAGATACGGATAATCTGTCTAGAGACAGTATAATTGATTCGCTGATTGCTGCGGACGAACTTAATAAGGACCCGCACCGTTTAGCGGTTGTCAGTGATATGAGCACCTTTGTGCATGTAGGAGATCTGGTCACGTTCTCACTGCAGCACGGATTTCAGCTGGTTGAGGTCAAAAGCGGAACAAAGAATATGGAACTTTACGAGGCAGCAGAATTTGCCTTCACTTCCGGCTGCACTCAATTTGAAAAACAATTCCTCGATAGCATGCCGCCTAATGATATCCAGCAGTTTAAGCGTATTAAAAATCAGATGATTCGGGCCGGTAATGCCCTGAAAGCAATACATACGGGTGAGGGCTATGACAATCTGATGAAAACGCCTGTTTCCATTGAAGAACGAAATTATCGGCCTGAATTCTTTAACATGAATATAGTCAAACTGGCTGAAGAAGTTAAAGCCGGAAAAAAATGGGCGATAGATGTTATTGATGAGTGCGTTTATATAGGCGTTTATCCTGAGAGTAATTTGGGATTTATCGGTTTCAACACCTGGATAGACGGTACCGAATTTAAAGGCCGGGTAACCAATATTAATGACAGCTTTTTTGACCCACTGTCACGCCCCTTCCTTAATCTGAATCTCCCGACAGATATTCTTATGGATGTGATGACCGGGAAACTGCTTATCGTATTGTGTCTGAACCATGAGAAGTTCTTTGAGCGGGCGAATGTCAGATATCCGGGCTTATTTATTCTGGAAGATATACCTGAAAACCATATTCAATCATTGAACACACTACGAGTTGGAGCCCGGTGCATCGCATCATATGTTGACGGTCACATTTCTTACGTAGGTAACGGTTTCGAAACCCGCATTATCTTTGATTTACAGCGGCCTGATAATCTTATTGACTGGAGCTATCAACGCAGTGATTTGAGAATGAAATCATGATTTAATGATTAGTTCTGTGGTACACAAGGAGCTACCTAACAATGGCTAGTTTTGCTTACATTACTGATAAAGTAAACTCTGTAAAAATTGTGAAGAGGAGAAATTAATGTTGGTCCGAACGAAAAATTTATCCACTGATGAAATCACTCTTAAATGGGTGAATGAAGTTATTAATCAGTATGATCTTCCAGAAGACGATATTATAAGAAAAACAATTGAAAAATTGTCATCAGTTAGCTTTATTGACCCGCTTGATATGGTTTTTTACCTCAGCGAAAAGGCAAAGAATTACGGCAGCGGAGATGACTTCAACATAAAACCATTTATTGACTTAGCGAAAAAAATAGCCAAAGCCTGCGGCGCCAGAGATGACGCCCAAGACATCAGCAGTCCGTTCATTACGGCCTATAAATATAATTCAGTAACAAGTAAAATGGACCGGGTTCGTATACCAGTCAGTCAGATTCTGTACTTTTTAAATAAAAGCCTTACAATTCCAGGGCGTGCTTACGTGACAGGTGAAGCGAATGTCATACTGAATGATCAAGGCCATACTGAACTTAGCCTGATTGATTGTTCAAGAAATAACACCGCCGAGTTCCTGCTTGAATTTTACATTAAGAGTGCGGAAGAGGTTGTTACAGCTTGGACGGGGAAATAATACTACGGAACGGTAACCTGGTTAGGCGAGATTTGGCTACATCATGTGCTATGAAAGTAAAAAACCAGTGCTGCTTATGTGTTACGAGCTTTCATTGACACTAAATATTGCCAGAACTGAAAAAATTACTAACAATAGCGCCCAAATTAGGGCGCTAACTCCTATATTTAATATTTAAACTGAGCTTTTCGTCAGTCCCACAATATTATCAGCAAACCCGTCAAAAACATTCAGGAAATCATGCTGACTTTTTTTCATATTCACCAGAATTTTACCGCTTTGTTCTATCTCCGAATCCTTAAGTTCAAAAACTGGAGTCTTATGTTTTTGGGATTGAGCTATAAGGGAATTGAAGTCTGAGATATTAACAATGTTATATGGCTCTCCATTTTCAAATAAAAATTCTTTTCCTTGAGTGTTGACTATCATTTTTTCTTTTGCCAAAACAGGTACCAGTTCTTCATTAACAGAAGTATGAATTATATCAATCCACTTCTGGAAAGACTTGGCAGGTGCATTACTGCGTGGCCGGTATTTCTGGGAAAGGAATCCGATAAATTTAGGCGGTTCTGCTGGAATCGCGTATGCAAGTCCATCTTTCCTAAATGGATTTATCGTATTATTCCAGTTAGGTATTACTTCAGATAATGATTTAATTGCTTGTTTACAAAAGAAGTCAGGGGTAGTAGGTACAAGGAAATAATCGCTGCTCATGAAAAGACATTGATTTAGAGCTCCAACGCTGGGGCTCATATCAATTAAAACATAATCGAATTCATAATCTTTTTTGGCAGCTCTTAGAACTTCACTCAGGCTTCCCGGCATGTTTCTCACTGCTGGAATACCTTCACTCGCAGTTAACGCGAAGGCGAGCTGATTTTCGAATCCTGATAATTTTAGATTACCGCAGAGTAAAAATAAATTGGGATTTTTTGTCGGAATAGGATTTGCTTTTTTAACGCCTCCCAGCATTCCTTTCTCTAGAGGTTCGATACATGAATAGATATCAATACAGTCCTTACCACTATAAAAATCCTCTGCCTCATCATCACCAATAATTAAACTTGTTAAATTACACTGTGGATCGGTATCCACAATCAAAGTCTTATAGCCTTTATTAGCAAGCATCCAGCCCAGATGATAAGTAGTAGTGGTTTTGCTGACCCCACCTTTATGATTAAATAAAGATATAATTGGCATTGTATTCCTCACAGTTTGAATTAGTTTATTGTGTTACTTTCCTTGGTGAGGACGTTATCAATCTAGTTTTTATGGAAATAGTTTAGCTAAAATAAAAATCAGTACAGAATGAAATTCATAATACAGTAAAAAAATAAAAACCTTGATTCCTTTATCTTATGCCTCCATAACGGTGCCCGCACCAGAGAACTAAGATGTCTTATTGTAACGCTATCTGACATTAAAAAAGAAGTAAGATTGCTACTTTATCTTTGGAATATCCTTTAATCTCGTCGTGTAACGCGGCGAGAGCATTTCACGCTTCATCTGCCAGGCACTGTCACGATCTCCCTGACCCGCAAACCACACCTTTCCCTTACCCGTACGGTTAATAGTATCCAGAGCGTCCATTAATGCATCAGCGTTTGCACGTGGCTGTTGTTCACTGAACATGTCCAACTGCGCCACACCGGACTGGTAAAAATCTCCCAGCATGACGCCAGCTTTAGCGTATCTGTATCCATCCCGCCAAATTGTGCCCAGGCCACGAAGCGCCGACTCTATAATGTCACGCGTATCATTGGTCGGATAGTCACAGATACGGGAGGCAGTGTTTGAATACTGCGGCTCATCGCCGTGCCGGCCGGTGGCGATGGACACGCTGATATGGCGGCAACGTGAGTTCTGCTCCCGGAGTTTTTCCGCCGCCCGCGTGGCATACAGCACCACGGCCTGCTGCATTTCCTCCAGCCGCGTAATGCGCTGGCCAAAAGAGCGTGAGTTTACGATCTGCTGTTTCGGCGGCGGCGCATCCTCGAGCGCCAGGCAGGACTCGCCGTTGAGCTCACGCACGGTGCGCTCAGTGATAACGTCAAAATTTTTTCTGATCATGCTGATGTTACTGTCTGCCAGCTGCAGGGCGGTCGTGATGCCCAGCTGGTTCAGGCGCAGGCTGATGCGCCGGCCAATGCCCCAGATGTCACTGACGTCGGTCAGGTGCAGAAGTTTTCGCTGCCGGCTCCGGTCTGACAGATCAACGACGCCCCGGGTCTGAGTCCATTTCTTGGCGGCGTGGTTGGCCAGTTTGGCCAGCGTTTTGGTCGGCCCGAATCCCACACCAATAACCAGTCCGGTCTCCCGTCTTATGCGCTCGCGCATCTGCTGTCCGAACGTCTCAGGCGGGATAAGGCTGCCAATCCCGGTGACGTCGAGAAAGCTCTCGTCGATCGAGTAAACTTCCTGCCCGGCGGCCATTTCGCCCAGGATGGCCATCATGCGGCTACTTATATCGCCATAAAGCTCATAATTAGAACTGAACACCTGAACGCCGTTCTGCATGAAAAAACGCTCGTTCTGAAACAGCGGAGCCGCCATTTTAATCCCTAAGCGTTTAGCCTCCGCCAATCGTGCGATTACACAGCCATCATTGTTCGACACGACAACAATGGGTTTGCCGCGCAAATCCGGCCTGAAAACGGTTTCACAGGAGGCATAGAAATTATTGGCATCGGCCAGCGCAAACATGGTCACTCTCCGGCGGGTCCGCTGAATCCCAGCCCGGCTACGTCGGTGAGGGCATAGGCCACCACACCCCACACGGGAAGTCCCTGACTCACATCCAGCAGGGTAATGGTTTCATCCGCATCCGGCTCCTGCAGGGCGGGAACCGGATCGAGCAGCAGGCGCCGCAGCGTCAGCTCCCCTTCGAACTCGGCCACAATGAGCTGGCCATGCGCCGGTACCAGTGCACGATCAATGGCCAGCACAGACCCTTTCACGATGCCGGCATCAGGAAAGCTGCTGTCGCTGCGCATCAGATAGGTTGAATAAGGTGAAAGATGAACGAGGTCGCCCAGACTCAGGCGTGTTTCTGTGTAGTTCTGGGCCGGACTCTGGAAAGCCATTCAAATATTCCTTTGTGACCTGTTTCAGCTTTTAGAAAATAAACCTGTGTTACCGTAAGCAGGATGAATTCACTACTCATGATGTCAGTATACGTCGATGCCATCATTACGCCATGTCAGTTACATCCGCGCGTACTCAGAATTCATACTAATGTCCGGCAGAAAAAAATTACGATACAGACTTAATTATTTTCTGTTTCAGAGCACATTACAGGCGAAGATTCATTCCACAGACGGTTAAATTCCATCTGATACTGTCGCGCGGTTGCCGGCTCGCCCGTAATAACCAGCGCATTTTCAGCATTTCTTTTTTCAGCCGATGACGTGTAATTAAATGACCCGGTTTCAACCGCGCTTCCGTCAGTAACAATAAATTTATTGTGCATGATGCTGTACATGCCGTTGACGCGCACCTGCACACCAGCGCAGGCCAGCGCGCTGACGAGTGACCACCGGTCCCGGCTTTTCTTTTCATCGGCAACCAGCCGTACCGTCACGCCCCGCGCCACGGAAGCAGCCAGCGCCTGCGCCACGGGCTGACTGGTAAAGTCCCAGGCCGCCACGTCCACGCTCTGGCGCGCGCTGCCGGCGAACTGCAGTATCAGGTTCAGCGCCGTGCCGCCGGGAGAGAATCCTGCCGTCACCGCAGCGAAGGAACAGGGTATAAATGCAATCGCGGATAACACCATTACTCTGGCTTTATGATTATTCACTGATAGGTTCCTGCAGGGGAAATAAGTCACCATTCTATCACGCAGCGCATTTATTTAATTAAATAACGCCCTGTTACTGTCGCAACAAAATATAACAAATCCTGGTTAAGTCATTATTAATCCCTGCCGATAATATAATTCACACAGGGAGCGGGGGAACCATGAACGAATTTCACGAAATAAACATGCTCACATCACGCGGTGATATTAACGGGGCACTTTCACTCATCTGTAAATGGAGTGAGAGCATTGCCCGTAAAATCATGAAAAAGGCCGGCTACAGTGTGACCCCGCAGGCCGGACGCGCGTTCTGGTCATGGGTGCAGGCCACGCTGACGGATTCAGCCCGGCAGCGCCGCTGTGGCTACCGGGTGCGGGCTGAGCGCAGGGCACCCGTCCGCTACTGTCGCCAGCAGGCGCGGGAGAACTATGATGCGTACGCGCAGATGATGGCCTCAGACGTCGCGCCGCAGGCTGAGGCTGCCCCGCACAGAGAGATAGCGTCCATCGATACTGGTCCTGAAAAAAGTGTCGCTGTCTGCGGCCGCACAGAAGGCCTGATACACCTTTGCCGGCACGGCCAGCCAGCGCCGGCACGCGCCGTTCCGGTACTCCAGCTCCAGCACGCCGGTGGTCGCATCGTATCCCGCGCTGCTGAAAAGCGCAGACGTCACTTCATGTCTGTTCATGGCGTTATTCCTGGCAGGTCCCGGATGAATGAAATCGTTAATCGTAAAAGTGCGGGTCGCACGTACAGAATGCCCGTGCAGGGTAAAATACAGTGGTTTGTATCCGGCTGTTCACTGGCGGCTCGTCCGCTGCATGTCCGTTATTCTGAGCCACCCCGGGCATTCACTGTAGCCTGTAAAAAGGGAAGCCGGAGGAACAGGGACCCGGCAATGCTGACTGCTTCGCGGGGATCGACGGCTGGATATCAGCGTTCACGGTTTTTAAGCGCGGCAGACACTCTGGCCTGTACCCGCGCCAGAAACGCCTGCGCCGTGGTGTCCCAGTTCGCCGGCACAAACTCCCCCTTATAATGCGCCCGGAAATCCAGCTCGGTATCGTCGCACCCGTCCAGAAACAGTTCAATGTCTGCCAGCAGGGCGTGAAGATTCGCGTCGGGCATGTCGTGAATGTAGGCCTGAATTTTGGGCTCTATCTCATGCCCGGGTTCGGCCATAACGTAGTCCTGACCGAAATAGACGCCGATAAAATTATCCAGTTCGCTGATGCTGATACGGTCCACTATACCTCCGGAAACGCAGTCAGAATAAAACAGGGTTTACCGTTAAATGACCTGAAATCAATCACCACGCGGACGGCATAACAGGTAACGGTCTCCTGATTTCCTTTGCGTACCATAATCCCCGTGGGGTGCGCAAACCGCCGGCTCAGGCGCATGCGGGCCCGCATGCCAGGCGGAACGTTCTTCACCCACATCGCTATCTGATTTTTATTATCCGCCAGCACCCGGCTGATGATTGCCTCTGCCTCACGGAGTGATTTAAAGCTGCTGGATTCTTCAAGCCTGGGCTCTCTGACAAGCCTTTCGCGCAGCTCATCCGGCGATTTACCGATGTGTCGTTCGATGGTGTGGCCACCGGGCGCACGTCCCGAAAGCGACTCGTGCTCAGCGATTCTGAACCGCCCGCGGCGTACCGCAATGACCCGCTCTGCCCCGGCCGCCAGTGCAAACGCCATCGGTATGGCGACGTCGACCGTCAGGCCGACCTTCATGGCGGTCTGGCGGTCAGCACCGAGGGATTCCGCGAGCGCCACGGCGGAATTAAAGGTATCGGTATTGACCTGCCTGCCGGTCCAGACCTGCCGGAGACTGGCCTGAATGGTATCAAGTCCGTGCGTCCCGACAAAGACGCATCCGGCTTTGGTCAGCATGGTGGGCTCCGGCACCACGCACAGGGCGCCTGCACCGAACATTTCCACCACGCCACCCGCCAGCCCCAGCCCGCCGGATATACGGTTACTGGCTGATTCACCTTCACTGACGCTGCGATCAGAGAGTACGGCTGCCAGCTGCACCGGCGAAAGCGCTATCCTCAGTCCCTGTTCTTCTTCCACAGAATCCTCCTTTTCGTAACCGGCACGTCATTTACTCAATTTATAACCGGCACGGCATCAGGTTGCAAACCGGTGGCGTTTCTTCGCTTATCTTCAGAGGGCACAGTGAATAACAGAGGTACGGCCATCGGTTTCAATACCAGTGATAACCGGAGTGATATCGGGCCAGGCTTTCAGAGCGGCTCCGCGTTGTTCACATCCGGAAGAATTTCCAGCTTATCAATAACGATCTGCAGGACATCCGCCATACCCGGTGTCCATTTTCCGGGTATATCGAGCTCCGAGCGGAATATCCCCGCAAGCCGTATCCGGGTGGTTTCAAGTCCCGCATCGGCCAGCATGAGGACGGCTTCACCCAGCAGACGGTGTGCCTCTTCAGAATACCGTCGTTCTTCTTCAGTAACCTGCATAGCATGTACCTCTCAGACGTAGCCGGACAGGTGAGCAGTGCGCAGCCTGTCCCGTGAATGCCGCGTCAGCGGCATGGAGGCGCCAGAAACTGTTAAGGACGGCTCAGATGCCATCGGGCGCCGTAAGCCCGGCAGAGCCGGTTACAGGGCTGATGGTGGCAAAATTCCAACCCCTTCCTGCCAGACGCCGTTTAAGCAGCGGCCTGTTAGCAGCTTATCAGCCTGATGGTCGAAGACGAAAGAAAGAAACCGCGGCTCCTCTCACCGCAGCTCAGAATTTACTAGTTACAACACCCATTTATCAGCCACTGCAGTTCCGGCCCTCCGGGCCGGGCGGCGGCGGCTGTCTAGTGGGGGCAACCGGTTTCAGGTCCGGTGCCGGTCTGGCCGGAGAGGGGCATTGTGGTTTCAGGCCTGCGCGGGACCTGACTACAGTGAATCTTTGACTGTTGTAACTAACTGCTCGGTCCGGGGCCCGCGTCAGCGGGAGCTATTTCGGATTCTGAGCGGCGCGGACGCCTGCGGCCGCTGTGAGCGAAGGCCTTAATTTATCCCTGCAGGATGCCTGTATGAAAAACACCTTATCTTTATGAAGATCTTTTACTGACGTAAGTCAGGAATATCTTGCAGGTAACACCGACAGTACTTGCAGGTAAACCGCACTTATTAATTGCGGGTAACTGTGGATAAAAATAACGGCCGTAGCCGTCAGGCGGAATATCTGCTTTTCTGAGGCGGAATTAACGGCGGGACGCACGCTCAGAACCGGCGTTCTGCTCCCGGCACAAACGGCTTTACCGCCAGTCAAGGCGGTAAACAGAGGAGGAGGCGCTAATGTACCCGGTCAGGTACCGGAGGGGCGGGCTCGTAGTCCAGCCCGAGATCGAGCTGGCGGAGACTCTTCCAGACCAGGCGGTCAAACTCATCCGGGGA
>NZ_JAALFQ010000021.1:0-25828 GCF_011800365.1 Pantoea sp. EKM103V | reverse complement strand
ATGGACGAAGGTCTGCGCTTCGCAATCCGCGAAGGCGGCCGTACCGTTGGCGCGGGTGTTGTTGCTAAAGTTATCGCATAATTACCGATAACGTTTGACGCAATGCACACGGAAAGGGCATCATTTGATGCCCTTTTTGCACGCTGTTTCATAGAACCTGGCTCATCAGTGATTTTCGATCATAATCATTGCTGAGACAGGCTCTGTCATGCGGCGTTGGATACCGAGTTACGCCCCAAAAGCTCATTCGGTTTGGACGCCTCGCACTGCGGGGCAGAATAGTTTCTGAATTATTGTGGCAGGTTGGTTTATGAGTGCGAATACCGAAGCTCAAGGGAGCGGGCGTGGCCTGGAAGCGGTAAAGTGGGTAGTAGTCGTATTACTGCTGCTTGCAGCGATTGTAGGTAACTACCTCTATCGTGATGTGTCACTGCCACTGCGTGCGTTAGCCGTAGTTGTACTGATCGCAGCGGCTGGCGGCATTGCGCTTTTAACGACCAAAGGCAAAGCGACCGTGGCTTTTGCTCGTGAAGCAAGAACAGAAATGCGTAAGGTTATCTGGCCAACCCGCCAGGAAACGCTGCACACCACGTTAATCGTTGCCGCGGTTACCGCCGTGATGTCACTGATTTTGTGGGGGCTGGATGGTATTCTGGTCCGTCTGGTATCGTTTATCACTGGCCTGAGGTTCTGAGATGTCTGAAGCTCCAAAGAAACGCTGGTACGTCGTACAGGCGTTTTCCGGTTTTGAAGGCCGCGTAGCACAGTCGCTGCGCGAGCATATCAAATTGCACAACATGGAAGAGCTGTTTGGCGACGTCATGGTTCCGACTGAAGAAGTCGTTGAAATTCGTGGTGGCCAGCGTCGTAAGAGCGAGCGCAAGTTTTTCCCGGGATATGTACTGGTTCAGATGGTGATGAATGACGCCAGCTGGCACCTGGTGCGCAGCGTCCCGCGCGTGATGGGTTTCATCGGCGGCACATCTGACCGTCCGGCACCTATCAGCGATAAAGAAGTTGATGCGATCATGAACCGTCTGCAGCAGGTCGGCGACAAGCCTCGTCCGAAAACGCTGTTTGAACCAGGCGAAATGGTTCGCGTTAACGACGGTCCGTTTGCTGACTTTAACGGTGTGGTTGAGGATGTGGATTACGAGAAGAGCCGCCTGACGGTTTCTGTCTCCATCTTCGGACGTGCAACACCGGTTGAACTCGACTTCGGTCAGGTGGAGAAAGGTTAACCTCTTTCCGCTCACAATTTAGCTGTTGCAGCAGGCGCGAAATTTAACTACAATTTCGCGCCTTTTGTTTTTATGCGCTGGCAACAGCGTATAAATCGTTATCACGGGGAGCCTTTTAAAGGCGCTATAACCCAATTGAGGAAATATCATGGCTAAGAAAGTCCAAGCCTACGTCAAGCTGCAGGTTGCAGCTGGTATGGCGAACCCAAGTCCACCGGTTGGTCCAGCTCTGGGTCAGCAGGGTGTTAACATCATGGAATTCTGCAAAGCGTTCAACGCGAAGACCGAATCTCTGGAAAAAGGTCTGCCGACTCCTGTTGTTATCACTGTATACAGCGACCGTTCATTTACCTTTATCACCAAAACCCCTCCGGCTGCCGTACTGCTGAAAAAAGCAGCGGGCATCAAGTCTGGTTCTGGTAAGCCGAACAAAGATAAAGTCGGTAAAGTGACCCGTGCTCAGGTACGTGAAATCGCAGAAACCAAAGCTGCGGACATGACTGGTTCTGACGTTGAAGCGATGACTCGCTCAATCGAAGGTACTGCTCGTTCCATGGGCCTGGTAGTAGAGGACTAAGAAATGGCTAAGCTGACCAAGCGCATGACCGTAATTCGCGACAAAGTTGACGCGACCAAGCAGTATGACATTGCTGAAGCTGTTGCTCTGCTGAAAGAACTGGCAACTGCCAAGTTCGTTGAAAGCGTTGACGTTGCTGTCAACCTCGGCATCGATGCACGTAAATCTGATCAGAACGTACGCGGCGCGACCGTTCTGCCACACGGTACTGGTCGTTCAGTACGTGTTGCTGTCTTCACCCAGGGCGCAAACGCTGAAGCGGCAAAAGCTGCTGGCGCAGAGCTGGTTGGTATGGAAGACCTGGCTGAGCAGATCAAGAAAGGCGAAATGAATTTTGACGTTGTTATTGCTTCTCCGGATGCAATGCGCGTTGTTGGCCAGCTGGGCCAGATTCTGGGTCCACGCGGCCTGATGCCAAACCCGAAAGTCGGTACTGTAACCCCTAACGTTGCTGAAGCGGTTAAGAACGCTAAAGCAGGTCAGGTTCGTTATCGTAACGACAAAAACGGCATCATCCACACTACCATCGGTAAAGTGGACTTTGACGCTGACAAACTGAAAGAAAACCTGGAATCTCTGCTGGTTGCGCTGAAAAAAGCGAAACCATCTCAGGCGAAAGGCGTGTACATCAAGAAAGTCAGCCTTTCAACCACCATGGGCGCCGGCGTTGCCGTTGACCAGGCTGGTCTGAACGCAACAGCAAACTAATTGCTGCTTGAAACGGGCGAAAAATTCACCTAGAATCTTACGCCCGTTGTTCTGTTATTAGCAGAACAGGACACCAGAGAGTCAGATGCGACAGCGGCGTTTAACGCCTTTCCCTCTGATTCTGCTGCGTCACACAGAATTTAGGTTGGAGCCAGGCCTTATCCTGGCCTCCGTCCAAGACCGCAGGAGCTGTCTATCTCCGGATAGCCCGCTTAATACCCTGCGTAGACGGTGACAGAACCAAAAGAATTTTTTCTTAGCTGGATTCTGCTCACCGTGTTCGAGCGCTTATTTCCCCTTTTGGGTGAGTAAGTGAAGTGAGTTCCGGGGAAATCCTTTCCCGGTCAAATCCAGGAGCAAAAGCTAATGGCATTAAATCTTCAAGACAAACAAGCAATTGTTGCTGAAGTCAGCGAAGTAGCCAAAGGTGCGCTTTCAGCGGTTGTTGCGGATTCCCGTGGCGTTACCGTTGATAAAATGACCGAACTGCGTAAAGCAGGTCGTGAAGCTGGCGTTTACATGCGTGTTGTTCGTAACACCCTGCTGCGCCGCGTCGTTGAAGGAACTCAGTTTGAGTGCCTGAAAGACACGTTTGTTGGTCCGACCCTGATTGCATATTCTATGGAACACCCGGGCGCTGCTGCTCGTCTGTTCAAAGATTTCGCGAAAGCGAATGCAAAATTTGAGGTCAAAGCTGCAGCCTTTGAAGGTGAGCTGATCACGGCGGCCAATATTGACCGTCTGGCAACTCTGCCGACCTACGAAGAAGCACTGGCACGTCTGATGTCGACCATGAAAGAAGCCGCTGCCGGCAAACTGGTCCGCACTCTGGCTGCTGTACGCGATGCAAAAGAAGCGGCTTAAGGCCCTTTTCTTTTCTTCGTACCTGCTTACGTATAAACTTTTTCTGATTCTTAGGAACAATTGTCATGTCTATCACTAAAGACCAAATTCTGGAAGCTGTTGCAGCGATGTCCGTAATGGAAGTTGTTGAGCTGGTTTCTGCTATGGAAGAAAAATTCGGCGTTTCTGCTGCTGCTGCTGTAGCTGTTGCTGCGGGCCCGGCTGAAGCTGTTGAAGAAAAAACTGAATTCGACGTCGTACTGAAAGCTGTTGGCGCGAACAAAGTAGCAGTTATCAAAGCCGTACGTACTGCAACTGGTCTGGGCCTGAAAGAAGCCAAAGACCTGGTTGAAGCAACTGGCGTAATCAAAGAAGGCATCAGCAAAGATGACGCAGCTGCACTTGAAGCTGCTCTGAAAGAAGCTGGCGCTGAAGTTGAAGTTAAGTAAGACAACCTTCGGGTTGCAGTCTGAGTAGTTTCAGACTGATGGCTGGTGACTTTTTGGTCACCAGCCTTTTTGCGCTACAGGGTCTCAATGGGGTTTCACACTGTTTGTCCATTGCTACTCTTCAATATCTTTCTCTATCGACGACTTAATATACCGCTTTCCTGTGCGGGTTCCCTGCCTTCACAAAAGCGATGAAATGATTTAAGCGTGATAGAAAGAGGTATTGCACTGCTGCCGCGCAGCCAGTGAATCAAACAAAATCGTGTTGCATGAACTGTCCTGTCAGGACGGACAGCGTGGGTCGACTTGTCAGCTAGCTGAGGAACCCTATGGTTTACTCCTATACCGAGAAAAAACGTATTCGTAAGGATTTTGGTAAACGTCCACAAGTACTGGACATACCTTATCTCCTTTCCATCCAGCTCGACTCGTTCCAGAAGTTTATCGAGCAAGATCCAGAAGGTCAGTACGGGCTGGAAGCTGCATTCCGCTCTGTATTCCCTATTGCGAGCTACAGCGGCAACTCTGAGTTGCAGTATGTGAGCTATCGCCTGGGCGAACCTGTCTTTGACGTGAAAGAGTGTCAGATCCGTGGCGTGACCTATTCGGCACCGCTGCGCGTGAAACTGCGTCTGGTGATCTATGAGCGCGAAGCGCCAGAAGGCACCGTAAAAGACATTAAAGAACAAGAAGTCTACATGGGCGAAATTCCGCTCATGACCGACAACGGTACCTTTGTTATTAACGGTACCGAGCGCGTTATCGTTTCTCAGCTGCACCGTAGTCCTGGCGTGTTCTTTGATAGCGATAAGGGTAAAACCCACTCTTCGGGTAAAGTGCTTTATAACGCACGTATCATCCCTTACCGCGGTTCATGGCTCGACTTTGAGTTTGACCCGAAAGATAACCTGTTTGTCCGTATTGACCGTCGTCGTAAGCTGCCGGCCACTATCATCCTGCGTGCGTTGCAGTTCACAACACCTCAGATCCTCGATCTCTTCTTCGAGAAAGTGGTGTTTGAAATTCGCGACAACAAGCTGCAGATGGAGCTGGTGCCTGAGCGCCTGCGCGGTGAAACCGCGACCTTCGATATCGAAGCGAACGGCACCGTTTACGTCGAAAAAGGTCGCCGCATTACTGCGCGTCATATTCGTCAGCTGGAAAAAGATGGCATTCAGCACATCGAAGTTCCGGTTGAATATATCGCGGGCAAAGTGGTTGCTAAAGACTACATCGATGAGAGCACCGGTGAGCTGATTGTTGCAGCGAACATGGAGCTGTCACTGGATCTGCTGGCCAAACTGAGCCAGTCGGGTCACAAACGCATCGAAACGCTGTTCACCAACGATCTGGACCACGGTCCATATATGTCTGAGACCCTGCGTGTTGACCCAACCAGCGATCGCCTGAGCGCACTGGTTGAGATCTACCGCATGATGCGTCCTGGTGAGCCGCCAACGCGTGAAGCTGCAGAGAACCTGTTCGAGAACCTGTTCTTCTCTGAAGATCGTTACGATCTCTCTGCCGTCGGCCGCATGAAGTTCAACCGTTCACTGCTGCGTGATGAAATCGAAGGTTCAGGTATCCTGAGCAAAGAAGACATCATCGAAGTGATGAAAAAACTGATCGACATCCGTAACGGTAAAGGCGAAGTGGACGATATCGACCACCTCGGCAACCGTCGTATTCGTTCAGTCGGTGAAATGGCTGAGAACCAGTTCCGTGTCGGCCTGGTGCGTGTTGAGCGTGCGGTTAAAGAGCGTCTCTCTCTGGGCGACCTCGATACGCTGATGCCTCAGGACATGATCAACGCGAAGCCGATTTCGGCTGCGGTGAAAGAGTTCTTCGGTTCAAGCCAGCTTTCACAGTTTATGGATCAGAACAACCCGCTGTCAGAGATTACGCACAAACGTCGTATCTCTGCACTTGGCCCGGGTGGTTTGACGCGTGAGCGTGCCGGCTTCGAAGTGCGTGACGTACACCCAACGCACTACGGTCGTGTCTGCCCAATCGAAACCCCTGAAGGTCCGAACATCGGTCTGATCAACTCCTTGTCTGTTTATGCACAGACCAATGAGTATGGTTTCCTTGAGACGCCTTATCGTCGTGTTATCGACGGTCTGGTTTCTGACGAGATCCACTACCTCTCTGCTATTGAAGAGGGTAACTACGTTATCGCTCAGGCGAACGCCCCGCTCGATGAAAATGGCGCGTTTGTTGATGACCTGGTCACCTGCCGTAGCAAAGGCGAATCGAGTCTGTTCAGCCGCGATCAGGTTGACTACATGGACGTTTCCACCCAGCAGGTGGTTTCTGTCGGTGCATCTCTGATCCCGTTCCTGGAACACGATGACGCCAACCGTGCTCTGATGGGTGCGAACATGCAACGTCAGGCCGTTCCGACTCTGCGTGCAGATAAGCCGCTGGTTGGTACCGGTATGGAACGTGCTGTTGCCGTTGACTCCGGTGTTACTGCCGTCGCCAAACGTGGTGGTACCGTTCAGTATGTTGATGCATCACGTATCGTTATCAAAGTTAACGAAGATGAGATGTACGCGGGCGAAGCCGGTATCGACATCTATAACCTGACCAAATATACCCGTTCAAACCAGAACACCTGCATCAACCAGATGCCATGTGTCTCTCTGGGTGAGCCGGTTGAGCGCGGAGACGTGCTGGCAGATGGCCCGTCCACCGATCTGGGTGAGCTGGCGCTGGGCCAGAACATGCGTGTCGCGTTCATGCCGTGGAACGGTTACAACTTCGAAGACTCCATCCTGGTCTCCGAGCGTGTGGTTCAGGAAGATCGCTTTACCACCATCCACATCCAGGAATTGGCTTGCGTGTCGCGTGACACCAAACTGGGACCGGAAGAGATTACCGCTGATATCCCGAACGTGGGTGAAGCTGCACTCTCTAAACTGGATGAATCAGGCATCGTCTACATCGGTGCTGAAGTGACCGGTGGTGACATTCTGGTTGGTAAGGTTACCCCGAAAGGTGAAACCCAGCTGACGCCAGAAGAGAAGCTGCTGCGTGCGATCTTCGGTGAAAAAGCCTCTGACGTAAAAGATTCATCACTGCGCGTGCCGAATGGCGTGTCAGGTACCGTGATCGACGTTCAGGTCTTTACCCGCGATGGCGTGGAAAAAGACAAGCGTGCGCTCGAAATCGAAGAGATGCAGCTGAAGCAGGCTAAGAAAGACCTGTCTGAAGAGCTGCAGATCCTGGAAGCGGGCCTGTTCAGCCGTATCCAGAGCGTCCTGATCGCAGGTGGCGTTGAAGCTGACAAGCTGGACAAGCTGCCGCGCGAGCGCTGGCTGGAGCTGGGTCTGACTGATGAAGCCAGACAAAATCAGCTGGAGCAGCTGGCAGAGCAGTACGACGAACTGAAGCACGAGTTTGAGAAAAAACTCGAAGGCAAGCGCCGTAAGATCACCCAGGGCGACGATCTGGCACCGGGCGTGCTGAAAATCGTTAAGGTTTATCTGGCCGTTAAACGTCAGATCCAGCCTGGTGATAAGATGGCAGGTCGTCACGGTAACAAAGGTGTTATCTCTAAGATCAACCCAATCGAAGACATGCCTTACGATGAGAACGGTACGCCGGTCGACATCGTACTGAACCCGCTGGGCGTACCATCGCGTATGAACATCGGTCAGATCCTTGAGACACACCTGGGGATGGCAGCGAAGGGCATTGGTGAGAAAATTAACGCCATGCTGAAGAAGCAGGAAGAAGTCGCGAAACTGCGCGAATTCATCCAGCGTGCCTATGACCTGGGAAGCGATCTGCGTCAGAAAGTTGACCTGAACACCTTCTCCGACGACGAAGTGCTGCGCCTGGCAGAGAACCTGAAAAAAGGTATGCCAATCGCAACGCCGGTGTTTGATGGCGCGAAAGAGAGCGAAATCAAAGAGCTGTTACAGCTCGGCGGTCTGCCTTCTTCCGGTCAGATTACCCTGTTTGACGGCCGCACCGGTGAACAGTTCGAACGTCAGGTAACCGTTGGCTACATGTACATGCTGAAACTTAACCACCTGGTTGATGACAAGATGCATGCACGTTCTACCGGTTCCTACAGCCTGGTTACTCAACAGCCGCTGGGTGGTAAGGCGCAGTTCGGTGGTCAGCGCTTTGGTGAGATGGAAGTATGGGCACTGGAAGCATATGGTGCCGCGTATACCCTGCAGGAAATGCTTACCGTTAAGTCTGATGACGTCAACGGCCGTACCAAGATGTATAAAAACATCGTTGACGGCAACCATCAGATGGAACCGGGCATGCCGGAATCCTTCAACGTACTGTTGAAAGAGATTCGCTCGCTGGGTATCAACATCGAGCTGGAAGACGAGTAACCCCCATTTCAGGCTGTGGTTCGCCGCCGCCTGAAAGCGCAGGGTTTAAGCGCTCGCAATTGTACTGGTTACGGGGCGTTCAATTTCGGTTGGACGCCCCCTGAGTCTCACTCCGACGGGAGCTAATCCGTGAAAGACTTACTTAAGTTTCTGAAAGCGCAAACTAAGACCGAAGAGTTTGATGCGATCAAAATTGCGCTGGCTTCGCCAGACATGATCCGTTCCTGGTCTTTTGGTGAAGTGAAAAAGCCAGAAACCATTAACTACCGTACTTTTAAGCCAGAGCGCGATGGTCTGTTCTGTGCCCGTATCTTCGGGCCGGTAAAAGACTATGAGTGCCTGTGCGGTAAGTACAAGCGTCTGAAACACCGTGGTGTGATTTGTGAGAAGTGCGGCGTTGAAGTGACCCAGACTAAAGTACGCCGTGAGCGTATGGGCCACATCGAACTGGCGTCGCCGACTGCGCACATCTGGTTCCTGAAGTCACTGCCATCGCGTATCGGCTTGCTGCTGGATATGCCACTGCGTGACATCGAGCGCGTGCTCTACTTTGAATCTTACGTGGTAATCGAAGGTGGCATGACCAACCTCGAGAAGCGTCAGATCCTGACTGAAGAGCAGTACCTTGACGCACTGGAAGAGTTCGGTGACGAGTTCGACGCCAAAATGGGCGCCGAAGCTATCCAGGCCCTGTTGAAAAACATGGATCTGGACCAGGAGTGCGAGCAGCTGCGTGAAGAGCTGAACGAAACCAACTCTGAAACCAAGCGTAAAAAGCTGACCAAGCGTATCAAGCTGCTGGAAGCGTTCGTTCAGTCTGGTAACAAGCCAGAGTGGATGATCCTGACCGTGCTGCCTGTTCTGCCACCGGATCTGCGTCCGCTGGTTCCGCTGGATGGCGGACGTTTTGCTACGTCAGATCTGAACGATCTTTATCGTCGCGTGATCAACCGTAACAACCGTCTGAAGCGCCTGCTGGATCTGGCTGCGCCAGATATCATCGTGCGCAACGAAAAGCGTATGCTGCAGGAAGCGGTCGATGCACTGCTGGACAACGGTCGTCGCGGTCGTGCGATCACCGGCTCCAACAAGCGTCCGCTGAAATCGCTGGCTGACATGATCAAAGGTAAGCAGGGTCGCTTCCGTCAGAACCTGCTGGGTAAACGTGTCGACTACTCCGGTCGTTCGGTTATCACCGTGGGTCCATACCTGCGTCTGCATCAGTGCGGTCTGCCGAAGAAAATGGCACTCGAACTGTTTAAACCGTTTATTTACGGCAAGCTGGAACTGCGTGGCCTGGCCACCACCATCAAAGCCGCGAAGAAAATGGTTGAGCGCGAAGAAGCGGTTGTCTGGGATATCCTCGACGAAGTGATCCGTGAGCACCCGGTTCTGCTGAACCGTGCGCCTACGCTGCACCGTCTGGGTATTCAGGCCTTTGAACCGGTTCTGATCGAAGGTAAAGCTATCCAGCTGCACCCGCTGGTTTGTGCGGCGTATAACGCCGACTTCGATGGTGACCAGATGGCTGTTCACGTTCCGCTGACGCTGGAAGCCCAGCTGGAAGCGCGTGCGCTGATGATGTCTACCAACAACATCCTGTCACCTGCGAACGGCGAGCCAATCATCGTTCCTTCTCAGGACGTTGTACTGGGTCTGTACTACATGACCCGTGACTGTGTTAACGCCAAAGGCGAAGGCATGGTTCTGACTGGCCCGAAAGAAGCTGAGCGTATTTATCGCGCTGGCCTGGCCTCACTGCACGCTCGCGTTAAGGTGCGTATCACCGAACACGAGAAAAATGAGCAGGATGAGTGGGTTGCGAAAACCAGCCTGATCGACACCACGATTGGCCGTGCCATCCTGTGGATGATCGTGCCGAAAGGTCTGCCTTACTCCATCGTCAACCAGGCGCTGGGTAAAAAAGCGATCTCCAAAATGCTGAACACCTGTTACCGCATTCTGGGGCTGAAGCCGACCGTTATCTTTGCTGACCAGACCATGTACACCGGTTTCGCCTACGCAGCCCGTTCAGGCGCGTCAGTCGGTATCGACGACATGGTTATTCCAGAGAAGAAAGTGGAAATCATCACCGAAGCGGAAGCGGAAGTGGCTGAGATCCAGGAACAGTTCCAGTCTGGTCTGGTTACCGCGGGTGAACGTTATAACAAAGTCATCGATATCTGGGCCGCAGCCAACGAACGTGTTGCCAAGGCGATGATGGAAAACCTCTCTACTGAAACCGTGATTAACCGTGACGGCGAAGAAGAGAAACAGGTTTCCTTTAACAGCATCTTTATGATGGCCGACTCCGGTGCGCGTGGTTCTGCTGCACAGATTCGTCAGCTGGCCGGTATGCGTGGTCTGATGGCGAAGCCAGATGGCTCCATCATCGAGACGCCGATTACCGCGAACTTCCGTGAAGGTCTGAACGTACTCCAGTACTTCATCTCAACCCACGGTGCGCGTAAAGGTCTTGCGGATACCGCACTGAAAACCGCGAACTCCGGTTATCTGACGCGTCGTCTGGTTGACGTTGCCCAGGATCTGGTTGTGACCGAAGATGACTGTGGAACGCACGAAGGCATCATGATGACCCCGGTCATCGAAGGTGGCGACGTGAAAGAGCCACTGCGCGAACGCGTTCTGGGCCGTGTGACCGCGGAAGACGTTCTGAAGCCGGGCTCGGCTGACATTCTGGTTCCACGTAACACCCTGCTCGATGAGCACTGGTGTGACGTGCTGGAACTGAACTCAGTCGACAGCCTGAAAGTGCGTTCGGTCGTAGGTTGTGAAACTGACTTTGGTGTGTGTGCACACTGCTACGGTCGCGACCTGGCACGTGGTCACATCATCAACAAAGGTGAAGCGATCGGTGTTATCGCGGCACAGTCCATCGGTGAGCCGGGTACACAGCTGACGATGCGTACGTTCCACATCGGTGGTGCGGCATCACGTGCGGCTGCTGAATCCAGCATTCAGGTGAAGAACAAAGGTACCATCAAGCTGACCAACGCCAAGTCGGTAACGAACTCGGCAGGTAAGCTGGTGATCACCTCGCGTAACGTCGAACTGAAAATGATCGATGAATTTGGTCGTACCAAAGAGAGCTATAAAGTTCCTTACGGTTCTACCATGGCGAAAGGTGATGGTGAGCAGGTTGCAGCGGGCGAAACCGTAGCAAACTGGGATCCGCATACCATGCCAGTTATCACCGAAGTGGGCGGTTTCATTCGCTTCACCGACATGATTGACGGCCAGACCATTACCCGTCAGACAGATGACCTGACCGGTCTTTCTTCGCTGGTGGTGCTGGACAGTGCTGAACGTACGTCAGGCGGTAAAGATCTGCGTCCTGCGCTGAAAATTGTTGATGCCAGCGGCAACGACGTTCTGATCCCAGGCACTGATATGCCTGCTCAGTACTTCCTGCCGGGTAAAGCGATTGTTCAGCTGGAAGATGGCGTTAAGATCAGTGCCGGTGACACGCTGGCGCGTGTTCCGCAGGAATCTGGCGGTACCAAGGATATTACCGGTGGTCTGCCACGCGTTGCTGACCTGTTCGAAGCGCGTCGTCCGAAAGAGCCGGCTATCCTGGCTGAGATCAGCGGTATCATCTCCTTCGGTAAAGAGACCAAAGGTAAACGCCGTCTGGTCATCACGCCGCTGGATGGCAGTGAGCCATACGAAGAGATGATTCCGAAATGGCGTCAGCTGAACGTGTTCGAAGGTGAACGTGTTGAGCGCGGTGACGTGGTTTCCGATGGCCCAGAGTCTCCACATGACATCCTGCGCTTGCGTGGCGTGCATGCGGTGACCCGTTACATCACTAACGAAGTGCAGGAAGTTTATCGTCTGCAGGGCGTTAAGATTAACGATAAGCACATCGAAGTCATCGTTCGTCAGATGCTGCGTAAAGCGACCATCGTGAGCGCAGGAAGCACCGACTTCCTGGAAGGTGAGCAGGCTGAATTCTCTCGCATCAAGATCTCTAACCGTGATCTGGAAGCGAACGGAAAAGTTGGCGCAACCTTCGTACGTGACCTGCTGGGTATTACCAAAGCGTCACTGGCAACCGAATCGTTCATCTCTGCCGCATCGTTCCAGGAAACGACCCGTGTCCTGACCGAAGCAGCAGTAGCAGGTAAGCGTGATGAACTGCGCGGCCTGAAAGAGAACGTCATCGTGGGTCGTCTGATCCCGGCCGGTACCGGTTATGCATACCATCAGGATCGTATGCGCCGTAAAGCGGCGGGTGAAGTTCCGGCTGCACCGCAGGTGACTGCGGATGAAGCCTCAGCCAGCCTGGCTGAACTGCTGAACGCCGGCCTCGGCGGCAGCAAAGACGATTAATCGTCCTTCGCCTGATAAAAACCCTGCTTCGGCAGGGTTTTTTTTTCTCTGATTCAGCCATTCCAGTCATTGCGGTCGATGCCGATATCTTTCAGCTGACTGTCACTCAGTCTCGACAGAATAGCGCGCGTTTCTCGCCGCAGCTGCCAGCGTCTGAAGCTGCGCCACAGATAACGGAGCAGAAGGTAAGGTGTAACGGCAAAAGGCTTAGCGGCGCGATTTTCATCATATCCCATGATAGTTTCCTCAATGATTGGCCTGAGCACTATTTTCCGGGGATACACCTGTATGATACAGACTCAAAAATCACCTTTTATTAACATACAGATTGAAGAGATCGCGATCTGAATGGTAAAAAAGGAGCCTGACTGTACTGGTCGCTCATCATCACGCTGGCAGGAGAGGATACAATGACCCGCTATGAACATCTGGCCACGTTGCTGGCACAGCGTATCGAACAGGGCTTGTTTCGCAGCGGGGAGCGTCTGCCCTCTGTGCGCAGCCTGAGTGCGGAACATGGGGTGAGTATCAGCACGGTGCAGCAGGCTTATCGCCTGCTGGAAGAGAAGCAGATGATTATCCCGCAGTCGCGCTCCGGCTATTTTGTGGCGTCGCACAAAGCCACGCCGCCGGTACCTGCGCTGACCCGTCCCGTGCAGCGGCCTGTTGAGGTGACGCAGTGGGACGCGGTGCTGGAGCTGCTCAACAGCCGGCTGGAAGATGACGTACTGCAACTGGGCAGCGGCATGCCCGATCTGACCCAGCCGACCCTGAAGCCGCTGTGGAAAGCCTTCAGCCGTCAGGCTCAGAAGCAGGAGGCTGGCCTGCTAAATTATGACACCCTCTATGGCGTTCTCGCGCTGCGGAAACAGGTTGCCCGGCTGGCGATCGATAGCGGCTGTCAGCTTACCGCCGATGATATTGTTATCACGACCGGCTGCCATGAAGCCTTATCGGTAGCCGTGCGGGCGGTCTGTGAACCGGGCGATATCATCGCCGTCGAGTCGCCCTCTTTTCACGGTATCATGCAAACCCTGCGTGGCTTTGGCATCCGGGCCATTGAGATTCCGACCGATGCGATAACCGGCATCAGTCTTGAGGCGCTGGAACTGGCTTTTGACCAGTGGCCCATTAAAGCGGTCATCGTTGTTCCGAACTGCAATAATCCGCTCGGCTTTATCATGCCTGAGGCACGCAAACGGGCGTTACTGGCGCTGGCGCAGCGTTTTGATGCGGCCATCATCGAAGATGACGTTTATGGAGAGTTAGCCTGGGAATATCCCCGTCCGCCCGCCATTAAGGCGCTCGATATGGATGGCCGGGTTCTGCTCTGCAGCTCCTTTTCAAAAACGCTGGCGCCAGGTCTGCGGGTTGGCTGGGTGGCACCTGGCCGTTATCGCGACCGCGTGCTGCACATGAAATATATCGTCACAGGCTCTACGGCTACGCAGCCTCAGCATGCTGTTTCCGAGTTTATCCGCCAGGGGCATTATCAGCCTCATCTGCGCCGGATGCGGCAGATCTATCACCGCAACTATGAAACTTTCAGTTGCTGGGTGCGCCACTACTTTCCCTGCGGTATCTGCGTCTCTCGTCCTCAGGGCGGTTTTATGATGTGGATAGAACTTCCTGAAGCGTTTGACGCCGTCCGGCTTAACCGCGAACTGCGCGAGTCAAAAATCCAGATTGCCGTCGGCTCACTCTTTTCAGCATCGGGGAAATATCGCAACTGTCTGCGTCTGAACTTTGCGCTGCCCATCACCGATCAGACGGAACAGGCGCTGGCACGGCTGGGTGCGGCCGTGGAACGCGCCATGCTCTCCTGTCAGCATGAGACGCCTGCTTCCGCTCCCGATGTCGCTTAAACCGAAGAAGAAGCAGGGCCGGCAAGAGGAGGGAACCGGCCCTGGTCAGATAACCGTCACCTGACGACGGCCACGTTAAAGTACCGGTTCAGGAGGTGCCACCCTCAGCCTCTGCTTCTGCGCGCCGCTTTCCCGGAAAGTGGTGGACGTTACCGCATTTGCCGCCAGGATGCGGGACAGGTTCCGGAAATCGCTATCCGTGAGGCTCTGCCAGCGCCAGCAGGGTGCGCGTGGCTTCACGCCAGTCATCTGCCCGGGTAATCGCACTTACCACAGCAATGCTGCCCACGCCGGTTGCTAGGACTTCCGGTGCCCGGGCAATCGAGATACCGCCAATCGCCACGGTGGGGATGTGCGTCAGGCGTGCCAGGTGCCGCTTCAGTTGTTCCACGCCCTGAGGCGCAGAAGGCATCGCTTTGGTCTGCGTCGGGAAGATATGTCCCAGTGCAATGTAAGAGGGCTGGATCGCCAGGGCGCGATCCAGTTCCGTATCATCATGGGTGGAGATCCCGAGCCGCAATCCTGCCTGGCGAATCCGGGCGAGATCGGCAACATCCAGATCTTCCTGACCCAGATGCACACCATAGGCGTCATGTCTGATCGCCAGCTCCCAGTAATCATTGATAAACAGGCGCGCATCGTAGCGTTTGCCCAGCGCTATCGCCTGAGCAATCGCGGGTTCGGCAATCTCATCAGGCTGATCTTTTATGCGCAGCTGCAACGTGCGCACGCCCGCCGTCAGCAGGCGTTCAATCCAGGCGGGGCTGTCAACCACCGGATAGAGCCCCAGGCGCGGGGCGGTAGCAGGAAAGGCAGACATGGTTACTCCTCCTCAATAACATCGGCAGAGTGATAAAGCTCACCCCCGCGGCTGCGGAAATGCTCTGACATCCGGGCCATGCCCACTTCCACCGGTTCAGCGCGGCTATCCTGGCGTGCCGCAAACTCGCGCACCTCCTGAGAAATCTTCATTGAGCAGAATTTAGGGCCGCACATTGAACAGAAATGGGCCACTTTGCCTGACTCCTGCGGCAGGGTTTCATCATGCATGGCGCGGGCGGTGTGAGGGTCCAGCGCCAGGTTGAACTGATCTTCCCAGCGGAATTCAAAGCGCGCTTTGGACATGGCGTTATCGCGGATCTGCGCAGCGGGATGGCCTTTGGCCAGGTCGGCAGCATGTGCCGCGATTTTGTAGGTGATCAGCCCCTGTTTGACATCCTCTTTGTTCGGCAGCCCCAGATGCTCTTTAGGTGTGACGTAACAGAGCATGGCGCAGCCAAACCAGCCAATCATGGCGGCCCCGATTCCGGAGGTAAAGTGGTCATAGCCCGGTGCGATGTCGGTGGTCAGCGGGCCGAGGGTGTAGAAGGGGGCCTCATCGCACAGGTCGAGCTGTTCGGTCATGTTGCGGCGGATCATATGCATCGGCACATGGCCCGGCCCTTCAATCATCACCTGCACATCATATTCCCAGGCAATACGCGTCAGTTCGCCCAGGGTACGCAGCTCAGCGAACTGCGCCTCATCGTTCGCATCCTGAATCGAACCCGGCCGCAGACCATCGCCCAGCGACAGCGACACATCGTAAGCGGCGCAGATTTCACAAATCTCCCGAAAATGCTGATAAAGGAAGTTCTCCTGATGATGCGACAGACACCATTTCGCCATGATCGATCCGCCGCGCGACACGATCCCGGTCAGCCGCTTCGCCGTCATCGGGACATAACGCAGCAGGACGCCAGCGTGTATCGTGAAGTAATCTACCCCCTGTTCCGCCTGCTCAAGCAGCGTGTCGCGGAAAACGTCCCAGTTCAGCGCCTCGGCCACACCGTTCACTTTTTCCAGCGCCTGATAGATCGGCACTGTGCCGATGGGGACCGGGCTGTTCCGCAGAATCCACTCGCGCGTTTCATGAATATAGCGGCCGGTAGAGAGATCCATCACCGTATCGGCCCCCCAGCGTGTCGACCAGACCAGTTTTTCCACTTCCTCTTCGATGGAGGAGGTGACCGCCGAGTTACCGATATTGGCATTCACCTTAACCAGAAAGTTGCGGCCGATGATCATCGGCTCCGATTCCGGGTGATTGATATTGGCAGGGATGATGGCCCGTCCGGCTGCCACCTCCTGCCGCACAAACTCCGGTGTGATGCTGGCTGGCAGATGCGCACCAAAACTGTGGCCCGGATGCTGTTGCAGCAGCACTTCACTGCGAATCCGTTCACGGCCCATATTTTCCCGCAGCGCAATAAACTCCATTTCCGGGGTGATGATCCCCTGGCGGGCATAATGCAGCTGGGTGACGCGGCGGCCTGAACAGGCCCGGCGTGGCGTCGGTAAGTGATCGAAGCGCAGATGGTCCAGCCCCTCATCAGCCAGCCGTTGCTGGGTGTAGCCGGAACTGTTTTGTGGCAGGTATTCGCTGTCATTGCGTTCCGCTATCCAGCGGGCGCGCAGTTTTTCCAGGCCGCGATGAACATCGATCTGTGCCGCGGGATCGCCATAGGCACCTGCCGTGTCGTAAACCGGCACCGCTTCGTTTGGCTCATAGGTCGGCTGGGCTTTGCTCCCACCGGTGTGGGTCGGGCTTAGCGTGATCTCGCGCATCGGAACGCGAATATCGTCACGGCTGCCGGTTATCCAGATGCGACGGGACTGGGGAAATGCACTGCCGCTTTGCAGCGAATCGATAAATTCCTGCGCCTGGGCACGTTGTTCACGACGGGTCATTTTTGGGTCAGACATAGCAATCTTCCTGTTCAGGGGGAACGATGCTTGTCCGGAGTTCGGAAGGAGTAGCGGTATCGGCAGCATAAGAATGCTGGCATACCGTAAAAATTTACTCTTGTTCCCTTCGCAGGTTCTAACCTGATCAGGTTCCGCGGATCCCGAATTAACGGTCTCAGCCCGGCTGGGCACTCCGACAAGAAGCGCTTTTTACGCCCTAATCTGACCGGCAGATCGGGCGTAAAAATCGTGTTTTTCACAGCAAAAAACAAAAAAGGTTCGTCGGCGTAGTGGCCTCGGAACCTCTTTAGCATAAAAGGGCGAGTGGATAATCTCAACCCTTTTGGTGGTGATACCGGTTAAGCGGGACGGGCAATCTGACTGTCATTGGCAACCGGCGGGGTAGCCAGCTGATTATCCCATGCCAGCTGGATTAGCTTATCTTCCAGCGTGAAGCGCGACTCCAGCACTTCGCCCACCTCTGAAAGCGCCTGCTGGAAAGTCATGCAGTTTTCATCGTCTATCGCCTGTTGCAGGTGACCATCATAGAGCTGCATCAGCCGCTCGGTGTTGGCTTCCAGTGGCGGATAGATCTGCGCAGCCGCAATCATCGGGCTATCACCGTTCATTTCACTGATAACACGTTCATAGATACTGAAGTGACCGGCCGAAAGATAATCGACCAGGCTGTGACAGAAGTTGTCCAGCGCCTGCTCATCGAGACGGGTCAGGGCTTCTTTGTTGGGCTTCAGGCCGACCAGATGATAATAGGTCACCAGCAGCTGGCGACGGGCTTCGAGCCAGGAATCGACCAGCTCATTACTGCCACCTACGCGTTCAGCCAGGACGTTTAACTGGTTAAGCATATCTGACTCCATGTGAGTTATAGTTGTTTATCAACACACTTAACATCAGGGCTTCAGCGTACGATTTGACGCTAAGGATGACGAAATAAATGCAATGCGAAATCTCAAGCGTAGACGCTGGATGGTGGATTGTCAGCCATGAACAGAAACTTTGGTTGCCACAAGGTGATTTACCCCACGGAAACGCCGAAAATTTTGGTCTGACTGGCAGTAAAGCACGCCTTATCGGAGAGTGGCAGGGCGAACATGTCTGGCTGATTTGTGCGTCACGCTCTGCCGATATGTTCTCCGTGCGGCAGTTGATCGATCAGGATGTCGGACTGTTTCAGCTGGCGGGGCGAGGTGTGCAGCTGGCGGAGTTTTACCGCTCTCATCGCTGGTGCGGCTACTGCGGCCATGAAATGCATCACAGCAGGCATGAATTTGCCTGCCTGTGCAGTCATTGCCGTGAGCGTTACTATCCGCAAATCGCCCCCTGCATCATCGTGGCTATCCGTCGTGGAGATGAAATCCTGCTGGCAAATCATGCCCGCCATCGCAACAAGGTCTATACCGTGCTGGCCGGCTTTGTGGAGGTCGGTGAGACGCTGGAGCAGGCCGTTGCCCGCGAAGTGATGGAGGAGAGCAACATCCGCGTCAAAAACGTGCGCTATGTGACCTCTCAGCCGTGGCCCTTTCCGCAATCCCTGATGACCGCCTTCATGGCGGAGTATGACAGCGGCGATCTGCAGCATGATGGCAAAGAGCTGCTGGATGCGGCCTGGTTCCGTTTTGATGACCTTCCCCTGCTGCCTCCACCCGGCACCGTGGCACGCCGCCTGATTGAAGATACCGTCGCCCTGTGCCGCGCTGAAGTGTGAAAGTGCTACACTACACGCCTGTTATTGAGAGAGTGTTGAGATGAGTGAACTGAAGAACGATCGTTATTTGCGTGCCCTGTTACGTCAGCCGGTGGATGTCACGCCGGTATGGATGATGCGACAAGCCGGGCGCTATTTGCCGGAGTACAAAGCGACACGCGCCCAGGCGGGTGATTTTATGTCGCTGTGTAAAAACGCCGAGCTGGCCTGTGAAGTCACCCTGCAGCCGCTGCGTCGTTTTCCGCTGGATGCCGCCATCCTCTTCAGTGACATCCTGACGATTCCGGATGCGATGGGACTGGGACTCTATTTTGAAACCGGCGAAGGCCCGCGTTTCTCAAACCCTGTAACCTGCCGCGCTGACGTTGATCGCTTGCCGGTGCCCGATCCGGAGATGGAGCTGGGCTATGTGATGAACGCGGTTCGCACCATCCGCCGCAATCTGAATGGCGAGGTGCCGCTGATCGGCTTCTCCGGCAGTCCATGGACGCTGGCCACCTACATGGTGGAAGGCGGCAGCAGCAAAGCGTTTACCCGAATCAAAAAGATGATGTATGCCGAGCCTGCTACGCTGCATGCGATGCTGGATAAGCTGGCTGACAGCGTCATTCTCTATCTCAATGCGCAGATTCGCGCAGGTGCCCAGTCGGTGATGGTCTTCGATACCTGGGGCGGCGTGCTGACCGGCCGTGACTACCGCGAATTCTCCCTTCACTACATGCACAAAATTGTTGATGGTCTGCTGCGTGAAAATGATGGCCGCCGCGTGCCGGTGACGCTGTTCACCAAAGGCGGTGGACAGTGGCTGGAAGCGATGGCCGCCACCGGCTGTGATGCGCTGGGTCTCGACTGGACCACCGACATTGATGATGCGCGCCGTCGCGTGGGCGATAAAGTTGCGCTGCAGGGCAATATGGACCCCTCTATGCTCTATGCGGCACCTGAGCGTATTGAGCAGGAAGTGGCCGGTATTCTGGAGCGCTTTGGTTCCGGCACCGGCCATGTCTTTAATCTGGGGCACGGTATTCATCTGGATGTGCCACCGGAAAATGCCGGTGTCTTTGTTGATGCTGTGCATCGTTTATCACGTCCCTGGCATCAGGAGTAATCATGGATATTGCCGCACTTCGCGCTGAGCAGTTACAACGCGCCGCTGACGTGGTGCGTGACGATGATTTTGATGTGTTACCGCCTCGCTATATCGGCGGGGCCGACGTAGGTTTTGAGCAGGAAGGCACGATCACACGCGCAGCGATGGTAATCCTGGAGTACCCATCACTTCGGCTGGTGGAGCATCGCATCGCGCGTATTGAGACGACGATGCCCTATATCCCGGGCTTTCTCTCCTTCCGGGAATATCCGGCCCTGATGGCCGCCTGGGAGATGCTGGAGCAGAAGCCGGACCTGCTGTTTGTGGATGGACACGGGATTTCGCATCCCAGACGGCTCGGCGTTGCTTCGCATTTTGGTCTGCTGGTGGATGTGCCTACTATCGGGGTCGCGAAAAGCCGGCTGTGTGGTCGTTTTGCCGAACTGGATGCGCAGCCGGGCAGCCGCCAGCCGCTGATCGACAAAGGTGAGCAGATTGGCTGGGTATGGCGCAGCAAGCAACGCTGCAACCCGCTGTTCGTCGCCACCGGCCACCGTGTCAGCCTGGATACTGCGCTGCAGTGGGTCGAAAACTGTACGCGCGGTTACCGTTTGCCGGAACCCACCCGCTGGGCCGATGCAGTAGCGTCGAACCGTTCCGCTTTCCAGCGCTGGCAAAACGCGCTTTAACACTGTTTGTGCTGCGCTTTTGCAGTTACACTGCGGCCAGCGAAACGAATAAGAGCCACCTTTATGTTACAAAATCCCGTTCATCTGCGTCTGGCGAAGCTGGAAAGCTGGCAGCATCTGACGTTTATGGCCTGCCTGTGCGAGCGTATGTACCCCAACTATCGCGCATTCTGCGAGCAGACTGAATTTGCCGATCCGGCACTCTATCGCCGCATCCTTGATCTGATCTGGGAAAACCTGACGGTCAAAGATGCGAAGATTAACTTCGACAGCCAGCTGGAAAAGCTCGAGGCTGCCATTCCCGATGGCGATGCGTTTGAGGTTTATGGCGTCTATCCGGCTATTGATGCCTGCGTGGCCCTGAGCGAAGTGTTACATGCCCAGCTGAGTGGTGAAACGCTGGAGCATGCGATTGAAGTCAGCAGGACATCCATTACGACAGTTGCCATGCTGGAAATGACACAGGCTGGACGCGAAATGACCGATGAGGAGCTGCGTGAAAACCCGGCTATCATCGATGAGTGGGACCTCCAGTGGGAGATTTTCCGCCTGCTGGCGGAGTGTGAAGAGCGCGACCTTGAATTGATTAAAGGTCTGCGATCTGACCTGCGTGAAGCGGGAATAAGTAACATCGGTATAAATTTCCAGCAGTAAGGCGATAAAACGTGACTTCAGGCCCGAATTAGCGCGCCTGGAGGCTTCACATTGGCCCCCTCTCTGGTCTACATTTGGGGGGCTGAAAATTGTGGCTATCGGTGCGTGCAGGCAGAAGAGTGCCAGAATATGGCTTTTCCCTCGCACTCGTTGCTTAGCAAGCGATAAATACACTTTAAGGATAACTTATGAACAAGACTCAACTGATTGATGTGATCGCAGAAAAAGCTGACCTGTCTAAAACCCAGGCTAAGGCAGCGCTGGAATCTACTCTGGCTGCGATCACTGAGTCTCTGAAAGATGGTGATGCTGTACAACTGGTTGGTTTTGGTACTTTTAAAGTGAACCACCGCGCTGAGCGTACCGGTCGTAACCCGCAGACTGGCAAAGAGATCAAAATCGCTGCAGCAAACGTACCGGCATTCGTGTCTGGTAAAGCGCTGAAAGACGCCGTTAAGTAAGACGTCGCACTGCGGTTAAGCTTTAAAACAGGGGGCGTTTCGCCCCTTTTGTTTAAGAGGCCAGCCATCATGACCCCGCTGTTTCAGCGTTTAGCTGTTCTGTTTCTCTCCCTGTTTCTGTTTAGCTGTAGCTCTGTTCCGGATATTCCCCCCTTTTCTGCCAGTGGCTATCTTGCCGATCGTGGTGTTGTGCGCATCTGGCGTAAAAACAGCGATCACCAGTCTGTCCATATTCGTACGATCTACACGCCGTTCAGTGGCGGTGAGGGCGAGGTGACCGATTATGTCTGGCTGGAAGAGGCGCTGATCAGCGTTCAGCGCCAGGTAAAAGGGAAGCAGCCTGATGATGTCACCCTGCGCTTTGACCAGGCGGGCGGCCTCAACTTTATGCAGCGTCAGCTGTCAGACCGGCGTGAAGCCGTGAGTGCGGATGCGGTGGAACTCTATAAGTTTGACGCTCAGCGGATGCGTAACCTGAGTGATGCGCTGTTAAGCGGTCGGGTATTCCTGAGGCAGGGACACTGGCTGGGCAATAATCTGCTGGAGAGTTGTGAAGGTCAGCAGGTCAGACCCGCTTTTGATGCTGATGCCCTGCGGATACTGACACAGCAGCAGCGCAGCGCCCCGGCACCGCTGATGGTGTCATGGCTGGACGCGCCGGAAGGCATTCAGCTGTTGCGGATCAGTCAGCAGGATGAGTGCGCGCAGCAGCCGACAGAAGATGATATGTAAAAATAAAAAGGGGGCACCCGGTGCCCCCTGAACTTATTTGCGATTAATGGCGCGATAGCCAATATCGCGGCGGCAGAAGCTGCCCTGCCACGAGATGGGCTGTGTCAGCGCATAAGCCCGCTTCTGTGCCGCAGCGACATCCTCACCCAGTGCGGTAACGCACAGCACGCGGCCACCGCTGGTCAGCACCCGATCCTCTTCCAGCCGGGTTCCGGCGTGAAAGACCTTACCGTCCGCAACCTCTTCCAGTGGCAGACCGTGGATCTGATCACCCTGACTGTAGTCACCCGGATAACCGCCCGCCGCCAGTACCACACCGAGCGCAGGACGCGGATCCCACTGGGACGTTTTCTGATCCAGTCTACCCTCGCAGGCAGCCAGGCAAAGATCGACCAGATCCGACTGCAGGCGCAGCATGATCGGCTGGGTTTCCGGATCGCCGAAGCGGCAGTTGAATTCGATCACTTTCGGCTGCCCGGTGCGATCGATCATCAGACCGGCGTAGAGAAAACCGGTGTAAACGTTGCCTTCGGCAGCCATGCCGCGCACTGTCGGCCAGATAACCTGATCCATGACGCGCTGGTGGATCTCATCGGTGACGACCGGCGCCGGGGAATAGGCGCCCATTCCGCCGGTGTTCGGACCGGTATCACCATCGCCTACGCGTTTATGATCCTGGCTGGTGGCCATTGGCAGCACATGCTCGCCGTCGACCATCACAATAAAGCTGGCTTCTTCGCCATCCAGAAACTCTTCGATCACAATGCGGTGTCCGGCGTCGCCAAAGGCATTACCTGCCAGCATATCCTGAACGGCTTCTTCTGCTTCCTGCAGCGTCATCGCCACAATGACGCCTTTACCGGCGGCCAGGCCGTCAGCTTTAATAACGATAGGCGCGCCTTTTTCACGCAGATACGCGAGAGCTGGCTCGACCTCGGTAAAGTTCTGGTATGCCGCGCTGGGGATCTGATGGCGCGCCAGGAAGTCTTTAGTAAATGCTTTTGAGCCTTCCAGCTGTGCGGCAGCCTGAGTCGGGCCAAAAATGGTCAGCCCTGCCTGACGGAATGCATCCACCACGCCAATGACCAGCGGTGCTTCCGGTCCGACAATGGTCAGATCGATCTTCTCGCGCTGGGCAAAATCCAGCAGGGCAGGGATATCGGTCGCACTGATTGCGACATTCTGCAGCGCAGGCTCTAATGCCGTACCGGCGTTACCTGGCGCAACAAAGACAGTTTCTGCCAGCGGCGACTGTGCCGCTTTCCAGGCCAGCGCGTGTTCACGTCCGCCGTTACCAATCACTAAAATTTTCATCTGTTACTCTCCGGAACGATTAATGACGGAAGTGGCGCATATCGGTAAAGATCATGGCAATGCCGTGCTCATCCGCCGCCGCAATCACCTCTTCATCGCGGATAGAGCCGCCAGGCTGAATCACACAGCTCACGCCCACCGCAGCGGCTGCATCAATACCGTCGCGGAAGGGGAAGAACGCATCTGACGCCATGGCAGAACCTTTCACTTCCAGTCCTTCATCGCCCGCTTTAATACCGGCAATTTTAGCGGAGTAGACGCGGCTCATCTGGCCGGCACCAATCCCGATCGTCATCCCGTCACGCGCATAGACAATGGCATTGGATTTAACAAACTTCGCGACCTTCCAGCAGAAGAGGGCATCACGCAGCTCCTGCTCCGATGGCTGACGCTTGCTGACCACGCGCAGCTGGCTGGCATCGACCATACCGAGATCGCGATCCTGAACCAGCAGGCCACCGTTGACGCGTTTGAAATCCAGCGCTGCCGTGCGGTTTTGCCACTGGCCGCAGATCAGGACACGGACATTCTGTTTCGTCGCGGTAATCTTCAGCGCGGCCTCGGAAACGGCTGGCGCGATGATCACCTCAACGAACTGGCGGCTGATAATGGCCTGTGCTGTCGCTTCATCCAGCTCGCGGTTAAAGGCGATGATGCCCCCGAACGCAGAGGTAGGGTCGGTCTGGTAAGCACGGTCATAGGCTGACAGCAGGTCGTCGCCCGTCGCAACGCCACAGGGATTAGCATGTTTAACAATGACGCAGGCGGGGTCACTGAACTCTTTGACACACTCGAGTGCAGCATCCGTGTCAGCGATATTGTTATAGGAGAGCGCTTTGCCCTGAACCTGTTGCGCGGTGGCAACCGAGGCTTCAGCAACCTGCTCTTCTATATAGAAGGCTGCCTGCTGGTGGCTGTTTTCGCCGTAACGCATATCCTGCTTCTTGATGAAGTTCAGATTCAGGGTACGCGGGAAGCGACCTGCAGGCTGATTGCGTTCACCGTGATAGGCGGGCACCAGACTACCAAAGTAGTTCGCGATCATGCCGTCGTAGGCGGCAGTGTGTTCAAACGCTTTGATCGCCAGGTCGAAACGGGTGTCGAGCGTCAGGCCGTTCTGGTGGGCATCCATTTCAGCAATGATGGCGTCGTAGTCGCCGCTGCTGACTACGATGGCCACATCTTTGTGGTTCTTGGCAGCAGAGCGCACCATGGTCGGGCCGCCGATATCAATGTTTTCTACTGCGTCTTCCAGTGAGCATCCTTCACGGGCAACGGTCTGTGCAAAGGGATAGAGATTAACGACCACCATGTCGATAGGGCTGATGTCATGCTGCGCCATGATGGCATCATCCTGGCCGCGACGACCCAGAATGCCGCCATGCACTTTCGGATGCAGGGTTTTGACGCGTCCATCCATCATTTCCGGGAAACCGGTGTAATCAGAGACTTCTGTGACAGCCAGACCCGCATCCGCCAGCAGGCGAGCGGTTCCACCTGTGGAGAGCAGTTCGACACTGCGACTGGAGAGCGCCTGAGCAAATTCGAGGATGCCGGCTTTGTCAGAGACACTGAGCAAGGCGCGGCGTACAGGACGAGGTTGTTGCATGGTGGTTTATCCCTTGGCTTTGTTTCGCGTATAGAAGAGCGTTACATCAGGTTTTACAGCGGTTTTCTCTTCTATATAAGAAGGAAAGATCAAAAACCTCAGGTAACGCCCCTAAAAGGGGAGTCCGTCATATTGCCCGGCATTGTAGCGAAAACGTTTGCGTGATGCTCGCCTAAATTTGCCAGGCCCGGCGAATGTGGATAACGCTGTGTGTAACTGCGTATAACAGCGACTTTTGCTGTGGAATGCAGCGAACGCGCTTTTTTCTGCAATTTATGGGTTGCGCCTGTCTGACAACTCCCTATAATGCGCCTCCATCGACACGGCACAACGGCTTACGGAATGCGGTGTTGAGAGGTTCAGGAGACTGAGCCGCCGGAGAAAAACTTCTGAAAAAGAGGTTGACTCTGAAGGAGGAAAGCGTAATATACG
>NZ_JAALFQ010000020.1:0-28390 GCF_011800365.1 Pantoea sp. EKM103V | reverse complement strand
TACGTTCTGTCTAAAGACGAAGGTGGCCGCCATACTCCGTTCTTCAAGGGCTACCGTCCACAGTTCTACTTCCGTACCACTGACGTGACCGGTTCAGTAGAGCTGCCAGAAGGCGTTGAAATGGTAATGCCAGGCGACAACATCAAAATGGTTGTTACCCTGATCCACCCAATCGCAATGGACGAAGGTCTGCGCTTCGCAATCCGCGAAGGCGGCCGTACCGTTGGCGCGGGTGTTGTTGCTAAAGTTATCGCTTAATTGTGATATCTGCTGTGGTCGTGCAAACGGCCACTGCAACACAAAGAAAAGAGCACTTCGGTGCTCTTTTTTTTTGCCTGAAGAGCGTCATAACCCTGCAAAGGGTAGGTTTGTAATAAAAACGATTCGCATTTACACTGTGTACAGAAAATGGTCTTGAGTGATGAAAGAATGTACGTCTGCCTGTGTAATGCCATCAGTGATAAAACCCTTCGTGAAGTAGTACGGCGCTATCAGCCCAAATCTATCCAGCAACTGCGTCATTTTGTACCGGTCGGCAAACAGTGCGGCAAATGTCTGCGCGCCGCGCGGGAAATCATGGATGAAGAGATGCAGCATCCGCCACTCTATAAAGAGATCGCCTGACACACTGCGTGTGCGAATACCCACAATATCTGTCGCGTTTTTTTGACTTCTTTTTAATCACATCTACGATCTGATAAAGCAGACGTGGAGGGTTAACAATGAAGGGCGATATCAAAATTATCAGTCATCTCAATAAACTGCTTGGAAATGAACTGGTTGCTATAAACCAGTATTTTTTGCATGCGCGGATGTTTAAAAACTGGGGGCTGATGCGCCTCAATGATGTGGAGTATCACGAATCGATCGATGAGATGAAGCATGCCGACAAATACATCGAGCGCATTCTTTTTCTGGAAGGGATCCCGAATCTGCAGGATCTGGGCCGGCTGCGCATCGGTGAGGACGTTGAGGAAATGCTGAGTTCAGATCTCAATCTGGAGCTGGACGGCGCCAAAGATCTTCGTGAAGCGATCGCCTATGCGGACAAAGTTCATGACTATGTCAGCCGTGACATGATGATTGAAATCCTGGCAGATGAGGAGCATCACATCGACTGGATTGAGACGGAGCTTGAGCTCATCCGGATGATGGGGATCCAGAACTACCTGCAGGCTCAGATCAAAGAAGCGTGAACCGCGTCTGCAGGACGAGAGTGACCCAGCCCGCAATGGCCAGGAAAGGGCCAAAAGGCAGCGGGCTGACGCCCTGCGTCCGGCCACGCAATTGCAGCATCAACACGCCTGCCAGCGCCAGCAGAGTGGCACCCAGTGCAATCCAGGGCAATCCCTGCCAGCCACAGCAGGCCCCCAGCGCGGCGAAAAGCTTCATATCACCATATCCTAATCCCTCATACCCCCTGACCAGTCGGTAGCCCTGGGCAAGCAACCACAGGGCAACGTAGCCCGAAAGTGCACCCCATATCGCCGGGGTTTCGGTGCCTGCCAGTGTTGCATGAATTAACCCCAGCCAGAGCAACAGATAATTGAGCGGGTCAGGTATGCAGAGATGGCGACGGTCAATCAGGGCCACCATCATCAACAGAGAGGCCGCCGTAAGAATAAACAGCGCATCAGTCAGGCTATCGAAGCTTAGCAGTACAAGCAGGCTCAGGCTGGCAACCAGCCATTCCATGACTACACTCTCTGCGCTAAATGAGTAAGAGCAGAAGCGACAACGGCCTTTTAAGGCAGCCCAGCTGATCAGCGGCAGCGTATCGCGCCATAACAGAGGCTGGCGGCAGTGGGGACAGTGCGAGCCGGGAAAACAGAGCGCGGCACACCATCGGGTGGGAGAAAGGGCAGGGGTGAAGCGTGCGCAGGCCAGCGAAAGAAAGCTGCCCAGCGCACCTCCCCCAGCCAGGGCGGCTAACTGAATCAGGATTAAGGTCATCTTCGGGCTCCGGCTAAACGGTCGGCCATACTTTCACCGCTTTTACACCCCGTGTCGCCCGTATATGCCAGCTTGCGGAACCCTGTTCACAACCTGATTCACCCCCTGTCAGTCATTAGACAGGTCTGTGCGATGTATGCCTCATGACCCGGCCACTAATTAACAGCGAAAATGCCAGCACGGGTTGCTTCCTGAACAGAATTACGTATAATGCGCGGGCCTGCAGATATTGCAGGCGCGATTCGAGCAGAATCGCAGACGGCTGACCGTTAGGCCGCCTGACAATACTCCCAATTGGGGAGTTATATGCTGAACGATTACACTCTCCCATCAATCGTAATGGGTTCGAGTAGTAATTTTTTTCGTCTATAAAAAGTTTGGAGCTCTGGTCTCATGCAGAACCAAAGAATCCGTATCCGTCTTAAAGCGTTTGATCATCGTCTGATCGATCAATCAACCGCGGAAATCGTTGAGACTGCCAAGCGCACTGGTGCGCAGGTTCGTGGTCCAATCCCGCTGCCAACCCGCAAAGAGCGTTTTACCGTTCTGATCTCTCCGCACGTCAACAAAGATGCGCGTGATCAGTACGAAATCCGCACTCACAAGCGTCTGGTAGACATCGTTGAGCCAACCGAGAAAACGGTTGATGCTCTGATGCGTCTGGATCTGGCTGCCGGTGTTGACGTGCAGATCAGCCTGGGTTAATCAGGTCATCGAGCGATTGAGAGGTTGAAACAATGATTGGTTTAGTCGGTAAAAAAGTGGGTATGACCCGCATCTTCACTGAAGATGGCGTTTCTATCCCAGTAACCGTAATCGAAGTTGAAGCGAACCGCGTTACTCAGGTCAAAGGCCTGGAGAACGATGGTTACCAGGCAATTCAGGTTACCACCGGTGCTAAAAAAGCAAACCGTGTGACCAAACCTGAAGCTGGTCATTTTGCTAAAGCTGGCGTTGAAGCTGGCCGTGGCCTGTGGGAATTCCGCACCGCTGAAGGTGACGAGTATTCTGTAGGTCAGAGCATCAGCGTTGAAATTTTCGCTGACGTTAAAAAAGTAGACGTAACTGGCACCTCTAAAGGTAAAGGTTTCGCCGGTACCGTTAAGCGCTGGAACTTCCGTACCCAGGACGCTACTCACGGTAACTCCTTGTCTCACCGCGTTCCGGGTTCTATCGGTCAGAACCAGACTCCGGGCAAAGTGTTCAAAGGCAAGAAAATGGCAGGTCAGCTGGGTAATGAGCGCGTAACAGTTCAGAGCCTGGACGTAGTACGTGTTGACGCTGAGCGCAACCTGCTGCTGGTTAAAGGTGCAGTTCCCGGTGCTACCGGTAGCGACCTGATCGTTAAACCAGCTGTGAAGGCGTAAGGGGATAGCAATGGAATTAGTATTGAAAGACGCGCAGAGCGCGCTGACTGTTTCCGAAACTACCTTCGGTCGTGATTTCAACGAAGCGCTGGTTCACCAGGTTGTTGTTGCTTACGCATCAGGCGCCCGCCAGGGAACTCGCGCGCAGAAAACTCGCGCTGAAGTAACCGGTTCAGGCAAAAAGCCATGGCGTCAGAAAGGCACCGGCCGTGCGCGTTCAGGTTCTGTAAAGAGCCCGATCTGGCGTTCAGGTGGCGTGACCTTTGCTGCTAAGCCACAAGACCACAGTCAAAAAGTTAACAAAAAGATGTACCGCGGCGCGCTGAAAAGCATCCTGTCCGAACTGGTACGTCAGGACCGTCTGATCGTTGTCGAATCATTTGCTGTAGAAGCGCCGAAAACCAAGCTGCTGGTACAGAAACTGAAAGACATGGCGCTGGAAGACGTGCTGATCATCACCGGTGAACTGGATGAGAATCTGTTCCTGGCTGCGCGTAACCTGTACAAGGTTGACGTGCGTGATGCATCTGGTATCGATCCAGTTAGCCTGATCGCCTTCGACAAAGTCGTTATGACTGCTGATGCAGTTAAGCAAGTTGAGGAGATGCTGGCATGATCCGTGAAGAACGTCTGCTGAAAGTACTGCGCGCGCCGCACGTATCTGAAAAAGCATCTAGCGCGATGGAAAAAACCAATACCATCGTTCTCAAAGTTGCTAATGACGCGACCAAAGCAGAGATCGTTGCTGCTGTTGAGAAACTGTTCGAAGTAGAAGTTAAAGACGTAAACACCCTGGTTGTTAAGGGCAAAGTTAAGCGTCAAGGACAGCGTATCGGTCGTCGTAGCGACTGGAAAAAAGCTTACGTCACCCTGAAAGAAGGCCAGAATCTGGACTTCGCTGGCGGCGCTGAGTAAGTCGGAGGAGAAAGACAATGGCAGTTGTTAAATGTAAACCGACATCTCCGGGTCGTCGCCATGTAGTTAAAGTGGTAAACGCGGAGCTGCACAAGGGCAAACCATTTGCCCCGCTGGTAGAAAAAAACAGCAAATCCGGTGGCCGTAACAACAATGGTCGTATCACTACCCGTCATATCGGTGGTGGTCACAAGCAGGCTTATCGTATTGTTGACTTCAAACGCAACAAAGACGGTATCCCGGCAGTTGTTGAACGTCTTGAGTACGATCCGAACCGCTCTGCGAACATCGCACTGGTTCTGTACAAAGACGGCGAACGCCGTTACATCCTGGCCCCTAAAGGCCTGAAAGCCGGCGACCAGATTCAGTCTGGCGTTGATGCTGCGATCAAAGCAGGTAACACACTGCCGATGCGTAACATCCCGGTGGGTTCAACCGTGCATAACGTAGAAATGAAACCAGGCAAAGGCGGTCAGATTGCTCGCTCAGCCGGTGCTTACGTGCAGATCGTTGCGCGTGAAGGTTCTTACGTTACCCTGCGTCTGCGTTCAGGTGAAATGCGTAAAGTCGAGTCTGACTGCCGCGCAACACTGGGCGAAGTCGGCAACGCTGAGCATATGCTGCGCGTTCTGGGTAAAGCTGGTGCAGCCCGTTGGCGTGGTGTTCGTCCGACCGTTCGTGGTACCGCGATGAACCCAGTTGATCACCCGCACGGTGGTGGTGAAGGTCGTAACTTTGGTAAGCACCCGGTTTCTCCGTGGGGCGTTCAGACCAAAGGTAAGAAGACCCGTAGCAACAAGCGTACTGATAAATTTATCGTACGTCGCCGTAGCAAATAATATTAGAGGATAAGCCATGCCACGTTCTCTCAAGAAAGGTCCTTTTATTGACCTGCACTTGCTGAAGAAGGTAGAGAAAGCGGTGGAAAGCGGTGACAAGAAGCCTTTGCGCACTTGGTCCCGTCGTTCAACGATCTTTCCTAACATGATCGGTTTGACCATCGCTGTCCATAATGGTCGTCAGCACGTTCCTGTCTTTGTTTCCGACGAAATGGTTGGTCACAAACTGGGTGAATTCGCGCCGACACGTACTTATCGCGGTCACGCGGCTGATAAAAAAGCCAAGAAGAAATAAGTAGGAGGAAGAGATGGAAACTTTAGCTCAACATCGCCACGCTCGTTCTTCTGCTCAGAAGGTTCGCCTTGTTGCTGACCTGATTCGCGGTAAGAAAGTGTCGCAGGCACTGGACATTTTGACCTACACCAACAAGAAAGCGGCTGTACTGGTCAAGAAAGTTCTGGAATCTGCCATTGCTAACGCCGAACACAACGATGGCGCTGATATCGACGATCTGAAAATCACGAAAATTTTCGTTGATGAAGGTCCGACCATGAAACGCATTATGCCGCGTGCCAAAGGTCGTGCAGATCGCATCCTGAAGCGCACCAGCCACATTACTGTGGTTGTGTCCGATCGCTGAGACTCTGGAGACTAGCAATGGGTCAGAAAGTACATCCTAATGGTATTCGCCTGGGTATTGTAAAACCATGGAACTCTACCTGGTTTGCGAACACCAAAGAATTCGCTGACAACCTGGACAGCGATTTTAAAGTCCGTCAGTTTTTGACTAAAGAACTGGCTAAAGCGTCTGTCTCTCGTATCGTTATCGAGCGTCCAGCTAAGAGCATCCGTGTGACTATTCACACCGCTCGTCCTGGCATCGTTATCGGTAAGAAAGGCGAAGACGTAGAAAAACTGCGCACGGTCGTCGCGAACATCGCTGGCGTTCCTGCACAGATCAATATCGCCGAAGTCCGCAAGCCGGAACTGGACGCAAAACTGGTTGCTGACAGCATCACTTCACAGCTGGAGCGTCGTGTGATGTTCCGTCGTGCTATGAAGCGTGCGGTTCAGAACGCCATGCGTCTTGGCGCGAAGGGTATTAAAGTCGAAGTTAGCGGCCGTCTGGGCGGCGCCGAGATCGCACGTACCGAATGGTATCGTGAAGGTCGCGTACCGTTGCACACTCTGCGTGCTGACATTGACTACAACACCTCTGAAGCGCACACCACTTATGGTGTAATCGGCGTTAAGGTATGGATCTTCAAAGGTGAGATCCTGGGTGGTATGGCTGCTGTTGAACAACCGGAACCGGCTGCTCAACCTAAAAAGCAGCAGCGTAAAGGCCGTAAGTAAGGAGAGTCGCTGATGTTACAACCAAAGCGTACAAAATTCCGTAAGGTGCACAAAGGCCGCAACCGCGGTCTGGCGCAGGGTACGGATGTTAGCTTCGGTACTTTCGGTCTGAAAGCTGTTGGCCGTGGTCGTCTGACTGCTCGTCAGATCGAAGCAGCACGTCGTGCTATGACCCGTGCAGTTAAGCGTCAAGGTAAGATCTGGATCCGAGTATTCCCGGACAAACCGATCACCGAGAAGCCGCTGGAAGTGCGTATGGGTAAAGGTAAGGGTAACGTTGAGTATTGGGTTGCCCTGATCCAGCCTGGTAAAGTCCTGTATGAAATGGACGGCGTACCAGAAGAGCTGGCCCGTGAAGCATTCAAGCTGGCAGCAGCAAAACTGCCTATCAAAACCACCTTTGTAACTAAGACGGTGATGTAATGAAAGCAACTGAGCTGCGTGAAAAAAGCGTTGAAGAGCTGAACACTGAGCTGCTTAATCTGCTGCGTGAGCAATTTAACCTGCGCATGCAGGCAGCATCTGGCCAACTGCAGCAGACTCATCTGCTGAAACAGGTTCGCCGTGATGTTGCACGCGTTAAGACTTTACTGACTGAGAAGGCGGGTTCGTAATGACCGATAAAATCCGTACTCTGCAGGGTCGTGTAGTAAGTGACAAAATGCAGAAATCTGCAGTTGTTGCTATCGAACGTTTCGTGAAACACCCGATCTACGGCAAATTCATTAAGCGTACGACCAAGCTGCACATCCATGACGAGAACAATGAATGTGGAATCGGCGACGTGGTAGAAATCCGCGAATGCCGTCCACTGTCCAAGACTAAATCCTGGACCCTGGTTCGCGTAATTGAGAAAGCCGTTCTGTAATCAGAACCGTTTTTTCTGAGGAAACCCTCTGCTTCGGCAGGGGGTTTTTTTTTGCCTCTGCCCCGGGATTGATCCATTTGTGTCCCCGGACATGCAGATTTGATAGTGCGCACAAATTCAACAGTTTCCCGGCGGTAAGCTGCGACTCTTCAGGCGGTCTGGCCTGAATGCATCGGGCTGAACAGGCCGGTGTCGTCATAACTGTACAAGGAAATGTGCCGTGAAAATGGAGAGTCCCGATCGCTTACGGCGGTCACTGTTGAAATTACCTTTGTTTGCTGCGTTACCTGCTATTAGCTCTGCCAAAAGCTTGCCGCTATTATCGGAAAGCACACAACATCAACCTACAGGCAATAGCATGGAACGAACTCTGTTACTGAAGAACGCCGACTGTGTAGTTTGCATGGATGCTGACCGTCGGGAAATTCGCAACGCCTCTGTTCTGATCAAAGGAAATCAGATCGTGGCGGTCGGAGAAGCCGGAACACTACCCGATAGCGCGGATGAGGTTATCGATCTGCGTGGGCACATTGTGATTCCGGGTCTGATCAATACGCATCACCATATGTATCAGAGCCTGACCCGCGCCATTCCGGCTGTACAGAATGGCGAACTCTTTAACTGGCTGACTCACCTCTATCCTCTCTGGCAGAACCTGACACCTGAGATGATTCGTATCTCAACGCAGGTGTCGATGGCTGAACTGATACTCTCTGGCTGCACGACCACCAGTGATCATCTCTATGTCTATCCAAATGGCTGTCAGCTTGATGACAGTATTGAGGCTGCTGCCGACATGGGAATGCGTTTCCATGCAAGCCGGGGCAGTATGAGCGTGGGGAAATCACGGGGCGGCTTACCGCCCGATAGCCTGGTGGAGAATGAAGCGGCAATTCTGAAAGATACGCAGCGGGTCATTGAACGCTATCACGATGACAGCCATGGTTCGATGTTACGCATCGTGGTGGCTCCCTGTTCGCCATTCTCCGTCAGCCGGGAGCTGATGAAGCAGTCCGCCGCACTAGCCCGCAGTTTCAGCGTCTCGATGCACACGCATCTGGCAGAGAACGACAGCGACATCCGCTACAGTCGCGAAAAGTTTAATATGACTCCTGCGCAGTATGTTGAGGACCTCGGCTGGGTCGGTCCGGATGTCTGGCATGCTCACTGCGTCAAACTCGATCCACAGGGTATTGAACTCTTTGCCCGCACCGGAACCGGCATTGCCCATTGTCCCTGCTCCAATATGCGGCTCGGCTCAGGCATCGCCCCGATACGCCATATATGTGATGCCGGTGTGCATGTCGGTCTTGGCGTGGATGGCTCCGCCTCCAATGACAGCTCAGATATGATGGCCGAGGTTCGTCAGGCGATGCTGCTGCAGCGTGTCGGGTTTGGCCCGGATGCCATGACCGCACGGCAGGCCCTGGAGCTGGCAACGCTGGGAAGTGCAAAAGTGCTTAACCGTAATGATGTGGGGGCTATCGCGCCTGGCATGATGGCTGACCTGGCGGTGTTTGACCTGAATCGGCCAGGCCTGGCTGGGGCAGGGCACGATCCGGTTGCCGCCCTGGTGTTCTGTAATCCGGGACAGGTGGCTTACAGCATCATTAACGGACAAGTCCGGGTACGTAAAGGAGAACTGGCCGGAATTGAACTGCCAGCGCTGCTGCGTCAGCACAACCAGCTGGCCACAAAACTGGCAGGCTGAGACAGAAGGGCACTTTATTTGGGGATCGACGAAAAATAAGGCAGATTACATTTGCTACTGTTCGCACTATTCCCTAGAATACGCCCTCCCTGTCATCAGGGAAAATCAGCGGCTCGATTGAGAGCCGTTTATTTTTTCTACCCATCTGTGAGAACCGGTGTTACAATGCCGCGCCCTCAATTATGGGGCTTTCTAACGACCTGAGGTTTAGGTCCCGAAGTAGTAGTTGACATTAGCGGAGCACTAAAATGATCCAAGAACAGACTATGCTGAACGTCGCCGACAACTCCGGTGCACGTCGCGTAATGTGTATCAAGGTTCTGGGTGGCTCGCACCGTCGCTACGCAGGCGTCGGTGACATCATCAAAGTTACCATCAAGGAAGCAATTCCTCGTGGTAAAGTCAAAAAAGGTGATGTCCTGAAGGCGGTAGTGGTGCGCACCAGGAAGGGTGTTCGTCGCCCGGACGGTTCTGTCATTCGCTTCGATGGTAATGCATGCGTTATTCTGAACAATAACAGTGAGCAGCCTATCGGTACGCGTATTTTTGGGCCGGTAACTCGTGAACTTCGTACTGAAAAGTTCATGAAAATTATCTCTCTGGCACCAGAAGTACTCTAAGGAGCGAACAATGGCAGCTAAAATCCGTCGTAACGACGAAGTTATCGTGTTGACCGGTAAAGATAAAGGTAAGCGCGGTAAGGTAAAGAATGTCCTGTCTTCTGGTAAGGTCATCGTTGAAGGTATCAACCTGGTGAAGAAACATCAGAAGCCGGTTCCGGCTCTGAACCAGCCAGGTGGCATCGTTGAAAAAGAAGCTGCTATTCAGGTTTCTAACGTTGCACTGTTCAACGCGGCAACTGGTAAGGCTGACCGTGTAGGCTTTAGATTCGAAGACGGCAAAAAAGTCCGTTTCTTCAAGTCTAACAGCGAAACTATCAAGTAATTTGGAGTAGTACGATGGCGAAACTGCATGATTACTACAAAGACGAAGTAGTCCAGAAACTCATGACAGAGTTTGGCTACAATTCTGTCATGCAAGTCCCTCGGGTCGAGAAGATCACCCTGAACATGGGTGTTGGTGAAGCGATCGCTGACAAGAAACTGCTGGATAACGCAGCAGCTGACCTGGCAGCAATCTCCGGTCAAAAACCGCTGGTCACCAAAGCACGCAAATCAGTTGCAGGCTTCAAAATCCGTCAGGGCTATCCGATCGGCTGTAAAGTAACTCTGCGTGGCGAGCGCATGTGGGAGTTCTTTGAGCGTCTGGTCACCATTGCTGTTCCACGTATCCGTGACTTCCGTGGCTTGTCCGCTAAGTCATTCGATGGTCGTGGCAACTACAGCATGGGTGTACGTGAGCAGATCATCTTCCCAGAAATCGACTACGACAAAGTCGATCGCGTTCGTGGTTTGGATATCACCATTACCACTACTGCGAAATCTGATGATGAAGGCCGTGCTCTGCTGGCTGCCTTTGACTTCCCGTTCCGTAAGTAAGGTAGGGTTACTTAATGGCTAAGCAATCTATGAAAGCACGTGAAGTTAAACGTGCAAAATTAGCAGACAAATTCTTCGCTAAACGCGCTGAACTGAAAGCGATCATCTCTGATGTGAACGCTTCCGACGAAGACCGTTGGGATGCTGTTCTGAAGCTGCAGAGTCTGCCGCGTGATTCCAGCCCTTCACGTCAGCGTAACCGCTGCCGTCAAACAGGTCGTCCGCACGGTTTCCTGCGGAAGTTTGGGTTGAGCCGTATCAAGGTCCGCGAAGCCGCCATGCGCGGTGAAATCCCGGGCCTGAAAAAGGCTAGCTGGTAATTGTCACCAATTGAATCACGGGAGTAACACAGATGAGCATGCAAGATCCGATCGCGGATATGCTGACCCGTATCCGTAACGGTCAGGCCGCGAACAAAGTTGCGGTCACCATGCCTTCCTCCAAGCTGAAATTGGCAATTGCCAACGTTCTGAAGGAAGAAGGTTATATTGAAGATTTCAAAATCGAAGGCGACATCAAGCTGGAACTGGAACTGACTCTTAAGTATTTCCAGGGCAAAGCTGTTGTAGAAAGTATTCAGCGAGTAAGCCGTCCTGGCCTGCGCATCTATAAGAAAAAAGATGAGCTGCCAAAGGTAATGGCTGGTATGGGCATCGCTGTAGTTTCTACATCCAAAGGTGTCATGACTGATCGTGCAGCGCGCCAGGCTGGTCTTGGTGGCGAAATTATCTGCTACGTAGCGTAATCGGAGGATACATATGTCTCGTGTTGCTAAAGCACCTGTCGTTGTTCCTGCCGGCGTAGAGGTAAAACTCGACGGTCAGGTAATTTCGATTAAAGGTAAAAACGGCGAGCTGACTCGTACTATCAATGATGCTGTTGAAGTTAAGCATGCTGACAACGCTCTGACTTTCGCTCCGCGCGAAGGTTTCGTTGACGGCTGGGCGCAGGCGGGTACTTCTCGCGCGCTGCTGAACGCAATGGTTATCGGTGTTACCGAAGGCTTCACTAAGAAGCTGCAGCTGGTTGGTGTAGGTTATCGTGCTGCCGTTAAAGGCGATATGGTTAACCTGTCACTGGGCTTTTCTCATCCAGTCGATCACCAGCTGCCCGCGGGTATCACTGCAGAATGCCCAACTCAGACTGAGATCGTGCTGAAAGGCGCTGATAAGCAGCTGATTGGTCAGGTTGCAGCAGACCTGCGCGCCTACCGTCGTCCTGAGCCTTACAAAGGCAAGGGTGTCCGTTACGCCGACGAAGTCGTGCGTACCAAAGAGGCTAAGAAGAAGTAAGGTAACACTATGGATAAGAAATCTGCTCGTATCCGTCGTGCGACCCGTGCACGTCGCAAGCTCAAAGAGCTGGGTGCTACTCGCCTGGTGGTACATCGTACCCCGCGTCATATTTACGCACAGGTAATCGCCCCGAACGGTTCCGAAGTTCTGGTCGCTGCTTCTACTGTAGAAAAAGCTATCACTGAACAACTGAAGTATACCGGTAATAAAGAAGCCGCAGCTGCAGTAGGTAAAGCTATCGCAGAACGCGCAATCGAAAAAGGCATCACAGGTGTTTCTTTCGACCGTTCCGGTTTCCAATATCATGGTCGCGTCCAGGCACTGGCAGATGCTGCCCGTGAAGCTGGCCTTCAGTTCTAAGGTAGAGGTCTAAGATGGCACACATCGAGAAACAAGCTGGCGAACTGCAGGAAAAACTGATCGCGGTAAACCGTGTTTCTAAAACTGTTAAAGGTGGTCGTATTTTCTCCTTCACAGCACTGACTGTGGTAGGCGATGGTAACGGTCGCGTAGGTTTTGGTTACGGTAAAGCGCGTGAAGTTCCAGCAGCGATCCAGAAAGCGATGGAGAAAGCCCGTCGCAACATGGTTAACGTCGCGCTGACCAACGGCACCCTGCAGCACCCTGTTAAAGGTGCACACACGGGTTCCCGCGTGTTCATGCAGCCGGCTTCAGAAGGTACCGGTATCATCGCCGGTGGTGCAATGCGCGCCGTTCTGGAAGTCGCTGGAGTTCATAACGTACTGGCAAAAGCCTATGGTTCTACTAACCCGATCAACGTGGTTCGTGCAACTATCGACGGCCTGGGCAATATGAAATCTCCGGAAATGGTCGCTGCTAAGCGTGGTAAATCCGTTGAAGAAATTCTGGGGTAATCACGATGGCTAAGACTATTAAAATCACTCAAACCCGTAGTTCAATCGGCCGCTTGCCTAAGCATAAAGCCACTCTGGTTGGCCTGGGTCTGCGTCGTATTGGTCATACCGTAGAGCGTGAAGACACGCCAGCTGTACGCGGCATGGTCAACGCGGTTTCCTACATGGTTAAAGTGGAGGAGTAAGAGATGCGTTTAAATACTCTGTCTCCGGCCGAAGGGTCTAAGCACGCTACTAAGCGTCTGGGTCGTGGTATCGGTTCTGGCCTCGGAAAAACCGGTGGTCGTGGTCACAAAGGTCAGAACTCACGTTCTGGCGGTGGCGTACGTCGCGGTTTCGAAGGTGGTCAGATGCCTCTGTACCGTCGTCTGCCGAAGTTCGGTTTCACCTCTCGCAAAGCAATGATCACTACAGAGATTCGTCTGTCTGATCTGGCGAAAGTTGAAGGCGGTATCGTCGACCTGAACGCGCTGAAAGCAGCCAACATTGTCGGTGTTCAGATTGAATTCGTTAAAGTAATTCTGTCTGGTGAAGTTTCTGCACCGGTAACGGTTCGCGGCCTGCGTGTCACCAAAGGTGCTCGTGCTGCAATCGAAGCTGCTGGCGGTAAAATCGAGGAATAAGTAGCAGATGGCTAAACAACCGGGATTAGATTTTCAAAGCGCCAAAGGCGGCTTTGGTGAGCTGAAACGCAGACTTCTGTTTGTCATCGGCGCACTGATTGTCTTCCGTATTGGCTCTTTTATTCCAATCCCTGGTATTGATGCCACTGTACTTGCCAAACTGCTTGAGCAACAGCGTGGCACCATCATTGAAATGTTTAACATGTTCTCTGGTGGTGCTCTCAGCCGTGCTTCTATTTTCGCACTGGGCATCATGCCGTATATCTCGGCATCGATCATTATCCAGTTATTAACGGTGGTTCATCCAGCGTTAGCGGAAATTAAGAAAGAAGGGGAGGCTGGCCGTCGTAAGATTAGCCAGTACACCCGATACGGTACGTTGGTATTGGCCATATTCCAGTCGATCGGTATTGCTACCGGTCTGCCGAATATGCCAGGGATGCAGGGTCTGGTGATGAATCCGGGCTTTGCGTTCTACTTTACCGCTGTTGTGAGTCTGGTCTCAGGAACAATGTTCCTGATGTGGCTGGGCGAACAGATTACTGAGCGGGGTATCGGTAACGGTATTTCGATCATTATCTTCGCAGGTATTGTTGCGGGTCTTCCGCCGGCCATTGGCCATACCATCGAGCAAGCGCGGCAAGGCGACCTGCACTTCCTTCTGTTGCTGTTGGTTGCAGTACTCGTATTCGCAGTGACCTACTTTGTTATTTTCGTTGAACGTGGACAGCGCCGCATTGTGGTGAACTACGCAAAACGTCAGCAGGGTCGTCGCGTTTACGCTGCACAGAGCACACATTTACCGTTGAAAGTGAATATGGCGGGTGTTATCCCGGCTATTTTTGCTTCCAGCATTATTCTGTTCCCGGCAACGATTGCATCGTGGTTTGGGGGCGGTACCGGTTGGAACTGGCTGACAACAATTTCGCTGTATTTGCAGCCAGGACAGCCGCTTTATGTGCTACTCTATGCGACTGCAATCATCTTCTTCTGTTTCTTCTATACGGCGTTGGTTTTCAACCCACGTGAAACAGCAGATAACCTGAAGAAGTCTGGTGCATTCGTACCGGGAATTCGTCCGGGAGAGCAAACGGCGAAGTATATTGATAAAGTAATGACGCGTTTGACCTTAATCGGCGCCCTGTACATTACCTTTATCTGCCTTATCCCGGAGTTCATGCGTGATGCGATGAAGGTTCCGTTCTACTTTGGCGGTACATCACTGCTTATCGTAGTTGTCGTCATCATGGACTTTATGGCTCAAGTGCAAACTCTGATGATGTCCAGTCAGTACGAGTCGGCACTGAAGAAAGCTAACCTGAAAGGCTACGGCCGTTAATTCAGTTGGTTGAGAAGTTACGGAGAGTAAAAATGAAAGTTCGTGCTTCCGTCAAGAGATTATGTCGTAACTGCAAAATCATTCGTCGCGACGGTGTCGTACGTGTGATCTGCAGCGCCGAGCCAAAGCATAAACAGCGCCAAGGCTGATTTTGTCACATATTTTTCTTGCAAAGTCGGGTTGAGCTGGCTAGATTAGCCAGCCAATCTTTTGTATGTCAGTACGTTTCCATTTGAGTATCCTGAAAACGGGCTTTTCAGCATGGGACGTGCTTGTTTAATTATAGGAGTGCATAGTGGCCCGTATAGCAGGCATTAACATTCCTGATCAAAAACATACCGTTATCGCATTAACTTCGATCTTCGGTATCGGTAAAACCCGTTCAAAAGCCATCTGCGCTTCAACGGGCATTGCTGAAAATGTTAAGATCAGTGAGCTGTCTGAAGAACAAATTGATCAGCTGCGTGATGCAGTTGCGAAATTCGTTGTTGAAGGTGATCTGCGCCGTGAAATCACCCTGAGCATCAAGCGTCTTATGGACCTTGGTTGCTACCGTGGTTTGCGCCATCGTCGTGGTCTTCCGGTTCGCGGTCAGCGTACCAAGACCAACGCACGTACCCGTAAGGGTCCGCGTAAACCGATCAAGAAATAATCGGGGTGAGTAAATAATGGCAAAGGCACCAGTTCGTGCACGCAAGCGTGTAAGAAAACAAGTCTCAGATGGCGTGGCTCATGTCCATGCTTCTTTTAACAACACCATCGTTACCATTACTGATCGTCAGGGTAACGCACTGGGTTGGGCAACCGCCGGTGGTTCCGGTTTCCGCGGTTCACGTAAATCCACTCCGTTTGCTGCTCAGGTCGCTGCAGAGCGCTGTGCAGAAGCGGTAAAAGATTACGGAATTAAGAATCTGGAAGTTATGGTAAAGGGTCCGGGTCCAGGTCGCGAATCTACGATTCGTGCTTTGAACGCCGCTGGTTTCCGCATCACGAATATTACTGATGTGACTCCGATCCCTCATAACGGTTGTCGTCCGCCGAAAAAACGTCGCGTATAACGCCCGTTTTTTTAGGATAGTTGGAGAAAGAAAATGGCAAGATATTTGGGTCCTAAGCTCAAGCTGAGCCGTCGTGAGGGCACTGACTTATTCCTTAAGTCTGGCGTTCGCGCGATTGATTCCAAGTGTAAAATTGAACAAGCCCCTGGTCAGCATGGTGCGCGTAAACCGCGTCTGTCTGATTACGGCGGTCAGTTACGTGAGAAGCAGAAAGTTCGTCGTATCTACGGCGTGCTGGAGCGTCAGTTCCGTAACTATTACAAAGAAGCAGCTCGTCTGAAAGGCAACACCGGTGAAAACCTGTTGGCTCTGCTGGAAGGTCGTCTGGACAACGTAGTTTATCGTATGGGCTTCGGTGCCACGCGTGCAGAAGCACGTCAGCTGGTTAGCCACAAGTCTGTTCTGGTAAACGGCCGCGTTGTTAACATCGCTTCTTATCAGGTATCTCCGAATGATGTCGTTAGCATCCGTGAGAAAGCCAAAAAGCAATCTCGCGTGAAGGCCGCTCTGGAGCTGGCTGAGCAGCGTGAAAAGCCAACCTGGCTGGAAGTTGATGCGACTAAGATGGAAGGTGTGTTCAAGCGTATTCCTGAACGTACTGACCTGTCTGCGGACATTAACGAACACCTGATCGTCGAGCTTTACTCCAAGTAAAGCTTAGTACCAAAGAGAGGACACAATGCAGGGTTCTGTGACAGAGTTTCTAAAACCGCGCCTGGTAGATATCGAGCAAGTGAGTTCGACGCACGCCAAGGTGACCCTTGAGCCTTTAGAGCGTGGCTTTGGCCATACTCTTGGTAACGCACTGCGCCGTATTCTGCTTTCATCCATGCCGGGTTGCGCGGTGACCGAGGTTGAAATTGATGGTGTACTTCATGAGTACAGCACCAAAGAGGGCGTACAGGAAGATATCCTGGAAATCCTGCTCAACCTGAAAGGGCTGGCGGTAAGAGTTCAGGGTAAAGATGAAGTTATTCTGACCCTGAATAAATCTGGCATTGGCCCTGTGACTGCAGCCGACATTACCCATGATGGTGATGTCGAAATCGTCAAGCCTCAGCATGTCATCTGCCATCTGACCGATGAGAACGCGGCTATCAGCATGCGTATCAAAGTTCAGCGTGGTCGTGGCTATGTGCCGGCTTCTGCCCGAATTCATTCGGAAGAAGATGAGCGCCCAATCGGCCGCCTGTTAGTTGACGCTTGCTACAGCCCTGTAGACCGTATCGCCTACAATGTTGAAGCAGCGCGTGTAGAGCAGCGCACCGACCTGGACAAGCTGGTCATCGAAATGGAAACCAACGGCACAATCGATCCTGAAGAGGCGATTCGTCGTGCGGCGACCATTCTGGCTGAACAACTTGAAGCTTTCGTTGACTTACGTGATGTACGTCAGCCGGAAGTTAAAGAAGAGAAACCAGAATTCGATCCGATCCTGCTGCGCCCTGTTGACGATCTGGAATTGACTGTCCGCTCTGCTAACTGCCTTAAGGCAGAAGCTATCCACTACATCGGTGATCTGGTACAGCGTACCGAGGTTGAGCTGCTTAAAACGCCTAACCTGGGTAAAAAATCTCTTACTGAGATTAAAGATGTGCTCGCTTCACGTGGTCTGTCTCTGGGCATGCGCCTTGAGAACTGGCCACCGGCAAGCATTGCTGATGAATAAACCGATCACAGGTTAAGGTTTCACTGAGAAGGATAAGGTCATGCGCCATCGTAAGAGTGGTCGTCAACTGAACCGCAACAGCAGCCATCGTCAGGCTATGTTCCGCAACATGGCCGGTTCTCTGGTTCGTCATGAGATCATCAAAACGACTCTGCCGAAAGCCAAAGAACTGCGTCGCGTAGTTGAGCCGCTGATTACTCTTGCCAAGACCGACAACGTAGCTAATCGTCGTCTGGCATTCGCCCGTACTCGTGATAACGAGATCGTGGCAAAACTGTTTAATGAGCTGGGCCCGCGTTTTGCGAGCCGTGCTGGTGGTTACACTCGTATTCTGAAGTGTGGCTTCCGTGCTGGTGACAACGCTCCGATGGCATACATCGAGCTGGTTGATCGTCCAGAAGCTCAAGCAGAAGCAGCCGCAGAGTAATCTGCAGCAACGTAAAAAACCCGCTTCGGCGGGTTTTTTATTGCCTGAAATTCGCTACTTTAGAATGACGCTTCTATTTTTGAGGGCATCTATTATGTGGCTGGTAGACGAACTTGCTGAACAGCACATCAAAGCGGCACTGGAAAAAGGTGAACTCAGTAACCTTCCTGGCTCTGGCAAACCACTACAGCTGGATGATGACAGTCATGTCCCTCCGGAGTTAAGGGCAGGGTATCGACTGCTGAAAAATTCTGGCTTTCTGCCTCCCGAGCTGGAGTTAAGGCGTGAGGCGATGGAAGTCAACGATCTGATTCGCCAGCTGGATCCTGCGGATCGTGACTATCAGGATCACTGTCACCGGCTTCAGGTGCTGGAGCTGCGCTTGCGACAGGCGGGCATGAGTACAGATTTTCTTCATGGAAACTATGCTACCGCGATACGCCACCATTTCCGCGAGGAGGAGTAGATGTTCCGCATAGGTCAGTTAGCAAAGCTTGCTGAGGTAACGCCTGACACCATCCGTTTTTATGAAAAGCAGCAGATGATGGACCATGGTGAGCGTACCGAAGGTGGTTTTCGCCTCTACAGCGAAGGCGATCTGCAGCGTCTGAAATTTATTCGCCACGGTCGTAAGCTCGGCTTCAGTCTGGAAGCGATCCGGGAACTTCTGTCAATCCGGGTCGACCCGGCGCATCACACCTGCCAGGAGTCAAAAGCGATCGTTGAGAAACGGCTGGATGAAGTGGCGCAGATGATAGCGGAACTTGAGTCGATGCAGCGCTCTCTGCGTATTCTTTCGGACGCCTGTTGTGGTCACAGCCACAGTAGCATTTCGTGCTCAATTCTTGAGGCACTGGAGCGGGGAGAGGCTTCAGACAAACAAGGGTCTTGTGATTTTACCGTAAAGGAATAGAGTATCAGACCATCTCAACAGGAGGCGTTATGAGTAAATATCAGCATACCAGGGGGCAAATCCGCGATAACGCGATTGAAGCTCTGTTACACGACCCGCTTTTCCGTCAGCGCATTGAGCAGAAACAAAAGGGTAAGGGCAGCTTCAGACGGAAGGAAAAACACAACAAGGGGCAGGGATGGGAGGGCAGTGATAAGAAAGCGTCTTATCACTGCCCTTCTTCTTTACCATTAAAAAACCGCCTCAGAGGCGGTTTGTTTACTATACGCGGGTATTCTGCTGTTTAAGCAGGTCGCGAATTTCAGTCAGCAGCACTTCTTCGTTTGAAGGTTTAGGTGCAGGCTTCTCAACTTCTTTTTTCTTGTAGAGACGGTTCATCAGTTTGATCGCCATAAAGATGGCAAAGGCAATGATGACAAAGTCGAAGATACTCTGCAGGAAGATACCGTACTGCATAACGACGGCAGGCGTGTCGCCAACAGCAGGCTTGAGCACCCAGGCAAACGATTTAAAATCGACACCACCGATCAATAAGCCCAACGGTGGCATAATGATGTTAGCCACTAATGATGAGACGATCTTACCAAACGCAGCGCCGATGATGACACCGACGGCTAGATCCATCACATTCCCGCGCATTGCAAAATCACGAAACTCTTTGATTAAACTCATACTTAACTCCTCTCCTTGCCAGTGTCATAAAGTCTAACAAACCTTGCTGTTTTTTCCATAAGCGCAGCCAAACAGGTGGCTGTTTTGCCTGACTCCCCCCGACTGAAAATCAATACAGGATTTAAAGGAAAAAAGGACTTGGCTGGAAGAGCCGCTCAACATCCGACACGAATTTCTTATCGGTCAGGAACATGATCACATGGTCACCCTGCTCGATACGCAGGTTGTCATTGGCAATCATCACATCATCGCCGCGCACTACCGCACCAATGATGGTACCCGGGGGCAGTTTGATATCATCAATCGCGCGGCCCACCACCCGTGATGTCGATTCGTCACCGTGCGCTATCGCTTCGATCGCCTCAGCGATGCCGCGACGCAGCGAGGAAACACCCACGATGTCCGCTTTACGGACATGGCCCAGCAGGGCAGAGATGGTGGCCTGCTGAGGAGAAATCGCGATATCGATAACACTGCCCTGCACCAGATCCACATAAGCGCGACGCTGAATCAGCACCATGACTTTTTTGGCGCCCATCTTTTTCGCCAGCATGGCTGACATGATATTGGCTTCATCATCATTGGTAACCGCAATGAACAGGTCAACCTGCTCGACATGCTCCTCCGCAAGCAACTCCTGGTCTGACGCATCGCCATAAAAGACGACGGTATCATGGAGATGTTCAGCCAGTTCTGCTGCCCGCTGGGGATTACGCTCGATCAGCTTCACGCTGTAGTGCTTCTCCAGCTGCTGTGCCAGACCGAAACCGATATTGCCGCCTCCCACTAACATGATGCGCTTGTAAGGCTTTTCCAGCCGCTGCATTTCGCTCATAACTGCACGAATATTCTGGCTGGCCGCGATGAAAAACACTTCATCACCTGCCTCGACGATGGTCGAACCCTGGGGACGAATCGGACGGTCCTGACGGAAGATAGCGGCGACACGGGTATCAATGTGCGGCATATGCTCACGCAGAATCGAAAGCGGATTCCCGACCAGAGGCCCGCCATAATACGCTTTGACTACGGCCAGGCTGACTTTGCCTTCGGCAAAATTCACCACCTGCAGTGCGCCCGGATACTGGATCAAACGGTAGATATTATCGATGACCAGCTGCTCTGGTGAGATCAGATGGTCGATAGGAACGGCTTCCGGCATAAAAAGCTTATCTGCATCGCGCAGATAGTCCGCCGCACGAATACGGGCGATTCGGTTCGGCGTATTGAAAAGCGAATAAGCAATCTGACAGGCAATCATGTTGGTTTCATCCGAACTGGTAACGGCAACCAGCATGTCGGCGTCTTCAGCGCCCGCCTCACGCAGGATCCGTGGATGTGAACCGTGTCCCTGCACTACACGCAGATCGAACTTATCCTGCAGATGACGCAGGCGTGCCGAATCGGTATCAACGACGGTAATGTCGTTGTTTTCACCCACCAGATTCTCTGCCAGCGTTCCGCCTACCTGACCTGCGCCCAGAATGATTATTTTCATCGCTTATCATTACTCATATCAGTGTGAACCCGAATTTTTTATCAGCTTAGCGTAGAAGAAACCATCTCCGCCTTCAGCATCCGGAAAGACCTGTAACCCGCTCGCCGGTGCATCCCTGAGCGGCTCCGCCTGCGCATCGTGCTGTCGCTGCAGGAAAGCCTCAATCTGCTGGTGGTTCTCTTCAGGCAGGATGGAGCAGGTGGCATAAATCAGCGTGCCGCCAGGTTTCAGGTGCGGCCAGATAGCGTCCAGGATCTCACGCTGCAGCTTTGCCAGCTCAGCGATATCGCGATCGCGGCGCAGCCACTTAATATCGGGATGTCGGCGGATAACGCCGGTTGCAGAGCAGGGCGCATCCAGCAGGATACGGTCAAACTGCCGATCGCCACACCACTGCTGCGGTGTCCGTCCGTCCCCCTGTTTGACCTCCGCTTTCATGCCCAGTCGCTGCAGATTCTCATCAACGCGTTTAAGACGCTGAGCATCCACATCGACAGCCAGCACGTCGGCGTCCGGCGCAATCTCAAGGATATGGGTCGTTTTACCACCAGGTGCCGCACATAAATCCAGAATCTGCTCGCCATTCTGAGGTTCGAGCAGCAGAGCGCAGCGCTGGGCTGATAAATCCTGTACGGTCACCCAGCCCTGATCAAAGCCGGGCAACTGGCTGACCGGGGCGGGGGCATCAAGCCGCAATGCATCCGGGACATCGGCAGCCGGCTGTGCATTTCTGCCTCTTTCAGTCAGCATCGTCAGCCAGGCGTCCCGTGAATGATGCTGACGGTTAACCCGCAGCCACATCGGCGGACGCAGATTATTTGCTTCGACGATATGCTCCCACTGTTCCGGCCAGGCGTGCTGCAATCGCTTAAGCAGCCAGCCCGGATGGAGATAACGTTGTGGGCCATCCTGAATGCTGGCGAGTAACGTTTCACGCTGGCGCTGAAACTGGCGCAATACCCCGTTTAATAACCCTTTCAGGCTGGTGCGCTTCAGCACCTCTGCGCCCGCGACGGTTTCAGCCAGTGCGGCGTGAGCTGGCACCCGGGTATATTCCAGCTGATAAAGTCCGACCATGATCAGATAGTGAAGAACCCGCTGTTTACCGGTCAGTGGACGTTCCATCAGTTTGCCAATCAGCGCTTCCAGCTGCGGCAATGTGCGCAGAACACCAAAACAGATCTCCTGCACTAATGCGCTATCTTTGTCGGTGAGTTTTTTCTGGGCGGCAGGCAGAACCGTATTCAGGGATTCGCCTTTGTCCACAACGCGCTCAATCAGTTGGGCGGAGAGGCTACGCAGGTTGGTTGATTTAGTCATAGGGTTTTGTCATCAAACAAAAAGCCCGGTAAGTCACCGGGCCAGAGAGTCAGTCCAGAAGGGTTCCAGGTTCAAACCATTCCCGACGCGAGTTGAGAAGATCCTGAGCCGACATCGGTTTTTTACCGGCGGGCTGCAACTGCACCAGATTCAATACGCCCTCGGCGGTCGCGACCTGGATGCCCTGCTTATCTGCAGCGATAATTTCACCCGGTGCATGGTCGCGGTGAGGCAGTACGGTAGCCTGCCAGACTTTCACCGGCTGATCGTCAATCGTGAAAAAGCTCATCGGCCAGGGATTAAAGGCGCGGATACAGCGCTCAAGCTGTTCTGCGGGCAGTCTCCAGTCAAGACGCGCCTCCTCTTTGCTCAGCTTCTCAGCGTAGCTGGCGAGTGCTTCATCCTGTTTTTCGGGTGAGGCCTGCTGCGTGTTGAGTAACGTCAGCGTATCCAGCAGCCCCTGCGGGCCGAGCTGGGCCAGTCTGTCATACAGAGTGGCACTGGTGTCCTGGGGGGTAATCGGGCAGGCCAGTTTATGCAGCATATCGCCGGTATCTAAACCCACATCCATCTGCATGATGGTGACGCCAGTTTCACTGTCGCCAGCCCAGAGCGCACGCTGAATCGGCGCGGCACCACGCCAGCGGGGGAGCAGCGAACCGTGGACATTGATGCAGCCCAGACGCGGCATATCCAGCACCGCCCTGGGCAGAATTAATCCATACGCCACGACAGCCATCACATCGGCCTGCAGGTCAGCAACCAGCTGCTGATTCTCTTCTGGTCGCAGTGACTTTGGCTGAAACACCGGAATGTCATGAGCCAGCGCCAGCGTTTTGACCGGGCCAGGAGTGAGTTTGTTGCCGCGACCCGCAGGGCGGTCGGGCTGAGTAAAGACACCGATAACCTGATGCTCAGAAGCAAGCAGCGCGTCAAGATGACGCGCTGCAAAGTCAGGAGTGCCGGCAAAAATGATTTTTAGCGGGGCAGACACGTTTATCCCTTTTTAAGATCTCAGGAAGCCTGGGCGTTCTGACGCGCCAGTTTCTCTAATCTGGTTTTGATCCGCTGACGCTTCAGAGGCGACAGATAATCAATAAACAGTTTGCCTTCCAGATGATCGATCTCATGCTGGATACAGATGGCGAGTAAGTCGCTGGCTTCCAGTTCGAAACTGTTACCGTCGCGATCCAGCGCGCGAACTTTTACGCGCTCAGCACGCGGAACAAATGCACGCTGTTCCGGAATCGACAGGCAGCCCTCTTCAATACCGGTTTCACCGCTTTTTTCCAGCAGCTCAGGGTTGATCAGCACTAAACGCTCTTCACGACTTTCAGAGACGTCAATCACGATGATGCGCTGATGAATATCGACCTGCGTCGCCGCAAGACCGATGCCCTCTTCGGCATACATCGTCTCGAACATATCATCAACGATACGCTGAATGTCTGCGTTAACTTCTTTAACGGGCGCGGCGACTTTGCGAAGGCGCTCGTCAGGAAAATGTAATACCTGCAAAACTGACATAAATATCCAGATCTGTATTCGGTTAGGAAAAGATTACTGCCTCATATTGTAGACTTTCTGAGACCTGATTGACAGCATTGTGCGGCAGGAAGCCGGGGCAATCAGGGAGCAGCAAATGGACAAAATAGCGCAGTATCTGCGGCTGGCCGCGGTGTGTGGAATGACAGGAAAGCGCTGGCTGACCGTGGCGCAGCAGCTGGGCGATGCACCGGCAGACAGTGAGAAACTTATGCGGCTGGGGTTAGACGCTGCGCAGTGTCAGCAATACGCTGATCTGCCTGAAGAAACGATCACCGATGTGCAGCACTGGTTAGCGCGCAGTCCTGCCCATCATCTGATCACTGCGCTGGACGCCGCCTATCCTGCCCGCCTCAGGGAAACCAGTCGCTTTCCGCCGCTGCTTTACATCCACGGCGATCCGGCCGTCATCACTACCCCACAGCTGGCAGTCGTGGGCAGCCGGAACGGCTCACCCAATGGCCGTTACTGGGGCGAATGGTTTACCCGGCACCTGAGCCTCAGCGGGCTGACCATCACCAGCGGACTGGCGCGGGGGATTGATGGCGTTGCGCATCAGGCGGCACTGAGTACCGGTGGCAAAACGGTAGCCATATTAGGCAGCGGGCTGCAGCGGCTCTATCCCCGACAGCATGTCCGCCTTGCCGCAGAGATTGTTGAGCAGGGCGGTGCCGTGGTGTCTGAGTTTCCGCTGAACACCATTCCTCATCCGCTCAACTTTCCGCGTCGTAATCGGATCATTAGTGGCCTGAGTCTGGGCGTGCTGGTGGTGGAAGCCTCACTGAAGAGTGGTTCACTGGTGACCGCTCGCTATGCGCTGGAGCAAAACCGCAATGTTTATGCACTACCTGGCGCGCTCGGCAACCCGTTAAGCGAAGGCGTGAACTGGCTGATTCAGCAGGGGGCCCTGCTGGTGGCACATCCTAACAACATTCTGGAGGATCTGGCTGGGGCACTGAACTGGCTGCCTGTGACACAGGATGACGAAATTTATTCTGAACCAGGTGACGATGCTCCATTGCCATTTGCTGATGTGTTGGCTAACGTAGGTGATGAGGTTACACCTGTTGACGTTGTCGCTGAACGTGCCGGCCAATCTGTGCCAGTTATCTCAGCTCAATTGCTGGAACTGGAGTTAGCAGGATGGATCGCAGCTGTACCCGGCGGCTATGTCCGATTGAGGAGGGCATGCCATGTTCGACGTACTCATGTACTTGTTTGAGACCTATATCCACAACGAAGCAGAAATGGGTGTTGATCAGGACAGATTGACAGATGACCTGACGGATGCCGGGTTCCATCGTGAAGATATTTACAGTGCGCTTAACTGGCTGGAAAGACTGGCGGATTATCAGGAAGGACTGGTTGCGCCAATTTTACTGACCAACGATCCGCTCTCTATGCGTATTTATACCGACGAAGAGAGTAAACGTTTAGATGCCGAAAGCCGCGGTTTCCTGCTCTTCCTGGAGCAGATTCAGGTGCTGAATCTGGAAACCCGTGAGATGGTCATCGAACGTGTCATGGCGCTGGATACCTCTGAGTTTGATCTGGAGGACCTCAAATGGGTGGTGCTGATGGTGTTGTTCAACATCCCGGGATGTGAAAATGCCTATCAGCAGATGGAAGAACTGCTATTCGACGTCAATGAAGGTATGCTGCATTAAATTTCCTTTCATGCATTTATCGCTATGAGTAAAGCTGCACTCTTCACCGTGCGTAAACAGGATCCCTGCCCCGCTTGCGGGGCAGAACTGGTTATCCGCTCGGGTAAACATGGCCCTTTTCTGGGATGCGCCAACTATCCGGCATGTGACTACATCCGGCCCTTAAAAGGGCAGGCCGATGGCCATGTGGTTAAAGTGCTGGAGGGCCACGCCTGTCCTGAATGCGGAGCCGATAAAGTGTTGCGGCAGGGCCGTTATGGCATGTTTATTGGCTGTAGCCACTATCCTGAATGCGGCTACAGTGAAACCATCGACAAACCGGACGAAACGACGCTGGCGTGTCCACAGTGCCATGAAGGCCGGCTGGTTCAGCGGCGTTCCCGTTATGGCAAAACGTTCCACTCCTGTGATCGTTATCCCGCCTGCCAGTTTGTCGTCAACCTGACGCCCGTGGCCGGGGTCTGTGCCTGGTGTCAGTTTCCGTTGCTGGTTGAAAAAAAGACAGCGCAGGGGGTTAAACGCTTCTGCGCCAGTAAAAGTTGTGGCAAAGCCATTGCTGAAGAGAATGAATAGATCATGGAAAATCAACACCTCGCCGATTCACTTGAGTGCTGCGTAGCAGAGCTGAATCGTCAGGCGGTCATCGCCTATCCCACTGAAGCCGTATTTGGTCTGGGCTGCGACCCTGACAGTGAATCTGCCGTTATGGCGCTGCTGGCGCTGAAACAGCGCCCGGTAGAAAAGGGACTCATTCTGATCGCAGCTGATTATTCCCAGCTTGAACCCTATATCTCCGATCGCGAACTCTCTGTGATCCAGCGTGAGCGCATGTTCGCCTGCTGGCCCGGCCCGGTGACCTTTGTCGTCCCGGTTCCTCCCCAGACGCCCCGCTGGCTGACCGGACAGTTCGACTCGCTGGCGATACGGGTCAGTGACCATCCGGATGTGCAGGCGCTTTGCCGTGCATTTGGTAAACCGCTGGTTTCAACCAGCGCCAATCTGTCAGGACAGCCTCCCTGCCGTACGGCAGAAGAAGTGTATAAGCAGTTTGGTGAGGAGTTCCCGGTTCTGTCCGGGAAAACGGGGGGACGACTCAATCCTTCAGAAATCCGCGATGTGATCAGCGGCGAACTTATACGTCAGGGTTAACTCATGGATCAATTCGCCGTTTTCGGTAATCCGATCAGCCACAGTAAATCTCCGCTGATCCATCAGGCTTTTGCTGAACAGACTGGGATCGAGCATCGATATGACCGGATCTGTGCACCGGTTGACGGATTTCGCGATGCGCTGACAACCTTTTTTGCACAGGGCGGTCGTGGTGCCAACGTGACCCTGCCTTTTAAACAGCAGGCCTGGGAGTTTGCCGATCAACTCAGTGAACGCGCGGCCCTGTCCGGCGCCGTTAATACGGTAAAAAAGCTCAGCGACGGGCAGATCCTGGGTGACAACACCGATGGTATCGGCCTGTTAAGCGATCTTGAACGGCTGAAGATGATCAATGCGGGCGACAATGTTCTGCTGGTGGGCGCAGGTGGGGCGGCGCGCGGTGTGATTCATCCTTTGCTTTCGTCAGGGGTGACGCTCACCGTGGTAAACCGCACCGCCGAACGGGCAGAGGAGCTGGCTGGCCTGTTCGCAAAGAGCGGCACTATCCGTGCTGCTGCGTTTGATCAACTGGCGGACCAGCGTTTCGACCTTATCATCAATGCGACTTCAAGCGGTGTAGAGGGGAAAACACCCCCTTTACCTGCAGAGCTGATCCATCCCGGCGTACGCTGCTATGACATGTTCTATCAAAGCGGGCTGACGCCTTTCCTGCTCTGGTGTCAGACGCAGGGAGCGCACGCTCTGGCGGATGGTGTGGGAATGCTGGTGGGGCAGGCGGCGCATGCCTTCTATATATGGCATGGCGTGATGCCGGACGTTGCGCCGGTCATTGCTCAGCTGAAACAGGCTATGCAGCCATGAATCAGGCGATTCAGTTTCCTGACGATGAAACCTATGATGCTGAACGGGATGCCGTCTGCTTCCCGGTACTGGTTAACGGTATGCGGTTGATCTGTGCGATCAGCCGTATGTCGCTGACGTCACGCTTTGGCGAAGGGGAGGCGATGGCGCTGTTTCAGCACCATCGCTGGGATCTCGAAGATGAAGCCGAAGCGGCCATTCGTCAGGAGCGTGTTGATGCTCAGGGCTGGGTCTGGTTATCTCCCGCCAGGTAATCATTTTTCCAGCCGACATAGTTATTCGCCGAATAGCGTAATCCTTCCTTCTCCTGATCGTTCAGCGGCCTGATCTGTCTGACCGGGCTGCCCAGATAGAGATAGCCGCTCTCCAGCCGTTTACCTGGAGGGACCAGACTGCCTGCCCCAATCATGACCTCTTCTTCTACTATTACGCCATCAAGCAGAATCGAGCCCATCCCGACAAGCACACGATCGCCGATAGTGCAGCCATGCAGCATCGCTTTGTGCCCGACCGTGACATCCTCGCCAATAATCAGCGGGAAGCCTTCCGGGTTAGCGGCAGATTTATGCGTGACATGCAGAACACTGCCATCCTGCACATTAGTACGGGCACCGATGCGAACCTGATTCACGTCTCCCCGGATGACGACCAGCGGCCAGATGCTCACGTCATCGGCCATGATGACATCACCCACCACAACACTAGCTGGATCGACCATGACGCGCTGGCCAGTTTGTGGAAAGCGATCTTTATAAGGACGTAAGGCGGAAGTCATTGTGTTCTCCTTTATTCTGTTTTCTCAGCAGCCTGATGTGATTTTAGCCAGCTGACAAGCCTATTCTGGCCTGGATCGCTGGTGATCTCACCAATCTGGATCATTTATAACCGTTCAGAAAAAAGATCCAAAAAAAGGGTTGTGCTCTGAAACGGGATCCCTATAATGCGCCTCCATCGACACGGCACACCGGCAACGGGAAACGGGTTGAAGGTTCAGGAGACTGAGCCGCCG
>NZ_JAALFQ010000002.1:0-542782 GCF_011800365.1 Pantoea sp. EKM103V | reverse complement strand
CAGGGCATCTCACAGGTCAGCGTTGCCGTCAGCCAGATGGACGGGGTCACGCAGAACAACGCCGCGCTGGTTGAGGAATCATCTTCGGCATCGCAGTCACTGTCTGAGCAGGCGCACGCGCTGCGCGGGATGGTGGAGACCTTCAGGGTATAAGCCGGTCTGCAGGGCGGCCGCGCTGAATCCGGTACCACGACCCTCTGCTCATCTTATTTACCTGGCCGTCACGTGCTGCCAGGTAATACTGAACGACGGGCTTCGCCTGAATCCTGCAGATGACTGCAGCCAGCTAACAGGAAGATTGAAATCCGATGCATGAAAAATATATGCGTGTTACAGAAATCAAGTCACGGACGGATGCGCTGTTCACGCAGCTGAGCGAGGGTGAATACCGGTCACTGGATACCTGGGCTAACAATCTGGTTCACCTGAAGATTGCCTTTGATTCATTCACCCCCTATATGACGGCCCCCCTTTTTCTGGCCTGGATGAATCAGCACGATGCCGTCATGGTATCGGAAATCGCCATGACCGGCCGGGCGCTGATGGCCCTGCAGAACTTTTTCAGGGTGGCATCAGCAAAGCCCCGATGATGCTGCCGGTGACCGGTTTCAGGCTGCCATCCGCAGCCTGTGGCTGCCTGCTCTGAGGTCCGGTTACCCTCCGGCGCTGCTGTTGGCGAGGAGAGACGCTGTCAGGCTGAATAAAGACCCTCAGCAGTACCGTGCATGTGCCGGTAACCACTCTGCGGACCAGAACTTTTCCGGCATACATTATGAACCGTTCAGGAGCCGATACATGAAATCTGACACCCATGACCGGCTCGGCACGGCGGTCTCTGAGACGTCACTGTGCGCCATATACCTGCTCTCCTCATCCGGGGAAGTGCTGAGCTGGAACCGGGGCGCCCGGGATATCAAGGGTTGGGAAAGGCCGGAGATTACAGGACTGCACTTCTCGGTCTTCTACGATGACGATGAGCGGGCCAGGAACGTGCCGGAAGAAAATCTTGCCGCGGCCCGTGAGCACGGACGATATTCTGCAGAGGGCTGGCGCCTGCGCAGGGATGGCAGCGTCTTCAGGGCGCTTGTGGACATCGAGTTTCTTCGCCCGGCAGAAGGTGAGCAGGCTGCTTTCATCAAAATCGTGCGTGACGTATCACGTCACTATGAAGAGAGAGTCGCGCTCAGCAATGCACAGCGGGTTATAAGCCGGCGCGAGGCTGAACTGTCGGATGCCAGTCAGCTGCTGGATGAGATATTCAGCCACACCCCCTGTGCGCTGATTCTGTGTGAAGCGGGCTCGGGGAAAATTGTCCGCACAAATCAGTCTGCCATTCACTCGGCCTGGCTCAGGGCGCCTGTGCTGAGTGGCAACATCCTTAGCCGTCAGTCCGTAACGCGACCGGCGGCCCTGGACGCAATATTCAGACGCGGTCTGCACCTCTCTCCGGGCGACGGACTTGTCGAAACCTTCACTTCCGGAGAGAAGGTGCCTGAAACTGCTCTGAGGATCGCAGCAGAAAGGCTGAAAACCAGCAACGCTGGCGAATTTATTCTTTTTACGGTACTGGATATTACCGCTGAGCATCAGGCTACAGCAAGGTCGACTTATCAGGCCCTGCACGATCCGCTCACGGGCCTGCTGAACCGCCGGGGCATCATGCCGGTGCTTGACGGATTTCTGAAAGACTGTCTGCCTTTTACGCTCATGATACTCGATGTCGACCGCTTTAAACTCGTCAATGATGCACTGGGTCATGCTGCCGGTGACGCGCTGCTTACTGAAATCTCTGACCGGCTGCAGGCCGTCCTGAACACCGGCGATTTACTGGCACGAACGGGCGGCGACGAATTTGTCATTTTCCTGCCCGGTGTGATTGCTGCGGAAGCGGCGGGCGAAACAGCCCGCCGGTTTACCGGCCTGCTGTCGGAGCCGTTTACAATCGGGGACAGGAAAGTAATGTCCGGATGCAGCATCGGTATCTGTCTCAGCAATGGCGACGTGCGGCAGGCAGAAGGTATGCTTGCCGCCGCCGACATTGCGCTGTATGAGGCAAAAGCTGCAGGGCGCAACGGCTACGCGATGTTTTCCTCCCGGCTGGCAAGTGCAGCGGCAGAACGCTTCAGCCTGGAGAATGACCTGCGCAGCGCGCTGGCGAACGGTGAGTTACAGCTCTTTTACCAGCCCGTGGTTAACAGCAGCTCAGGTGTGACGGTGTCTTATGAGGCGCTAATGCGCTGGTATCATCCCGTCAGGGGCAGCGTACCGCCGTCCGTATTTATTCCTTTGGCAGAGCAGACCGGTCTTATCCATGAGGTGGGGGCTTTTGCCCTGAGGCGGGCATGTGCAGAAGTTGCCGGCTGGCCTGACAGCGAACGCATAGCCGTAAACCTTTCGCCCTGCCAGTTTCGCGAGCCCCAGCTGGCCGACATCGTCAGACACGCTTTGCAGCAGAGCGGACTTGAGCCACACCGGCTTGAGCTGGAAATTACTGAGTCGGCCCTGTTTCAACATCCGGAAGACAGCTATCGCGTCATTCATGAGTTAAAGGAAATGGGGGTGCATATAGTACTGGACGACTTTGGCACAGGTTATTCATCACTGAGCTACCTGCGTACCCGGATGTTCAGCAAAATCAAAATTGACCGGTCCTTTATCAGCGATTTAATTTCAGATGCGGGCGCAACGTCAATTGTCGGTGCCGTCCTGATGCTGTGTCGCGAGCTAGGACTGGAGGTGGTGGCGGAAGGCGTTGAAAAAGAAGAACAGGCGGAATGGCTCCGGACGTCCGGCTGTGGGCTGCTGCAGGGCTTTCTCTTTGGCCGCCCGGGGCCACACAGAAAGCAAAACCAGACGCTCTGAGGGGCTTTTGATACATGAAGGTTTTAACGTTAACCACTGTCCGGATAAAACAGGTCACCGCTTAATAAGCGCAATGCCCGAGAGAATGTTATTTTTAAAACGAAAACATAGCGAGCTCTGTTCACCCAAAGTGGTACCCGCGACCGCATTTATAATGTCTGCTTCTGTGCCAGACGCGGACGTTTACTGCATCTGCTCATGTATAACTGAATTCACTGCCAATACATGCCGACATACCGGCAATATCAGCGGCGTTATTCAGGATTCCGGACTGGAGGTAGCACCAGAGACATCCCATTCGCCGCAGAATCGCGCTGAGGGCATCTCAGGGATGCGGCCGGCATTTTAAGTAAAATTCTCTCTAAAAACCTCAATGGTAATTTACACAAATCAGTATTTTCATCTTAGACCCTAAAGAAAAAGTTTTGAACGCCGATAATAATTTTTAAATAAACTTAAATTAATTTCTTTTTTGAGGTGGGGTTATGGCCTGTCATAAAATAAAAATTAACAAACGCTTGATAAATAATAGTTCTATTGTTTATGCATTGATGGCGTGTTTTTTTTCATATAGCGCCTTCTCTTCTGCTTCAGAAAATAATTTGAGTTATAGCAAAGAAACTGCCCAAAACTGGTTAATACGGGGTATGTATATAGACATCAAACCCTTTGATAGTGAATCGCATATTTCTTCAATTGGAGGAAAGATCCAAACACCAGAAAAGAGAATTTTTGGTGTTGAAGGTGTTTATTTTTTCTCAAAAAAAATCTCGTTAGAAATTCAAGGCGGAGTATTGTCAAGAGACTATAGAGTAAAGGATTCAAAAATAGGAAGCTTTGAAATAGGAACTATAGAAAGCAATAGTGTTTCAATGACGGCACAATACCATATAAATACAGAATCAGAGTTATCACCTTATTTTGGCATAGGTATAAATCATGCCTGGGAACGTAAAGTAAAACCAGCCGAGGGCATCCCAGCATTTAAGGTTGGAAGTATCAATAGTCTCATATTGAATGCTGGAATTGATTACAGGATTTCAGAAAGCTGGTTCTTAAATATAGGTGAGAAATACATTCTAAGCCCTGAATACCAGTTTTCGGGTTATGGTTTTAATGCAAGTGTCAAAATGAATACACTGATAACAGGCGTAGGCATAGCATATCTTTTTTGAAAAACAACCTGGAATTATTTTATGATGGATATTGGAACACTTTATTTAAGCAGCGCAATGAGTCGAACAGCCATCTTATTAATATTCCTGGTTCTATTGTTGACTCAACCTAAGAGATCTTATCTATTGCACTGGATTATTGCTCTGGTGTCTTCGAGTGTAGGATCTATGTTGGGCATGATGCATGTAAATGATGCACTGCTAACCATTTCTAATGCAATAATTATTTATCCATTATTCTTCCTGAGCTTGACCGCCTCATTAAGTGGATTACGTATGTTTTATGACAGAAGAGTGTCACCCACATTTTTTATTTTATTAACCTTAGCTCCGACTTTAGTTTATTGCCTGGGGGTGGCATTTAATTTTGCATCGCGCATAAATCTTTCCGGTGTATATTTTATGGCAGCTTTAATAGTCAGCCTGATTCTTTTAGAAATATATGAAACACCGAACAAAAGAATACTGTCACAATACGTAGTTGCTTTAGCATTTTTTTGTTATCTATCAGCCCTTCTACTACCTGCAATTTTGATAGCTATAGGATTAATGCCTGCTAAACAGAACAGCAGTTCAATTACAGCAATGCTATTCGATCAGGCTGCAAGCACCCTGGTTTATTTTGGTTATATAGCCATGAATAGTGAACGTGCAAACATCGCCCTGCAAAAAATGGCAGAAACAGATCCTTTAACAGATCTCATAAACCGTAGAGGTGCTCAATTAATGCTTGACCGACTTAATTCAAGCTTCAAAAGTAATAATTCTTTTAGCATAGTTCTAGGAGATATAGATTACTTTAAAAATATTAATGACACACTAGGTCACAAAGCCGGGGACATTGTGCTTATCGGTGTAGCTGACATCTTGAAATTCAATCTCCGAAAACATGATAAAGCTGTAAGATGGGGAGGGGAAGAGTTTCTGATTATTTTACCGGAAACAAACCACGAGGATGCTTTACAACTTGCCGAAAGGATTCGCATGAATATTGAAGAAAATTTATTTTTATATAGCGATGAAGTTGTAAAGGTAACAATGAGCTTTGGCGTTGCATCAAACACTCCTGATGAAAATAGCTATGAACATATGATAGCGCGCGCTGATCAGGGATTGTACCATGCCAAAAAAACAGGAAGAAATCGTGTCTGCAGCCTTTAAAATAAACTTTATACTTAATATATAACATACATCACAGTAAAAATAGTAAGCATTAATGTGTATATCTCCCAATTTCATATAGTGAAATCCGTGTATTTCATCTTTGTTGATGCTCACAATTTTTATTCATTCCCAAAGGAATAAGTCAGACCAATTCTCGTGCAGCTGGTTCGGCTGAGGTTAAGTCCGAAATAGTCAGCGAAGTTGTATTCGGTTTTAAAAGTAAAGGATGTACAAAGATTATGTCATTCGTCGCAAGTGATAAAGCGTGATCGTTCGCCTCCTTCCATGATTTCCCATGCACAATAACTCTGGCACTCTCTATCTCAATAAGCTGCTTTGCTCTTCAAGAAGTGCTTTACGGCACAACGACAGTGATCGGCAGCCCCAGTTTGCGGACGCAATGTGCCACTGCTATGCCTGCATTGCCGCCAGATGAATTGACAAATGCTGCCGGGAGGATGTTGATAAAAATTTCAGTAATAATGATGAGTTACGACCTTTTGCAGCTTATGATTTCACATATGAATCAGCCAAAATTTACCGTCTCGGGCTCATGAGATAAGTTTCAATCGTCGCAGAGTTTGAACACTGCCTGCTATTGTTAAAGCCTGACTACCCAAACGGCGAAGGTAAGCTTTATGATTAGGAAAAAATTGCAAGGCGGTGCTGGAAACTTAGCAGCAGATCAGAATCGCGCCGCTGAAGCAGGACGCTAAGGTGGGAAGGCAAGCGGTAGAAATTTCAAAAATAATCCTGATAGAGCGGTCGAGGCAGGTCGGAAAGGAGGGATAATAAGCCGTCGGCGTAAATCACAAAATGTTGATAGCTGAATACAGCTTTCACATATTGTAATAGTCAAATTTATCCCCCCAGGTTAATTCAAGGTGACAATGTCGACTTTAATCGAAAAGAGGAGAATGGTTAATTTACCTGAAGCTTGATACGGCTGGAAAAAAACCGCCCGAAGGCGGTTTATTACTATTTGCGTGGTTTACCAGCATCCGAGCGTTTTTCTCTTACTCTACCATCATTGTTACGATCACGGGGCTGTGTACCACCGCCGGGTTTAGGAACAACTACGCCTGGATTGAGTGGTCTTCTGTCCGCCATTTTTCTTTCCTGATAGAATGGCAAAGTTGCCATCTATTTTGATACGCCTGGATTTGAGACCTTTCAATCCTGATGGAATGATATATTGAGCGCCATCAAGTTTTCCTGCAATTGACTACTGACGGTAAGTACTCCTCGCGTCATGCTGCATATAGCCTTCTTAAGCGCACCGTGCCAAAAATGAGCACAGTGCAGCCATCAGAAATGCGTCCAATTATCGTTACCCGTTTCCTCCGGGGCTTTTACCGCCGCTGAATGGACTTCCGGTCGGGCATTAGCAGCATGCCTCTGAACAGCAGCAGGTCTGGCCTGATTGCCTAAGCGGAACACAGACACTGCCTGAAGGAGCAACGCGGCCTGCTCACTGAGGCTTGAAGCGGCGGACGCCGACTCTTCAACCAGTGCGGCATTTTGCTGAGTGGTCGTATCCATTTCTGTGACAGCAATGCCTACCTGTTCAATTCCTCGGGCCTGTTCGGCACTGGCAGAGTTGATTTCTTCTACAGTATCAGTCAATTTCCCGACCGCTGAAAGAATACCGGACATGGTTTCAGACGCATTAACGACAAGTTCATTACCCTGCCCGACGGTTGTTGCATTGGCCGCAATAAGCTGACGAATCTCCCCGGCAGCCGCAGCACTGCGCTGTGCCAGTGAGCGGACTTCGCTTGCCACCACGGCAAACCCCCTGCCATGTTCACCGGCACGCGCCGCTTCCACAGCGGCATTCAGCGCAAGGATGTTGGTCTGGAAAGCTATACCGTCGATAACAGCTGTAATTTCACCAATGCGCCCGGAGCTTTCGCTGATTGATTTCATCGTGCCAGTGATGGCCACTGTCGCCTCACTGCCTTTATTAGCGACATCACGGACACTAACTGCCAGCTGGCCTGCCTGACGGGCGTTATCAGCGTTATTTTTAACAGTCATCCCGAGTTGCGTCATGGTTGCAGCTGTCTGCTCAAGTGCACTGGCCTGCTCTTCAGTACGCTGCGAGAGGTCTGCATTACCCTGCGCAATCTGAGTGCTGGCTGATGCGACATTTTCGGCATTGCTTCTCACCAGACTGACGGTGTTTATCAGTGAGTCCTGCATCTCACCGATAGCTAATAGCAGTTTACCGGTTTCGTCACGATGGTCAGTATGGACCCTGTTACTGAGGTCACCACGGGACACGCGGTGTGCTGCCTTCACGGCATCCTGGAGGGGTCGAGTTATGCTCCGTGTGATAATCCTGGCAGATAGCGCTGCCAGGATAAGAGCCACTGCGCCGGCAGTGGTCAATATCATCAGGGCACCGGCTCGGTCATCGCGCGCCTGTGCTGCGGCTGAATGCATACGCGCTTCCTGAAAGGTCTGCATTTCTTTCAGGGAAGCCATATAGTCGCCCTGAGCCTGATAACGGGGGCCGAAAAGAAGTTGTGTGGCCTCAACACTTTTGTCCTGTTGCGATAGCATCACCACCTCATCAATAAAAGGCAGGAAGAGAGCAGCGCGCGAATTAAGGCGTGCAAAAATCTCTTGTCCCTGAGGCGTGTTTACCTGACTGGCTATAAGATTGATAAGACTATCTACCTCGTGTCTTTCGCCACGGTAATCACTGATGGCTTTTTCTCTTTGTGTGGGGTCGCTGAGTAGAATCGCATTACGGGCGAGGCGGCTCATGTCTGACGTGTAGTACCGGAGTGAAAGTGATGATGAGGCTTTTGTATACAGACTGCCGGATATTTCGTCGTTGGCTCTTCCAAGTGAATCTATTTTTACGATGCCGATGAGCACCATAAATATGACAAGGAGCGCCATAAAGCCGAAAGCAGCGCCGAGACGGATTCCTATTCTGATGTTATTCATAATGATTCCACGGTGTAAGGCACCAGCATTAAGGTATGGCGCTGATGCAAAGGAGTTCTCCTGCTAACAGGAGGTAAGTGGTATGAAGCACCGCAAAATGAGACTGCGGAATCATCTTTATCGGCAAAGCTGAGTAATTGTTCACACTGGCCGCATCCCTGGAAACGTTGACCGCAGAATTCAGGGACATTGAGCGTGATGAAGCATACTTAAATAAGTGTGCAAAGAGATTATGAAAGCAGACATATGTCCTGGTGAGTGCGTAACGGAAATCACGACATTTTCTGTGGGAACTCACTGGTTGCCAGGCTTGCATAATCGTCCGCGAACCTGAGTTATATTACGCCGACAGGCTGCGTTCTGACTCCGGAGTCTCCCGCCGTCATAGTCGACGGGCTCCGGCAGAAGGAGTGCGCAGGATTTATGAAAAAGCACTGTCTCACTCTGAAGCCCAATAACCCGAACTGCTTTTCCGGAAATTTATGTCACGAGTCCCTGCAGAAACCTTATGGGGCAGAAAGGAGAACACAAAAGCTATGCATGAATTATGTAGCTATTGCGGCAGACAACTATAACCAGGCAATTGAATATTGCACCTGCAAGCTGGTTTTAGGCTTATAAAAGACCTGCCGCAGCCTGTTAAACGCTGGGATTAGTATCAGGACAAGAAAAATTAAAGCTCTGGGGTCAGGTCATCAATGTGTAATCGGCCCTAATACAAAGTTCGTTTTTCGCTCCAGGCAGGTGTATATCATTTACCACTTCTGCGTACCACCTGACTGAGTGATAACCTGAACGTATCAGCCGCTGACTCCTGGCAACAGAGTCCTTTAACGGATTTTGACGGTCCTCAAAGCTCGTTAATCCGGCCTGAAGCACAGGTTCCTACCAGGCCTGATGCTAATCAATCCGGCCACGCATGAGGTAAATCATCTCTGCATAATCATAACCGGCCTCGAGGCCGCGGAATGAAGCCAGCCTTTTAACTCCGTCAATCGATATCAGGGCATTATCAGCCGCGGACATCTGCGACTGGTGCTGTTGCAGCATGGAAATTTTTGCGGAGAGATGACGGCTAATGTTGATATAAATCGCACCGCGCGAACTGTCCCAGGAAGAGGAATGTCCCCAGCCTGCCGGTGGATATTCATAAGCAGCTATCAGCCGTAGCGGATTGCCAGGCTTTGTCGGACGGGTGGCGGCCACGCAGCATTGGTAAACCCACTGGTGCTCCTGATGAAAAGATGGAACCGGCATCATTATCAGCTCGGGCTTTATCTCATCTATCAGCTTATCCAGCTGGCTTATGCACACAGACTGACTGGATGAGGCAAGATCGAAGGTTTCCCCTTCCCTGACAAAATTCAGAACTGAATACTGTGCCCCTGCACTCTCCATAGCTGCGGCAAGCTCCTGATGACGCTGAGAGGCGGAAACATAGCATTTACCGCGCAGGTGGTTTTCACCTTTGAGTACCACCACGGCAATATGGACCTCAATACCAGCCTCGGTTGCCCGGGCAATACTGCCACCCAGTCCAAGCTCGGCATCATCGGCATGGGGACTGATGATGAGCCAGCGCTGGCAGGAAAAAAGTTTGTCCATGCTCAGTTAACCCCCTTCATGCCCGCAACCACGCTAAAGGTCTTCACGAAAATGAACATGTCCATGCGTGCTTTACGACGACGGCTGTAATAGCGATCTATTGCAACACGGCGCTGATAAGGCAGATCGTCACGTCCTGATACCTGCCAGAGGCCGGTGATCCCGGGCTTTACCGAGCAGTAGTGGCGATAGCTACGGCCGTACTTATCTTTTTCGTAGGCGGCGATGGGCCGTGGACCGATAACGGACATGTCGCCCAAAAGTACATTAATAAACTGCGGTAACTCATCAATGCTGGTTTTACGGATGAAAGCACCAAAACGGGTTACTCGAGGGTCATTTTTTACCACGCTATAAAGCTGCAGCTCATGACGGATACGCAGCTGTTCACTTTCGGGAACCTTATCCATTGGCAGCATTGATGTAAATTTGATGCAATGAAATACTTGTCCGTTCTGGCCCATTCTGTGATGACGGAACAAGGGGTTCATTCCTGTCAGGAACAAAATCAGTCCGGTGACCAGCATTACTGGCATAAGAAGTAAAAGGCAGAAGGAGGCAACAAAAATATCGAAAAAACGCTTTTTACCCGTCATAAGGTCTCTTTAATAACAGGGTTTCCATAAAAGATGAAAACATATTGTAATGTTGAGACACAGATTGAAATTAAAAATAATGTATGTAAAGAAGTTAGTAAGGCCTAAACCGGCCTTAACTTAAATTAATGTTAATATTCAGTCGCTTAAATGAAATTTAAGCGATAATTTTCAGAGTTTACTCAGATGAGTTTTACAGCAGAACTTGCAATAACTTACTGTTTGGAAACAAGTTACGGGAATCCCACAGGGATTGGTCTTCAGGATCGATTTACGCTGAGCAAACGGATCAGAATATCAGGTCAATCACAACAACGCGGTACATGAAGTAAAATAAAAAAGTGCACAGATACGATGATGCCCGTGAAAATGTCCTATAGTCGGCATTCCGGATATGAAAGAAATTTGCGTGAATGCAGGCTGGCAGCAGGTACATTGGCGCTTTGTTATGTTCATCTCAATCTAACCTCTGCGATTGTCAATGAAACTGGAATGTACTTGACGAATCTGAAGGTAGTTATTATGAGCACGTCCCCGACAAAGTTACTATGGACTATGGGGAACCCGTCAGTTCCTGCATATACATGTTAAAAAAATAATGGCCTTAAGCCCGCTGACGTGCGGGTTGGCTTTTTTAGAACAATCATACTTAAGGTAAGCTTTTCGCTCATAGCAGACTGTAAGCCAGCTGCAGAGACCCCTCAGACGTTACCATATTCCCCCAGCACTCAGCCGGGGAAACATGAAACAGTTAGATAAAGTACAGTTACTCTGATTTGCGTAATCGCAGATATTTCATCTTGTGACTTTCTGCCTTTTTTGACAGATAACGCACACGGAAAATGTCATGCCGCGTAATTACCCCTTTTACCTGCCCTGACCCGGCCTCAGTTACCACCACCATACCCGTTTCTTCATTGAAGAGATGGTCTGCGATGTCACTGCATAAGGTATCAGCATGAGCGCTGATTTGAGGTTCCTCGCCAATTAACTCCTGCAAAGTCATGTCGCTGGCATGCTGTTGCAACTGCCAATGAATCATCTCTTTGCGCGAAACCACCGCAATAAACTGGCCCTGCGCATTCACTACCGGATAATGATGATGCGCGTGCAAATCGCTCATCAAAGCAATCACCTGATGCAATGGCATAGAATCGGGTAAAGTCGCGGGCGCGGCGGTCATAATTTGTTGTGCTTTAGTGGTTTCCAGCGTGTCGGTGGCAAACTCCTGCACAATATGGTGCCCCCGGCGCGCCAGACGTTCGGTAAAGATTGAGCGTGGCATCATTAATACGCTCAGCGCATAAGACGCCACGGCTGCACCTAATGCCACAGGCATCAGCTCAAAACGGCCTGTCACTTCCACAGCAAAGAGCGTTCCTGTCAACGGTGCACGCATAGCACCGCTGAGAATCCCGGACATGCCTGCCATCACCAGCATGCCACCGTAGCCGGGCAGCAGATGTGCCGCCACTGCACCGATTGCGCCACCAATGATCAGCAGCGGTGCCACCACCCCGCCAGAGGTGCCCGACCCAAGAGCTACCAGCCAGACGATACTTTTTACCAGCAGCAGTGAAATGATGATGTTGACTGCAAGCGAACCATCTAACAGGTTTTGTATACTGGCATACCCTGCGCCCAGCACCCGTGGCTGAATGATGCCCCCTACGCCTACAATGACTGACCCCAGCGCGGGCCACCACATCCAGTGGACTGGTAGCTGATGAAACCACTCTTCCAGCCGGTACAGGCTTTTTGATAATGCCACGGCGACCACGCCCGTCAGAGCGCCAATACCGATCGCCGCAAAAAGTTGCATTGGCTGCAGATGAAATTCCGTCTGTAAAGGGAATATGGCACCCGTGCCAATCAGCGCATTGCGCCAGCACCAGGACACTAATACTGCACTGACCACGGGAATAAAACTGCGTGGCTTCCACTCGAATAAAAGAACCTCAAGTGCCAGCATTACCGCCGCGAGCGGCGCGTTAAAGATAGCGGTCATGCCCGCCGCCGCGCCTGCCACAAGCAGGGTTTTACGTTCGGCTGCGCTAAGATGAAATAACTGAGCAAACAAAGAACCGATTGCACCGCCGGTCATGATGATCGGCCCTTCTGCCCCAAACGGGCCGCCACTGCCAATCGACACGGCCGATGAGAGCGGTTTGAGCACTGCCACTTTGGGTGACATCCGGCTTTCGCTGTAGAGAATGGCCTCAATGGCTTCCGGTATGCCGTGACCGCGAATTTTTTCCGAACCAAAACGCGCCATAACACCAATAATCAGGCTGCCCAGCACGGGAGCCGCAACAATGTGTACCGCGTCAGCGTTACCCGGCATCAGGTGCTCAGTAAATGAAAACTGATGGTACCAGAACAGATTGGTCATCAGGGCGATCAGATGCATCAGCACAATTGCACCGAACGCGCCACCCGATCCTATGAGAAGGCCCATCAGCGCGAGTATAATCACGCGCTTTGTTACAGAGTGGTCAGAAAGTTTAGGGCGATGTGGGGAATCGGATAACGTGTCTCGCATCAAATTGCTCCGCTTTACAATGTTAAAACACGCAATTTACATCGCAATACGATACAAATTCAATGAAGGAAGGTTTTCAACATGTCACAAGCGAAGATGAAAGATGTCGATTACGCCCTTCTCGCGAATTTCCGCGCCACATTACGTGCCTTTACGGCTTTCAGTGAAGCGAAGGCACGTAGCATGGGGTTGACGCCGCAGCAGCATCAGGCCCTGCTGACAATACGCGGGACAGCTACAGGCAACGCCACAGTGGGTTATGTAGCAGAACGTCTGATGTTAAAACCGCATAGTGCTTCGGGCTTACTGAGCCGCTTAGAAGAGGCAGGGCTGGTAATACGCGAGCAGGATAAAACCGACCAGCGCAAAACCTTTTTGCGATTAACGGAGGAAGCGGAGCAACTGCTTGAGTCGCTCTCACGAGCCCACCTGGAAGAGTTGAGCAACCTAAAACCGATGTTAATCTCGATGATAAATCAGTTCTGCTGACCTGCTCCCTGCTGACTGATGCATGGCCGGGTTCACAAGCTTTAACCTGCTTAGTAAAAAATGAGAATTTCAGTTTGCTCAGAAAGCGCCTTGCGCACGGTCAGGCCGCTTTGTGCCAAAGCGGAAATTCGCCTACATCTCTTCATCTCATGTACATTGATGAAGGTATAACTGAAAAGCATAGATTGTTTTTATTAATCAATTTGATAAAATACAACCAGCTCGCAATAATAAATAACAACAAGGAATGCATTTTGATAATTGAAATACTTCAAGACTCGGCAGCGACATTCATTAAAAATGATTGCGTAAAAGGCGTTTATACTGAAGAGTTTGAAACATGCTCAATAATTATATTTGAAAGCCTAAATAAGCTACTGATTATCCATGATAGCGCTCAACTTGATTTGGCTGATATTGTTAAAGAAACGAAAAAAATCGGCAAAATAATTAAAGTCAGTCAAATCACCAATTCAAATTATATGCTTGCATCAGAAGAAAACCTTTATTACGCAAATTTTGGCGTAGAAAAGGGTGAGTATTATCGTTCTCAACAATCCCAAAAACACATATCTCGGCTAACAAAAGTCATAAAAAAATTAAACATCAAAATTACTCCATCTTATATCAAAACAAAAAACTCTAAACTGATAATTTCTTCCAAGAACATCCTTAATGATAACGATGCATATATCAACAGTCTAATGCCAACATTAAAGCCTCTACCTGAAAAAGAAAAAAGAAAAGCAATAATCCAACTCAATAATATTTTTTTAGCACCAAACTCGCAAAAACTACCTCTTGATCTTGAATTTAACATCAATGAATATACATCTCCACCAGCATTACTAAAAGGCCGTGACGAGATGAAAGATATATCATCAAGGATGCAGATAGAAGGAGATAATGATTATTGCAACCTACTTGATAAATGGTCTCCATTCTTATTTTAACAGCAAATTTACTGAGTGTTGAGGTATGCACTAGTGAACACTATGAGGTACATTGATTGCATTCATAAATACTGATATGAAAGCAGCTTGCTAATTGCTCCCTCTTGATATTATTAAGGAGCACAAAACCTAAATAAAAGGATATAGAATGAGAAAAGCATTAATTATAGGAAATGGAGAATACGATTATCCAGCAGACAAACTCAGCAATCCAATTAATGATGCAAGTTTGATGAGTGAAGTATTAGGCTTTAAAGGATTTCAAGTACAGACTCATTATAATTTGATCAACTCAGACATGTCCTCTTATTTTCTTTCTTTTTGTAATACCATCAACGAAGGTGATGATGTTGTTTTTTACTTTGCAGGACATGGCGTAGAATTTCGTGATATTAACTACCTACTTTCTGTTGATTTTAGATTATTAGATGTGACAAATTCCATTTCACTTGACAGCATTCAAAATCTTCTTTTCGATAAAAATAAAAGCGGCCTCAAGTTGATCATAATTGATGCATGCAGGAACAACCCAGGTTTATTTGAAGCCCCACCCGCACAAAATTTAAAAGCAAACAACAATGTATTAATAGCATATTCGACGTCATCAGGAAACACTGCAAAAGACGGGCGAAATGGTAATAGCTTATATACTAAATTGTTAGCTGAAAATATAAAGAATTATAATCAAACCTTAAGTTCCATATTCTCTAAAACGAGAGAGGGAGTTATTTTAAAAACAAATTTCTCACAAATACCGTGGGAGTATAGTTCTTTGCTGGAAAGCAAACTATTTTCTTTTGATAACATAAAACCCCCGATTAATTTAGCACGAATAATACAAAACTCAGCCTCTCAAACGTATGCAATGAAATACTTTGATGATATTTTCATTGTGGCTGGTAAATCAAAAAATTTAAGTATTTTCGGTGCATCAAGCTCAGCAGCAAAAAGTAAAACTCTCAAATTTGATAGATATTTTAGTACAATTGAATCTATTGACTTCAACCATAACTATCTAGTTCTGGTAACTGACAGTGATATTTTCTATCTTTTTGATACTGACTTTAATAAGGTCAACGAAGTTAAGATTAACCACTCGTTATTTACAACGCTAATCAACGACTATAATGTTACATTTTTTGCTGGAAACAGTCATATCATACATACACTTGATATTAATTCTGGCATTATGGGTGCTCTTGATATTAAAGAAGAGGTTATAAGACAGGTTTATACTGATGAGGATATGGTTGGATTTATTTGTAATGAATTAACAATAATGAGCATGTCTTGCCAAACAGTTAATCGTAACATATTAGCATTCGGAGGGAGCAATAGTATTTTTTGTGTTAAAAACTTAGAGGACAATACATATCTATTTATTAACACTGATAGAGATCTTTTCTCTTACACATATTCGATATCCTTTTCAAGTGACGGAAAGTTTATAGCAACAGGACATGAAGGCGGTAAATGCATTTTATGGAACGCTGAAAACTATGAAGTTGCAAACATTTTCAATACAAATGAAAACATCGCGAAGAACCATTTTTTTGAGTCTACAGATGAGAGTCATAGCAACCACATACATTGTGTAAGATTTTCTCCAGACTCAAAATACCTCGCCATTTCAACTTCAGAAAGCTCTGTAATATTTTACGATACATCCTATTTTAAAATCATTAATACAATCAATCTTAATATTGAACCATTCTCCATATACGGCATGGAATTTAATAACAAAGGTGATTCACTGGTAGTATCAATGAAAGAAAAAAGCTATATATTCCGTCAATAATAGATATAACCTGATATATTGAACAGCACATCTTTGGATGTTTACAGCTAAAATTTGAATTACATATGGCATTGACATTTATTTTAGGAGAGATACCGACCGTAAACTTCCCCCTTCTCGCTCAAAGCGGGTATTGGCCTGAACAATGTCCGTTAAGTGCCTAAAGCGGTCGCCAGTGTGCAATAAACTCTCCAAATGCTGATGGTTCTTTTGCAGGGATACTTACACTCTTCAATGAAGAAATAGGGTCATACGCACGAAAAGCCAGCGCATCAAAATTCAATCCTCTGCGTTAGCTCATCGGCTATGGGAGGTATATATAGGTTTGGGTTTGATGTGAATGGCTTTGATACTATGTGACTAAAGCGGAAAAGACCGGATTAGTCACTTATTATTTATGAGTAGTGCCACAACTTATTCCGTCTTACATATCATAGTAGTCGATTGGAGAATGTAATTTATAGGAATGAACTCCTCAAAGCGCTCGTCCTTTTGAAATACATGAACTACATTTGGGAATAATTTATAGTCTACAGGGTGTATAGCGTTTGGATTATGGTACATGTATATGGCTGTGCACCATGGTTCTTGATATTCAGGGTCACTTACATCGGCTGAAAATGGATGTGGGACTGCATCCTGATCCGTTTTAACACCACTGACGTACATCTTGAATCCACTCGCCTCCACACCTGCAAGAATTCCCATCCGGTTGAACTTAGGTATAGTTGCTTGAGTAGTAAGTAAAACGGCTGAAACATAATTATTCTGTTCTGAGCCAAAAAAATTCGATTTGATACTTCTATTTTCGTCTGCATGTCTTTCAATAGAAATGCCTGACTCAATGTCAATCCCGTACAAATAGCTATGCAAAGCTTGGCTTGAGAAGGCCATAGACATTCTTTTAGAATAATCCTGCATTGCTATTATAAATGGTTTGTTTTTTGTATGGCTAAGTTGCCAGTAATGAAGTTTCTCTGGCTCAGGGCAATGCCTAACTTTTTTTAACAAACTTCTTGCAAACTTAAAAGGCATGACTTTTAAAACATGTTTTCTTAATTCATTCATCTGCTCATTATTAATGATTTTCCTTTCAAGAGGGGCTTCTTCTTCCGCAATGCTTACAGCTTCTACAGCAATTTCCACACCAAATTTAGATAGTAGAAAGTCTGGTTGGTTATATTCTCTATTCATTTCAAAGTCGAGTTCGTAAAATACAGCATTCAAATACAATTCAAATAGCCTTGAATTAAATGCGTCGCTATGAAAATCTCTGATAAAAATTCCATCAGGATCTTTGAACCAGTAAGCTAGTTCCTCAAGCACAATATAAGCAGGATAATGAAGAGGATCTTCGAGGAGCATTTTAATATAAATGTTTCTTTTTTTCTCTGGAACTTTACTCAAAAATAATGAAAAAGGTTTGGTTGATTCGTCACCTTGCATGAATGTACCGTTCTGGTGCTGAGCCAGCATTTTTGGTACACAATCGTTCAAATCATCAAGCAAGGTATCCATTGAATCAAATGAAGCTAAGACGTTTATTGCTCTGAACTTTTTATCTAAATCTCTACCCAATACTATTGCATTGAAATCCTTATCAATATTGCATTTAATCATCGTAGATAATAATGTCACCCCATCTTTTTCGCATTTAAACCAGCGTATTTCCTCAGAGAATGTCTTAAGATAAGGTGAGCGACCATAAAAGTAAATATCAAATTGTTCTTTACTGATTTCGCTGAATTTTAATCCTGTATTCATAGCAATTCCTTTTCAATAAATAGTTAGGCAGAACCGTATAATCCACATTACCCACCATCGTGCAGACTCGTCGTTCTACGATGCGGTTATGGGCAGGCTTCTTACGCCATTTTTGAACTCAACATGCCAGTTTCAGATCTCACCCTACTGCATAGCCTAAGGATCTGACTCAGTCTTTTTTTAGTGGGCGTAAGCAGCCTAGCGTCGCCATTTTAAAAAAAAATGGTAAGAGCGCTTGCTTCTTCTTAATAGATGAAACCAAGGATAAAAATAAAATAATTTGAGCCACACTCACTAAGAACACGCATGTAAATACTGCAAATTAAGATGTTATCTCAATATTGTTCTCTACTAACGCCTCTGCCTTGACTCGGGTCGGTGTCAGCAGATCTATATGAGTATTAGGTGTATGAATAGAGACGATAATACTATAGCGGGCCTCAGAATTATATCGTTCCAGCGCTTGACGAGTTTTCCACCATCCCTGTCCCGGTAGAACAGCTAAATAGCCACAGTTAGCTAGTTCAGCCGCAGTGCCGCGCCAGATATCCTGATGCAAAGAGCCTTTATGACGGTAACGTGAGCCAAGTTGCCAGTTGCTATCGCTTCCAGAGACGGCGGAAATACCGTCTTCGGTCTCAGCCGCTGCATTAATGCGCATTCTAAATTCATCTAACTGCTCGGTTGGACGCTTCATAGCAAAACGAAGACGGTGCGATGGGTAGTAGAATTTGGAAGCTGAACCTCGTGCTGATGGATTTGGCTCAATGAAATACGACAATGTTACGCGCATTTCCACCGGCATGTCCTGCAAAGCCAATAGCTCATCCTGTGGCCAAGGCAGTGCATGCAGATTCATCTCCCGAGTTCTAATCCCTTTAGACGTACGGTGATAAGGGAATAGTTTGCTCTCCTCAATCAACGCGAGACTGTTATTTTTGCTCCAGATTGCGAGTTCAAGATCGGGGACACCCCATCCACAGTGCCGGATTAATTTAGCATACCCTGCCTGATTGACAGGTGGGTACATCTTAATCATCTGGTCAGTCCATCTAGCTGAATGTGTTATCAGCCCACGTATAGTTTCTGGTCGTAGGTTCGGAAACTGCGCCATCAGTTGTGCTGCCATTCTTGCTGCCAGCGCAGATGCCGCACTTGTTGCGTTGGTGGTTGCGAAAAGGCGGCGATGATGGAAAGCATTGGTTGTCAATAACTCTAAGCATGCAAAATTATCTGCGAATTCACCATTTGATGCAGCGTTGCCGCCTTCAAAGACTACGTCCGGTTTCATGGGCCATACACTTTCCCACATAGTAGAAGTTGAGGTGAAGGGACTTAGTCCGCCTATCGGGGCTAGCGGTTGAAAATCAGCTTCATCGATTGTGCATTTATAGGTGCAGGCTCCAACCGTGAGTGCATTCCACGCTTGCCCAGGGTCATGGATTTGGTTGACCGAAAGGCTGGAAGGATAAGTCAGCCAATGACCGCGATCAAAAATGTTGCCTGCTGAAAGAACGAAAAGACGTGGAAAAGGCTGCTCAGATCCAGAATCTGCAGCTAGCGAGTCGACCATTGCAGACCATGCAGAAGGACGGCCAAAATCACGATAGTCCGTGGCTGTAACAGCGGAGCTGAATACCCTGCGCCGATTACTAAGAATTTCAGGGCGTGTAACTGCTTCGCTGAAGAGATAGGCGTGCTCATGCGCGCCACCAATGCCGTCATTTCCCTGCATGCTCGCGAGTTTGACAGACTCTAGTCGATGAGTAATGGCGAGTGTTTCGTGTTCAGTCAATGCATGGAACATATCGCCATATAAGGCAATACCGGCAAGTCCAGTACCATGATTATCGCGATCGTCTGTCCCCCATGCTTCATTTACCGTATGAACATCATTTTCATGGACCAGCTGCGAGAGCAGTGGATGTGCACGGTTGAGTCCAGAATCAAGCAAACATACATAGGGTACATCCGGATATTCTGGCAACTCAATACGTGCCAGCGCGTCATCAGCCCAGAGGTGCTGCTCGGTTAGCGTGGATCCAGTAAAGAACTCCGCGGTATCTTTTGCCCGGCGAAGTTCAGCCACACAGTTAAGAAGAAGCGCCGATTGTGAGAAAGCATGCTGAGAACCGTACATCCACGTTACTGTCCGCTCTGGAAATTCAACTGTATGCTCACTAGCACTGCACTGGCATGCGATAACTACGTTATGAAAATCGGCAAGAACCGCCGCACGGTTTCCGCGTACTGGTAACCATACTTCCCACCAGAACGCCTCTTCGACATCCTCCGGTAAAAGATTAGGCTTGTCTGTCCAGAGAGATTGAATAGTTGAGAGTCGGATCGCTGATAACGTATTTATCAATGCTCTTCTATCTAGAGAAACATTATCGGCCCGACGCCTATTGGTCAGATAATCATTTAGGTAGTTTTCAAAATGAACGATTTTCCCATCGGGAATGAATACATTCGCTGAAGTTATATTTTCATTTATATGCAGGCTCAAAAGCTCGATACGCTTCGCTTGATCGCGGCCCTTTTCTGAACTTAGGCTTTCAAATGCTAACGCAACGTCAGGTTGACCAACAAACTCAACTTGGATACCAACACCACTCTGAAGTCCTGCGGCATTTTGAATTGTTTTCGCCTGAGTTGCGAAAGACTTTATTTGCTGCAAATGGCCCATCAGCATGTTGCCGTGCTGATGGCGTTCTCTTTCAGGAACGAGAGGCGATGAAATCCCCCCCATTGGCGGTGTAGTGAAGGGTTCTTGATTAGATGTGTTGGGAAGAATAATGTGGCGCTGTCGATTAGCGGCTGGTTCCGTCATGATTTGCTTTGTATTTTCCATTATTTGACAGCGTCAGGCTGACCTGATGACGTTCTTCCAGTGCACGTTTGAGCAGCGCAAGATCCACACTCTGTTTATCACTCATCAGCGCCTCTTTCATTGACTCATCGGCCGCACGGCAAATTTCAGCGTAGCTGAGTCCAATAAGTAATGTATCCAGCCCGCTTTTTCTAAAAGGTTTAGGGATAAAAGATCCTAGACGAGCGCGCAATAACTCAATCGCTTGTTCTGGCGTAGGTAGATGATATTCAATAACGTCATCAAAACGCCGAAATAAAGCATAATCAAGAATTTCAGGATGGTTCGTCGCAGCAACAATAACACTGTTAGAATTGTCCTGCTCAATCATCTGCAGGAAACTGTTAAGCACGCGCCGAATTTCACCGACGTCGTTGGCTAGGCCACGCTGTGAGCCAATAGCATCAAATTCATCGAAGAAATAGACACCACGTATATCAGCCATCGCATCAAAAACCTGACGAAGCTTTGCTGCTGTCTCACCCATAAATTTGGTGATTAAAGCGTCAAATCGTACCTGGAAAAGCGGTACAGCTAGCTCGCCCGCAAGAGCGGAAGCGGTTAAGGTTTTTCCAGTACCGGGGGGACCCACAAGTAAAACTTTACGGCGGGGTGAAAGACCATGTTCACGTATGCGCGTCATCATGCGCTGTTCACGTACGAGTCGATTTAGTTGCGTTTCAGCTGAATCACTTAGCACCATATCGGAGATGCAGTTGTTCGGTTCACTGACGCTTAACAGGTTACCCAGCTCAGTGCGGGATTTTGCTGCATTAGAAAATGGGACGAGTTTTCCGCCCTTATCAGCGGCAAGCTTAGCCTTACCTTTATCAAGCATGCTTAAGAGTTCTTCCGCAAGACGGCCATGACCTTGCTTGGCTTCGTGCGCAGCAACCTGCATAGCCACTGAATAAAAGTGACCATCATCGCGACTTATGTGCGATTTGATAAGCGCTTTAAGTTGGTCTGCACTTGCCACGTTGTTGATCCTATCTCGATGCAAAAATATGGCAAGATGCCATGTTCAGTTTAGCAATGAAGCGGATCTTGGTAAACGATATTCATTGAGAGCACGTTAACAACATATGCAACTTTGCTGATTGCATATAGACAATAAACACTTCATATGTAGCTAACAGAAATGTCAATGACTCTATATCAAAATCACAACCTCACTCAAATCTATCTAAATCTCGTCACAATCTTTAAACGAGCATCCTAATCAAGCTCACAGAGGACTTAATTCAATGCTGTTCGATACCTTACCCGCCCCTGAATCCCTCTGGGATCGTGTAGTCCATGCCAGAAGAGGCCTTGAGTTCACGTCGCGGACGATGACGTTAAGGCGCGCGCTGTCGCTTGTATTTCAGGGAGCGCGCCAGTTTCATTTCCCACTGAATCTGGTTGTAAGCCGCGCCATCAGCCTCCCAGTAAGTCAAAAAATCCGCAGCCTGGCCGGGTCTGGAGGGCCTGAGAGCTCAATGCCGATTTTGCTTGCCGTTCCGCGCAGGCCCGACGACCGTCGCCAGCCCGCGAACATCACAAATTTTTCTGCAGGATGACTTGCCGCGCGTTTGCACCGCTCCCCAGTTTGGTCAGCAGGCATTGTAACCGGACGCAACTTCGGCGCGATTTGATTTTTTGAGGCGTGCATTGGCGTTCTCCTGACGCGCGTTCGGGTGCCTTGATCCATCCTGAGCCGGTCCATATTCGGTCACCCAGTACCTCGCTGGCCTGATGATGATTCAGGCTCTTCAGAATGCCCCCACAGAACGCAATGCAGATAGCCGGCGGTCGATGAACTGGTTTAATTCGTTACCCCCTGAATCCCTCCGGAATCGTGTAATCCATGCCTGAAGAAGCCATGAAGTCCCGGCGGGGACGATGACGTTTAGGCGCGCGCTGTCGCTGGTTTTTCAGGGAGCGAGCCAGTTTCATTTCCCACTGAATCTGGTTGTAAGCCCCTCCATCGGCCTCCCAGAAGGTGACAAAATCAGCAAGTGCGGCCTGGTCTGGAGGGCCTGAAAGTTCTATGCCAATTTTTCGCGCAGTGCGGCTCAGTTCTGGCGAGGGCCGCCAGCCTTCGAACATGACGAATTTTTCAGAGCGGTGCTCTGCCCCCAGTTTGTCCCGGCAAGCCGGTGAGGCTTCATGCAGCTGCACATCCCCGGCCTTCAGGGCGATCAGAGTTGAAACGCGCTCAATGGCATCTGGCAGAACCGAATTTTTGTGACGCGCCTGAGTGGACCTGGTTTTAAGCTCAGGCGCTGGAGGTCCTGAGGACAAGCACGCACCTGCTTTCCCTCCCTCCCCGGTCTGCATCTGCGGCTCATTGCTCTCAGGAGGCGGAGCCGTGGCAGAGTTATCCACAGATTCAAAATTGATTCGCGCTGTGTGTGTGTTGTTTTTAGGTTCTAATGACTGATTCAGTAACCCGTTTTTGGGATCATTCAAACACCCGTTTTTGGGTATATTCCCGTTTTTGGGAACATTACCAGTTTTGGGTTTATTCGCCTTAATGGAACGATCCCCTTTTTGGGTGAATTCAAAATGCAGATTTAGCTTCAGTACACGCACACGTTTTGTGATGCCTTTACGCTCACCGGTATCGATGAGAAGACCCTGCTGAATCATCTCATTTATCCACTTACCGATTGTTTTCTTATCGAGACCGGTGTCGTGCATCAACCTTGTAATGCTTGGATAGCAGCAGTGATGTTCGTCGGCACGATCAGCCAGTGAAAGGAGAAGAAGTTTTTGTGAGGCTTTAAGATTTAGACGCCAGGCCCACTCTGTTGCTGCGCGACTCATTTAGATTTCCTTTTCGAAATAAAATAAGTGGACAGGTAAATTAATAAAAACGCTGTGCTCGTTAAGTCCTTGCCATTGCTTATAATTAATAATCCCAAAAAATTTCGAATTTGATAGCATCAGATGGAGTCTGAAATCATCCAATGACTTAATTCCCTTTGAAGCATTACATTCAGGACAGGAAGGGAAAAGATTTTCAATTTGGTTACTACCACCTGAATTCTTAGGGCAAACGTGGTCAATATGCATGGTTTCAAGCGATAATTTCTTACCGCAGTAAGCGCACTTGCCCTTAAACTTATCATAAACCTTAGTTTTTTTGAGTTTTGAAATTTGCTTTGTCATTTAAATTCACCTGCAAACTATGTTTAGAAATTTCGTTTTTCGTCAGGGAGTTGCGACATCGCCTGACGCGTTGCCGGTTCGCTCCAGTTCATTCTCTGCAAACCGGATAGCGACCTGCATCAGCCAGCGATACTGCTCCTGAGGTATTTTCATCTCCCCTTTCATCACGAAATCCTCAATACCACTGGCGGCCAGTGTTTCCATAATTTCGGGATATTTTTCAGTGCGTCTCAGAACAGTTGAGTCTGCAACATTGAGACGACGGGCAACTTCTGCCTGACGTGTTTTAAAAAGAGCTTTCAGGGCCAGTGTGTGAAGATGTCGCCCCTGAGGTGATGATTCTCGTTTGCGTTTCTTTGCGGCTTCCACAGTCTAAATTCCTTTGCAGACGATAATGACTAAGGCGTCAGCGTGACGCCCTCCTGATTTAACGTTCAAGAAGGGATGTCCGACTTTCATCCAGAATTTTTTGGGCATCAAATTTTCCCAAAGACAGCTTCTCAATGGTCAATGCGTAATGTGTTCGGCCATAAAACTCTGTTTTCGGAAGTGACCCTTTTTTCAACCATTTGTAGACCGCTCGTGGGCTGATCCCGCAGGCTTTTGCTACTTCAACAACTCCAACAGACTTAATTGCAAGGTTAATGACAGACATGAAATCCTCCTCATCAGTACTTTTGGTTCAACTTATAATGAACTGACAGTTTTATCAAGTCAGTCCATATTGTACCCATGGTACATACCGAAACGATTCGTCATGAATTCGCAGCGCGACTCACTGAAGCGCTCAACAACGCAAATTACCCGCTACATGGCCGGGGAGTTATGCTTGCCCAGCGTATGGGCGTTTCATCGAAGGCTGTCAGCAAATGGTTGACCGGGGAATCACTTCCTCGAGCTGCAATGATGAAAAACATTGCTAAAGCTTTAAATGTTGATCCGCTATGGCTTCAACATGGAGATGAGGCAAGCGCTCGTGAACAAAGGTTAATCAACACTCTGATAAGAAACAGATCCCCTTTAATTAGTTGGAAGGAAGCAGATAACTGGAAAGCTTGTATAAAAGAAAACTTTCACACGCTGCGATATTTTTATTCCGGAGCAGCTATGGAGCATGGACATACGTTCTGGTTGGTCGTTAAGGATGATTCTATGACTTCATCTGTAGGCACGTGTGTTCCCAAAGGGAGTCACATTCTGATTGATCCCTATTGCCCCGCTGAAAACGGACATTTTGTCATTGCGAAAATTCAAGCCGCTAAAGAAGCGACCTTTAAACAGTACATTGTTGATGAGGGTACAAACAGGCGTTACCTTAAACCCTTGAATAACAACTATAAACCTATTGAAATTGACGATACCTGTATGTTTATAGGAGTTGTGGTAGAGAGCAGAATGAGTTTAGTCGATCCGGATCCCGCTGAAGACGCTTCCTTCCCGTACGATACCAATAGTTAAAAATACCTTTAAATCAATGGTATGAACTGATAAAGGAAAAGGTTCCAATTTCCTGTACTTTAAGTATTGACGTTTCTCGTACTTTTAGTTCATTATCAGATCAGTAGCTGAACGGCACAGCATACTGTCGGGCGGGGGGAGTGCAGGAGCGCGAGACCCCGAAGTGGCAAAACCCACCTTCCTCTCAGCAAATGAGATGGCACTGCCCAGTGTCATTTCCTTTGTTGATGGAGGTTCTTATGAAGAAACACCGTGTCGTGTGCCCGGTATGTGGTGTCAGGTTTGATCCACTCGCCCCGCAGGTGCACATAAACAGGTATCATCAATCAGTAACGTGCAGAGAGTTAGTCCTGATACGCGACGCCCGGCGTCAGTGCTTCGGGAAAAGTAAGCCCGTGAAAAACAAATCTCCCCTGCTTACCCGGACTCATCGCTGATTCACATCAAACCCTATTTGCATCATTAAACGAGGTGGCCGCGCGAAAGGGTTTATGGATTTGTTCAGAATTATGAAGTCCGGTATCGTTATAAATGCACTGTCAGGCCTGACCTGACTTCATAAAGTACGAAAAGTAGTGGCATACTGACAACGTAATCAAAAAAGAAATACAACACCAAGTGCCTGCAATTTTCCCGCCTCGTGCGGGATTTTTTTTGTCGCAAATATGTTCACCATTCGTTTGAACATCTCAGCCTTACTGGCTCATTCACTACCTACCTCTCTGCCTGAAAGGCAAATCTCTTTAAGGAGTAATTATGTTGTATCGCGAAGCTGCAGTACGTGTCAGTCAGACTGTTCACAACGTCTCACACCTGTTGAACATTTCGGCTGAACAGATGTTCGGTTATGAAAAGGAGGGCAAAGTTACAGGAGAACAGGCCGGTACCCACATGCACAAGGTCAATGTGATCCTGGAAATCCTGTTTACCGAACTGCTGGACCCCATAATTGCTGAATCCTGATTTGGCTCCGCAATACTGCGGTTGTGGCACCGGCGAAAGTGCGACTGATAGTAACGTTTTAAAGACTGACAAAGCGGTTAACTGACAGGCCCGAAGATGCTCAGAAGCCGCCTGTTTCGCGGTTTTAATACATCTTTGAGTGCTTCCGGACAAATCAGACTCAGCCCGCTTCGGCGGGTTTTTTAATGCCATTTTAAAGGATTACATCATGCAAAAAAACAGACCCTCAGACGCGCTGTCATCCAAAGAAATGCAGCGTCTGGCGTTAATCCACCTACATGCCTATCTGAGTGCCTGTCACTGCCGGTCCCGGACTGAAGTGCTTCAGGCACTGACGCAGTGGCAGAACGTGGGGACTGAGTTAGCGGATTTCGTTCGCCATACACGCATCATCATTATTCATTAATACCGTCCAGCCCTGCGGGCCATGTAAACCGTTCCCTGCCCGCAGGGCATTTATCCCTTTCGGAGGTCCTTTATGCAAAACCGTGAAGCCGCGGAACACATCACTGACACTCTGCTGACAGTAGCAAAACATGTCACGACGTCAGTAAACATTATCGATGCCATGAACAGGGAGGGCAAAGTCAGCCGGGAGGAGCTCGCGTTATACCGTCAAAGCGTCCTGGGCGCTCTGGACAGGATGCTTACTGAAAATCTGGCGGGCATCTTTGAGCGATATCCTGATCTGAGGCCCGTATGCGCCTGTTCTGAACCCCCTCAGGAAAATAAGCAGCATGACTGAACCCCGTTTTATTTCATCTCATGAGGCCGCCCGCTGAGGCGGTTTTTTTATGCCAGCAGGAGACACCCTTTGAGCAACCACACACGGCATAGCGGTTTCACTTTTAACCTGAGTTCGTTAAGGCGAAGTATGAAGTTCATCAGTTCCCCGTGCGTGATCAACCGGCGCTTTGTGAAGAGGCTGGCCGCAGCCTGCCTGAACGAAATGAGGGCATCATGATGGCCAAACCGTACGCGCCTGACCGGATAAGGCATCGTGCCAGGCGTACAGAAGATAACTGGCGGGCCGGATTAATTCGTGCCAGACGAACATATCGGGATGGTTATCTGACTCTGCGGGTTACCCCGCAGTGGCGCCTGCTATCCAGAGACAATGGTCAGAGCTGGGAACTGCTGAGCCACGCAGATTATGACAAGCAGATTTGAGCAGGATTTTTTTACAGGATACACCGCCACTGCCTGCAGAGAGGAGAACGACCATGGACGCTAAAGAATTGCATCATCATCTTGAAGCGCACAAACGCTGGCTTTCAAGCGCGGGAGCCGAAGGTAAACGTCTCAACCTGAGCGGTCAGTGTCTGGCTGACGCTGATCTGAGAGGAGCAGAACTTGAACATGCCCTTTTCCTCAGGACGAACTTTGAGGGAGCACAGATGAAATTCGCAAACCTGAGGTTCGCAGTCATGGATAGGTGCAACCTGGCATCTGCCTCATTATTCCGGGCAAAACTCAACAACGCCTCACTTAACAATGCAGAGTTTTTATCTACGGATCTCCGTCAGGCTGACCTTCGGGGTGCCAGCCTGTACGACACAGACCTGCTGAACGTTTTCTTATTCGCCACACGTCTGCCGGCGAAAACCTGGTTAATTCTGGGCGATGTCTACGATATCCAGATTACTCATGGGCTCTGGCTGAAAGCAGGTTGCGAGGTGCATGCGCCGGATAAATGGCGCTCATTTACCCGCCACGAAATTCAGAAAATGGACGGGGAGCGTGCACTCAGCTTTTACCCGCGATTACTGGACATTCTCGACAGTTATCTGGGGAAAGGTCCCCGACCGGACTGGGTGCTGCAGTGATCGACAGAGTTTAAACGTAGTTTTCACATCCAGGAGAATGAGTGATGAAAATTCAGTACACCGCTTCACGTACAGAGGCAACGCTGCATATCAAAACATGCGTGTTCCGGGCTTCTCACCATGAACGTGTGGTCAGAGCGGCGCTCAGGGCTGCACCGGACACGCGGGTTACCCACTCCGGCACATTCGTTATTTACACGCATATCTCAGGAGACCCGGCACAAATCCTGGCAGCAACCCGCGAGGCCCGTCGCGAAGCAGAAGAGTAACACTGAGCTTCATACCGGCAGCGTCAGAACGGCTGAGTCCTCAGCAGTTCGCTATCCCGGCCCCGTAATACTGCCAGCCGTTCCGGCTTCGACATCCTTCAATCTGACTGTTCAGAGGTACATTTCCCATGATGCAAAATCACATCAGGGGCGATGCCGCTTTTGCTCGCCCGTTTAATGCCATCCGCGATATCGAGTTTGCGCCTGAAAACATCGTGACCAGTGCCAGTTTCTCGTCCTCATCATCCCCTGCACTGTCGCCACTGCCGCCTCAGCCCCTGTTACAAATCGCTTTTGATCGTGTTCTCGGCATTCTTCTTCAGGAGGATAAACCATGACGCCTTTTGCACTACTGGAACAACATAAAGACCATCTTGATGCGCAGGAACAGGAAGCTATCAGGAAAGAGCAGTGGATCGATGACGAGGCTCAGCGCCTGATGAATTGTTTTCCTGACTACCTTTACCAGTTCCGGCACTGGAACCTGCACCCAGAGGTACTGAAATGCTGCACCCATCCTGATGCCAGTGAGGAATATATCGGCTTTATCAGAAATCTTGCTTACCTGCATGCGGCACGCAATTACGACCTTCAGGTCCAGCTTGGCTGGGAGGAGCCTGTGTCATGAAACCGGGCATTTATCATGACCTCAGCAATGAGGATTATCACGGCGGACCGGGCGTCAGTAAATCACAGCTGGATGACATCGCTCTCAACCCGGCCATCTATCTGTGGAGCAAACATGCGCCTCTGGATACGGAAAAAACAGGTGCACTGGATATGGGAAGCGCACTGCACTGCATGCTGCTTGAGCCTGAACAGTTCGACAAACGCTTTATTGTGGCTCCCTCCTTTAACCGGCGTACCTCTCAGGGTAAAGCAGACGAAGCAGCGTTTCTGAATGAAACACGCACCCGGAACATAACTGTCATGGATGCAGAGCAGGGCCGGAAGCTTCAGCTGATGAGGGAGAGCGTGCTGGCGCATCATGCTGCACGTTTTTTTCTGGAGGCTGACGGTCACTGCGAATCCTCGATTTACTGGTCAGACAGGGAGACACAAGAGCTCTGTCGTATCCGTCCGGATAAATACCTGACCAGCAGGCCTGTCATTGTCGATGTTAAAAAGGTCAGCGATATGTCGCGCTTTGCCCGGCACATCGAAGAGTTCCGTTACCACGTTCAGGCAGCCATGTACTGCGAGGGTTTTTACCGGTGCTGTGATGCGTATCCGCAGTTTGTTTTCATCGTGGTCAGCGAATCCATCGACTGCGGCCGCTATCCGGTCCGTGTATTTGAGTTGCATGACGATGACATGCGGGCAGGTTTCGATCTCTTCCGCCGCGATTTGAACACCTTCCATGCCTGTCGCCTCAGCAATAACTGGGGCGGCGTTGAAACAATCCAGCGCCCTGCCTGGGCACGTTAACAGGAATATTCACGATGCAGAATCAACTGATGAACACAATGCCTGACAGCACTGATTTAACAGCAACGATATTCAGCCCTGATGCACTGGACAAACTGGTTCGCTTTGCAGAAATCATGGCCAGCAGCAGGGTTACGGTTCCTGCGCATCTTGCCGGAAAACCTGCCGACTGCCTGGCTGTTACGATGCAGGCCATGCAGTGGCGGATGAACCCGTTTGCCGTCGCGCAGAAAACCTTCACAGTAAATGGTGTGCTGGGTTACGAAGCGCAGCTTGTGAACGCCGTGATCACCACCATGGCTCCTACACAGGACCGCCTGCATTACGAATGGTTTGGTCCCTGGGAAAAGGTGATTGGGAGATTCACGGAGAAGACATCATCGAAAGGAAATAAGTTCATCGCGCCGGACTGGACACTGCAGGATGAGTCCGGGTGCGGCGTGCGCGTCCGGGCCACCATGAAAAATGAGCAGGAGCCGCGGGAACTGAAACTGCTGCTCTCCCAGGCGCAGGTGCGGAATTCGACACTCTGGGCCAGCGATCCGCGTCAGCAGCTGGCCTATCTCGCGGTTAAACGCTGGGCCCGGCTTCACTGCCCTGATGTCATCCTGGGGGTTTATACCCCTGACGAACTGGAGCCGTCCGTCCGGACGGAACGTGATATCACACCGCCAGACCATGCCGATTTGAATGCTTACATCAATCAATCCGTCCAGGCTGAGAAGAACATTACACTACCGGACGATGCCGTACCGGAATCAGAGCCTCATTCGGTGTCAGGAGCAGAAACTCCTGTGCATGCAATCCTGCCTGACAGTCCCGCCAGGGCACCCGGACAGTCATCTGATAAGTCCATGCCCTCCCCTGAGCTGGGTCCTGGCAAAAAGCAGAAGTATGCAGACAGCACTACGCGGACGCCAGAGCAAATGCTCGCTGACTTCTGTGAGGCGGCCATGAAGAGTCAGTCGGTCAGTACGCTTACACGCTGCTATGCCTATGCGCAAAAAGTCCTGCAGAAATCAGCGCCTCTGCTTGATAAAGCAACCGACGTGTTTCTGGTCAGGAAAGCCGAGATCGAAGAAGAAGCCGGTAGCTAATGCCCTCATCATTACCGTCAGTTCAGGAGTTATCGATGAATCAAAGTAAGCCTGACAGAACGCGAGCCCGTAATCATCGTTATTACGCCGTCGCTGAGGCTGCTGCATTTGCCGAAAGCAGCGGAAAATATGAACAGGCTTCAAAACTCTGGCTGCGGGCAATGAAACTGGCAAAAAGACCAGTGAATGCCCACTGGGCAGAACACCGCAGTCAGTGTTGTATGAGTGCACTCCGTAATGGATGGTCTTATATAAAAACAAGACCATCCTAACCCCTCTTAGCACGCTCAGGATTAAAAAGTAATATTCATTTTTATGACTTCACGGCCATGTGCAGAAGTGCTAATTTCCTGACAGATACAGATTAACTATGCATGAAGATAAAATTTATTGAGGATTTTAAACCGGACGCATGGCATGACCGTTCAAATCAATATGAAGATGTCACCTATGAATAAAAGACTGTTAAATTACATTGATAACTTTTTATATCATTCTTCAACAGAACCACTGCAGCAACTGGTGCACTTTATTGCAAAGCTTTCCCTGATTTCTTCACCGGTCGCATGGGTCGTGAAACGCCCTGGCATGTCAGAAGACAAGCTCTTTACCTCTCAGAAAGACGCAATGGATTTTCTGGATACGCAGGGTCATAAGGATGACTATATTGCCCCCCTGTTTGCAACACTAAAGGTGGATGTCAGTGCAGGAGAACGACGATACCTGCTCCTGACACCATTGTCCGGGGAGGACGATTAGCCACTGATTAAATTCATTAATTACTGGAATATGAAAACTTCACGGCGTGAATATTGTGGCTGCATTTTAATATTCAGCGCCAGACTACGCAGGAATATTCAAATGACCAAATCCATTAATGTCATTTTCATAATGGCAGCAACACTGTGCTCGCTTCATCTGGCCAGAGGTGAAAGTTTACCGCTGGAAAATGAGCTACAGTCATTCTCTGTTAAAACAGGCGCAACAAGACTTATTTATTTTACTGATTCGAATGGAGCCTCTTTAACAGTCATAAATCCGCAATCCTACCCCATGCTTGTTCAGTCGGAAGTTTTTGCAGAAGATCGGAAAACCCCTGCACCGTTTATTGTTACACCCCCCTTGTTCCGTCTGGATGGGCATCAGCAAAGCCGAATAAAGGTTATCGCAACCCGTAATCACAACGAAGACAGGAAGGAATCACTTAGCTGGCTTTGCCTGACAGGCATCCCACCCGAACCCGACGCAGAATGGACTGATGAGGCAGACAAAAAAAAGCAGGCAGGACAGCGCGCCACACTGTTGACGCAGTTGCGCATTAAAAGTTGTCTGAAACTGCTCACGCGCCCTTCCTCCCTTAAGGGAGCACCCGATGATTTTGCATCGAGCCTGACATGGGAGAAGCACGGTAAGACGCTTACCGTAACAAATCCTACCCCTTTCTTTATGAATCTCAGAAGTATTCAGCTCGGAAAAGAGACGGTGGGCAACCCGGAATATGTTCCTCCAGTGGGTAAGCGGGAACTGAGTGTATCTGCTGACGCCCGCGGGCCGGTGCACTGGCGGCTGATTACGGATTATGGCGGCGACAGCCGGGAATTTACGTCTGACCTCAGCATGAAACCCGGCCACTGACCACCAACACTGCCAGGGATAAACCCATGACTTTTTCGGGACGCCTGATTGTGGCCAGCCTGACGCTGGCTGCTGTTCACGCACAGGGCAGGAGTTATACCTTTAATCCGGTGCTGGTTTCCGGAGGCGGAGCAGAGACTGACCTCTCTGTTTTCAGCCAGGGTAGTCAGTTACCAGGAATGTACCCTGTGGACATATTACTCAATGGCACACTTATCGACTCACGGTCTGTCATGTTCACATTGATGCATGACAAAGATGGACGTCAGGAGCTTGTACCCAGCTTAACCCGTCAAGTTCTTTCAGGTTACGGAGTCCGTATGAAGCATTTCAGAGTTTCAGATAATGAACACCGGACCGGTAATTTTGATTTGTCTCAGATACCGGGCGCGAAGACTGATTTTCACTTTAACGAGCAATCACTGCACATCAGTATTCCCCAGATATATCTTAAACCCGGATTTAAAGGCATCGCCCCCCGCAAACTCTGGGACGACGGCATACCTGCCTTCATCATGAATTACCAGGCCGGTGCTGATCAAAGCTTTATGCGCGGTCATTCAGGAAATACAAACCACTACTCATGGCTGCAGCTTAGCCCCGGTGTGAATGTAGGTGCCTGGCGTCTGAGAAACTTTACCAGCTGGCAGAAAACGGAAGGAAAGCCAGGACACTGGCAGGTCATAAATACTTATCTGGAGCGGGGTATCAGTGACATGAACAGTCGCCTGACGCTGGGTGAGCGTTTTACCTCATCGGAGATCTTCGGAAGCGTCCCTTTTCGTGGGGTCATGCTCGCCTCAGACGACCGCATGGTTCCCTCCAGTCAGTATATGTTTGCCCCTGTCATCCGCGGTGTGGCCAGAACTCAGGCACGGGTAGAAATTAAGCAGAACGGCTACACCATCTATAACCAGATTGTCGCACCGGGCCCCTTTGCACTGACTGATTTCAATTCCACGGGCGCGGGCGGTGATTTTCAAGTAACGGTGTGGGAAGCCGATGGCGCCTCACAGGTTTTCACCGTGCCTTTTCAGACCCCGGCAATCGCCGTTAAAGAAGGTTATCTGCGCTACAGCATGATAGCCGGACAATACCGCCCGTCCGACAGAAATGTCCTCAGAACGCCGGTGCTGGAATCAACGGCCATGTATGGCCTTCCCTATGGCGTCACTCTTTATGGCGGTATTCAGGCAGCAAACCACTATCAGTCGTTATCAACAGGCGCTGGACTGAACATGGGTAGCTGGGGCGCACTGTCCACTGATTTAACCCTGAGTCGCGGGCAGCTCTCTGGTCAGAACACGGTAAACGGACAGTCATGGCGCATGCGTTACAGCAAAGAGATTACTGCGACAAATACATCGTTATCACTGTTTAATGTCCGGTTCAACCAGGCGGATTATCTTTCGCTGGGTGAAACGCTGGATAGCTGGAAAATGAATAAAACGTCAGGAAGCGACGTAATAAGAAACAGAAGGAAAAGCAGCATGGGGGTCTCCGTTAGCCAGGGGCTGGGGAAATGGGGTTATCTGAATGCAGGTGCTGATCACACAACCTTCTGGAACAGCAGCCGGCATAAAACAAGATTCAATGCGGGATACTCTGTGCCAATAAAAGACATGTCGTTGTCATTGAACTGGTTTGCTAACCAGAAGCCGAATTGTCATGGAATGAATCACATCATCAGCCTATGGCTGAGCGTGCCGCTGAAAAAATGGACGGGAGTCGACGCCCGAGCTTCATATCGTTACACGCAGCCCTCTTCCGGCAACACAAATCACTCAGCAGGTTTATACGGTAACGCATTTGATCAGCGTCTGAGCTGGAGTGTCGATCAGCGTTACAATCGGGAAGAAGGAGGCAGTCGTAACAATGGCGACGTGTCTCTCGGATGGACTGGAACCTATGGCAACATCTCAGGTAGTTACAGCTATGACCGTGATTATCAGCAGCGTTCAATAGGCATTGATGGCGGACTTATTGCTCACCGCCATGGATTGACCTTTACTCAGACACTTGGCGAAACTAATGCACTCATTGAGGCGAAAGGTGCTTCAGGAGTGAAAGTCCAAGGTTTTTCAGGCGTCAATACTGATTATCAGGGGTATACAGCACAGCCATACCTAAGTCCTTATCATGAGAATACTCTTTCTTTAGATCCAACATCTCTTTCGAATGATGCGGAGATTACAATCACAGACAGAAAGTTTGTACCTACAGCAGGGGCGGTCATTCCGGTTAAATTTCGAACAAGCATAGGTGCGAAAGCGATCATTACACTTCTGGGGCCTGATGGAATAGAAGTCCCTTTCGGCTCTCTGGTACAAGTTAACTCAGCATCAGGAAGTGAGGGAATTGTTAACAGGGATGGGAAAGTATATTTGTCGGGATTACCGCCCGAAGGACAACTTATCGTCAGAAGTAAAATAAGATCTCTCAAATGTCCCTACCATTTAATAAAAAATGAAAAGGCTCATGGACTGAATTTCCTGACCGTAAAGTGCAAATAAAGGAAAGCATAATGCGCGCTCTATTTAGTAAGAATTTAAAATTTTTAATCATAATATTTATTTTATATAATAGCTACTCAGTAGCAAACACACTAAAACTCATAATAACACCAAAACAGGATTTACATGCGGGAAGAATACATGATGGAGCAGAACTGGCAACAATCCATGTGTCAGGTATGTCAGAACCCTGCTTACTTAATGTATGGATTGAATACCCCAACCAGGAGACCATGCCGGGACACTATATATTGACAGACCGTAATAAAATAGGTGGTGATTTTAATGTAAGACTAATAGGTGATAACTTGAAACCTGACTTTCAGTCAGGGAAAGGCGTGCTAATAGCATTACCATCAAGACTCACCACATTGAATCTTTTGAGCAACGGCGACCAGTCAATAGAAAGCAATGTTTTTTCCATGCAAGTTTCCGCTCAGTGCCTGAACCAGTAAATATAAATTTAGATGAACCTATATCAAGTTAGAATCCTACACTCAATACACTATTTCTACGGAGTCAAAATGAAGTTAATCTACAAATCAATCGCATTAACAATATTATTTTTATGCAAGCCTGTCACAGCTGAATATAAATTCAAACCTGTAGGAGATTCAATAACCCGTTCCGTCGATTTGGTTTTCAAAGAGAACCCTGAACTGATTTTCAGGCTTACACCAAAACCGGACTTAAAGGCGGGAATCAACTTAAACATCAGCCCCGTAGCATTTTTCAACATCACGGCTAAATCACCAATGAATTTGGGGATACGCTGGACCCCAAATTCCGGAACCATCAATAAAGATAATAGATTTATAATAAAAATACCCGGTAAAAATAACCCAAAAAATCAGATTCAGCTTAGTATCACTGGCTATCACGAAACGGCCGGTTATATAGTTGACGGTGACCAATGGTCCTTTCTATCAGAAGGCCCGGTAAAAGAATTCGCAGGGGTTATTACCATTGAGGGCGATCAATCTGTCATTTCTGATACATACACAATTAGTCTGGATGCAGCGGCTTTTATTTCTTAGTGTTATCACTTCCGCTACAATTATTATGCTAATCGTATCGGATAATACATTCATAACCATGAAGCCAGCTCAACCAGATTAGTTGGAGAAGTGTTTGTGGTTCCCGACCAGGCTCTTCGCCTGGTCAACTTTGACCTGGCACAATCGCCAAGCCCTGAACCTGCATTAAAGTGAGCGTGAGACCTTCAACAGCTTTTTACCACTGAGATCAGATTAGGATTTAAACGTTATCATTAAACCTGATAACAGTCACAATCATTACAACAGACGTGATGTGTATTAAACAAACATCGGTCTCGGCCAGCAGAAAGCGGTTGCGACTACGTCAGGTGCCTCATCTGGCGGCTTTGTTCTGCCTGATATCAGCCAGGATGCATGATAGCGTGCACATGCAGCATCATGGTTTTATAATGATTTTTTAATGCTAAGAATAGGGATATTGCATGCTCAAATCCGCGCTCTTTCTCGTTGCCTTTCTCTTTCCTCTGGTCTCTGTCGCCGGGCCCGGTAGTTTCATATTTAAAGTAAATGGCACGAAGGAAACATACTCACCAGAATGCATAAGATCAATAAGTTACGTGGATAGTGATGAGACTGGTTCTGAAAATGTAAATTTCTACCTTAGTGATGAGTGCGGAAGAATGCTCAATGTGACTACAAAGCAGAACATTGGTAAGAAGTTGTCTATTTATGACAAAGGCAATCTGCTTTCCAGCGCCAATATTGTCTCTGTACTCAGGAATACTTTCAGAATCTCCGGTAAAGAGATGGCACGCTTGGTTCTGATGCAGCTTCTTAATGACTATGGGGTTACGCATAATTAGAGGAAAGGCAGAGGAATTAAGCATGGACGAACGCGACAGGATTAACTTAGATTTAGTCGTGTGATAAGTATTACCGGAGCTTTGAGCTGCAGTATCCGGGCGGCACTGGCACGATTAATCACAAGGAGAAAAAGCGGTGAGGTGGATTTTTTTATCTGGGATGTTATTTTCCATGACAGTCGTAGCAGAGGACCGGTCATTCGAAACGCCAGAGGTGAAATGCCTGAATGACCACACCATCCCACTCATTAAGTCAGAAATTCCGCCTAAAGAAATTGTTGATAAGGCCTATGTACTCTGCAGGCCAGAACTGGATGAATGGAAGAAATCGCTGGAACCGTTGCCTGAAGAAATGAAGCAGCACATGCGCAAAGAGCTTTATGACTTCTACATCAGGATGATTGAAAAACGACGAAATTATGAACTCAGCAAAACTGCAAAAGCTTTTCATCGAGACACTCTTTAACGTCTCCGCGACCTGGGTCCTGAGGTCATTGTTCGATGCCGTTTCTATGGAAATCAGACCTGATTTGATATAAGGAGGATGAAAATAGCATACAGACCGAGAACGTGTCCCTTCTGCAACTTCCGGGGACCACGTAAGCACCCTGATGGCAAATTTTCCTGCGATATGTGCGGGCTTGAATGGAAGCCAGAGCAGGATAAGCGCGACAAAGACAAACAGTGAAACCCCGCCTCTGCGGGGTTTTTTTATGGACCGAAAACCGGAGGTAAATCATGGCTAAGCTGCTTACCCTGACTGAGTGGGCGAGCGAGACCTATTCTCATCCGCCTTCCCTGTCCACTCTTCGCCGCTGGGCACGCGAAGGGCGAATCTACCCGTGCCCGGAGTTACATGGCAAAGAGTACCGGCTTCATCCGCAAGCAGTTTATCTCAACCCCCGTAAACGCGTCAGAAATCCGTACGCTCATTCGCATAATGTAATCGGACGTAATCTGCTGATGGAAAAAGTGATATATGATCAAAAGGCCTGAATCTTATGATGCTAACCTCCCCCGTAATCTGACCTACCGCCGCACCCGCAAAACTTACCACTGGCGCAATCCTCATACCGGAAAGGAGTATTCACTGGGTAATGTCTCACGCCGGGAAGCGATTGCTCAGGCTATTGAAGCCAACCATTATCTGGACCGTAATTATGTTCCCTCCGCCCTTTTAAATAAATTACAGGCGCGCCCCGTCATGACAGTGTCTGAATGGCTTTCAGCGTATGAGGCCATCCTTGTCAGGCGCAAGGTAAAACCGGTCACCCTTCGGCTGCGTAAATACCAGCTGAACGCAATCCGGAAATCTTTGGGTGACCTGGCGATGAATGCAGTCACGACCCGCGATATAGCCCTGTTTCTGGATGTCTATGTCACCGAAAATAAACAGACAATGGCAGTCATTCTGCGCAGTGTCCTGAATGATGTGTTCCGTGAGGCAATTGTGGCGGGGGTGATTGAAAGAAATCCGGTTGAACCCACACGGGCAAAACAGCCCAGGGTTCAGAGGAGCCGGCTCTCAGTTGAGCAATTCCGGATGCTGCTGGAGGCCGTACCTGAATCCGAACCCTGGTTTTACCGGGCACTGCTGGTCGCCGTGGTTACTGCTCAGCGCCGGGAGGATATTACCCGCATGAGGTTCTCCGACGTTTGTGAAGGCAGACTGTTCATCACACAGAGTAAGAAAGGCAGTAAGTTAGCCATCCCCGTTGATCTGGCGCTGCCCGATATCGGCATGACACTTAACGACGTGATCGAGTTATGCCAGCGGAATAATCCTTCACCGCATTTTATCTATTCTGCTGCACGACGTCATGGACGCAGACCCGGCCCGGTTCGCCCGGAAAACCTGACGCAGGCATTCACGCGCACGCGGGCCCGTTGCGGTCTGGACGCCTTGCCAAACCCGCCAACCTTTCACGAAATCCGCAGCCTGTCCGGAAGATTATATGAGGCGCATTACGGTCAGGCATTTACACAGCGGCTGCTGGGCCACAGGAATCTGACCATGACTCAGAAGTACCTGGATTCCCGTGGCGATGCGTACGTACTGGTATGATGTATCTGTAATTTCGGACAAATTTCGGACATTTTCGGTCGGGCTGAAATTTGCCTTTTCAACTCATGAGGTTAAGGATATGCTATATACGAAACATATACGTTTTATATAGGATTAGCATGGGTATCGTTAAAATCTCGGATTTGATGCATGAGAATCTGCGCATCGCCAGTCAGGCGATGAGCCGCTCCATCAATGCACAGGCTGAACACTGGCTTAAAATCGGCATGCTGGCTGAACTCTATCCCCAGCAGACCCAACACCAACTGGCGCAGATGCTGATCCGGCTGGAGGTGGAAGGCCGCACCGATATCCGGAACATGCTCCCTGAAGAGATCCTCGCCACACAAGGAGATGTGTCATGAACAGCGTTAAAATTCATACCGCAGCAGAAATCGAGATGGCCCGGGCAGCGGGACAGGCTGCCGCGCAGGTGCTGGCCATGATTACGCCACACGTCCGGCCTGGCATCACCACCGAAGAGCTGGATGATATCTGTCACGACTTTATTGTGAACGAACTGAAGGTGACGCCAGCCAACATCGGCTATCAAGGCTATACCCGCACTACCTGCACCTCGGTCAATCATGTGGTCTGCCACGGCATCCCGGCCGGAAAAAAGCTCAAGGATGGCGATATCGTTAATATCGATGTAGCCGTCATCAAGGATGGCTGGTACGGCGACACCAGCCGCATGTATTTCGTCGGCACGCCATCAGTCCGGGCGAAACGGCTGGTAGAGATTACCTATCAGTCGCTGGTGGCCGGGATCAAAACGGTCCGTCCGGGCGCAACGCTGGGCGATGTCGGCGCCGCAATACAGCGTGTGGCAGAAGCAGCTGGTTTCTCCGTGGTGCGTGAATATTGCGGTCACGGGGTGGGCGAGATTTACCACACCGAACCACAGGTGCTGCACTACGGCACGCCGGGCCAGGGTATGCCACTCAAGGCGGGCATGATCTTCACCATCGAACCGATGATCAATGCCGGTAAAGCGGGCACCAGCGTGCTGTCTGATGGCTGGACGGTGGTGACAAAAGATCGTTCACTCTCGGCGCAGTGGGAGCACACGGTCGCCGTGACGGAAAGCGGCTTCGATCTGCTGACGCCCTGGCCGGAAGGCACCGGTGATTACCCGGCAATTTAATCCAGTGGCCTGAGAGTGTCTCAGGCTCTGGACTTTTTCAGTCGCGAACTTCACTGAGTGTGTTGAGGGAGGAAGCCCGCCAGACATGCACATCATTGCGTCCGGCGCGCTTCACCTGATAAAGCGCCTCATCAGCGCGTCGCAGCCATTCATGAATCGAAGCCGCTTCGCGCGCTGAAGCAATCCCGATACTCACCGAACTCTGAAAAGTGGACGAAGCAGGCAACCGCAGCAAGGTAATGCCTTCCTGGATCTTCTTAGCCAGTCGCAGAATGCTGGCTTCATCGGCCTCACGCACAATGACGCACAGCTCATCCCCGCCAAATCGGGCGGGAATATCTTTCAGACCGACGCTGTTTCGTAACAGTGCCGAAATCTCTGTCAGCAGAAAGTCGCCCGCCTCATGGCCAAACGTGTCATTAACCTGTTTGAAGTGATCCACATCCAGCAGCATGAGCCAGGCGTTGCCCTCGCCTCGCTGAGTGCGCAGAAATTCACTTTCCAGTCGCTGCTCAAACAGACGACGGTTCGGGATTTTCAGGCCGGGGTCCATCAGCGCGATGCGCTCCAGCTCGCGATTCTTCTTACGCAGGCTCAGCGTCAGATTGTGCGAAACCACACTGAGCGCCAGCAGATAAACGCTGGCCAGTGGCAGAGTCAGCCAGGCGGTACGGGTAGAGAAGTTCAGCATGACCGGTGCACCCGCGACTGACCATACCAGCACAAAAGTGAGCAAAAAGGCCTGCAGCGCAGATCTCAGCTGTACCCAGCCGCCCGCGGAATAGCGGTCAGAAATCAGTACGGCCATGATAACCAGTGAGGGGAAAGGACTCAGCGCCATCATCCCCACCCAGACGCCGCCAAAAGCCGCATCCAGCGTCAGACTCTTGCGTTCAAATCCTGTGGGGTCGCGCGATCGTAAGGCCAGCCTGTAGGCGGCATAGGGCCAGACAAACGCGTTGACGAACAGCAGCAGGCAGAGTTCCGCGCATTTCCCCCGCTCCATCAGCACTGACAGGATGGGCAAAAAGCAGAGCAGCGTACCGAGCTGACGCATCATAAACATACGGCGCACGAATCGGCTGGCGCGCCGCCTCAGTTGAGCATCGTCAGGTGTGTAATAGTTCATATGCAGACTGAAGCAGCGAAAGGTTACGTCAGTTTATCCAAACTGGTGAATAAAAGTAATATATTTGCAGAATATTCTTATTGCTGGATTAAGACTGATAGACTACGCGTTAAAGCCGGTATTGTTCGGCTGACAGATGACTGCTGTCACCTGCCAGCACGAGGGTAGGTTTTTATCTGCGGCCCTTAGCAACCGAGGCGGACCAGCTGAAGTCGCTGACTTCACTGGCTGTCAGTGAGGAGGGTTTCTTTTTGCGGAGGGGTTTTTTCGCCTTCAGCGCCTGCGCTTTCTCTTTTTCCTGCTTTGCCGACATAACGATCCGACGCGCTTCACTGCTGAATTCTTTTTCTTTTTTACTATCCGGCTCTTTACCGGTGCGCTGACGATACTTTTCCATCAGCCCTTTAACGGTCTGTTCGACGGCCAGTCGTTCATCAGCGTTGAACTGATCAATGGAAATCATCTTCTTGTCGTTCATAGCAGTCTGTCTCATGGCGAAGGGTGAGATGAGTGTACCGCATTTACGGTTTATTAAGTCAGAAACCGCCTCTGTCCTGCATCTTCTTCACTTTGCAGCGCATTCGTCCCGCTTCATCGGATGGCCATGCGAAAAACAGGGTTGTCTCTTAATATAAAACTAATGTTTATCAGGTTTACTGGCAGTGACCACGTACTGCCGGGAGGCTAACGGAATGACTAAAGAGACCGATCGCCTGTCACAGGCCCTGTTACGGCGGCATGGCATTGGCGTCAGACAGAAACGCATCCACTTTCGGGGACGCGATCTGCTGTTTCAGTTGCGCAATGCCCGTTATGATGTTTTCAACGGTGACCGCTGCATTGCGACCGTGGAAACCAACAATATTCATGACGCCATCAAGCAGTTTAAGGCGCTCGACACACCTGTGGAGAAATAGTCATGCCCGATTACTGCGTGCTTCAGAAAAGCCGTGAAATCATGGCCGTTAATCTCACCCATAAGGACAAGCGGGAGAAATTAACCGCTGGAGGCTACAGAGTGGTATGGGAAGTGATTTTTGCGGATAACGCAGATGCAGCCCTGCTGCGTTATGAGCAGCTACGCCGCGAGGAAGAGCGCGCTCCGCAGAACTTTGCTACGGACTCTGTTATCAGCTCACTGTTTCACCTGATTTCCCATTAATGCGGGCTTAAAAGGCAAAGTGACTGTTAATTCATGTCGTGCCGATTAGAATAAAGGAAATTTCTCCGCACACAGGTTTCTGATGAAAATCTCTATTCAGAAAGAAGATGCGCTGTTTATGCATAACTTCTTTGCTGCGCCCTGCGACACGCTCGACACGCTCGACACAGATTCACCTCAGGCACGACAGATTCAGCAATCGCTTCAGCTGGCTATCCAGCAAAAAGAGGCAGAGGTCGACGGTGACTGGAAACGCACTCTGACGTTTATGCTGCTGTTCCTGTTTTTATATGCTGCGCTCGGTGCCTCGCTGACGCTGGATCTCAGCACCACCACCGGCCATAAGAGCATCGAATATGCGCTGGAGGCGATTCCGGTGCTGATCGCCTTCTCCGGTTTTTTTGTCTCTATTCTCTATCTGTTCCTGACACGCGCCAGCGCGCGTAAACAGCGCAACTGGGAAAATGCCATCCTGGTGCTGGAAAAATATTCCATTGGTAATCTGTTTAAAGCTACCCATACCCAGGGGGGCGGCACCAGTAACTACTCCGTGCCCAATCTCTACATCTCTCTCGCGCTGTTTATCTGCCTGACCTGGCTGGTCACCTATAACTATCTGACCTTCACCACCAGCGGCGTCTTCGGCAGTGTGATTTCGCTGTTCATCAGCACCATGGTCTATGTGATTCTGGATATACAGCTGCTCAAACCTTTCACTCATGCTGCAGAGAAAGAGGAAGCGGCGAAGGATAAAGCGGATGACGCGCAGGCGTAACTAAAACGCCAGAATTGAGAGAATACCCGGCCCGCGAGCCGGGTATTTTTTTGCTGCAACAGGCCCGGTCTGGCTGTAAAGCCCCTTTGCACCCAGCTATCTGAAACCTGATCCAAAAACGAAAAGTATGTTGTAACTATCATTGCTCATTCAGCAAAGCGGGCATCGTAAAGGGCACGCCTTCACAGCGTGCCCCCTGCGTTACCAGCGCGTTTTCTGCATATCAATCACAAAACGATATTTCACATCGCTGGTCAGCATACGTTCAAAGGCCGTTTCGACCTCTTCACCGGTAATCATCTCAACATCCGCCGTGATGTTGTGCTGCCCACAGAAGTCGAGCATTTCCTGCGTCTCCTGAATACTGCCAATTGAGGTGCCGGTAATACTCAGACGGCGGAACACCATCGGTGTCACATTCGGTGACGGATGAGGCTGATCGGGGATACCCACCAGCACCAGCTGACCGTTGGTTTTCAGCGCATTCAGATAGGGATCGAGATCGTGTGGCGCAGCCACGCAGTCCAGAATGATATCCAGCGATGCCTGACAGGCCGCCAACTGGGCCGCGTCACGGGAAACTACCACGTTTTTGGCGCCCAGCCGGCGGGCATCCGCCCCTTTCTCTGGCGAGGTGGTAAATAAGGTGACCTCTGCGCCCAGCGCACTGGCCAGCTTAACCGCCATATGGCCCAGGCCGCCCAGGCCTACTACCCCGACGCGATCCCCCGCTTTGACATTAAAATGGCGCAGCGGTGACCAGACGGTGACGCCCGCGCAGAGCAGTGGTGCCACCGCGTTCAGCGCCAGGTTATCAGGCACCCGCACGACAAAATGGTGATCGGCAATCACATGCTGGGCATAGCCGCCAAAGGTCGTGTTACCGGTGTACTTATCGGTTCCGTTATAGGTCGGCGTAAAGCCTGCCTCACAGTACTGCTCTTCATGCTGCTGGCAGAAATGGCACTCGCGACAGGCGTCAACCATTACGCCGACCCCGGCAATCTCTCCGACCGCAAACTGAGTGACGTTCTCACCCACTGCCACCACCCGGCCGACAATTTCGTGACCCGGCACAAGGGGATAGCGGCTTACGCCCCACTCATTGCGCGCCATATGCAAATCGGAGTGACAGACGCCGCAGTAAAGGATCTCGAATTTAACATCGTCAGCCTGCAGCTCGCGTAACTCCACCTGACCTGCGCGCAGCGGTTGATCTGCCTGACTGGCGACCAGTGCATTAATCTTCATCTGTTGCCTCTTCTCACCTGATGGTCGTAAAGAAAGCGGCACACTATAGACACATGGGATCGGTTTTGGTAGTAGTTACCTTTTGGTTACCACCCTGCTAAGGAGGCAATAATGCCCGCCTGGGTTGATGGAAAACTGCTGTTTTATGCGGATTCACCGCCGCGCCGCCTGCTGGAACTCTTTTCCGTCAAGTGGAGCACGATGGTGCTGCATGCGCTTTATCACTGGCCGGAACACCGTGCGCGCACGGGTGAACTGGAGCGGAGCCTGCAGGGAATTTCAAAGAAGATGCTGATTCAGACGCTGCGCGAGCTGGAGCAGCGCGGGCTGGTTGCACGCCATGTCTGGCAGGTGGTACCGCCGAAAGTGGAGTACAGCCTGACCGCGCTGGGCATGACATTTGCCGGGCCGATTGAGCAGATGTATCAGTGGGGCCTGGAAAATCAGGCTGCGCTGGATGAAATGGAGGATCACGCGCGCAGCCACCGGGAGGCCTGAAGGAGGACCAGGTGGGCCTGTCAGCCCGGCCCGGCCTCACTCAAAGGGAAATTCGCGCGCCAGCACGCGGGAGATCACATTCAGCGCCCCCTCTTCATTGTTGCTTTGCGTCTGATATCGCGCCACGGCGGCGACAGAAGCGGCGGCATTCGCCATTGAGAAACTGAAACAGGCCTGACGCAGCATCTCAATGTCGTTGGCGCTGTCACCGATGGCCAGCACTTCGCAGTCGCTGATGCCCCACTTCTCCTGCAGCAGCGCAATGCCATGCGCCTTGTGGCAGCCAGGAATGATCAGGTCGATAAAGCCAAACCCGCTGGAGACCGGATGCATGATGTTTTCCAGCTCGCCGAGTCTGGCATGCAGCCGTTGCAGCAGGGCATCCACCCCTTTATGCTCCAGATTCAGCGAGAATTTGAAAATTGTATCGTCAATGGCATAGAGGTCATCGCGTTTTTCCAGCCGGTGATAGTGATTTGAGAGCTTAGCCATCACCTCGTCAGAAGCCGATGCGTGCATGTAAGCGCCATTACGCCCGCACACCACCACCGCAATATCGGGTTCATGCGCCAGGATATCCAGAATCTTATGCACCTTCTCGCGGGCCAGCTCGCCACAGAAGATCTCTTCGTTGCAGTCTGAAACCCACGCGCCATTCTCCGCGACGAACGCGATCTCATCTTTGATGTCGGGAAAATAGCGCTGTAACTGGTAGTACTGGTTCCCGCTGGCAACCACAAAACGGATGCCTTTCTGCTTCAGCAGCGCATACTGCCGTGAAAACCGCTGAACGTTGTACGCTTTATCGTCGTCCAGAAAGGTGCCATCCATATCCACCGCAATCATCTTAACCGCCATCTCACCTGCCCCTATAGAGTCGCCGTTCTGTCCTTTCGGCTGATTGATTTGATTCATAAAGCTTACTCGCTGTGTGGATTAATGAGAATGCAAATAGTGACGTTGCTAACGGCTTTCGGAGCCTTCCGGTTCCGGAGTTGTGTTATCACGCACGTTTCGGAGCGTTAAAAAGATGTTAATCTCAGCCGTAAATTACGAATGAAGGTTATTTTAATTACATTCGTAACTCAACCCGAATATTGAGGAGCCTGAGATGCGTGATGAGACCCGATCGACCCCATTGCCGGAAGACGTCAAAGCGTCAATACGCGTAGTGAAACAGCAGTTGCGGCAGCAGATAGGTGATGTTGAAGGCCTGTTCCGGCAGGTGTGTGACAGCATCGAATCGGCGATTGCGGAGGCAAAAGCGGATGAGGAGTGGACGGGCAGCGCCTGGCCAGTGGTGCCGATGCAGGATATTGCTGAGGGACAGGTTTCAGATGAAACCCGGGCGCGGATTAAACGGCGCGGCTGTGTCGTGATTAAGCAGCACTTTCCCCGGGACCAGGCGCTGGCCTGGGATAAGTCAATGCTCGACTATCTGGAGCTCAACCGGTTTGACGAACAGTATCGCGGGCCGGGCGATGATTTTTTTGGCACGCTGGCCGCCTCGCGTCCTGAAATTTATCCTGTTTACTGGTCGCAGGCGCAAATGCAGGCGCGACAAAGCCCGGCAATGGCGCACGCGCAATCTTTCCTGAACAGGTTATGGACCTTCGATTCACAGGGCAAAGAGTGGTTTGACCCGGATGTCAGCATCATCTATCCCGATCGCATTCGCCGTCGCCTGCCTGGCACCACCTCCGGCGGATTAGGGGCTCATACCGATTCCGGCGCGCTGGAACGCTGGCTGCTCCCGGCTTATCAGCAGGTTTTCAGTAAGCTGTTTCACGGTGACTTTGCCGCTTATGACCCCTGGGACGCGGCACACCGCACTGAAGTGGATGAGTATGATCTGCCTGGCACCACCAAATGTTCTGTGTTCCGCACCTTTCAGGGCTGGACTGCCCTCTCTGATATGATCCCCGGTCAGGGCCTGCTGCATGTCGTGCCGGTGCCGCAGGCGATGGCTTATGTGCTGCTGCGTCCACTGCTTTCGGATGTGCCGGAGGATGAGCTCTGCGGTGTCGCCCCAGGCCGGGTCTTGCCGGTTAACGAGCAGTGGCATCCGCACCTGATGGCCGGACTCTGTCCGATACCGGCCTTAGAGGCAGGGGATTCGGTGTGGTGGCACTGTGATGTGATTCACGCCGTGGCGCCAGTCAGGGATCAGCAGGGCTGGAGCAATGTGATGTACATTCCGGCCGCCCCGCTGTGTGAAAAAAACCGCCTCTATGCCCGCCATGTCGCACAGGCGCTGGCGCAGGGCCATTCGCCAGGCGATTTTCCTCCGGAACATTATGAAGCGGCGTGGGATCAACGTTTCAGGCCGGAAGATCTCAATCTTAACGGACGTCGCTCGCTGGATTTAGCCTGATCTGCCCCCGCGCTGCACCGGCGCGGGGAAAACCCTGATACACTGCCACTCCTGTTTTTCTGCGACATCCCATTATGAATCCGCGACATCATCAGATTATTCAACTGGTTAATAGCCGGGGCAGCGTGACGGTGAGTGAACTGTCACAGCTCACCGGGGTTTCTGAAGTTACCGTGCGTCAGGATCTCACGCTGCTGGAGCGTGACCGTCTGCTGCGGCGGGTTCACGGCGCTGCGCTGGCGCTGGACAGCGATAATGTCGGTACCCGCCTGAACACCCGCTATCCCATCAAGCAGGCGCTGGCGCTTCACGCCGCCCGTCTGGTTGAGCCGGGGGAGTCGGTATTTATTGAAGGCGGCAGCACCAACGCCCTGCTGGCGCGCGCGCTGGCCGACCGTGCCGATCTGACCCTGATTACCGTCAGCCACTACATTGCCCAGCTTCTGCGTGAGGCGGCCTGCGAAGTGATTGTGCTGGGTGGGATGCTGCAGAAAAGCAGTGAGTCGGTTGTCGGCCCGCTGACCCGCTACTCCATTCAGCAGGTTCACTTTCACCGGGCATTTGTCGGCGTGGATGGCTGGCATCCGGAAACCGGCTTTACCGGTCGCAACATGCTGCGCTGTGATGTGGTGGATGCCGTTCTGGCAAAAGGGGCGGAAAACTACGCCCTGACCGATGCCTCTAAATTTGGCCAGATCCACCCCTATCCGCTCTCATCCGGTTATCAGGTCGGGCATGTGATTACCGATGAAACGCTGGATGCCGTCACGGCAGAGCAGCTTAAGGCGCGCGCGGTTAACGTGATAACGGTCGCCACGGGTTAAACCGCGCCTGGCCCCTGCGTGACCGAATCGCGCAGCATCAGGCTGGCGGTAAAGGGGGGATGGGCAGACCAGTCACCGCCATCCAGCATGGTCAGCAGGCGATGAATCGTCTCATTGATCATCTCCGTCACCGGCAGTTTCATGCTGGATAATGACGGCGTGATGTAAGGTGCCAGCGGGATATCATCGAAACCGATCACTGAAACCTGATCCGGCACCGCTATCCGGCACGCTGTAAGCCGTTTGATCGCCCCGATCGCCATCTCATCATTACTCGCCACCAGCGCGGAGAAGGATATCCCGCGTGCCAGAAGCGTATCCACGGCCTCCATCCCGCTTTGTGCCGTCCAGCGGCCTGACACAATACGCGCCGGATCGGCGTCGATACCCTGTGCCGCCAGCGCGGCACGATAGCCGGAGAGGCGTTCCACCCCGGTCGGGGAATCGAGCGATCCGGTAATAAAGGCGATGTCGCGATGCCCCTGATTCAGCAGATGACTCACCGCCGTGACGCTCCCGGCATGCTGATCGCTGTAGATGCAGTAGCTTTGATTAACACGCAGACGCCGGTTGATGACCAGGATCGGCTGTTTGTGACGGGAGATAATGGCATCCAGCGCATCAATGGACAGAAAGCGCGGATAGATGATGATGCCGTCGCAGCGCAGATCGAGCAGAAACTGAATCGCCGCCTGCTCCTGCTCCGCCGTATGTTTGCCATCGGCCAGAATCAGCTGGCGGCCCTGCTGCTCCAGTATGCGCGCCGAGTGCGCCATCAGTTCCGTAAAGTAGCTTCCGCTGTAGAGGGTGTTGGTGATCACCAGCCCGATAGTCTGAGAGCTTTTCGTTGCCAGATTGCGCGCCAGCAGATTAGGGCGGTAGCCGGTTTCGGCAATCGCGTCGAGAACTCTCTGACGCTTTTCCTGACCGACATACCCCTTGCCGGAGAGCACGCGTGACACTGTCGCTTTTGAGACGCCCGCCCTGTTCGCCACTTCCTGAATCGTTGCCATGCTGATGCTCCTTTACTGCGTCGTTCTGCAGTCTACCTAAGCCTCTCAATATTGGAAATATTTACCCTCGCGCTCAGCCAGCCTTTGCGCCAATCGCAGGTGACGCCGGTCACAAAACGAAAATCTGGCTGATTTTTGGGCTTGTCCCGGTCATAAAAGCCCTTCATGATTTTGTGAAACCGGTTTCCTATCTGCCTGCATGCAGGCGCAAAAACATAACAACATTGACCGATTTACCCTACAGAGAAGAGCGATCATGCCCAGAAACTATGCCGAGGTGTCACGCGCCATCGTCGATGCGCTAGGCGGCCTCAACAATATCGAAGCCGTAACGCACTGCATGACCCGACTGCGTTTTGTGGTGAAAGATGAAACCCAGGTGGACTATCCCCGGCTGAAAGCGATCGATGGCGTGATGGGCGTGGTTCACAACGATACCCAGTGTCAGGTGATCATTGGCAATAACGTCTCTCAGGCCTTTCAGGCGCTGCAGGCGATGGGTTCCCCTGCCGCCTCATCCACGCCGGTGAAACGCAAAATCACGCTGAAAAGCATCGGCGCAGGCATTCTGGATGCGCTGGTCGGCACGATGTCACCGCTGATCCCGGCCATTATCGGCGGGTCGATGGTTAAGCTGCTGGCGATGATACTGGATATGGCCGGTGTGTTTGAAAAAGGCTCCTCTACGCTGGTGATTCTCAACGTGATTGGTGACGGGGCCTTTTTCTTCCTGCCGGTGATGGTAGCCGCCTCTGCCGCGCTGAAGTTTAAAACCAATATGTCGCTGGCGATCGCCATTGCTGGCGTGCTGGTGCACCCTAACTTTATTGATCTGATGGCGAAAGCGGCGCAGGGTCAGGCCGTGGAATTTGCCTTCATTCCGGTCACGGCGGTGAAATATACCTACACGGTGATTCCGGCGCTGGTGATGACCTGGATCCTGTCACACATTGAGCGCGGCGTGGACCGCATTACCCCGGCCGTCACCAAAAACTTCCTGAAACCGATGCTGATTGTGCTGATTGCCGCACCCATCGCAATCGTGCTGATTGGTCCGATTGGCATCTGGATCGGCAGCGGCATCTCTGCGCTGGTCTACACCGTCCATGGCTATCTCGGCTGGCTCTCGGTCGCGATTATGGGCGCGATCTGGCCCCTGCTGGTGATGACCCGTATGCACCGGGTGTTTACCCCGACCATCATTCAGACCATTGCTGAAACCGGCAAAGAGGGCATGGTGATGCCCTCCGAGATTGGCGCCAACCTGTCGCTGGGGGGATCGTCTCTGGCGGTAGCCTTCCGCACCAAAAACCGGGAACTGCGTCAGACCGCGCTCGCGGCGGCGGCCTCCGCTATCGTTGCCGGCATTTCAGAACCTGCGCTGTATGGTGTGGCCGTCCGCCTGAAACGCCCGCTGGTCGCCTGTCTGATCAGCGGTTTTATCTGCGGCGCGGTAGCGGGGATTGGTGGGCTGGCCAGCCACTCAATGGCGTCGCCTGGCCTGTTTACCAGCGTGCAGTTTTTTGATCCCACCAACCCGATGAGTATTGTCTGGGTCGGTGCGGTGATGGTGTTGTCTGTGGTGCTGTCGTTTGTGCTGACGCTGCTGTTAGGCTTTGAAGATATCCCTGAAACCGACGCCACCACCACGGCACAACCGGCAGCCGTACCCGAACGCGTCAACGCCATTAACAGCCACTAAAGGAAAGGGTCTTACCGACCCGGAAAAGAGGAATGCATGTCTGAATCAAGGTTTCCGCAAGGGTTTTTATGGGGCGGTGCACTGGCCGCCAACCAGAGCGAAGGCGGTTTTCGCGAAGGCGGAAAAGGGTTAACCACCGTCGATATGATTCCGCATGGCCCGCACCGGATGCCGGTCAAACTCGGTCTTGAAAAACGGTTTGCGCTTCGCGACGACGAGTTCTACCCCAGCCATAATGCGATCGATTTTTATCATCGCTACCGGGAGGACATCGCGCTGATGGCGGAGATGGGTTTCAGCGTGTTCCGCACCTCAATTGCCTGGAGCCGTCTCTATCCCAACGGCGATGAGCTGACACCTTGCCCGGAAGGCATTGCTTTTTACCGTTCGGTGTTTGAAGAGTGCCGTAAACATCAGATCGAACCGCTGGTCACCCTCTGCCATTTCGATGTGCCGATGCATCTGGTGACGGAGTATGGCTCGTGGCGTAACCGTAAAATGATCGACTTTTTTGCCCGCTATGCCCGCAGCTGTTTCGAGGCGTTTGATGGTCTGGTGAAGTACTGGCTGACCTTCAACGAGATTAATATCCTGCTCCACAGCCCCTTCTCCGGTGCCGGGCTGGTATTTGAACCCGACGAAAATCCGGAGCAGGTGAAATATCAGGCGGCGCATCATGAACTGGTCGCCAGCGCGCAGGTAACCCGCATTGCGCATGAGGTCAATCCGGCTAACCAGGTTGGCTGCATGCTGGCGGGCGGCAACTTCTACCCCTGGTCGAGTAAACCGGAGGATGTCTGGGCCGCGCTGGAGAAAGATCGTGAAAATCTCTTCTTTATCGATGTGCAGGCACGCGGCGCATATCCCGCCTACGCGGCCCGCCTGTTTCGGGAGAAAGGCGTAACGCTGAAGATCGAGGAAGGTGACGCGGAGATTCTGAAAAACAGCGTCGATTTTGTTTCGTTCAGCTACTACGCCTCACGCTGCGCCTCGGCGGAGATGAACGAGCAGAACAGCAGCGCCGCCAATGTGGTGAAGTCTCTGACGAATCCCCATGTGCCGCGCAGTGAATGGGGCTGGGGCATCGATCCACTCGGATTACGGATCACCATGAACATGATGTATGACCGCTATCAGAAGCCGCTTTTCCTGGTCGAAAATGGTCTGGGCGCACGCGATGAACCCGATGCCAGTGGCGAAATCCATGACGACTACCGCATCAGCTATCTGCGTGAACACATCCGCGCGATGGGTGATGCGATTGAAGATGGCGTGCCGGTCATGGGCTACACCAGCTGGGGCTGCATCGATCTGGTGGCGGCCTCAACCGGCGAGATGAGTAAACGCTACGGTTTTGTCTATGTTGACCGCGACGATCTCGGGCGTGGTACGCTGGCCCGCACGCGTAAGAAGTCATTCTGGTGGTATAAGAAGGTCATTGCCAGCAACGGAGCCGATCTTGAGTGACAACGTCACTTATTGAGTATGGTGTCTGCGGTGATACGCCTGTCAGCGACGCCGCAGGTATGCACTCAACCTGCCGTTGTACTCTGCCGGTAATTATCGTATAACCGATGTCTCCGAGGGGTGTCCTGTTATGGGCTGAGATGGCGTAAGCCGAACCCTTTGAACCTGATCTGGGTCATGCCAGCGAAGGGACGGGTCGGCAGATATTTCTGCGTCATCTCCTGCATCACTCCCTGTTCCAGCCCGTATGCCCGGATCTCCATTGTGACAGGAGATCTGATGACACATCCGCTTTTCGAAACCGGCTTTTACGGTCGTCTGCGTCAGCAGGCTGGCCCTCACTGGCACGCCTATGTGGCACATGACTTTGTACAGCAGCTCGGTCAGGGTACGCTGCCTCCCGCCGCGTTTCGCCATTATCTCACCCAGGATTATCTGTTTCTGCTGCACTTCGCCCGCGCCTGGGGCCTGCTGATAAGCAAGCTCTCCGCGCCGGATGCCCTGCGCAGCGCGACGGCGTCGCTCAACGCCATCGTCAGCGAACTGCCGCTGCATCTGGACTACTGCCAGCAGTGGGGCATCAGTGAAGCGGCAATGGCGAGCGAACCGGAGGCGGTGGAAACGCTCAACTACACCCGCTATGTGCTGGATGTGGGTCACAGTGGCGATGCGCTGGAGCTGCTGACCGCGCTGATGCCCTGTGTCGCCGGGTACGCTGAAACGGGTCTGACCCTGCTACAGGATCCTGCAACCCGCTTCAGCGATAATCCTTATGCGGCGTGGATAGAAAACTACGGCGATGAGTCCTATCTGAACGGCGTTCGCAACGCTCTTTCGCTGTTTGAAACTCTGGCGGGCGAGCGTGCGGCTGAGCAGCGTTTTGCCTCACTGGCGCAGATTTTTACTACGGCCACACGGCTGGAATCCGCGTTCTGGCAGATGGGACTGAATCATGCGGCCAGTCTGCAGGTCCGCCCATGATTGCGTCAGCCTGTTCGGCGCCGCCTGGTATCGCAATCCGTCAGCTGTCACTCAGGTTGGGTCAGCAGCAGCTCTTCAGCCAGCTCACTCTGGAGATTGCGGGTGGCCAGTTTACAGCGTTGCTGGGGGCGAGCGGCGTGGGTAAAAGCAGTCTGATGCGGGTGATTGCCGGTCTGTTACCGCCTTCGTCCGGCCAGGTCAGCGGCAGTGATGGCCTGCCACTGACCGGTCGCATCGCCTGGATGGGACAACAGGATTTGCTCTATCCGTGGCTGACAGTGGAGCAGAACGTTTGTCTGGCCAGCCGCCTGAACGGGGAGAAGCCGGATCGTGAGCGGGCACAGCACCTGCTGGCGCGTGTCGGTCTGAGTCGTTATGCCACCGCTCGGCCCGCGACGCTCTCCGGCGGGATGCGTCAGCGCGCCGCACTGGCTCGCACCCTCTATACCCGCCAGCCCGTGGTGCTGATGGATGAGCCCTTCTCTGCGCTGGATGCCCTGACCCGCAGTCAGATTCAGAAGCTGGCCGCGGAAGTGCTGGCCGGGCACACCGTGTTGCTGATAACGCATGATGCCGCAGAAGCCTGTCGGCTGAGTCATCATCTGCTGGTGATCGGCCCCACGGGTATCGAAGCCTCTCCCTCCCTCCAGGGGCAGCCTCCACGGGCGGCAGAGGATGTCAGCGTCATCCGGAGTCAGGCTGCCCTGCTGAATCAGCTGAGCAGGTTAGCCGGATGACGTCAGGACAACGATCTGGCGGGCTACGCCGGGGTGTGACGCTTTTTACGGGCCTCATCGGATTGTGGTGGCTCGTTACCCTTTCCGTACCCGCTTTTTTGCTGCCCTCACCCCCGGCGGTCGCCACCGCGCTCTGGCAGAACGCCCGCTATCTCAGCCAGCATAGCCTTATCACCCTGACGGAGATCCTCAGCGGCATGACACTGGGCGTGCTGCTGGGCGCCCTGCTGGCGCTGGGGATGTCCCTTTCGCCGCGGTTGCAGCGCTGGATGATGCCGCTGGTGATCACCAGCCAGGCGATCCCGGTGTTTGCGCTGGCGCCCCTGCTGGTGCTCTGGTTCGGCTTCGGGATGAGCGCCAAAGTTGCAATGGCGGTGCTGGTGATCTTTTTCCCGGTGACCTCCGCCTTTTTTGATGGCCTGCGCCGCGTCCCGTCCGGCTATCTCGATCTGGCCCGCACGCTGGGCGCCTCACGCGCGGCTCAGCTGCGTCATGTCAGGCTGCTGGCGGCACTGCCCGCGCTGGGGTCCGGTTTACGGATGGCAGCCGCGGTGGCCCCGATTGGCGCCATTATCGGAGAGTGGGTCGGTTCAGCGGAAGGACTGGGCTACGTCATGCTGAATGCCAATGCCCGGATGCAGAGTGATCTCTGCTTTGCCGCCCTGCTCATTCTGGTGCTGATGACGCTGCTGCTGTGGCTGTTTATCGATTTCCTGCTCCGTCGCCTGATTAGCTGGGCCCCCGAAACGGATTAATGACCTTAACTGACGAGAAAAAGTATGACGAAAATACCGCTCTTTACCCTGCTGCTGGGTGCCGCCTTCGCCACCCCCCTTCAGGCAATGGAAAAACTGACGCTGGTGCTCGACTGGTATATCAATCCCGATCACGCGCCGATCATGGTGGCACAACAGACCGGCGCCTTTGCCGCAGAGGGGCTGGAGGTCAGTATCATTCCCCCTTCCGATCCGGCGCTGCCGCCGCGCCTGGTGGCCGCAAAGCAGGCAGACTTAGCCATCACTTACCAGCCTCAGCTGCATTTCTTCGCCGACAGGGGCCTGCCCCTGATGCGGGTTGGCACCCTGATCAATACGCCGCTGAATACGCTGATCACACTCGACAGATCGATTAAGAGTCCGGGGGCGTTAAAAGGTAAACGCATCGGCTATTCCGTCAGCGGTATTGAGCAGGCGACGCTGGCGACCATGCTGAGCCATGAAGGAGTAAAGGCCGATCAGGTGAGGCTGATTAACGTCAACTTTCAGCTCACCAGCGCCCTGCTGACCGGAAAAGTGGATGCGGTGATCGGTGGCTATCGCAACATCGAAGCGCTGGAGATGAAAGATCAGGGGAAAGATCCGGTGGTGTTTAACGTTGAGGATTATGGCGTTCCGGCTTATGACGAGCTGATCATCGTGGCCCATCGGGATGAGGCGCATTCAGAAAAGATCAGAAAATTTCTGCGGGCACTGAAGAAGGGAAATGCGACGTTACAGGCCCAGCCTGAAGCGAGCTGGCAACGTTTTGCCCGCGCCCATCCGGAACTGAATACGCCGTTAAATCACCAGTCATGGATAGCGACGCTGCCGCTGTTCGCCGCCGATCCGGCAAAACTGGATCGCGCACGCTATCAGGCTTATGAACAATTTCTCTTCGATAACCAGCTGATTAAACGCATGACCCCGGTTGATCGCTACGCCACTGGCAGCGAATAAGAGACCGGCCCGCAGCGTGCGCTGCGGGCCGATTTCCTAGCGGACCTTCTGATAGAGCCAGTGTTCGATGTCACTGGCGGGCAGCGGTTTTGAGAAGAAGTAACCCTGAATTTCGTCACAGCCGTAACTTTTCAGCAGTGCCAGCGTCGACTCGGTCTCCACCCCTTCCGCCAGTACGGTGTAGTTCAGCTCTTTCAGCATCTGAATAATGCACCTGACGATGATTTTAGACGCCTCATCCTCACCCATGCGCGAGATCAGGGAGCGATCGATTTTGATCACATCCAGCGGGATATCCTGCAGGTAGCTGATGTTGCTGTAGCCTACGCCGAAATCATCCAGTGAAATGACAAAGCCGTGCGATTTCAGTGCCTCCAGCCCCTTGATCCCCACATCGCTTTTGGTGATCAGTTCATTCTCCAGACATTCAATACCCATAATTGAGGCGGGGAGCTGCGCGGCCGTCAATTTCGCCAGCAGGTTGTCGGCAAAATCTGCTTTTGAGAAATCACGTTCACTGACGTTAATGGAGACCGGAATCAGATCGTATTCGCGATTCCAGCGCGCCAGTTGCTCTATCGTGTGATCGATGACCCAGTTGGTGAGATCGGAAATCAGATTCGTTTTACCCGCTAATGGAATAAATTCTGAAGGGAAAAGTTCACCCCGCTCAGGATGATTCCAGCGGATGAGTGCCTCCAGCCCGACAGTTTTGCCGGTTCTCAGGCAGATTTTGGGCTGCCAGGCGAGATAAAGCTCTTCATTTTTATGCAGCGCCTGCGCCAGATCGTTCATGATCATAAAGTCTTCGGTGCGGCGTGTATCGTAACTCTCATCAAACACCATCGCGCTGATGTTCTCATCAACCGCTTCGTGCAGCGCGCTTAACGCCTGACGCATCGTTTCATTGGCATCCATCTGCGCTGGCACGAATTCGGTTTCGCCGGTGTGGACATCCAGATCGAGCGTAATATTTTCGGCCAGATCGGCCTTGAGGCCTGTGAACAGCTCAACCATATTCTGCGCAGTATAGCGACCAGACCAGGGCTGAATGATGGCGAAGCGGCCCGGTGCAAAGCTGTAGAGCGTTTCGTTTTCAGCCAGATTGAGTCGGTGAGCGACATCTTCCGCCATCTGCTTCAGCAGTTTCTCCATCGGGGCGATCCCGACGGCACGTGAAAGCTCATACGCGCGAATAATGTCGATGCAGTCGATCAGGATCAGACGAAAGCGGCTATGGGGTGCGGTCAGGGTCAGCTGCTGTATATCGCGCAGCAGGCGGGGACGATTCGGCAGATGCGTGATGACATCGGTAAAGCCCGCATGGTTCCAGGCATCCAGAAACGAGGTGACCAGCGTTGCCAGTGAGCGCAGAACCGTCAGTTTCTCGTCGGTAAAGGGGTGAGGCTCGGTATCCGTGACGCAGAGCGTTCCCAGTACCGAACCTTCAAGATTCTGCAGCGAGACGCCGGCGTAGAAACGGATATGCGGATCGCCTTTCACAAACGGGTGGGTGACGAAGCGCTCATCCAGCAGGGTGTCCACCACCACCAGATGGCCTTCGCCATCAATCACATGGCGGCAAAGTGACTCATCCCGGGTCGATTGCTGAAGATCGAAGTTGCGAGAGGCTTTAATATACTGATTATGGTCGTCAATAATCGAAATGAAGCTGCCTGAGATACCCAGGACCTCACTGGCAAGATTCACAAATCTTTCCAGCACCTCATCCCGGGTTTCATCCGGTGACAGCAGTGCCTTAATAGCACTCAGTCGTTTTACGTCACTGCCATTTTGCTCGTTATGCACGAAACCTCTCCTATGCAGGCGCAAAATTCGAAATAATTTCGCTGCTTAATGCTCAATTAGCGCCCAATTATCAGATAAATAGCGGCTCAATCTGACAGTAATTCCACAGCGAAACAGTGTCGCACGATATCTGAACGCTGTCGAAATCATTTATTGTCCTTACCACGTGCAACCTGCGGCGATTCCGGCCGGAACCCGAGTCCGATGAGGCGACCGGCCATAAACTTCAGAAAGGGCAGCCGACCGATCATCCCGGGGATGCGACTGCTGCCACCGGTTTTCTTTTTGCTCTTTTTGCGGCTCATTTTGATCTGCAAAAACTGCGTGGCAACAGTAGGAAACTGACGGCGCTTCTGCACTTTTTCCAGGTCGCGCAGCTGCAGCTCACCGGCTTTAAGCGGCGCAGTCAGAATATTCGCCGTCGCCACCGCATCCTGGATCGCCAGATTTACACCCACCCCGCCTATGGGCGACATTGCATGCGCCGCATCGCCAATGCAGAGCACGCCAGGCTTTGCCCACTTATCGAGTCGGTCAATGCGGATAGAGAGCAGCTTAAACGCCGCCCAGTCCTCGATTTCCGCCATTCGCGCGGCTTCAAAAGGTGACAGGGCCGCGATCTCCGCTTTAAACGCATCAAGTCCGGCGGCCTGTTTCGCGTCAAACTCCCCCTTTGGGATAGTCAGCCCGCACTGCCAGTAGTCACCGCGATCGATAACGATAAAGTTTCGTCGCGGTCCCGTGTGCCCCACGCCCATATCAGGGTCGTGCGGCTGCCTGCTGAGACGGAACCAGATGACATCCCGTGCCGCGCCAAAAGCCTGACTGGTCAACCCTGCCGCTGCGCGTACCTGAGAATGTCGGCCATCCGCACCCACCACCACTTTGCAGCGGACATGAATGCGCTGATTTCCGCGCAGTGCCGTGACGCCACTGACCGTGCCATTTTCCTCATTAAGCGACTCAAAGGCGGTTGACCGCAGGAGAGTGTAGCCCGGATATCGGGCGCTGTGATCGGCAATAAAATTCAGGAAATCCCACTGCGGCATAAAAGCGATAAAGCGGCACTGAACCGGCAGGCGGGAAAAGTCGGCCATGGTGACTTTCTGGCCGGCAATCTCCGCCTCCAGCTTTTCGACCTTCTGATGCGGCAGCCTGAGAAATGCTTCCAGCAGGCCGAGCTGGTGCATCGTTTCCAGCGTAGAGGGGTGAATGGTGTCACCGCGAAAATCGTGCAGAAAATCGGCGTGCTTTTCGATGACTACCACGCGCACGCCTGCCCGGACGAGCAGATAGCCCAGCATCAGGCCGGCCGGGCCGCCCCCGACAATACAACAGTCAGCGGTGAGGATTTCAGTAGAATGTGGCTGCATGTCGGCTCCCTGTCACGCCAGTATTGCTATGATTATTGCGTCAACCGTGGCGACAACGCCGCAGTCGGTCGATAGTGCGTGGCTCAGACACTGAAAAATCAGGATACGCCAGCCTACCGCGAACGCATGGCGCAAGTGGTTTGTCCACCGCAGGCGAAATAGCCGCTTTCCTCAGCTGAAATTGATCCTGACGTTTGTTTTCACCTTATCTCTCAGTAAACTGGAGCGCTGGTCTGGTTGAACAAGAATCCCTCTCAATGAATGAAGAAATACCGCAACCGGTTTATGTTCCCCGCTCCATCGCGGCACGCAGCCGGATGTTCCGCGCCCTGCTTCACCGCGATAAGACGCCGCTGGCGATGTTGTTTTGCGCTGCGCTGGTCGGTTCGCTGGTTGGCCTGGCCGGGGTAGCCTTTGCCCGCGCCGTTGAGGCTATTCAGCAATGGCGCGCCGACACACTGGTACCCGCCCACTTTCAGGGCTCGACACTCTATGTGGCCGCCTTTGCCATCTCGGCGTTACTGGCGATGGTCGGCTATTTCCTGGTCAGACGCTTCGCCCCCGAAGCCGGTGGCTCCGGTATTCCGGAAATTGAAGGGGCGCTGGAGGAGCTGAGGCCGGTGCGCTGGTGGCGGGTGATTCCGGTGAAATTTTTTGGTGGTATGGGCACGCTGGGTGCCGGAATGGTACTGGGCCGGGAAGGCCCGACGGTGCAGCTGGGCGGCAATATCGGCCGGATGGTGATTGATATTCTCGGGATGCGCAGCAACGAGGCGCGGCATACGCTGCTGGCAACCGGTGCGGCGGCCGGTCTGGCAGCGGCGTTTAACGCGCCGCTGGCGGGCATTCTGTTCATTATTGAAGAGATGCGTCCGCAATTCCGTTATAACCTGATATCCATTAAGGCCGTGTTTACCGGCGTAATTATGGCCAGCATCGTCTTTCGCTGCTTTAACGGCGAACAGGCGGTCATCTCCGTAGGCAAACTGGCGGATGCGCCGGTGCAGACGCTGTGGCTCTACCTGGTGCTGGGCATGATTATCGGGATGGTTGGTGTACTGTTTAATCGCCTGATTTTTCTGACGCAGGATATGTTCGCCCGCTTCTACGCCGGTAAAACCGCACGGGTTGTACTGGCGGGGGGCTTGTTAGGAGGCGGCTGTGGCATTCTGGCGCTGCTGTTCGCCCCAGGAGCGGGTGGCGGTTCAGAACTGATCCCCCAGGCTGTGCATGGCGTCTTCCCCTTCGCGCTGCTGCTGCTGATCTTTCTGGTGAGGCTGATTACCACCCTGCTCTGTTTCAGTTCAGGTGCGCCGGGCGGTATTTTTGCGCCGATGCTGGCGCTGGGAACCCTGCTGGGTACCACGTTTGGTGTGGCGATGACCGATCTCTTTCCGTTCTATCAGCTGGAGCCCGGTACGTTCGCTATTGCGGGAATGGGTGCACTGTTTGCGGCCTCGGTCAGAGCACCTCTTACCGGCATCGTGCTGGTGCTGGAGATGACCGATAACTATCAGTTGATCTTACCGATGATTATCACCTGTCTGGGCGCGACGCTGCTGGCGCAGTTCCTGGGGGGCAAACCGCTCTATTCATCTATTCTGGCCCGCACGCTGGCCCGGCAGTCGGCCGTGACGCCTCCTTAGGCGGACATTCACGCCGCGGGATAAAGGTTCTTATCCCAACCGGCTACCCGCCTCTCAGGGCGGGTAGCCCGGTCACTTACTTGTCATCAAAAAAGTCAGCAGGCATCTGGCCGGGTGCCAGATTGATCACTTCATCATTATCCGGCCCCTCATTTTTCATGTAGGTGACCTTAGCGAACTCAGGAATAATCACGTAGGGGTAAGCGGGGCCTTCGTCACGAAAGCGATGCATATCCTCAATGAAGTCATTCTGATAGCAGATAGTTTTTTCAGGATGCTGACCTTCTCCGGCGATCCACTGCGGAAAGAAGATGGTCCCGTGCAGCAGAGTGCGATTAAGATCGAACAGCAGGCTGACGCAGGTTCCGGTCGGCTCATGCCAGTCTACTTTATAGATACCCGGGGCAAACTGAACCGCGTGCATCTTCTGGTTGGTCACCCAGCGGCCGCCCACCAGCCCCTGATGAATGCGGTAGTCACAGGTCGTTTCGTTACGCGCGTACCACTCATATTTCCAGCCATTATCATAGGTATAGACAAAGTGCGTACCCACGAACTGAGACAGATCGCTGGCAATATCCTCTGGAGATTCTGCAGACATGTTACCCTCTCTGGACAGGCGCCCGAACCGGGCGCAGATAAATGTATAAACCAGCCGGCAAATACTCACTATGGACCAGACTGGCTGAATTGCCATCCAGAGCAGGAAATTGTCATCGGACTGTCACAGAGCCGGATCGGTCATATTGACAGAGAAGGGTCACTGAGCAAGAGTCGATTAAATGCCGGAAAGAAAGATAAAAGCCCTGACTAAGACAGCCAGGGCTTTTAGGTTACTACTGATTTAACATTTACCATTAACTAACTTAATTAACAGGAACAACTTTGGTACAGCTATTTATGAACAGATTCTGCGGATAATAATGAACACGGTTACAGAATGTCACTATTATTAACGGTCTCAACCACCTGAGAGTCTTTCGTGAGACAAAGACAGGTCAGGCCCGTATAAATCTGCACACCCCCATCGCGATATATACTCTTTGATGCGTTGCCTTACATTCATTACGACGTGTAATCCGCAACCGTAACCGTCGTAAAGTCACGTTCAGAACTACGAGGCCTTACATCATCGCGATGCAATACTGCTTATCTCTCAGTGCGTTACTACGACTCGATTTAACAGGATTGTGATTAACTCAAAAGAGCTGATGACAACAATGTTTAACAGAACCGCCGACAACTTAAGCGAATAAGTCCATCGACACCGATAACACCGTTAATTCCCGGTGTGTCAGGGCACTTTCATGCCGCTGATAATTCTTAATCTACCTCTGATATAAATAATGTCAACACTGGAATTTAACCCATGTTTATATCTTCAGTGCTCCGGAAATTTTTCATGGAGTGATAATCGATATATTGATCCTGAATAATTCGGCAGGTAACTATTTTGACAGAGATGATTAAAAGGCGATTACAAGGGCGCCGACAGACGCCCCTGTGAAAGACCTGACTCTATTTTTTCAGACTCGCCAGCAGAACCTTCGCGGTCTCAGAAGAGGAGCCCGGGTTCTGCCCGGTAATCAGCAGACCATCCTGGACAGTGTAGGACTGCCAGTCCTCTCCCCGTGAATAGAGACCGCCATTCTGTTTCAGCGCGTCTTCCACGAGGAATGGCACGACGTCGGTCAGGCCAACGCCCTCCTCTTCACTGTTAGTGAATCCCGTGACTTTCTTCCCCTTAACCAGAGGCGTGCCATCCGGATTTTTCACATCGCGCAATACGCCAGGTGCGTGGCAGACCAGTGCTACCGGTTTGCCAGCCTGCAGGGTCTGCTCAATCAGTGCAATGGAGTGTTTGTCATTTGCCAGATCCCATAGCGGGCCATGGCCGCCCGGATAGAACACAGCGTCAAAGGCATTCGGGCTCACGCTGTCCAGTTTGTGGGTAGAAGCCAGCACCGCCTGCGCAGCCGAATCGCTATGGAAGCGACGGGTATCCGCGGTCTGAGAGTCGGCTTCATCACTTTTAGGATCGAGCGGAGGTTGTCCTCCCTGTGGTGATGCCAGGGTTACGTCTGCACCCGCGTCAAGAAAGGCATAGTAAGGTGCGGCAAACTCTTCCAGCCAGAAACCGGTTTTCTTGCCGGTATTACCCAGCTCATCATGTGAGGTCAAAACCATCAGAATCTTCATGTCCGCTCCCTGTAAGCGTTGCAGGTTAAGAGTTCAGGCGCGTCATACCCGATGTTAATCGCGCCTTCTTCTGTTTTGTCCGTCAGTGGTGACGGACTCTGAGGAATCACTGAAATTTACCGCTTAATATTCGGTGATCCGCAACCCATTATAGTTCATCACTATTCTTTTCGTTTTTCTGCCGGATAGCCGTGTCAGACTCTCTGCAAAGGTTCTCTCACCAGCCTGAGATGAGCACAATCCGGCACAACTAGTTAGCATGATCACGATTACCGCACTAATAGTTAATATAGATATGGTAACTATGGTTATTATTATTCCCATCGGAGGCACACATCCTCCTCATTGATAAACAGGAATATGACCATGAAAAACGTAAAAGCACTTTCAATTGCCGCTCTCGCCACCCTTTCACTGATCTCATTTGGCAGCTTCGCGCAGAGCGTGTCTGTGACCTCCTCAACACTGGATGGCGCAGAGTCAAAAATCGCTGCTCAGGCGCAGGAACAGGGCGCGCAATACAAAATCACCGAAGCGAACACCAACAACCGTGTTCATATGACCGCAGAACTGTATAAATAACGGATGGTCGCAAACGGAATTGCCAGAAGAGGCTGCCCAACGGGCAGCCTTTTTTGTGTCGGTCAGGCGAGGCGTGCGGCTGGTGCGCTGCCGGTGCGCCACCATAAAATCAGTGCCGCCAGGGCGATCACGCCCAGAACAGCAAAGGCGGTGCTGTAGGAGTAACGCGCGGCGATCATGCCCGTCATGGCCGGACTCAGCGCAGCGCCCGCTCCCTGCATCAGCATAATCACGCTTTGCCCGGCGTTAACATGGCCGGAGCCACGCAGCAGAGAGACGATATAACCCGGCACCGCCACCCCCAGGATCCCGGCTGCCACCCCATCCAGTACCTGAACCGGTATAACAAAGAGTGGAGCGGCAAAGCCCGCCGCAATCACCGCGCGCAGCGGTAAGATCATCAGGGCGACCATAATAAAGAGTCGGTAGCCGTGCGTTTCGACCCGTTTAGAGACCCATAGCGCCACCGGAATCATCACCAGCTGCGAGATCACCACCGTTGCCGCAGCAAAGAGGCCAGGGCTGACCGCTGCCTGACCGCCTGCCGAGGCGACGCGCATGCTCAGCATCGGCAGCAGCGCGGCATTGGCAAGATGAAACAGCAGCAGCGTCACACCGGCCACCAGCAGGGCCGGTTTGCGTATCAACATCGATAAGCGCGGCGCGGGTTCACGCTCTTCATTCTGCTCGTAACCGCGGGCAACGTCGTTATCGATCTCATCACCGCGAATCGCTATCGTGGCAACAGCAGCGAAGAGCGCCATCACCGTCATCAGAATAAAGACCGCGCCCATTCCCCAGTACCAGGCTGAAAATCCCGCCAGCAGTGCGGCGATGGTATTCCCGCCGTGATTAAAGGCCTCATTGCGACCCATCTGATGGTTAAAGCCGCGCTGGCCGGTCAGTCCCAGGGTGATGCCCGCCACGGTCGGGCCGATAAAGGCCGCCGCTATTCCCGCCACGATTTGTGAGACCATGGCGGTCCAGGTCTGATTGCTGTACCAGAGCAACAGCGTGGCGACCGTGATCACCAGACAACCCAGCAGCACAATCATTTTCTTGTGTCGGGTGGCGTCGGCCGCGATCCCGGCAGGCAGCGTGGCCAGTAACCCGGCGATGCCGCCGCAGGTCATGACCAGACCGATTTCGTCGGGACGCCAGTGACGCTCCGTCAGAAAGATGCCCAGAAATGGCCCCAGCCCGTCGCGAACATCGGCCAGAAAAAAGCTCATCAAACAGAGCGCGTAGAGAGAACGCTGTGACATGTTATTTCCCTGGAAGGTAAGTGTTAAAGGCAATTGCGCTTCGGTTAAAAAGGAAATTATGTGTTACAACGAGGAAAGTCACATTTCGTTATAGTAACAAAATGAAAAAGGCCACCCGTATCTGGTTACGGGTGGCCATGGCGTGTTTCGCGGTAAATGCGCGGCTTATTTATCGGTGCCGAAACCCTGCTTCAGCAGTGCAGGCAGCACAGCCGGGAAGTAGATGTTTTTGTAATAACCACCGACGCTTGCACTCCAGCTTTCGCCATCGTTGCGGCCGATGTTTTTCCAGTGCTGCACCATCTCATCGTTATAAGCGGCAATCTGCTGCTCCAGCCCCTGGGTTTTATAGGTCTCGTCATGGCGGAAGGTCGCCAGCGGCAGACGGGGTTTCTGATGAGCGGGTTCATCAACATGACCAATGACCACACCTGCCACAGGGAACGTCAGCGGCGGCAGATCCAGCAATGAAATCATCGCTTGCGGATCGCGGCGGATCCCGCCAATTGGCACAATGCCTAATCCTTCTGCGCGCGCGGCAGCCATCACAGAGCCCAGCGCAATCCCGATATCGGTTGAGCCAGAGACGATGCTTTCGATGCTCTGATGCGCGATTTGCTGCTGATCGACCGCAGACATCGCTACGGCAGATTTATGCATATCAAGTACAAAGGTGATGAACACCGGTGCTTTAGCAATCCACGGCTGACCACCCGCAATCGCGGCGATCTCCGCGCGACGGCCTGCGTCACGCGTGATGACGACAGAAACCTGCTGCGAGTTGACCGATGTTGGCGCACGGTAAGCGGTACTGATAATCCGATCCAGTACAGCCTCATCAACGGGTTGCTCAGTGAAACTGCGTTCACTTTTGTGACTTGTGAAAATATCAATCAGATTGCTCATAGTTCCTCCCATTTAAAAAGCAACTATAACAGTAACGTATTCGCACGCTTGGTATTTCGAGGGTTTTTGAGCACCCTTTTGTAACCGTTTTTAAACACGTCTGCGTCTCTGTACACGTTTAAAACGCCGGAGTTAAAGTCACCGAATCACTCACCGCCGGTGCGCTATTTAGTCAGTCCCGTTACCGGACATCTTTTAAGCGCTGTGTGCAACTGACAATGCAATGCTATCTGCTGAAACGCGCCGCCCGGATTGAGCCATTACCCTTCAGGCGATTAACGCCTGCTTCACCGTTTGACCGCGGCTAAAAAGCAGACAGGTAGCCGAGGCTATTATCATACCTGCGGCGTTGACCACTCTTTCCTGAAGTCCCTTTCCATATTCTGACAATTCATCAAAAAGAACCGAAGGTAACCTATTTAAGCGCTTTGTGAATAAACCGATCACACAATTGCGGGACATCTTTCAGGTTATATTGATCAAGCGCATTACTGAAGCGTTAACCGTATTTACATAAAAAGAACGGCCAGATAATGTGAGACATAAAACAGGGATGAATGGTTCGAGGGAATGAGCAATGCCATACAGCCATCAGGTGATAAGATATTTACAGCAAAATAACATTTTAGCTAATCAACTCGATCACGCTGTCTCAGGCGTTAAGGAAGCCGTATTAAATCAGATTGAGATGACAGGCGCTGGCGCCAGACGCTTGCTCTATTACACCTCCTGCTTTACCGATGAATATAAAGATGTTTGCCTGCAGCAAAAGACCGAAGATATTCGCTTTGCGAAAGGTATTTACCACCTATTGCGACATGAAGATATTATTTATGAAATGCTTAATATCTATTTTAATGAGATATTGCGCTATAAAACACCTGAGCAACTACAACATATTAAGCATTTGCTTATGGCAACAAATATTCATATCGCAGCAAGTTCATTGACTAATTTAGGATTTGCATCAGCGACGGCAACTGCAGTTTCATTAGGTTTAAATATTCATCAAAATATAGCAGCTCTTGCAGGACGTATGGGAGGGGGCATCATAATGGCAACGGGTTTTTATGGCATAGTGCAAAAAGCTGCTGATAGTGCTCAAAGCTTACATATTAAATTCCCCGCTTATTATCAGACTTTATACATGCATGAGCTTGAAATGATGTATTTTTTAATAGACCCTCTATTTAAACGTGCTGAGGTATTTCAGCACGTAGCGTCAGACGAAAATATAGCAAACATCATCACCAGGATGATAAGATAATGCTGCTTAATATTATTAAACGACTTCTGAAGCGGATTTTCACTTCACTGATAGGGTTATATGCTCCACAGGCTATAATAATTGCCTATGCCTTATTCCAGATAATACTATTTCCTTCAGCCCCACTCTGGCTTGTGCCAATATTTGCCCTGATAGTGATATATATATTTAGTCGCTATGTGAAGTGGTGAAGTGCCATTAGTTTTTTAACCTCATAAGGAATTGAAAAAATTATGTCTACACCCGCCCATTTATGGCTTGAAGATGAAAACGGTTCTCCCGTCACAGGCAGCTGTCAGATGCCACTGCGGTTGGGCTCCATCGAATTAAAATCGTTCTCTCACGGCGTAACCATACCTGTCGATCCCAGCTGGGGAAAGCTCACGGGAACGCGGGTCCATAGCCCTGTAACGATAGTCAAAGAGTTTGATCAAACAACGCCGCTACTCTACAGAGCAGTCTGTGAAGGCCGGACAATGAAGAAAGGCACTATCCGAATGTATCGCATTCTGGAATCCGGAATCGAAGCCGAATATTTCAATATCATTCTGGAAAATGTCAAATTTACGACAGTCGCACCCTACCTTGCCCCTGGCGGGATGAGCAGTACGCATCTCGAAACGCTGGAATTACGCTATGAGGCAATCACATGGAAATATATGGATGGCAATATCGTATATCGTGATGAGTGGAATAACTACGCGAGATCATAAGTGCTTCTGACTGACTTCACCAATCAACTTCTGAAATTAATAGATAAGACAGTTACGTCACCCCCGAATTTTTGTTATGTCGCAATATTTCCAATACTGTTATCTGCTGCAGTTGCATTACTGCCGTCCTGTGAACAGGTTTAACGAAATGGAGAGTCCGTTACCGTTACACCTGTCGCAGGGAGAAAGCAGCATCCGCGAGCATGCATCACGCCAGCTTCACCGGCATTCGTTTCATCGGGTATGCGTTGAGCGCAGAAGCCATAACTATGCTGCCGTGTCGATGTCAGCCGCCCCAGCGACTTTTCAGATAACTCACCGCCTGCTGAGTCTGCGGCTGATTGAGATAGTTCTCTCTGAAAAGAATGGTGCCGTCGATATGGGGCCAGGACTCATTGAGGTCGAGCTGCTTTCTCAGTTCCGGCACTCCGCCCTGCAGCGTCCAGTCAGGCTCAATCCGCGAAGGCTCGCCCACCTTGTAGAGCGCCAGACCGATGTAAAGCCGGGTTCTGGTGGGCTTCACCACCTCTGCCCACCACTTTGCCAGCACGTCATAACGGGCAGCCTGACGGGAGAACGGCCAGTAGAGCTGTGGCGCGATATAATCCAGCAGCCCCTGCTGAACCCAGCGACGGGTATCCGCATAGGCTTCATCGTAGGCCGCTGCGCCTCGGGTATCTGAACCCGCCGGATCGTGCGACAGGTTGCGCCAGACACCGGCCGGGCTGACACCAAATTCCACCTCCGGCTTCAGCTGTTTAATGGTACGGGAGACCTGCTCAATAAGCTGTTGCGTATTGTGACGCCGCCAGTCGGCTTTGCTGGCGAAGCCCTGCCCGTAACGGCTGAAGGTCTGACTGTCGTTGAGCAGGGAGCCTGCCGATTCCGCATAGAAATAGTCATCGAACTGCACACCGTCGATCGGATAGTGCGCCACCACCTCGGCCACAATACTGGTGATCCAGTCGCGTGCGTCCGGGATGCCGGGATCGAGCACGTAGCGGTCGCCTGCGGTACGAATCCAGTCACGGTGCAGCACAAACACGCTGGCCGGATGAAGAGAGAGCGTGCGGTTCAGCTCACTGGTGGTAGAGGGTTTGATGTTGACCGAAACCCGATAGGGGTTGAACCACGCGTGGACTTTCATACCGCGTTTATGTGCCTCATCCAGCATAAACTGCAGCGGATCGTAACCGGGATCTTCGCCGATTCTGCCGGTCAGCATATCGGACCAGGGCAGAATTTTAGAGGACCAGAGCGCCGTGGCATCGGGCTTCACCTGGAAAAAAACCGTGTTAATTCCCAGGCTTTTCAGTTTATCCAGCTTGTCGATAAGCGACTGCTGCTGCATCCGGATGCGCTCTGCCGGGCTGGCACCATTGACCGATGCGACGGGAGGCCAGTCAAGACGGGATACGGTAGCTAACCAGACGCCGCGCATCGGTTGCCGGGCCTGAGGCTGCACCGGCTGGCTGGCTGGCGGTAACGGCTGTTTCGTGACCGGTGGAAAAGGCGTCACCAGCGACCGCGGCGGCTCAGAGGCGCAGCTGACGAGCAACAGTGCCGCAGCCAGTGCGGCCCCGCGCCTTAACGCCATGCTGGCTGCGGCAGGAATAAGATTCAGTGCGATGATAAACTCCAGTTTTATCTGGTCGGGACGCAAAGAGAAGTATTCTCGGTGACTCTGATTAAATGTCAATGCGTTAGCGCTGGGGACTGAACACAATACCGGTCGCCGCCAGACAGGCTTTGAGGGTGCCAAAAGCATCCTGACACTGCCGTTCATTGACGCAGGCATACCCCAGCAGCAGACCTCGCGTCTCCTGAGAATGCATATAGTACTGCGATAGTGGCCGCACCTTTACGCCGCGCTTCAGCGCCTCGGCGGCAATGGCGACATCATCACTGCCTGCCGGCAGCGGCATCACCAGATGCAGACCGGCTTCATGGTTAAAAGCCGGTAAGAAGGCGGGCCCCAGATAGCGCTCGATTAGCCGACAGAGGAACTGCCGCCGCTGTCGATAAAGCAGCCGCATCCGCCGGATATGCTCCATGTAATGACCCAGCCGGATAAACTCCGCCAGCGCCCGCTGAATCAGCAGATGTCCGCCGCGATAGAGTTCCGCTGCCGCGATGCGCATCGGCTGAGCCAGCGGTTTTGGCACCACCAGATAGCCAATGCGCAGGGCGGGATAGAGCGTTTTACTGAACGTGCCCATGTAAATCACCGGCGCATCGGCTTCCAGCCCCTGCAGCGAGGGATGCGGCTGTCCGGAGAAACGAAATTCGCTGTCGTAGTCATCTTCGACAATCCAGCTCTGATGACGGCGCGCCAGTGTGAGCAACGCCTGACGACGTGCCAGGCTCAGATGCACCCCCAGCGGGTACTGATGGGAAGGTGTGACAAACACCATTTTGGGTGGCGGCCCGCTGTCGGGCACCAGGCCCTGCTCATCCACCGGCATGGCCCGGATTTTCAGGCCATTCATCCGCAGCAGATTGCGTGTCCCCCAGTAGCCCGGCTCCTCCATCCAGACCCGATCGCCTGGGTCGCACAATACCCGCGTGACCAGATCGACCGCCTGGTGAACGCCCTCAGTGATCAGAATCTGATCGGCATCGGCCTGCACGGAACGCGCCACCCGCAGATAATCGACCAGCGCATGACGCAGATCGGGGCAGCCGCCGCCGCTGCTGTAAACCAGCCGATGGACGTCAGGCTCCCGGTTCAGGCGCGCCTGAATCTGACTGAACAGCTTATGGGGAAATTCGGTCACGTCGGGCGCGCCAGGCACAAATGCTCCCCACTGATAAGGGGACGCGGTGGCGTGCCCCAGCAGTGTGGCACCTCGCTTCGACAGGGTGGCCGGTCGCTGCGCCTTCACGACGGCCAGGTCGGCAATCGCATCACTCTGCAGCGAACTCTCCGGCAGCGTCTCGGCAATCCACGTGCCGCTGCCGGTGCGCGCGGTCACGTAGCCCTGCGCCATCAGACTTTCATAGACATGCATGACCGTGTTTCGCGACACGCCGAGTTCACGCGCCAGATCGCGGGTGGGCGGCAAACGACTGCCGCGCGGAAAGACCGCTTCCGTGATCGCGGCCTGCATACAGTTGAGCAGTCGCTGATGCAGGGAACCGGTTTTCATAAACTGTAACCGTGCTAATAGATGATCGGCGTACAAGAGTCGCAATTGGCTCCATCCTTCCTCTGATAATTGGCTCTGGCAACTCACCACGCCTCAGGCATAAATAAACGTGTTTGTCGGGAATTGTAAACACGCATATCAATGAGGTGGATCAAATGAGCGAAAAAAATAACCTGATGCAGGAACGTAAAGCACAGGCTCTGCCTAAGGGCATCGGTACGCTGTGCGACTGGTATGTTGCCCGGGCAGAAAACGCCACCTTATGGGATCAGGCTGGTAACAGCTGGATCGACTTCGCAGGCGGCATCGCCGTGCTGAACACCGGTCATCGCCATCCACGCATCGAGCAGGCGGTGGCCGAACAGTTAACAAAGTTTACCCATACGGCGTTCCAGATCACCCCTTACGAAAGCTATATCGCACTGGCTGAACGCATCAATCAGCGGGTGCCGGTTGCCGGTGCAGCGAAAACCGCCTTCTTTACCACCGGTGCCGAAGCGGTAGAAAACGCGGTTAAAGTGGCGCGTGCCTATACCCGTCGTCACGGCATCATCACCTTTGGCAACGCGTTTCATGGCCGCACCTTTATGACCATGGCCATGACCGGCAAAGTCGCCCCCTACAAGCGCGACTTCGGCCCGATGCCCCCTTCCGTTTTCCACGCCCGCTACCCCAGCGCGGTGCAGGGGATCAGCGTTGAGGCGGCACTGACCAGCCTGGATGAGATTTTCACACAGGACATTGCGCCCCATGATGTTGCGGCAATCGTACTGGAACCGGTGCAGGGTGAAGGCGGATTCCATGCGGCACCGGCAGAATTTATGGTGCAGCTGCGTGAACTGGCTGACCGTCACGGCATCCTGCTGATTGCGGATGAAGTACAGAGCGGATTTGCCCGCACTGGCAGGCTGTTTGCCATGGAACACTATCCGGTGAAAGCCGACATCATCACCATGGCGAAAAGCTTGGCGGGCGGGATGCCCCTCTCCGCCGTGGCCGGTCGCGCTGAGGTGATGGACGCGCCTGCCCCTGGCGGACTGGGCGGTACCTATGCCGGAAATCCGTTAGCCATCGCGGCGGCTCACGCGGTGCTGGATGTGATCGAGGAGGAGCAGCTCTGTCAGCGCGCCGTGGATCTCGGTGGCCGGCTTGTCGCTGAACTGGAGGCGCAGCAGCGCAAACACCCTGATATCGCCGAAGTGCGGGCGCTGGGTTCGATGGTGGCGATGGAGTTCTATCAGGCCAGCACCGCGCAGGCCGTTCAGAAGATGGCGATGGAACAGGGCCTGCTGCTGCTGACCTGCGGCGCGAAAGGCAACGTTATCCGCTTCCTCTACCCGCTTACCATTCCGGATGCCCAGTTCAGCCAGGCGCTGACCCTTCTCTCCACGGTGATCGATCGCTGTGTTGCCCCTGCCGGACACCCTGTCGTCCCGGCATGATTTTACTGGCTCGTTAATCACAAGCCCCTTTCCTGTTCGTCCGGCCAGCATGGCCGGGCGTCCCCCGGAGACGTTGACATGACGATGACTCAGAGTGCGAATGAAGATTCGCTGGCTCAGAACCTGAAACCGCGCCACGTGCGCATGCTCTCGATTGCCGGCGTAATTGGCGCCGGGCTGTTTGTTGGCTCCGGCCATGCTATTTCTGAAGCGGGCCCCGCCGTGCTGATCTCCTATGCAGCCGCCGGGTTGCTGGTTGTGCTGATCATGCGGATGCTGGCGGAGATGGCGGTGGCCTCACCCGATTCCGGGTCATTCTCCACCTATGCGGAGAAAGCGCTGGGACGCTGGGCCGGGTTTACCATCGGCTGGCTCTACTGGTGGTTCTGGGTGCTGGTGATCCCGCTGGAAGCCAATGCGGCAGGCACGATCCTGCACGCCTGGTTCCCTGATGTGGCCATCTGGCAGTTCACCTTCGCCATCACGCTCTTACTGACCATTACCAACCTGCTGAGCGTGAAAAATTACGGTGAGTTTGAATTCTGGTTTGCCCTGATCAAGGTCGTGGCGATCATCCTGTTCCTGGCCGTCGCAGGTGCCGCCGTGTTTGGTCTGCTGCCTGACAGTCACACCAGCGGCCTGTCGCATCTTTATGACACCAACGGCTTCATGCCAAATGGCCTCGGCGCGGTGGTGGCGGCTATCCTGACCACGATGTTCTCTTTTATGGGCACCGAGATTGTCACTATTGCCGCCGCAGAGTCGAAAAATCCCGGCCGGCAGATTACGAAAGCGACTAACTCGGTGATCTGGCGTATCGCGCTGTTCTACCTGCTGTCGATTTTCTTCGTGGTGGCGCTGGTTCCGTGGAATACGCCAGGCCTGGTTGAACAGGGTTCCTGGCAGACCGCTCTGCAGGCGATGAGCATTCCTCATGCCCGGCTGATCGTCGATCTGGTGGTGTTGATGGCGGTGTGCAGCTGTCTGAATTCGGCGCTCTACACCTCCTCGCGCATGCTCTACTCGCTATCACGCCGCAAGGATGCGCCCGCTGCGGCCTCACGCACCAATCGCAGCGGCACACCCTGGGTTGCGGTGCTGCTCTCGACTGCGGCAGCGTTTCTGGCGGTGATCGCCAACTACCTGGCGCCCAGCGCGGTCTTCGAATTTTTACTCGCCACCTCGGGTGCCATTGCGCTGCTGGTCTACCTGGTGATTGCCGCATCCCATCTGGTGCTGCGCAAAAAACGCGAGCAGGCGGGTGAAGTCCTGACTTACCGCATGTGGCTGTTTCCCGGTCTGACCTGGGTCACGATTCTGTTTATCGTCACGGTGCTGGTGATCATGCTGTTTGATCCTAAACACCAGACAGAATTAGTGGCGACGGGCGGTTTAACGCTGGTTATTATTGCGACCAGCCTGCTGCTGCGCCGTAAAAAGGCAGAACAGAAAAGCACGCGCTATTTTGTGCAGCGCTCCTCTGACCCGTCATAATTAACTGAAGCGCATTAACAGTGAAAAAGCCCACCTTTTATAAGGTGGGCTTTTTTTTGCATCTGGTTCCCTGGTGCTGACAAAAAGGGTCTGGCGATATAAGGTTTTCTCTGATACCCACTTTTTCGCTGTGGGTTTGGTAACGTTACTTTTATTCCTGTTTCGCCCCGGGCGCAATCAATTTTCGTCAGAATGGCAAAAAAATTAAAGATAAGTGAGGGACAGAATCCCTCTGGTTTTTTCGGCGTTTAACCAGTGCATCTTCACTTCTGCAGGTAACCTGTTCAGAGAGTGGAGATTTCGGAGATCAGCCGTCGTCAGCGTAGTCTTTCCCCTGCCAGAATCATAACAACTGAACACGACCTGATTCTTTCCGGTGTTCATATCACATGAATCATTCGTCACCATGCCGCGAAAGGTAATCGTGCCTGAATCCGAACCAGCACTTGCTGCCCCGGCGATTGTCATTAAGAGCGTGGTAAAGCCAGCGAGTAAAAATGATTTCATCCTGCATCCTCCTGAATGTGTGTCAGGAGTTATCGGCGCAGATCGCAAAAGATTAAGCACTGAAAAGAGAATTAAATGTAAATCTTCGCCAGCCGGACTTTTCATCGCCCTCGTTTTTTTAACATCGATAGTAAAAAAAGAATTTTTGGCGTTAACGGTATAATTAACATCAACACAGAATAGCAGGAGTTAAACGCAAAGACGGATTAGTGGAAAGGTTAAATAAGCTGAGGCATTTTCTGCAGTGACAGAAATGTGCATGATGATTTTTATTCTGACTGCCTGTTCAAAATAAATATCACTCAGGCGTTCCGGAATGAGAGATATCCGCGCTGCCACTGCGGAATTTACCCGAAATGTTTTCAGCTCATTCCAGATACTGGCTGAACCGCAGCAGATAACCATCCGGATCCTGCAGAAGAAACTCGCGCTGACAGGCGGTTGTCCCGCCGGTGTCATACACCGTATCCCGCAGCGGGCGATAGAGCGGAATACCCTGCTTTTGCACCCGAGTCAGCACGACCTGAATATCATCCACTTCAATCTGAAAATTGATGCCCCGTCCCAGCGGCCAGTGAAGCTCTGCCGTGTTCCAGCCCTGAGGATGAAACTGCTCAATCATCAGTTGCGCCTCGCCATAGCACAGGTAAGCGAAGTCCGGCTGCTGCCGCTGTATTCTCACGCTGAATCCCAGTACCGTCGTGTAAAAATGCAGTGAGGCGGCAAAATCGGTTACGGTGAGTTCTGGCACCATACGATTCCAGTAAAGGGGTTGATTGTCACTCATTTCTTCTTCCCTGTTATCGGTTGTGAGGCTGGCTCAGGCATGACCCAAAAGGTTGCGCTGCAGTTCATTGAGTATCAGCCGCAGTGCTGCAGGCTGATGTTCCCGCGACAGGTAAAGTCCCCAGATGCCAATGCGTCCCGGCTCATAATCGGGCAGTAAGGTGACCAGTTTTCCGCTTTCCAGAGCCTGACGCGCCTCCTGCTCGGGCACCATCGCAATCCCACAGTCTGCACTGGCCGCATCACACAACAGAGAGGAGATCCCGGCGCTGAAATTTCCTTTGACCGCCACCGCCATTTTCTCTCCCTGCGGGGAGGTAAAGTGCCAGCTCTGTCCGGCGAAATGGCTGTAACAGAGGCAGTTATGGTGCGCCAGATCGTCAGGCGTTTGCGGCATCCCGTGCTGCTGCAGATAGGCCGGTGAGGCGCAGAGGACAGAGCAGCAGTCACCCAGGCGGCGGGCGATAGTGCCCGGCTCCGGCGTATCAGTGATGCGGATGGCGAGATCGATCCGTTCACCAATCAGGCTGACAGGCTGATTATTGATCTCCAGCTCGATGCGCAGGGCCGGATAGCGCGCCAGAAAGTCGGGGATCACCGGACCGACAAGGTGGACAGCCGTGAAGTGCGCGCAGGCGATGCGCAATGTCCCGGCGGGTATTCCCTGCGGGGTCTCCTGACGGATCTCCTCCGAAAGGCGTGCCAGCTGGCGGGTCTTTTCCAGAATCGCCTCGCCTGCAGGGGTGATCGTCAGACGACGTGACGAGCGATGCAGCAGACGCGTTCCGGCCCAGCTCTCCATCTCTTCCAGATAACGGCTCACCATGGGACGGGAGATCCCCAGTGCGCGTGATGCCGCACTCAGGCTTCCCAGCTCACAGATCCGGTTAAAAACGGCCGCCGCAGTCACTCTGTCCATCTGTTTTACCTGTTCGGATTATGAAACTCAGCATGTCTGATTTCGGGAATTTTAACAGATGTCAGAATGCGTAAAATAGCGCCACTGACACAAAACATGATCATTTGCGCCGCCCTGTGCGGCGATTACCCTCTGAGGATAAACATGAAAATTGCCGCTCACGCTTTAATTATGATGCTGGCTTCAGCCTCTGCCAGCGCCACGACCCTGAAACTTGAAACCTATAATCCACAGGAAAAGGGCCTGTTTGCCGTTTCATCTACGCTGGTCTCCGGCCCCACCGAAGCCATTCTGTTTGATGCGCAGTTCAGCACGGAGGATGGTGAGAAGCTGGTGGCGATGATTAAACAGAGCGGCAAAAAACTGAAAGAAATCGTGATAACCTCCGGCGATCCCGACTTCTATTTTGGCCTGGAACCGATTGTTAAAGCCTGGCCGGATGTGAAGGTGGTGGCCTCACCCGCTGTGGTGAAACATATTCAGGAGACCCATGAGGCGAAGCTGAAATACTGGGGTCCGCAGATGAAGCAGGGCGCGCCTGACGCGCTGACCGTGCCAGAGGTGACGCATGAGACACGGTTTAGCGTAGACGGTGAAGTGCTGGAGCTGCGTCATCCGGATCAGTATGCCGCTTACGTCTGGATCCCCTCCGCCAGCACCATTCTGGGTGGGACGGCCCTCTCTTCCGGCATTCATGTCTGGACAGCAGACACCCAGACCCCTGAAAGCCGTGCGGCGTGGCGTCATATACTGACAGAGATGCAGACGCTGCATCCGCAGAACGTCATCCCGGGTCACTATCTGGGTGCGCGCCCCGCCGGATCGCAGGCCGTGGATTTTACCCTCAACTACCTGAAGTCCTTTGAGCAGGCGCTGTCGCAGCACAAAACCTCAGCAGAGGTGATTAGCGCCATGACGGCCGCCTGGCCAGGACTGGCCGAGCCGGGTTCGCTGGAGCTCAGCGCGAAAGTGAACACCGGCGAGATGAAGTGGTAAACCCGCAGAGAAACGGCTGACTTTGCGGCACAACGCGGGGTGCACCAGGGCGCTATTTTTTAGCCAGATAGCGCCTGTCATCCCGCGCCTGCAATCGCGCCTCAGTGGGTGTGGGGAAGATGTAGTGAAACAGGTCGCGGTAAAAACTCAGGTGTTTCAGCAGACCTTCCTGAATCGATCGGCTGATATCTTTGATCAGAAATTCCTGCGTGGTGTTGAAGTTCGTCACGCTGAAAAAGGTTTTGTCGTAGACGTTTACCACCCCTTCCCATTTCATCACCTGCTCCTCCGGGGAGAGGCCTTCCGAGACGGTAAAGATCCCCTTGTGGGATTTCACGCCCTGTTTACTGACATAGGTGGTTAAGGCGTCGTAGCCGCGTTTGTTGCGCCAGCGGCAGAATTCGTAGGGCACGTCGTAATGGGGCAGCACAAAGTCCGGGCTGCCAAAATGTTCATCTGCAATCAGGCCATCCAGCGTCACGGTAAAATGCAGAAAGTCCTGCAGAAAATCGAACTGGCGGGTTTTGGTCAGGGTGACATTAATTGAGTAGTGACCGGCCTGCACAAACCAGTAGTTGGTAAAGCCTGTCACCAGAATAGTGAACGCCTGCCAGTCACTGACGCGTCGATCGCCCGCCAGTCCCCTGAAACGGCTGATCATCATCCGTGACTTCGGATGCTGATACGCTTTCAGCAGCGGATCGTTCATACCTTTCAGTAACATCAGGCTCACTCCATGATAGTTTGCGCTTATCCTGCCACGCTCTGATCAGAGTGAAAAGTGTCGCTGTTCTGAATGTGACCGCTGTATGGCCGTGGCGGATGGGGTCCGGCGGAACGACCGGGGAGGTTCAGGATCTTTCACCGCACAGAGCAGGCAGCTGAGAGGCGCGTCCTGATGACGCGCGATGTCCGGCTTATGAGATCACAACTGCGCGAGAGTTTTAAGTGTTTCAGGATTCTGCTGGACCATACGAATCAATAAAACTGCCTGTGCATTAGGTCTGGCTCTGCCCTGCTCCCAGTTCTGATAAGTGGTTTCACCTGTGTGAAGGTAATGAGCAAATACAGCCTGAGAGAGATTGAGTTTTTCACGGACGTCGCGCAACTCCTGCGGCGTAAGGGTAACAGGCGCGCGTTTTGTCACCTTGTGATGCTTCAGCGTGATCTTTCCCTCTTGGTGATCCTGGAGTTCCTGCATCCCCGTCATGAGTTCACTGAAAATATCGCGTTCAGACATGCCTTAGCCCTTTTTTGATCACCTGCAGTGCCGTCGCCAGCGCATCTCGCTGCGCCTTAGTGAGGTCATCGCGTTGATCTTTGTCGTAAATGGTCATCACTAAGATAATCAGGCCGGTATTTCTGAAAGCTGGAAAGTTCGATGAAGAGTGCGTCCATGTCATTCCCTATCCCCAATCAGGGGATAGTTTATCCCTGCATCGGCTAAAATTCAATCATGCCGTCCTTCCTGTCTGGTCTTCCGCCTCCAGCACTTCACTCAACCGCGCCACCAGCGCGCGTACCCGGTGAGGAATAAAACGGGCATCAGGGAAAATGGCGTAGAGATAGCGGTCGGGAAGCCGCCAGTCCGGTAATAGCCGTACCAGCCTGCCGGATGCCAGCGCCTCCGCGCCAATCAGGGTCTGCAATCCGCCAATCCCCAGCCCGGCCTCCAGAGCCTGCCTCAGGGCATCGCTGTTGTTGGCGCGAAACACGCTCTTCACCGGAACAGAGATCCTCTCTGTCGCCGAGAGCAACTGCAGCGGGGCGTCCGGGGAAACGCCGCTGAAACGGACATGGGGATGATGCGCCAGCTCAGCCGGAGTCTGGAGTGTACCGTGACGGGCGATCCAATCAGGGGACGCCACCAGCACGGTTTCAACGGTGGTCAGTACCCGGGCCGCCAGCGTGGTTGGCGGCAACTCACTCAGACGAATCGCCAGGTCAACGCCCTCCGCAATCAGGTCTGACAGACGATCTTCCAGCGCAAGGGTTAACTGCAGGGCCGGATGCGCCTGCTGGAAGGCAATCAGAGACGGCATCAACCGCTGGCCGATGCCGCTCGGTAACTGGATGTGCATCCTCCCGCTCAGCGGTTGCGAGTCGGGCCGCAGTTGCTGCTCCAGCTCCTCCATCGCATTGAGCAGGTGTCTGACCTGCTGCAGATAACGCTGCCCCTGCTCCGTCAGCGCCATGCTGCGGGTGGTGCGGTGCAGCAGCACAACGCCCAGCGCCTCCTCAAGGGCTGCAATCTGCTGACTTACGGCCGATTGTTTCATGCCGTTCTGCCGTGCCGCTGCCGAGAAGGAGCCCGCTTCCGCCACCCGGATGAAGGTCTGAATGGCATTCAGTTTGTTCTGCATTTAATGATTTTCCTGATAAGTGATATCCGGCTGGTGGGATTTAATCAGAATCTTTGGCAGGTGAGAATGCGTTCCGTTACTCAATAAGAGGGGAAGGTAAGCATGACGCAGAAAAACAGGGTGGCATTAGTGGCAGGCGCCAGCGGGATTGTCGGGCAGCAACTCTGCCAGGCGCTGGCTGACAATCACTGGCAGGTCAGGGCGCTGACCCACCGCGCTGCCGCTGCCGGGAGCGGGATTGAAACCTTCCGGGTCGATTTGCGGGATCCGGAGCAGAGTGCGCAGCAGCTCGCTTCGCTGACTGACGTCACGCATCTCTTCTACAGTGCCTGGCTCAGCGCCGCTGACTGGCAGGCGATGGTGGAGCCCAATCTGGTGATGCTGCAGAATCTGGTGCGGGTCATTGAGGCTATCGCGCCGCTTGAGCATGTCAGCCTGATGCAGGGATACAAAGTCTACGGCGCGCATCTGGGCCGGTTCAAAACCCCGGCGCGGGAAAGCGATCCTGGTGTGCCGGGTGCCGAATTTAACGCCGCACAGCTGGCCTGGCTGAGCGCACAGCAGCAGGGTAAAGCCTGGCACTGGAGCGCCCTGCGACCCGGCGTGGTGGGGAGCGAATGGCCGGGCAACAGCATGAATCTGGCCCTGAGTCTGGCGCTGTATGCTTCCCTCTGCCGGGCGGCGCAGCTGCCGTTACGCTTTCCCGGTTCGCTGGCAACCTGGCACAGCATGGTCGATTTTACCGACGCCTCACTGCTTGCCGATGCGACGCTCTGGGCCGCATGTGCGCCCGCGGCGGCCAACCAGGCCTTTAATATCAACAATGGCGACCTCTGGCGCTGGAGTGAACTGTGGCCGGTCATCGCGGCCTGGTTTGAACTGGCAATCGCGCCGCCGGTTACCCTCTCTTTCCGGCAGCTTTTTCAGGATTACCGAGGGCTCTGGCGGAAGATTGCGGAAGAGAACGCCCTGGTGCAGCCCGACATTCTGGCCCTGAGTGATGGAACGTTCGCGGATTTTGTCTTTGGCTGGGATTACGACATGTTTGGTGATGGCAGCAAGCTGCGGCGGGCGGGGTTTCACCACTATCGCGCGACGGATCAGATGTTTTGCGATCTGTCCAGTCGCTTCAGAGCGGCCCGCATCATCCCGTGAGGGGCCGGATCGAGACGCGAGGCAGAGCGCGCAGGGGCGGCGCTCTGCGAGGGCAAGGCCTCAGCGTCCTTTCTTCTTGCGACCCGGCTGGGTAAAGCGCTTGCGTGAGGCACCACCGGCATCCGCTTTTTCAGCCGGTTTCGCCGGGCCTTTCTGCGCTTTTTTTCCCGCCGCAGGTTTAGCAGGCGCTTTGGCTTTCTTAGCCGGTTTTTCTTCAGACGAAGAATTTTCCAGCAGTTTAAACAGCTCAATGAGTTCGTCGTCAGTCAGATCGCGCCACTCGCCCAGCGGTATGCCTTTGAGATTGACATTCATGATGCGGGTACGCTCAAGCTTCGTCACTTCATAGCCAAAGTGCTTACACATACGGCGGATCTGGCGATTCAGCCCCTGCACCAGCGTGATACGGAAGACAAACGGCGCTTCCTTTTTCACTTTGCACTTTTTGGTGACGGTGCCGAGCATGGGCACGCCCGCGCCCATACCGGCAATAAACTCATCGGTGATCGGTTTGTCGACGGTCACCACATACTCTTTCTCGTGGTTGTTACCGGCGCGCAGGATTTTATTGACCAGATCGCCGTGGTTGGTCAGGAAAATCAGGCCCTGAGAATCTTTATCGAGACGGCCAATCGGGAAGACGCGCTTACTATGATTAACGAAGTCGCTGATGTTATCGCGCTCGCCCTCTTCCATCGTGGTGATAATCCCCACCGGTTTATTCAGCGCGATCAGCACCAGATCCTCTTCATCACGCGGCTCGATCAGCTGACCATTCACCTTCACCACATCGCCTGCAAATACCTGCGCGCCCACAGTGGCGCGTTTGCCGTTAATGAAAACGTTGCCCTGCTCGATGTATCGATCGGCGTCGCGGCGGGAGCAGATACCGCTCTCGCTGATGTATTTATTGAGACGAGTTGATGAGTCAGTCAGCATGGTTCCTCCAAAAAACGCGGACTATACCTTACCGGCGTGAGCTTGCGAAGTCTTTGCGCGGGAAACTTGTGGCACGCCCCGCGCAGCAGAACGTCAGAGCGTAATCGCCATCTCCACACAGCGTAACGCACAGCCCGCCAGCTTCGAAGGATAGAGACTTTCGCCCAGAACCCGGAAGCCATGCTGCTGATAAAAGCCGGCAGCATTGGGCGTCGAAGCCAGCGTCAGACGGTGATAGCCACGCTGTAGCGCCTCCGCTTTGATTCTGTCGATAATCCGGCCCGCCAGGCCCTGTCCGGTAAATTCAGGCAGCGTAAAAATCGCCTCCACGCTGGCCGCGCTGAGATCCAGCAATCCGGTCGCAACCGGCTCGCCGGCCGGGCCATCAATCACGAAAAAGGGGTTCTCGCGGATCATCGCCGGAAAGCTGGCGGGCATCCGGTCTGGCGTCCAGGCGGTCAGCACCTCTGGCGGATAGGCATGCTGGCAGCCGTGGCGGATCGCCCGATTTCTGATCTCCCATAAACGATGCGCCTCTTCAGGCGAGGCTTCTCTGACTATCATACTGCCCTCCTTTTGCTGAATACCCGGTTCGCTATCACACCACGTTGTGGCGCACTCGGCTACCTGCAAAACAGGGCTGTTGCATTGGCAAACCGGCTGTTTTCATCCTGCTGCATCTGCAACAGCACCGGCGGCGTCAATCCGGATTCACTGTTGTTAAAACAGCGGCTTACTGACTGGCATGGTTACTGCTTAGCCTTTCCTTTTATATCTGAAAGTTTGGATAAATTTACGTTACCAGTGATTCAGCTATATCAGGAGAGCAACGATGTCAGAAACTCAACCCCTGCAGTTCGCCTACTGGGTGCCGAATGTCTCAGGCGGACTGGTGATCAGTCAGATAGAGCAGCGTACCCGCTGGGATGCCGGATATAACCGGAAACTGGCGCAGATTGCCGAAGAGGCGGGCTTTGACTACGCGCTGACGCAGATCCGTTTTACCGCCGGTTACGGCGCGGACAATCAGCATGAGTCGGTCACCTTTTCTCAGGATCTGCTCAGCCAGACGTCGCGATTGAAAGTAATTGCGGCTCTGCTGCCCGGCCCGTGGAATCCGGTGCTCGCGGCGAAGCAGATCGCCACCATCAGTCATCTCTATGGGCCGCGCATCGCCGTGAATATTGTCAGCGGCTGGTTCCGGGGCGAATTTAAGGCGATCGGCGAACCCTGGCTCGATCATGAAGAGCGTTACCTGCGCTCGGAAGAGTTTATCCGCTGCCTGCGCGGCATCTGGCGCGAAGAGAGCTTTACCTTTGCCGGGGATTTTTATCGCTTTCGCGACTACGCCATGAAACCGAAACCGCTGTCACCGCTGCCGGAAATTTTTCAGGGCGGCAGTTCACGGGCGGCGCGGGATATGGCCGCCCGGGTGTCAGACTGGTACTTCACCAACGGCAATACCCCGGAGGGGGTGCGTCAGCAGGTGGCCGACATCAGGGCGAAAGCCAGCGTCAACCAGCACAAGGTGCGGATCGGCCTGAACGGTTTTGTGATTGCCCGTGACAGTGAGCAGGAGGCGCAGGCGGTGCTGCAGGAGATCATCCGCAAAGCTAACCCGGATGCGGTCAAAGGCTTTCAGCATGAGGTCAGAAATGCGGGCAGCGCATCACCGGAGGGCGAGGGAAACTGGGCGAAATCGTCGTTTGAGGATCTGGTGCAGTATAACGATGGCTTTAAAACCAACCTGATCGGTACACCGCAGCAGATTGCCGAACGGATTATCGCGCTGAAGCGGGCCGGTGTGGATCTGCTGCTGCTGGCGTTTCTGCACTTTCATGAAGAAGTCGAATTCTTCGGACGTGAGGTCATACCCCGGGTGCGTGAGCTGGAGGCGCAGGAAGCGCTGGTCCGCGCATAGCTGCCGCTTTCTTTGCTGGCTGTGCTGCAGGTTATCTGCCGCTCCGCGCTGGCGGGGCGGCAGGTTCAGGACGTCAGCGCCGTTGATCTGCCCGGTTAAAAACGGGCATTCACTCCCACGTTCCACGTCACCTGATGCGTCTCACTGTTACCCGCCACGGCCGAAACGCCCGCAAAAGCATTCACTGCGGCACCCAGCGGCACGCTGGCTCCCACGGCCATGTTGATCCAGTTATCATCCCTGCCATCACTGCTGCGGGTAAAGGCGGTGCGGGTTGATTTCAGTCCGGCCGTTACCGCGGAGTCACTGTCACCAAACTGATGGTTGTAACTGATCTGCGCCCAGGGATTGACCGGCAAATCTTTGCTGTCGATACGCCAGCCCAGGGAGCCGACCTGGGCGTGCAGGGTCTGGTCGCCAAAGCGCATAGAGGTGCTGCTGTTGCCCTCTTCCTGATAGCCGCCGACCCGCGTGTAGTCGAGCGCATAGCTCGCCACCGGCCCGGTCGTGACGTAACGGCCAACGGGAAAGTCCCAGCCGGTCTGCACCCGCATCCCGAGCACTTTCCCGCCACTGTTACCCTGTTCGGTGCGGGTCGCAGGCCCCAGTTTCACCTGGCGTTTAATATCGTCGAAATCCAGATCGGCATAGTGAGCGTCCGCGTTTATCCAGCCGTGGTCGAGGTAGTTCAGCTGGCTCCAGATCGCCACCAGATTACCGCGCAAGCGGTAATCGAAGCGCGACGAGGGCTGCTGGCGCTGCGAGGTGGTGGAGAGCATCGCGCCGGCCTGCCATGCATCGGTCAGCTGATAGCCCACCCCCACGGTGCCGGTGGCGCTGGTGGCATCCCCATCCAGCAGACTGTCGCCACGAAAATCCCGCTGCTGCCCGGCGTAACCGCCAAAAACGGTTAACGTGCCCGCCTCTGCGGGCTGCTGACGCTGCTGCTGCAGATGCCCATCCAGCGTATTCTGCGCATCGCCCACCAGCATTGAGGGGGCACGGCTCAGCGCCGCCACCTGCAGCGGTGCGTTAAGCACTGACTGAATGTAATCGGCGATCAGCGCATGGACGGCCGGGCTGGGATGCAGCCGGTCGGCAAACAGATACTGCTGCGAGGATGAAAATCCCGGCGTGGAAGCGGTGCAGTCCATCGACGACACGCCGGGCGGGCAGGCCATGCCGGCGGTGTTGGTGAGTCCATAGCGGACCGGATTATCGATCACCTCATTAAACAGGCCATTGATATCTACCCGGGCGATGTTGCCGCGGGCCGCCAGCAGCCCCTCCTCTTCGGCCTGATTGTAACGGTCGGTCAGCGCCGAGGCGGCCTCACTCAGTAACCGCCAGGCAGCGATCAGCTGCTGCGCGAGCGCCTCACGGATCGGCGGAATCGCAGAAAGCTGCCCCGCCGCCTCACCCAGAGCCGTTTCAATCGCCTGCTCGCGCGCGGCCCGGTCTGGCGTGGTGCGGGTGCTCAGCGACTGAAACAGCGCCGCCGTGGCCGGTTGCGCGGCGGGTCCGAGCGTCTGCAGAATCGCCTGCAACAGCGCGGGGGTGGCCCCCACGTTGGGCACCGTCGGCACAATCACCGTTCCGGCGCCGGCATCCAGCAACCGGCTAACCTGTGAGGCCGCCGCACCGGCGCTGTTATCGACCAGCTGCCGGGCAGTCAGGGGGGAGAGCGCCGCCGCCGCTAAGTCATTGCCGCCGATCCAGTGGATATAGAGGCCATCGGGATCGGCCCGCCCGCCGCGGGATGCCAGATAACTTTGCAGCTGATCCTGGGTATTAAACAGGGGGTTGATCGCCGGTACCGCGACGGCACCGCCCTCGGCATAGTTGTTTCCGCCCTGCGATGAAGGACGTAAGGTATCGCCCAGCGACTGCGCGACGATCTCGTCATACAGCGGGTGGGTTGCGCCATCATAGGTAAAGCGCCCTACGTTCCCGCCATCGCTCAGGCTGTCGCCAAAGACGGTGAGGTGGCTCCATGCCGCGGCGGGCAACGGTGACAGCAGACTCAGGATCGCACAGCAGAAAAGGGTTTGCGCGTGAAGGGGTTTCATCAGCAGCTCCGCACAGGGGTAAAGGAGGACGAACCGCACCCGATGGCGCGGTTAGCAGTAAGCGTAGTCGTCCGGCGAAAGAGGCTGAGAAAAAGGCGAGATCTGGCTCGCAAAGCGGGAAAAATCTGGCGTGAAAGCGGTCTGCGGCCGCACCGGCTACAGCGGAGTCAGCGCGGCTACTTTTTAGTGGCGGGCTTCAGGCCACGATAGAAATCCTGCAGACGTTTCATGGTTTTGACCGTGCGCTGCGGCATCGCAGAAGCCACCGACAGGATCAGCATCTCCAGACAGACCATGATGGTGCCATGCAGCGGAATGCGTCCTTTTTCACCGCCACGAGGCACGTTGATCACCACATCGGCTTCGCGGGCAAAAAAGGAGTCGGTGGCGTTGGTCAGCAGCACAAGCGGAATGCCGAGCCGTTTCGCCTCACGCACGACCGTTGTCCCCTCCCGGTGTGCCGACTGCTGTGCCATCATCACCAGCACATCGCCCCGCTGCATCGCCAGCATCTGTTCAGCCAGCGCCACACCAGAACGGTTCAGTGAAAAGGCTGGCAGGCCGATGCGGTTAAGCAGCCGCACGCTATAGTCCGCCAGAATGCCCGATGCGTTGATGCCAAAAATCGCGACGGCGCGCGCTTCGCTCAGCAGCGTGACCGCATCCGCGACCGCCACGCGGTTCTGCGGCTGAGAGAGCACCTCACAGGCGTGGCGGTGGCCCGACAGCACAAAGTCGATGGCGCTGCTCACGTCGCTGGTCACCTCACTGACGGTCGTCACCATCTTATCTTCGGAAGTCAGCGCCGGCCCGAACCAGACTTTCAGCGTCTCTTTCAGGTCGCGCAGGCCGCTAAAACCCAGTGCCTGAATCGCGCGGATGACGGTGGCATCTGAGGTCTGATTTGCCAGGGCGATCTCCATCGCCGTGCTCTCCAGCACCGTTTCGCGCTGTTGATCGAGGTAACGGGCTACGGCAAGCAGACGCGGCGAGAGCTGCTTTTCCCTGGCGCGCAGGCGCTCTGCCAGCACATCGGTTCTGTTCTTTACTGTCCGGATCGATTTCATGCTTCACCTGATTCAGGGGGAATTAACTTTTCGTCTCTCAATTACGCTCTCATTTTCACGACCCGATCGGCGAAAAAGATGTAGTGAAAGAGTCGGAGTGTCTGATTATTCACCTGATAACGCTGTGGATTAAGCGTCAACATTCAGACTAAAAATAAGTAATTTAATTATATTACAGACAGATAAACAGAGCTTCACTTAGCCTTCCGCTGAAAATTTGCCTCAGGCGAAATGTAGTATTTTACGATTAAATTATATTTACTACTACACCGGCTGATGATTGAATGATTCTCAATTACAGATGAGAAGCATTGTCGTCGGGGCGGTGAGAGGTTCTTCCCCCCTTCCGGCTTAACGCTTCGCTGTTTAACACACTGCATGTTGCAGAAGACCTCCAGGGAAGCCCTGTGTGACCGACAGAAGGTCATGCCGGGCGTTATTGACCTCAGCTTCAGAAACGAAAAGAAAAATGAAAAACAGTTCAGACTCCCGTTATCCGGCCCGGCACTCTGCTCTGGTCGTGGCGATCTGCGGCAGCATCCTGCTGCCGCAGGCTGAAGCAGCAACCGACAGCGCACCGGATATCACCGTCACCGCAGAGGCGAATCCGGAAGGAAATTACAGCGCCAGCCAGAGCAGCGTTGCCAGCAAAATGCCCACTGCCCGGCTGGATGAAGCGCAGTCGGTCAGCGTGGTGACACAGCAGCAGCTGGAGGATTATCAGGTCAGCTCGCTGGCAGAAGCGATGCGTTTTGTCAGCGGGGTGAGCGAAGCGAACACCCTGGCCGGAACCGAGGATGGCTTTGTGCGACGCGGCTTCGGCAGCAATGCCGACGGGTCGATCTACCGCGATGGAATCCGCAGCAGTCAGGGCCTTAACGTCGATGCCACCACGGAGCGGGTGGAGGTGCTGAAAGGCTCCTCCTCCCTGCTCTATGGCATTCAGAATCCGGGCGGCATCATCAATGTGGTCAGCAAAAAGCCGCAGTACAACTGGCACTCCAGCGTCAGCGGACGCTACACCAGCGAAGGCGGCGGAGCAGGCACGCTGGACGTCACCGGGCCGCTGGGCAAGGGTTTCGCCTTCCGGCTGATTGCCGAAAAACAGAATCAGGATTACTGGCGCAACTTCGGCCGTGAGGAGCACACGCTGGTGGCCCCCTCACTGCAATGGTTTGGTGAGCAGGCCAGCTTTCTGATCAGCTATGCCGACTACCGTTATGATATCCCCTACGATCGCGGCACCGCCTTTATCAATGGCCGGCCGATTGATATCGGCTATAAAGATCGTCTGGATGACAAAGCCAATCACGCCTGGGGACATAACAAAACCCTGAACGCGCACTACGACTGGCAGTTTAACGACGAGTGGACAACCCGTCTGACCCTGGGCTGGAACCAGCGGCGCTATGACAATAATGAAGTGCGGGTGACGGCGGTGAATGCCAGCAGCGGCGTGGTCACGCGCCGTGCCGATGCCAATCGTGGTTTTAACCATAAAACCAAATATGTCAGCTGGGATCTGCTGGGGAATCCAGAAATCCTCGGCATGTCGCACGCGCTGGTGGCAGGGACAGATTATGAGATGAACCAGACCTACCGCGCGCATCAGTATCAGGGCAGGGTCAACCGTCAGTTCAGCTACTTCAGTCCCGACTATGACCTGCTCTCTCCGGTGACCGATGCCAGCACGGAAAACAGAACCGCGGCCAATAACCTGAACCGCATTCACAGCCGTTCACTCTATCTCAAGGACAGCATTTCGCTCTCATCCGACTGGATTGTGGTGCTGGGCGGCCGTTATCAGCACTACGAACAGCGTGCTTCTCGCGGTGTGAATCCGCAGGTGGAAACCCTGAACGATGAGGGAAATAAATTTCTGCCGCAGGCAGGGGTGATCTACAAACTGACGCCCGACCTCTCGTTCTACACCAGCGTCAGCAAGTCGTTTACCCCTTCCACCGACGTGGATGACAATGGCAACGTCGGCAAGCCGGAACAGGGCACCAGCTGGGAGGTTGGCAGTAAATGGCAGCTGTCGCCGAAACTCCTGGCGACCGTGGCTCTCTATCGCATTGATGAAAAGGCGATGTCGCTGAACATCAATGGCAGCACGCGGGCGATTGATAAGGCGCGATCTACCGGCGCGGAGTTTGAGCTGAACGGCGAGATTTCTCCCGGCTGGGATCTCAGCGCCAGCTACAGCTATGACCAGGCGGAGATCGTCAGCGACCGGGTCAATCCGGACAACAACGGCAACCGGCTGCAGAATGCGCCGCGCCAGTCTGGTGCGCTCTATCTGAGTCATGAGATGCAGGTCAGCGGGTTGCCAGGCTCACTGCGACTCGGCGGCGGTGCCCGCTATGTCGGCACCCGTGCAGGCGATCCTGATAACAGCTTTACCCTGCCCGACTATGTGGTGGCAGACACCTTTGTGGCGTGGAACAATCGCCTGTTTGGTGAAAAAACCCAGCTGCGTCTGAATCTGAATAACCTGTTCAACCAGCACTACTACAGTTCAAGCGGCGGCAATCTGCGCGTCCGTGAAGGTGAAACCCGTAACCTGATGGTACAGGCCCGTGTGGAATTTTAAATCGCTGCGTGCCGGGCTGCTGCTCGGCCTGCTCTGCATCAGCGCCGGCGCAGGCGCGCGGACGCTGACCGACATCACCGGTCGCCAGGTGACGCTGCCCGATCATCCGCAACGCATCGTGCTGGGTGAAAGCCGGATGCTCTACAGCGTCGCGCTGCTGACCCCAGGCAATCCGCTGCAGCATATCGTGGGGTGGCCGCTCGACCTGAAAAAGTATGATCCTCAGACCTGGCAGGCTTTTGCCCGCCAGTTTCCGCAGATGCGCGAGATTACGCCACTGGGGCTGGATGGGGTCAATGACATGAACCCTGAACAGGTGATTGCACTCAGACCCGACGTGGTTGTCCTGCCGCAGCTGGCGCGTGACGGTGAAAACGGCGCCCTGCTGGAGAAGATGCTCAGCGCGGCGCATATCCCGGTGGTGAAGATCGACCTGCGGGTTGACCTGCTGAACAATACGGAACGCAGCATGACGCTGCTGGGGGACGTGCTGAATCAGCCGCAGCGGGCTGCTGAGTTTAATCATTTCTACCGCACCCATATGCAGCGCATTGAAACGCGGCTGGCTGATTATCATGGCCCCCGGCCCCGCGTGCTGTTGCAGCTGCATCTTGGCCGACGAAATGAATGCTGCGTGACTTCGGTAAAGGGTAATCTGGGCGACCTGCTGCGCTTTGCCGGCGGGGATAATATTGCCAGCCAGCAGGTCAACGGGGTGTTCGGGCGACTGAGCGAGGAGAGCGTCATCGCCGCCCGGCCCGACTTCTACTTTGCCACCGGCACCGGCAGCGCGGATGAGGCCGGGTCACTTAAACTCGGACCCGACGTCTCCGCCGCGCAGACCCGGCAGAGCCTGCCGGCACTGACCGGTCAGCAGCACGCCCTGAAGCAGCTGACCGCACTGCGGGACGGCCACACCGGGGCGATCTGGCACAACTTCTACCTCAGTCCGTGGCACGTGGTGGCAACCGAGTTCTTTGCCACCACGCTCTATCCGCAGCTGTTCAGCGATGTTGACCCGGAGCAGACGTTGCGTGAACTGTTCCAGCGATTTCTGCCGATCCCCTTCTCCGGCACTTACCTCTACCGGCTGGCACCGGACACGGCGCGGTCAGGCGGCTGACTGGCCGCCGTTTTTGATGCGGACAATATCGGCCATTACCGACAGCGCAATCTCTGCCGGGGTTTTGCTGCCGATAGGCAGACCGATGGGCGCATGGATGCGATCCAGTTCGGCACGATCCATACCGGCGATCTGTTGCAGACGCGCCCGCCGCTTCTCACTGTTTTTGGCTGAGCCCATGATGCCGATGTAGAAGGCAGGGGTGGCAATCGCCTCCATCATGGTCAAATCGTCGATGCGCGGATCGTGGGTCAGCGCCACAATCGCCACCGCCGCATGCGCCCCGTTCAGTTCCAGCCAGCGCGCCGGATGCTGTGACACCAGCGTCACGTTGTCTGCGCCGCCGAAATGGCTCTCCAGCTCCGTCAGCATCTCCGGACGGTGCTCACAGACCCGCACATGGAAACCCAGAATCTGGCCGAGCCGGATGCACTCATAGGCCACGCTGGAATAGCCCGCGACCAGCAGTTCCGGAATCGCTCCCACCGGCAGCACGATCTGCTGCTCGCTGGCATCCAGTGCGGGTAATACCCGACTGGCGGCGATCGTCTCCCACTGCGCCCGTTCACCGGGGCGTATCATTTTTACCAGCGGCTGCTGCCCGCTCAGCGCCCGCTGCATCGCCGTCAGCAGGGCCAGCGTGGCCTCATCGGGCGGCAGAAACTCAATAACGATCTCCAGACTGCCGCCACAGGGCAGGCTGACATCAGGCCGCATTCCGCCTTCGCCGTAACGCACCCGTTGACTGCTGTCGCGGTAAGCCCCGGTAGCCAGCTGCGCCAGAAAATCCTCTTCAATGCAGCCGCCCGACAGCGAGCCGCAACTCTCGCCGGTCTCACTGACCGTCATGAGTGTCCCCGGCGCGCGCGGGGAGGAGCCGTAGGTGCGCAGCACCGTGCAGAGCCACACCGCCCGCCCCGCCTGAGCATGGCTGAGGGCGGCATTAATGACGCGTTGATCCAGCGTTATCATGAGAATTCCTTTATTAACTGCAGATCGGCAGGAAAATCGATGTCACACAGACAGCCGCGATCGTGCAGCGGCAGGCGGACGGCGGACGCGTTCACCAGTGCCTGCGGCCCGCTGTCGCCCTGCAGGCGGCTCAGGACCGGATAACAGTGACGCTGAAAGCCCACCGGATGCCCCGGCCTGCCCGCCACCCAGGGTCGGACGACAGGCGCGTCTGCCAGCGCCGTGCTGACGGCGCGGTAACTCGCGACTGACACAAACGGCATATCTCCCAGCGCAATCAGCCAGCCGTCATAGTCGCGCGTGGCGTTAACGCCTGCCGCGATCGACTCCCCCAGTCCGCCGCTGTCACACAATACCAGCGTGGCGGAGGTGCAGAGCGCCTGAAGCGCAGCGGCGTCGGGACGCGTCACCACGAACAGGTCAAGTCCACTGGCCGCGGCCTGTTCCAGCGTATGTTGCAGCAGCGGTTTGCCATCAAGGCGGGCCAGTAACTTATGCTCGCCCCCCTGCTGACGAAAACGGCGGCTCAGTCCGGCAGCCAGCACAATTAACGCTATCTTCACTCTCTCTCCCTGCAGCGTAAAAACGGGCGCAGCCTTCAGCCTGCGCCCGCCTGACCTCTGTCCGGCCTGCCGGAGCAGGTCAGGAACCGTCTCAGATGATCTTGTCGAGCGTAATCGGCAGATCGCGGACGCGCTTGCCGGTCGCGTGGAACACGGCATTACTGATCGCCGCCGCCACGCCGACAATCCCCAGCTCTCCGACAGCTTTCCCGCCCATCGTGGTCGCCTCAAAATCGGGCTCCCCGACGTTGATCGTGGTAATGCTCGGGATGTCGCCGTTGACCGGCACCAGGTAGTCCGCCAGGTTGTTATTGATCACCCGGCCATTACGCGGATCGATAATGCCCTCTTCCATCAGCGCCTGACCGACCCCCATGATCATCCCGCCAATCCACTGGCTGCGTGCCAGTTTCGGATTGTAGAGACGGCCACTGTCGAGCGCGGCCACCATGCGTTTTACCCGGATGGTGCCGAAATCCTCATCAACCCGCACTTCCACAAACTGCGCGCTCCAGCTGTGCGCCGAAAACGCTTCGGGACGGCTCATGTCATTCAGGTTGCGCACCATCTTGTCGCGCTCACTTTGCGACATATCATCCGGGAAGGTGCCGCCAGTGACCGTGAGACTCTCTGCCGGTGCCAGCGTCGCCAGCTGTGCCAGTGAAACCGCCAGCCCGCTGCGCAGAGTGTGCTGCACGGCGTCGCCTTTCAGCGTGAGCTGAGAGGCGGGGGTGCCATTGAGCGGCGACTGTGGCAGCTCGCTGGCCAGCTTCAGCAGCTGCGCGCGCATTCTTTTAGCAGTGTCATTCACGGCGGCGGTGACGTTACCTGCCAGCTGCGAACCGCCCGCGACGCCGGCGCGCGGTAAGCGGGTGTCACCCAGCTCAACCTCAATGGTGGTGGAGTCGACGCCCAGAATGTCGGCGGCAGTCTGCGCCAGAATCGTGTAGGTGCCGGTACCGATATCTGCGCCTGCACACTGCACCACAAACCGGCCCTGCGGCGTCAGGATGATTTTCGCCTCCGCCGGCAGTTTGTTGACCGGATAGGTGCCGGAGGCCATGCCCCAGCCAATCAGTTCGCGTCCTTCCCGCATTGAGCGCGGCGTCATAATCCGCCTGTCCCAGCCAAACGCCTCTGCCCCTTTCTGATACGCCTCTTTCAGACGGCGCGAACTCCAGGGGAGATCCAGCTGGTAATCTTTATCGGCCCAGTTGCGCAGCCGCAGTTCCAGCGGGTCGATGTTCAGGGCATAGGCCATCTCATCCATGGCCACTTCAAGGCCAAAGGCGCTGGGATTTTCACCCGGCGCACGCATCCAGCCAGGCGTGACGGTGTTGATCGGGCGCACCTGATGCTGAGCGGAGACGTTCTCCACCGCATACATGCGGGCGGTCACCTTGCTGCAGTTCTCGGCGAAGACGTCAATCAGTGACGTTTCACTGAAGCTGCGCTGGATAATCGCCTGAATTTTACCGTCACGCGAGGCGCCCAGCTCCAGCTGCTGCGAGGTAGCCGGACGACCGCCCAGGCCGGTAAAGGTCTGCGGGCGGGTCAGCGACACTTTGATCGGGCGCTTCAGCGCGCGTGACGCCACGCACGCCAGTGCAACGTGGGTGTAAGGCACCGGTTTTGAACCAAAGCCGCCGCCGACGTAAGGCGAGATAATCCGCACGGCTTCGGTTTCAATGCCCATCCACTCGCCGATCTCCACCTGCGCGCCCGCCACCCACTGACTGGGCTCCCAGACGGTGATCCTGCCCTCCTGCCAGTGTGCCACGCAGGCGTGCGGCTCCATCGGCATGTTGTATTCGCGCGGGGTGGTGTAACGCTCGTTCAGACGCACGTCGGCCTGCTGCATCGCCTGCTCTGCGTCACCCATATCGATATCCTGCTTCGACACCGGTTTCGGCTCCACGCCCTCATCAGTGGCGAAAATCAGGCCTCTGGAGGTTTCATACTCAATCTCAACCAGCGAGGCGGCCCAGGTAGCCTGTTCAAAGGTTTCTGCCACCACCAGCCCGATGTTCTGACCATTGTGAATGATCTTATCGTCCTGAATCGGGGTGTAGGTTGACTGCGCTGCGCCACCGTCTGCGATGGCGGTGGGCTTGTTAATTTTCAGGGGGTTCAGATGGGTGTAGACCGCCAGCACGCCTGTGGCCTGCTGCGCTTTTTCCACGGACATCCGGCTGATACGACCGCTGGCGACGGTGGACTGGATGACCACACCATAGAGCGGATTTTCCGGCTGATGCTCGACCGCGTAGCGCGCTTCACCGGTGACTTTCACTTTGCCGTCACCCCGGGAGCGTGCTGCGCCTAATCCCTGAACCGGACTGGCCGTTTCTGGCATAGCCGTGGCGCTGTCGCTGGCGCTGACACTCTGCATGTGCAGCCCCAGGCTGCCCGCCGCTGAGATCGCCGCCGTGGCCTTTAGTAAATCCCGACGCACCTTGTCATTCACGTCACTCATGCGGTTTCTCCTGCTGCCATCAGCGCGCGGGCAATGACCCGCGGCGCCAGTTTTACTTTATAGGCGTTGTGAGCCAGCGCCTGCGTCTCCTGCGTGATCAGCTCTGCGGCCTGGAACACCGTCTCTTCATTGAACGGCTGTCCCTCCAGCGCCTGCTCAACCGACCTGACCCGCCAGGGTTTGGTCGCCACGCCACCCAGCGCAATATGCACCTGGCGCATGACCCCGTTCTCCAGCGTAAAGCCCGCGGCGGCACTGGCGGCGGCAAATTCGTAGGAGCTGCGATCCCGGACTTTCAGGTAGTGTGAGTGACGAAGGGACGTGGTCTGCGGCACTTCGATCGCCACAATGATCTCATCCTCGCGCAGGTCGTGCTCACGATCGGGCGAATCGCCGGGCAGCAGGAAGAAGTCATCAATCGCGATGCGGCGGGTCTCACCCTGCTGATTCTGCACCACCACAATGGCGTCAAACGCCACCAGCGCAACCGCCAGATCGCCCGGATAGACGGCAATACAGCTGTCACTGGCACCCAGAATAGCGTGGTTGCTGTTGACGCCATCCCGTGCGGCACAGCCGGAGCCGGGGTTGCGCTTATTACAGGCAGAGAAGGTCGCCGGGTCGCGGTAGTAGGCGCAGCGGGTGCGTTGACGCAGATTGCCTCCCAGCGTCGCCATGTTGCGGATTTGCGGCGATGCGGCCTGCCAGAGGCTGCCATAGATGGCTGGTGCCCTCTGCTGACACTCAGCATGATCGGCCAGCTGGCTCATGGTGACCAGCGCACCCGCCGTGATGCGGTTTTCATCAAACTGCAGGGTTTTAAGCGTGGTCAGTCCGGTGATGCCAATTAACTGCGGTGGCGTGAAAACCCCACATTTCATCAGATCGAGCTGCGTGGTGCCCCCCGCCAGCAACTGGCTGCCAGCCTGCTGTTTCAGGGCGGCGGCGTCTTCAGGCGACTGCGCTACTTTCCAGCTGAATTCATTCATGCCGACTCCTTCGCCATTTCGGCGGCGGCCTGTTTAATCGCATCCACGATGTGGGGATAGGCGCCGCAGCGGCAGAGGTTGCCGCTCATATATTCACGGATCTCATCCTCTGACCCGGCATGGCCCTCTTTGATACAGGCGACGGCAGACATAATCTGGCCTGGCGTGCAGTAGCCACACTGAAAGGCATCATTTTCCATAAAGCAGCGCTGCACCGGGTGCAGTTCACCTTCGGCGGAGGCCAGCCCTTCGATGCTGGTCACCTGCGCGTTGTTCGCCTGAACCGCCAGGGTCAGACAACTCAGCACTCTTTCACCATTTATCAGCACCGTGCAGGCTCCGCACTGTCCCTGGTCGCACCCTTTTTTCGTGCCGGTCAGATTAAGATGCTCGCGCAGTGCGTCGAGCAGCGTGACCCGCGGGTCGACCTGCATCTGTTGCGGCTGGCCATTGACCTGCATTGTTAGCGATATTTTTTCCGACATTGTCTGCTTCCCATTGTTGGCGGGCTGAAAGATATAGTTTTTATTGGCTTACTGCTGACGGGATCTGAATCGGGGAATAGCGTGATAACCCTAATCTTTACGCGCGTATCTCTGACTTAAGGTTTAGCAGCTTTTTCACAATCTGGCGCAAGGATTGGGGAAAGTCAGCGTTATCCGAAGCGCTGAGCGGCCGAAATGGACATAGCCGCATGGCTTAAAATATTCTAATGCATTGATTTTTATTTTTTTTATCAGGACGTCTTTTGAATACAACCCTAACGGCGGCCTGTGTGACTTTTTCAATAAGATTTTCCGGTAACATCTATCCCGCGGCGATTTTCAGGTGTAGTGGCAGGCTGCAAAGCGACGTTGCATCCCACCTGGACAATCTGCCTGTGTGGGGCTGGCTTTGGGTTCAGGCAGATGGGATGACAGAAAAATATTTTAAATTTCTTTCATCCGTTTTCCCTGCTCATTCGTATTAACAGACAGGGGCACTCTGGCCCTGTCTGCAAACTCAATGAGGGAAGTGAAAATGAAAGCATTCCTGCCAACTCTGATTTTTTCAGCTTTAGTTTTCAGCAGTGCCACTTACGCGGCGAGCATGAGCAGCGACACGGTGATGGTCGGCGGTGCCGCCATGTACCCGTCAAAAAATATCGTACAGAATGCCGTTAACTCAAAGGACCACACCACGCTGGTGGCCGCCGTTAAAGCCGCCGGGCTGGTCCCGACGCTCGAAGGCAAAGGCCCATTCACTGTTTTTGCACCCACCAATGAGGCGTTTGAAAAACTGCCGCAGGGCACGGTCGACTCTCTGCTGAAACCTGAGAACAAAGAGAAACTCACCAGCATCCTGACCTACCATGTGGTCTCAGGAAAACTGGATATGCAAGCACTGGAGAAGAAGATCAAAGCGGGTGGCGGCAAGGCCGAGCTGAAAACGGTAAATGGTGCGTCGCTGTGGGTGATGGCAAATGGCCCGCATAACATCCAGCTTAAAGATGCGCAGGGCAATATTGCCAGCATTACAACGTATGATGTTAACCAGAGTAACGGCGTTATCGATGTGATCGACACCGTGCTGATGCCATAACGCGTTACCTATAGTGTGTGTGGCCACCAGCACGGTGGCCACACCTTTCACAGGGAAGCCGATGACAAAAAATGTGCCCCCGATTCAGGCCGACTTAATGAACCGGATAGCCTGCGGCGACAAAGCGGCACTCGCGCAGCTTTACCGCGTCCTCTCGCCCCGACTTTACGGCATTATTCTGCGGATGGTCAGACGGCGGGACTGGGCAGAAGAGATCCTGCACGATACTTTTATTCAAATCTGGCAGTCAGCAACCTATTACGATGAGCGGCGCAGTGAACCGCACATCTGGCTGAGTCACATTGCCCGTAATCGGGCGATCGATTTCCTGCGTAAACATGAGAACCGGTGCTGCTCCATGGAAGAGATCGGCGAAGCGGAAGCGGGTTTTCAGACATCTCTTCCCGCCGATGAGAGTCATGCAGAGGCGCGGCGGCTTCAGCACTGTATGGCACACTTACCTGCTGAAGAGCGACAAAGCCTCTCGCTCGCCTACTACCGTGGCCTGTCCCAGAGTGAGATTGCCCTCTCCATGAGGCAGCCTGAAGGAACGGTAAAAAGCTGGATCCGGCGCGCGTTAACTCACCTTCGGGAGTGCATAGGCCTATGAATGGTCCCGAACACGACGATCTGATGGCGGCAGAATATGTCCTGGGACTCAGCGACCCGGAAACCCGTCTCAGGCTGGATAAACGCCTGACTGAAGATGACGCCTTTGCCGCGGAGGTGCTGCACTGGCAGAAAGCGTTCAGCGGTATCGATCTGATCACCCCGGAGGCCACACCTCGCGTGGCTGTCTGGCGGCAGATTGAGCGGGATATTAACCGGCACGCTGCCACCACAAAACTGCCGCTCCGCCATCCCGGCTTCTGGCTGGGCTGGGGCCTTGCCGCGGCACTCTCGGGTCTGCTCCTTTTTACTTACCTGAACAAGCCGGGAATCCCCGAGGCGCAGCAGCCGATTGCGGTTCTCAGTGGCACGCAGCCCGATGCACAATTTGTGGTGACGCTGGACAGGGCCGCTTCGCGCCTTCAGCTTTCTGCGCTTAACATTACGCTGCCGCAAAACAAGAACCTGCAGCTGTGGCTGATCAGAGGCAGTGCCCCGCCGCGATCGCTGGGCCTCATTACGCACCCTGACCATAACGTTTTCCCGCTTCCTCCTGGTACGTTAGATCATCAGACGGTCCTGGCGATAAGCCTGGAACCGGTTGGAGGATCAACGTTAAGCGGACCGTCCGGACCGGTCATTTTCCAGGGCAAGGTCACGCGGCCTTCATCGCCAGGCGCATGAGGTGATAAGGCCAGGATCAGAGGTCGCTGCTGCACGCCCGATTTTCGATTCCTTAAAGTCTGATGACTGATTTGCAGCGTTTTTACACTTCATCCGGTTCTTTTTACGCCTTTTTTACGGGCTGAACGTTTTAATTAGCGACTCCGGGCGCCTCTGCGCCCATGTTCAGGGAAGTCGTGGATGAAATGTTTTACTAAGCCCTATTCCATAGCGGGAGGCAGCGATGCTGCCGTGGCTGAGCTTGCTGAACAACAGCGCCTGCGTCTTATCTCACCCCGCAAATGGTTCAGAAATGCCATTGAGGTCAATACGGATCCGGCGCTGCTGAACACGCGCCTGATTGCGCAGTGGCTGGGCGCAACCCTCCCGGATGCCCGCTCACTGACGCTGGCGCTGAACAGCAGCCTCTGTTTTGGTCTTTACCGCAATGACCGACAAATCGGTTTTGCCCGGGTCGTGACCGACATGGTGGAAACCTGGGTGATCAGGAATCTGTTCATTTCGCCCGAGTATCGTTTCGTCGGGCTCGGCTCATGGCTGCTGCACTGTTGCCTGTCACATCCCGGCGCCAGAGGCTGCCGTAATATCATCGCCATGGGCGAGCCCGTTCCGGACTTTTTCGAACGCAACGGATTTATGGCTTTTCCATCATTACCCGGCGTCTACGTGACGACGCTGCATGACGGGAATCACACCCCGGTTTGCACAAACAGCGCCAGCAGGCATTAAGCCGTCGGGGCGCACACGCATGAGCGGTTTTCTTCAGTTTATTCTCCGACCTCCGATTAACAGCGACAGGCTGCGCGGCGCTTTTGCCTGCCTGCAGCCAGCCCTTAAGGAATACATCATGTCAGGCCTGATCCTTGTTTCTCATAATCAGTGTCAACGTTCGACGCTTACAGCTATCTATGACGGCATTCTTTCCCGACAGGGAGGACTCTGGATTAGCTGGGATGGCAAAAGCAGCGTCATCCCTGACGATGCATCAAGACCCTGCGCCGTGCAGCAGACAGGCCAGTATGAAACCGTTACCTTCCCGATGACGCCGGGCGAGCTGAATGAAGGGTATCGCCATTATATTCACAAAGGGCTCTGGCCCGTTTTTCATCAGCGCCCCGACATGGCCCGGTTTTCCGCCAGCGGCTTCCAGGCGTATAAAAGCCTCAACAAAGCCTTTGCGCGCGCGATTTGTGAAAACATCACGCCCGATGATGTTATCTGGATTCAGGATTATCACCTGCTTGGCTGTGCCGCTTTTCTCCGTGAAGAGGGACTGACCCAGGCCGTGGGTTTTTTCCTGCATCAGCCTTTCCCCGCGGGCAGGATATTTGAAACCATTCCTGAATGGCGCTGGCTGACGGAGTCGCTGTTGTGTTGCGATCTGATTGGCTTTCAGACCGTGCAGGATATGAATAACTTTATCGTCTGGCTGGAGGGGGAATTCCGGACTGAACGCCTGGAGTCGCACTGTTTTCGTGTTCACGGCCGGATTATCAGGGTGGGCGTATTTCCGGTGGGGATTGACCTGGATGATGTCCAGGCACTGCGCGAGAGCAACAGCTGTGCCTTTATGGAGATGCAGTGCCGCGACAGCCTGCCGGAAAACAGGGTGCTCAGCGGCGGCCATCTTGATGAGAGTTCAGGCCTGCCTTACCGAATCAGTACCCTTGAAGTGTTGCTGCGCAGACATGACTGCTATCAGAAAAACATTACGCTGCTGCAGCTGGCCTCACCGGCAGCCGGACACGAACATGATGCGTCCGCAGTGGGCCAGGCACTGGAGGCGCGCTGCGGAGAGTTTAACGGGGTACATGGTGCCATGAACTGGTATCCGGTGAACTATCTGACGCAGGCTTACAGCCGCGAGGAACAGGCCGGGATCTATCGTGCCTCACGCGTGGCGCTGGTGACGCCATTAATGGCGGGCATGAGCCTGATGGCCAAAATGTATGTCGCTCTGCAGGACCCGAATAATCCCGGCGTGCTGATCCTCTCCCAGTTTGCTGGTGCAGCCGAGCAGCTGGAGGGTGCCATCACCGTTAACCCTTACGATCCTGACGGCATGGCCAGTGCGGTACATACTGCATTGCAGATGCCGTTACGCGAACGGCGAAATCTGCATGCCCGTCTGATGAACATCCTGCATATACACAACAGCCATGCCTGGGCCGGGTCCTTTTTGCGCATGCTGATTAACGTGCCGGATGAACCGGCGCCAATGCCGCCACCGACGGTTTTTCCACGCCTGAGCAGCAGCCGGGCGAGGTACTGAGTCAGCGCTATCTCCGCGTCCGGGATGATGCGCCTGTATGCATCAACGCCTGTCGCCGGAATAAAAGCAGAGCAGGCTTTTAACCGCTTTTATGCGCAACGTTTTCCAGCTCTTCGCGGGTTGGCCCCTGAAACCAGATGGAACTTATGTGACAGCTTCGCGGTTGAGTCAGCACAAAGTGAATTGTCTCCCACACAGAGCGTCCATTCATCAGGCGCTCTCCCATTCTGGAGCCGTCGTCGACAAACGGCTCAAGCCCCGTCAGTTCAAAATCCGGCGGATAAAGACCCGTAACACGAATGTTTTCTTCGGAAAGCTGCTGGGACAGTTTAGTGGTGAAACCGCTCAGACCCTGTTTACTGGCAAAAAAAGCAGGATGCGCAATGGAGTTCGTAAAACCCGGCATGCCGCAGGCAGTTTGTATGCTCTCCTCCCGCCAGGCGCTAAACTGACTTCGGCCTCCTCTCGCGCCAGCCACACGCAAAGTACCTGACCAAATCCCCTGCCACGGCCTGTGATGACCACTCTTTTTCCTCTAAGCGTGTCGTCCAATTCCATCACCGCATACACCGGCGGCACCGCGTCGGGATTCGCAGGCGTAATTGTCAGCCGCTTCACGTTGTTACGGGCGGCCAGCTGGTCCAGATCGCTGCCGATGGCATAGGCCAACATTGCCGCCTGCGCCGCCTCGTTAATACGCTGGCGCAGCAGGACTTCCCGGTAGGTGTTCTCCTGCAGGTTTTTCACAATCGGTTCAGATTCCAGCGCCAGCACGAGGCGCATGTCGGCCTGTTCATCCGCTGGATAAACGCAATCAGCGCCTCTTTGCGCTCAGCCAGCAGCGTTTCAAAGTTCAGCACCTCAATAACCTGCGGCGAGGACAGCTGAGAAAGGTCAATTACCGCCACTGTTCACCCCCGTTGGTACAGACATAGCAACCGGCGAGCCGTCAGCACGCTGGTCGGTAAGATCAACCTGCATAGAGCCGTCCACATTGAGCGTGATGTTTACCGAGGCCAGCCGGATGCGTGGCTCCCAGCGGCTCAGTGCGGTATAGGTGGCGGCCATTACCTGCAGTTCTGCGGTCATTCAATCATCGCGGACAGCAACGAACCGTAATCACGCTGGGCAATGCGGCTACCTTCTTGGGTGCTCAGGATGTCGCGCATGCTCTGCCGTATGTGGTCAATGTCGGTAATGGCTTCGCCAGTGTCGCGGTTCATGCCTGGGTACATCATTGCAGGCCTCCTTACATATCAGTGCCGGTTTTCATTTGGGCGTGTACGTGCTTATCAGCGATAACGCCGTTAAAACTCATAGAGCCGCCGCCGTGTGTCACATCGTCGTTCATTGTGGTGTCACTGTTGATCCGTGTCTGGCTGGCTTCTATCCCCAGCGCGTAGGTGATCAGCTGAATGCCGTCCTGCGCCTCAATGGGCACGCTTTCAATATTCCTTATCAGCAGCTGGCCGTTTTGCGGCTCGTACTGAAACCAGCCGCCGTCCTTAAACACGGTAGTGGTGCCGTCTTCCGAGTAGTCAGGCGGCGGGAAGGCTTCGGAATAGATGGCAGGTAGCGCAAAGGCAGTTTCGAGGTTGCCGCCCAGGCTCAGCAGCACGACCTGCTCCCCCACGGTGGGCTTCCACCATGTGCGTGTATTACCGGCACGCAGGGTGAGCCAGTTGATCCAGTTGGTTTCGAGGTCGCCCGTTTTCACCCGGCACAGCCAGTTCACCGGGTCCACTTCGGACACGGTCCCGGTGCGGATCAGATTGGTGATAAGGCGCATAATTTCGGTCAATTGTGTATTCATACTTCTAGATTCCATGAAAACGCTTTAATATGCGTTAATTGACCTTTGTGCCATCCACTAAACAACTTGAAGCAAAATCAAGGATAAAGAATGAACATTCATCAAGACGACAATGCTTCATATAGTTATATTCTTAAAACTCTTGAAGGTAGAGCGAGAAAAACGAGGCGTAATGTTTTTGTCTTAATATATTTCCTCGTTATTGTTGTTGCTGGCGTTATACTCATTGCGTATAACATCAAAAATACATCTAACTCTCCATTGGCAAATGCTATTAGTGCTGCAATTGATTCAAACAATAGAGAGAAGCTGAATGGTCTTATTCTACAAGCCTCCAGCGATCAATATTTAACTAAAGTTAAAGAAGGACTTAATTCAAAATCACTTTCTAAGGAAAGAGCTGATAAAGTTGAGAGGGAAGTTAAATCCATGACTGATGATGAAGTTGATAGCCAGCTTCTGTCAAACTGGAGTAACTATATCCGACCATATAAAAGTACTTCAGAAAAAATAGCGGAATCAATAGCTTCTTTGTTTATCAGTTTGAGTATATTAATGTTTATAGCTTACGTGATGAGAGTGCTCCTTGTTTTTATCAAATATTATATGCAGCTTGGGGCTGATCATGAAAACCAACAAATGGCCTTTATGATGAGTAAAGGTGATCATGAAATGTTTTCAAAAAACTTGTCCTTATTTCGAGCGCACAATATCAACCTAGAAAAAACACCCTCCATGCCACAAGAAAAATTGATCATGGGACTAATTGATGTTGCAAAAAATGCAAAGGATAGTATGAAAAAAAGCAAAGAAGAATAGTGATGACTAACTTTTCAAATGGTTTTTTGCATTATTCTAACCACTGAATAAGCAAATTTTTAACTAGCGTTTCTACTTCTTTGTTTACACCTAATAATGATCGCTCCGCATATTTCACCATCGTGCCGCGTCGATTTACCCGGTCCCGTAGGCCGTAGTGATGGACGCGGGCCAGCTTCTGCATCGCCGGAACATAGGCAACCTCTGCGGCGTCTGCGCTCGCCTGCGCCTTGAGGTACTTTGCCGTTTTCATTTTTGCGAACATGCCGCGACGGATGCGCCCCTTTTTGCTGCGGGCGGTTACGCGGCACGGCTGCTCCCATGCGGTGCCGTCCAGGGAACGCTGCGCGGTGATGTTTGCCTGCTGAATCCGGCGCACGTCGCGCGCCACCTCGCGCAACATTTATTTGTGGGCCACTAGTTCCAGCTTCGACAGCCAAAGAGACATCTTTTCGTTATTGCTTTTTCAGTCGACAAGCCATGTGGAAAAGGTTTGAAAGTATGCCCAACGTTTTTCCATGACGACACGCCATAATGAGAAAATAGCTTTATTCGAGTTTGTACAAGATGACAAAAAATTCACTGAGTGGATGCTATGCTTGTTAAATATTAAGCAGCTAATTATTATCAGATTATTTATATGAGACTTTATTTTTTTACCGCTGATTTAGTCGCTGGCTGTCATTTAAGTATCATGGTTATGTTTTATGTAACACCTGGAAATAACGCTACACGCTATAAAAACGAATGAAACATCAAACTCAGATTTTGTGAGTATATTTCCAGACGTGACTTACGGTAGTTTAAGTCACAACGACAAAATACCTGTTTTACGCAATGCGTTCCCGGTTCTGTTAATGCGCTGGGGATTATTCTGAAAAAGAAAGGTGCCCGCTTTGTCAGTGATAACCCTGACCGCGCCGCGCCAGTCATATAATCTGAATAACCGTACATCGCAAATGACGTAATAAAATTTTATGGCAGACATGCTTATTAACCGGCGCCTGCCTGCTATGGCTTATATCGCGTGTTCTGCGCTCAGATTTATGATTGTTTTTCACACGCGCTGCGCTCAACTCAGAGCTGACAGCGTCCCGTTACTCAAGCTAAGAGGATTTATTATGTCGGCATCTGTGATTAAAAACGCGCTTAAAACGACAGCTTTAGCAGCAGTCGTTGTGGCCGGTTTACAGGGCGCTTCGTTTGCAAAAGAGCAGCCTTCTCAGATAATCCCTGATTCAGCTTCAGCCGGAAGCGTATCTGTAAAAAAACCGGGGGCTTCAGTTGATGCAAGCGCGGTAAAACTGGCCGCCTGGCATCACCATCTGGAGATTAACAAAAGCTGTGACGATCCGTCACTGGGTGTGGGTTGCGGAGATGGCGACGCATAACGTCTGAAAAGTGCAGACGCCTTGCAGAGGTGTCTGCACTGATGTGCATCAGATAAAACATTCTGCCTTCGGCCCCTTCGCCTGCCTCCATCATTTACGCCGGCCTTGTCAGCATCTTAAATTCGTACTGAGTGTTATTTCAGAAGTGCTCAGAGAAGAAACGTCATCAGCGATTTTAAAAAAATCCTCGCTATAAATGTCATATCCTGGTGCAAAGTGGTCTTTTGCTAATTTACTAAAAAATAAAGTGAGTATGCTTTGGCGGGTCGTTTTATGAAAACTAACACAACAGGATGGATGAGATGAAACAGGTCAGGATTTACACACTCAAAGACAGACAGTCAGCAGAAATTTATTTCCGTACACACTGGCCCCGGCATACGATTTCTCTTCCCGCTTTTAATATATATGTCAATCATGTCTATCTGAGTGATGAGTGTCAGGTCATTGCTACCGTGACCTATCAGGAGGGAGCCGACATACAGGCTATAAATCAGGAGTATATGACCAGCGAGGCCTTCAGGTCTGACATGAAAGGTTTCGACATGTCCTCAATCCTCCGGGTAGAGGAAATCAGCATTAAAGAAGCCCTTTTCTGACTTCGCGATTTTCTCAGCCAGCATACATACACACCCCTGGCCGTGAATGCATACTCAGGCAGCGTGCAGGTGACTGGCCCGCTTCTGGAACTCAGCGGACCTGACATCACTATTCCGCAGTTCCCTCTGCCCTGCTCGCAGGCCAAATCGGTGCGACAGCCTGACCGGCAGAGTCGCCAGACAGTGCCGGACTGCAGGAAGCCAGTTCACTGAGGAGTTGACCATGAAGATAATAATTCACGATATCACTATTTATTTTGCCCCCTAATGACTGATAAAAACCGTTTGCTTCAGCGTTTGATTTCTCGGCATTCCAGCTGAGGCTACGACACTCATTCTTGAGAGCGAGTTTCGCCATAAAACACATGAGGGATTTACCCGTGCCCTTACCTCTCTCACGCCGGGAGACATACAGCTCTTTAATGTGCAGCTCGCCACTGTACCGCGGCGAGGGATAGAGAATAGTGCAACACGCCAGCCCAGTGATTTCAGCATCGCGACGCGCCCTGAGCACCAGCGTAGCGGAGAGCGGACTGAAGAGTCGGTTACTGAGATAATGCTTCAACAGTGCTTCCTGAATAATGCCCTTACCATAGTAGTGCTCTTCCATCTCGGTAAAAATTTTCACCATGGATTCCCATTCATCTGGCGGACATATTTCTACTGTTACTTCCATGTTTACTCCCTGTCACTGAAAAAATGCCACAGTCGAGCCGGGGTTTAGCCCAACCACAGCCCTTAACTCATTGGCCACATATATAAGTGAGCTTAGCCTTGAGCGAAAAGCGGACGCCCTATAGCGTTACCAGGCGTCCGTTCACCTGAAGTGGACGGATTACTTTACCCGCTTCCCCGTTTCGTCAATAACCTTCTCGCCATCCTCTTTTGTAAACGCGCCTTTCTGACCTTCCGGCAGAATCTCCAGCACGATCTCTGAAGGGCGGCAAAGACGAGTGCCCAGCGGCGAAACCACTATCGGTCGATTAATCAGAAGCGGATATTGAAGCATGAATTCAATCAACTGCTCATCACTGAATGTCTCTTCATCAAGACCCAGACGTTCATAAGGCTCAACGTTTTTACGCAGCAAGGCGCGCACCGTAATCCTCATATCTGCAATAAGTTTGATAAGCTCATCACGGGTCGGGGGCGTGTCGAGATAATAAATTATTGCAGATTCGTTACCGCTGTTGCGGATCATTTCCAGCGTGTTGCGTGAGGTGCCACAGGCCGGGTTGTGATAGATGGTTATGTTGCTCATATCAGTATCTCATTACAAAGTGACAGAGAGCCGCCACGCCAGCGCCGCCAGAGTGACAAACAGAACGGGCACAGTCATGACAATGCCGGTTCGCACGTAATATCCCCAGGTAATCGTGATATTTTTCCGGGCAAGCACGTGCAGCCACAGCAGGGTAGCCAGACTGCCAATCGGGGTGATTTTCGGCCCTAAATCGCAGCCAATCACGTTGGCATAAATCATTGCCTCTTTGACGACACCGGTCGCCGTGCTGCTGTCAATCGACAGCGCGCCAATCAGAACTGTCGGCATATTGTTCATCACTGATGAGAGAAACGCCGTCAGGAAGCCGGTACCGAACGCCGCTGTCCATAAACCCTTGTCTGCCAGCAGATCCAGCACGCCAGACAGATACTCCGTAAGCCCTGCATTGCGCAGGCCATAGACGACCAGATACATGCCAAGCGAGAAAATAACGATCTGCCAGGGTGCACCGCGCAGGACTTTCCCGGTGTTAATGGCATGGCCTCTTTTCGCCACCACAAACAGCACTGCTGCGCCAGCCGCTGCTATCGCACTGACCGGGATCCCCAGCGGTTCCAGAACAAAGAAACCGACAAGCAACAATAACAGGACGATCCAGCCCGCCCTGAAGGTTGCCAGATCTTTTATCGCACTGGCTGGCGTCTTCAGCAGCGAAACGTCATAGGTCGCCGGAATATCCCTGCGGAAGAAGAGATGCAGCATCACCAGCGTGGCCACAATCGCTGCCAGATTCACGGGCACCATCACGGAGGCGTACTGCGTAAAGCCCAGGTCAAAGAAGTCTGCCGAGACGATATTAACCAGGTTAGAAACAATGAGCGGCAGACTGGCCGTATCTGCAATAAATCCTGCCGCCATGATAAAGGCCAGTGTCGTGCCCTGGCTGAATCCCAGCGCGAGCAGCATCGCAATAACAATTGGCGTCAGGATCAGCGCGGCACCGTCATTGGCAAACAATGCAGCAACAGCGGCACCCAGCAGGACTATCCAGGTAAACAAAAGGCGGCCACGTCCGTTACCCCAGCGGGAGACATGCAGAGCGGCCCATTCAAAGAAGCCGGACTCATCGAGCAGCAGGCTGATGATGATGACCGCAATGAATGCCGCTGTCGCATTCCAGACGATATTCCAGACAACGGGAATATCAGCGATATGGATGACGCCGGTTCCGAGCGCCAGCGCAGCTCCGATACTTGCGCTCCAGCCAATACTCAGCCCTCTGGGTTGCCAGATCACCAGTATTAGCGTCAGTAGAAATATCCCTCCAGCCAGTAACATTTCAGACTCCATTACATATGATTACGTGAATATGTTTCCAGCCTCAGCAGGAGGTGCAGGCCGATTTTGCCAGCCATTCTCGCACCTCTTCCCGCAGGCACTGCCAGGACGTCGTGATTGTCTCAGCGGCCCACGCCGGTATATGCGGTGACAGACGATAGTGGACCCACTTACCTTCACGACGATCAAGCACAAGCTTCGCCTCGCGAAGAAGCGCCATATGGCGTGATATTTTGGGCTGTGATTCGGCCGTGGCTGCACAGATATCGCATACGCACAGTTCTCCGGATTCCCGCAGAAGCATCACGATGGCGAGCCGTGTTTCATCCGACAGGATTTTAAAAAGCTGAACAGGCTGTAGCATTTTCCACTCCGCGCCTTCGAAAACATATATGTTAGTTCATATGTGTTGAGTTTAAAATCACCCAATTCCTCCGCAGAAGAAAATGGAACAATTCAGCCCTGACACTGAATGCTTTGATCAGCGCATTGCTGAAGCGGGAGCCACCATCAATCCTGATCTTTTATGGCTCAGCTATGCCGCAGAGTAAGCCGGTCGTCTGCTGACGGCATGGGCGCGATGGTGGAAATCCTGAATCCCTCTGATTTACCCTTGCCTGATGATGCGCCGGAATCGCAACCCAACGTTACCGGGGTGCGCAGTCTGGTCAGGTGGTTAAAGCATGGCAAAAGTTCGACAAAACGGACGAATGAGACCTTCTTCATGGCATGACCGCATCGTCGATGCATTAAACATTCTCCCATTCGGGACTGACTATCGACAGACGTATCTAATCCTGGGCAGTCGGCATCCGGAAGAAAACCCGATAACAGCTCTATTTTCTTCAGATCATTACCGTGATACCGATAAAAGCGATCATTTGACAGAATTATCACGGGAAGCCGATGGAAAGAGTGACTTAAATAAAGGTATTCTGAAATTCATCTGACAAACAGAAACTATTAATCCTATGAATTCAGGCAACAAAAGAGTTCGAGCCTTTCACTTTTCAGCTTTTCGTTATCTCTTTGTGGCTCGCTTGCTTACTGTCCTCGGTAATGGTGTAGCGCCGATTGCTCTGGCATTTGCTGTGCTTGATATGGAAGGCACTATTTCAGAACTGGGTATCGTTGTTGCGACCCGCTCTATCATAAACGTTCTATTTCTGCTCATTGGTGGTGCGCTGGCGGATCGATATTCACGTAGTCGGGTATTACTATTTTCTTCATTGATTGCAGCAATTTCTCAAGGAATTGTCGCATGGTCTGTACTGGATGGTTCTGCGACGGTAATGAGCCTCGCTTTACTGGGAGCCCTGAATGGAGCAGCCGCGGGTATCGCCTTACCTGCATCCTCTGCGCTTATTCCCCAGGTTGTTCCGGTGCACAATTTACGTGAAGCCAATGCCTTAATTCAGTTGGGTATCTATAGTGGCACCGTGCTTGGAGCTTCACTGGGTGGAGTATTGACCAGTTCTGTCGGACCGGGATGGGGACTGGCAATTGACGCATTAGGGTTCGCAGCCGCTGCGCCGCTATATTTTCTGATTCGCGTTTCGTCAGTTAAAGCATGCGCTCCGCAGGATAACATCCTGAAAGACCTGCAAGAAGGATGGAAAGAATTTTCCAGCCGGGCATGGGTATGGTCGATTGTCGTCCAGTTTACCGTTATCAATGCTGCTTTTAGTGGCGTAGTTATGGTACTCGGACCTGTGATTGCTGATACCTCATTTGGACGAACCAACTGGGGAATGATTATTGCAGCACAAAGTGTCGGACTGATTGCAGGTTCGTTTCTGACGTTGCGATGGCGTCCAAGGCGCGATCTTCTCATTGGTGTCATGCTCGTGTCAGTTTGCGCAGTGCCGATTTTCATGCTCAGTCAGCTTGCTTCGGCATCGTGGCTTATGGCAGCTTTCTTTATGGCTGGAGTTTCATTTGGTCTTTTTGGGGTTGTCTGGGCTCAATCTTTACAAACCCATATTCCGCAGGAAAAACTGGCTCGCGTTTACGCCTATGATGCGGTGGGATCGTTTGTGGCCATTCCTTTCGGGGAACTGGTCGCAGGACCATTGGCTACTCATTACGGTTTGAGTAATGTACTTTTAGTTTCAGCGGTAGCCGTTGTCATCGTCACTGTACCCGTAAGCCTGGTGCCTGCGATAAGGAGGCTCGATAACTCTTCACAAATAAAGGTGCATGAGACATAGCCAGACAAAAGCAGCACTATTGGCTGGAAAACGATTCGCTAAGAAAATTTTTCTGAACAAACTGAACCTCTGCTGCCTGTATCCGGCATTTCTGCGGCAGAATTCAGTCATTTCCGGAGGCAAGGTTTAACGTAGTAAGCCTTTCAAAAGAAGTCACAGGAACACGCTATGCGTATGAGTCAGTCGGATAGTTACTGCTGCAATGTTGTATGCCCGACACTTCCGATAATGAAAACCGTCCAGAGCTGACAATCTCCTGACACCAGCGGACCGTGCCTGAAGGAAATGTTTTACTGGCATTACACCCGTTGATAAGGCACTCAGTAAATGGTTTTATCAATAACTATTCATGATTGTTGAATAAGGCCAGAAGCATTGTCATTAGAATCCGCAGAGTGGTTTAGCCGGAATGGCATAGAGTGTTCACGTGTCAGAGCCCGTAACGCTGGCTTTCCGAAACATCTCCACGATGAATATGTCATCAGTGCAAACCTGACGGGGGTAGAGGAAATCTGGCTGGCGGGAAAAACCGCTTATGTCAAAAGTGGGCAGGTTACCTTATACAATCCGGGAACGATTCAGGCTTCACGTTTTGATACTCACGCAGTTGAATTTGTCAGCGTACACATACCTCAGGCTGTGATAAAAAAGCTGGCTGAGGAGGAGAATCTCAATAGCGCTCACGAAGCCCCGGTTCTGCGCGAAGGCATAATCAATAACACCCGCCTGTTTGACGCGCTGACCCGTTTTGCATCATCGGCCCGGCTTGATCGGGGCATGGATGAGGAGCAGGAACTGATTTTACTTTGTGGTGAACTGCTTGAGTCGCCAGCTCTGCTTCAGCAGGGGGATGAGCAGAAAATCAACCTTGTTATTGACTGCCTGCGGGAGCACCTTAGCGTAAGACCGCAGCTGGAGATGCTCGCTCAGCTGGCAGGGATGAGTAAATATCATCTTGTTCGCGTCTTCACCCGGCACACTGGTATGCCGCCTCTGCAATATCACATGCAGCTTCGTCTGCACCATGCCCGCGACCTGCTTCGCAGAAATGTGCATCCGCTTGATGCAGCTCTCATGCTGGGATTTTACGATCAGAGTCATTTCATTAATGCATTTCGCAAAGTGATGGGAATTACCCCCCATCACTATGCTTCGCAGGTCAGATCAGGCCACTATAAATTCCCGGTACCCTGAGACAATCACGTAAAGCGCAAAATAGCTGAATATGATCGCCGAGGCGATAAAGGAATATTTAAGCAGGCGTTGACCCAGCAGTTTGCCGCCAAAACTTCCAACCAGGCACAGGACACACGTCCAGAACATGCCCGCAATGAAAAATCCACCCAGAAACCTGGAGGTAGCGGCAACATTGTGCGGACCCATCCGGGAGATCAGCGCACCGCCCACGGTCGCAAACCAGAGAATGGCCGAGGGAGAGGACATGGCGAGCACTACACCACGCCCGAATTCACGTATGAGCGGACGGGAGTGATGCGTTTCGCTCACGTCAGGCTCCGAAGCGTTTCTGAAAGCAGCTATCAGCATTTTGCCTGCGAACCAGAGAAGCATCGCGCCACCCCCGATCCACAGTATCCAGCGAACGACTTCATACTGAAGCAGTACGGCCATGCCCGCCAGCGCCAGTAGTGCATATGCCAGATCACCCACACACGTCCCCATTCCCAGCCAGAAACCATGAAAATATCCGCGTTGCATGGCAAGGGTGATCATCGCAATATTGGCAATCCCGATATCAAGACACAATGAAAGGCTCAGTAAGAAGCCATTCGAAAACTCGATCATAATGTAAAGCCTCTAATCGTCTTAACATCCTCGTTTACCCGACCAGTTAAGCAGCCGATCGGTAATTCGTATTGGAAGAAATTGCGCGAAGAGGCAGATCGAAGGACACATCGTATCCTTCATCAACGACTTAGCTGAGCCGTAATGTTTAATCGGTTCGCACGTCTGGTCGCCCCCTCTCCTGTCTTGTCCGGACGGGAATCAGTCCGAAGTGTTCCTTCTGTCTCGATAACATCGCCATTTACATCGCTCGCTATTTAATAGTTTACAACAAGGCCATTTGATGTCAGTGTAATCAAACTAAATAGCACACTACTTAATAACAAGCATAAGGAAAGCCGTCATGAAAATGAAAATTACCGCAGGTGCTTTATTGTTAGCCAGTCAGATGACGTCAGCCTGGGCAGATTCTGCTGAAAACGTGCCGCAACCTACCGCTGGCGTGGCGACGTTTCTAAACGCGCTGAACAGCAGTGGCGGAAAGCCCATGGAGAACTTATCCCCTGAAGAGGCCCGCGCAGTACTGACCGGAGCGCAGAAAGGTGCCCCACTGCCGCCCGCCCGGAGCGCTGAAAAAACCATCACGGTAATGGGTAAACCGCTGACGCTGACGGTAGTGAAACCTGCCAGTGCCTCTGGCAAGTTACCGGTGTTCATGTTTTTCCACGGCGGTGGCTGGGTACTGGGTGACTTTCCTACACACGAGCGTCTGGTTCGCGATCTCGTTAATGAGTCCGGTGCTGCCGCGGTATTTGTGAACTACACACCTTCACCTGAAGCCCGTTATCCGGTTGCGATTACCCAGGCTTACGAGGCAACAAAATGGGTGGCCGAACATGGCAGTGAAATTGGCGTGGACGGTAAGCGTCTGGCACTGGTGGGGAACAGCGTGGGCGGAAATATGGTTGCTGCCGTCGCGTTACAGGCTAAACAACATAAATCACCGGCAATTCGCTATGACGTGATGCTGTGGCCTGTTACCGATGCTCATTTTGATGATGCCTCTTACCAGCAATTTGCCAACGGCTATTTTCTGACGCGAAACATGATGAAGTGGTTCTGGGACAACTACACCACCTCAGAAAAGGAGAGGAGTAACATTCTGGCCTCGCCGCTGCGCGCAACTAAAGCCGAGCTGGCGGGTTTACCGCCAACGCTGATTCAGACTGCCGAGCTGGATGTACTGCGTGATGAAGGGGAAGCATTTGGCCGAAAACTGGATGCTGCTGGTGTGCCGGTAACCGTTACGCGCTACAACGGCATGATCCATGACTTTGGTTTGCTGAATGCCCTGAGTAAAGAGCCAACGGTGCGAACGGCGATTAGCCAGGCGTCAGCAGAGCTGAAGGAACATCTTAAGTAAATGCCGTGATTCATGCGTTGTAAAAGGGCGAATCAGCCGGCCAGCGCCGGCTGACTTCTCAGGCTTCAATGCAGTCAGGCATCAGCGACTTATGACTCGTCTCTGTGCAACCTGAATAAGCGGCATACAATGATCGAATTGATTCCTGAGAACCCGAAAAGGCTCTTCATTATAAGATTTTACAGATAGCAAAAAAGCCAGGTGCAGTCGTTGTCGATGATGATAAACGCAAATATTTATTACCGGGTGAGCTAAAAAATCCACTCTGGGCTTATTTATCCGCCAGTACCAGAAAAATTCCATTAGGCGAAAGTTTAATTTCGAAATTATTCAATTTTTCTTAGCCTGAACCAGAGGCAGCGATTCATTCAGCTGCTGTCTGGCTAAATCGTTCATCACTTCGTAAATGACATCTTTCATCCAGTGATGGCCGGGAGTGACACTGCGGCCATGATGAAAATAGGCGTTCAGTCTGTAAGGGGACACAGAAAACGGTACAGGAAAGCAGTTAAAGGACTGCGAACAGAAAAGAGTTTTTATCGCTCTCTCAGGCAAGGTAGTGATCAGTCCTGAGTGTGTAACGATTGCCGGTGCTGACAAAAGACTGGGTAATTCAACCACTATGCGTCGCTTTATGTTCATTTTTGCCAGTTCCTGATCGATAACTCCGCGAACTTCATTCCACGGATTAACAACAATATGCCCTTCCGCCAGAAAATGGTCGAGTGTCAGCCTGCTCTTTATGCGCGGGTGTTTACTATTCACCGCAACGACATAATCATCCGTGAAGCCTTCAATTACGCCAGTCTGGCTGTGATGACGCATACCAGGAGCCTGAAATCCGATAGCGAAATCAACTTTACCGGCAAGAAGTTCGTTCAGAGAATCATGGTGTGTTGAATAAAAAGTTTTAACCGAGACATTTGGCGCTTTCTTCTGCAGGAGAGTAATAAGCGCAGGGAAAAAAACGGCCGCAGTATAGTCTGTGACGGCAAAACGGAATGTCTGGTTACTGGTTTCAGGCTTGAACACGTCTGCAGTTCTGAGGCTGTCTGACATAGCGTTAAGTGCGGCAGATAAACCTGATGCAATGGCCTGAGCCCGCGCAGTAGGCTGCATTTCGCTCCCTTGCCTGATAAAGAGCGAATCATTCAGAGCAATTCTAAGTCTGGATAGTGCATGGCTCAGCGCAGATGGGCTCAGTGCCAGTTCTCCCGCGGCCAGGGTTATCCTGCGATGGCGATAAATGGAGTCAAAAACCAGCAGCAGGTTCATATCGATAGACCTCAATTCCTGATGCATAGTGTTCATTTTCATCCTGAGGATAATGCAGTAGGTTCATCATAATATGTGAGTAAAATAACGAGGTCCAGAATAAGCCATTGAGGAAATAAAATGACCAGTCCAGTTTTCCGTGAAGTTGCCATTTCAGATCTGGATGGATGTTATGCCATCGAAAGCGAAGCTTATGAGGGTGACGAAGCTGCTACACGAGAAAAGATTGCCACTCGTATTCAACGCTATCCGGAGGGTTTTTTATGCGCAGAGCTAAATGGAAAGCTTATCGGCTTCATCAACTGTGGGTGTGCCTGGGAGGTTGTCATGTCTGATGAGGAATTCAAGGAGCTGATTGGTCATAATGCCGATGCGCCAAACGTAGTGATCATGTCCGTTGTGGTTGATCCTGTCTGTCAGGGCAGAGGTTATGCCGGTCAGATGATGCGCGAATTTATTAACCTGATGAGGAAAAAAGATAAAAAAACAATTCACCTTATGTGTAAAACGCATCATATTGAATTTTATGCTAAATTTGGCTTCGACTACATTAAGCCTTCTGATTCAGAACATGGCGGCATGGCATGGCATGAAATGTCCATGACGCTGTAAGTCGGGCCTCCAGACAACCTTTTGAAATGCCACTTTCATTCCCACTAAAAAGTCAGCCAGACGTTCATATGTCAGGTATAAATAATTCACCTGCTATATAAACGTCTCTGCCCAGAGAACTAAAGCACATACATGTCAAACCGCTAATATATCTATCCGATATGCGTTTCACCGCAGCTAAAATGGCATCTCCTCTGCAGCCTGCCCGAACTCAAATCCCTGTGCATAACCGCAATAGGGTTCTCAATTTACACCAGGTCTTATCCTTGCTATATCTTATCTCAAATCAGCGGACACCCTGTCCTCTTAGTCAGACCATGCGTTTATAGGGGGTATCGAAATGAATCAGACCCACTCCGTTCCGGAAATTTATAATCCTGATGTGCCGTACCCAGTGAAGTGTGAGATCGTGACCCAGTTGTGCCGGGCACTGGCTGCCCATAAAAACATGACCCCGGACTATCTGAGGAAGTATCTTCTGGATAAGCTTCATGTGGATTTCGAAAATCTGGATGATAATCCGGTAGGAATGCTGCTCTTATACGAGTACCTCTATTCTCAGCGTCCCCCGGCCTGTGCCGAAGTGAAAGGAAACCTCCACTAAGAATAACCTCTGGCGGGGGTATTTATTTACCGCACCACCCCGCCTGCGAACGCCCCTGTCAGCAATAAAAAACCTCACCCGATGCCGAACGTGGCCGGTAATTTCACTCTGATGAGAAGATACTGCCCCACTGCGCTTCTGCATAACCCGGGGCCGCGCGGGCCGCCGACGCCTGTTGAGATCACTCCGTCAGACGCGCCAGCATTTTGCCTCTGTAAGTATAAATAATTGCGCATATCAGCAGGCTAAGCAAAGCCGTGCAGATAAAGACACCCGCGCCAGTCATCGCCAGCATTACCCCACCGATTAACGGCCCGACAGAAATTCCCAGAGACGACAGCATTGAGGCACCCAGATAAGCCCCCCGATGCGCTGCCGGTGCCAGTTGATCAAGCAGGATGTTCAGGTTCGGCATCAGGATCGCTTCTCCGACACTGAACACACAGGTCACTGTCAGCCAGAGCCAGATGTCCGTCGAACGCGTACAAAAAAAGCAGATTTGCGAAAGTGCGAAAATTAAGCCGCCCAGAAGAATGCGTTTTGGCAGGGAAACCGATGCCAGAAACCGCATGATAAACGTCTGAAAGAGCAGCACGGTGCAGGCATTCGTCACCAGTATCAGAGTAACCAGTTTTATGGCGGCGTCCCCATCCAGTAAAAGGAGATACTGGGGCAGGATGGCTTCGTAATGGATGAATACAATACTGCACAAAATGCTGCACAGCAGCGCGGCAATATAGATTTTGTCCCTGGCAATAATACGTACGACCTGATGCAGTTTTAACGAAACCTCACTGCCAGCCTGTGACGCTTTCAGCAATTTGCCCGCGGGCACAAATAGCAGGACGTAAACGAAAAAAGGAATATATGACAAACCCGTAATCAGGAATGTGCCCTTCTGAGAGGTAAGCCCGAACGCAATTCCGGTCAGCGGACCAAATACCGCGGCGACGTTGATAAGGTAGTAGCGCATTTGCAGAGCAAGCGCTCGGCGGCGGCGGTCCACCAGCAAATCACTCATGAGTGCACGCAGAGGAGGGTCAACCCAGGCAAAGGAAATGCCGATGATCATCAGGCCAATGAAAAACAGTCCGATGCCTGCGGCCTGAGCAAGAATGATATAGCCCAGCGCAGAAAAACCACAGCCCATGAGGAGAATGACGCGTCGACCCAGCCTGTCTGAGATCTGCCCGCCATACATACCCAGCACCACTGAAAACAGTGCGCTGCTGGTCATCGCCACGCCAATCGCAATCGGTGACATATGATAATGCTGTGCCATGATCACGGAGATAAAAGGCCAGGCCATGAAATAGCTGAAGCGGATGACCAGCGTAAAAAAGAGCAGCGCATGAACTGTTGCCGGAAAAGATTTCAGCGTCTGGATTAATCCTGCCGCCGTGCCCTCCTCTGCGACGGGTTTAGTTGTCATAAATCTCCTTATTCTGTTTTATGAATGCATCCCGCGCGCAGCAGCGCATAAGTGATTAAATAGTAATAAAATTATTTCACATGTCGTGCAATACAAATGTTAAAGAAAGGTTTTATTCGCCATCTTATAAGGGAAAGACTCTTTATCTGAGAGCAATGTAAGGGAATGCGCAAAGCAGATAACAGAAAGCCGACATTACTGCTGATATCAGGGCAGCCCTCACCCCAAACCGTTAACAGGCATATCAGAGGAGATTATTGGTTGCTACTCTGAAAGGTAAAAGGTCTGCTCACAACCGGTAACAGGAGGCAAGAAAATGCTGGCTTATATCACGACAGGAACCAATAACTTTCAGCGCTCCGTTGACTTTTATAACGCTCTGTTCGACGTCCTGGGCTATGAACGGCAGCCTGCCTGGACAGAAGGCTGGGCAATGTGGGGGAAAGGAAATAATCCGGATGAAGGATTCAGCTTCTGCCTCTGTCCTCCCTTTGACGGTCAGCCCGCAACGGCGGGAAACGGAACAATGTTCGCTTTCAGCGCCGATAACGCCGACATTGTCAGACGGTTTCATGCCGCTGGCCTCCTTGCGGGAGGAAAGAATGAAGGCGAGCCAGGAACACGAACCGCGTACGGACCCGATTTCTATGTTGCCTATCTGCGCGATCCTGACGGACATAAGCTGGCATGCGTTTATCAGCACTATTCTCCTGAAAAAGATAACCCTGCAGCGGAAGAATAGTCACAGGACGGATAAGATTTTATGGTTTTAACGTCCGGGAAATTCAGCCGTGAAATGAAAAGCTTCCGGCTAATTTTTCAAGGAATATTTAAATCACCCTGAAGCATTAACGCAAAACGGGAAAATTCCAGATTTTCCCTAATAGCCACGCATGCAGACGGGGATTAGTTTATCTCTACCCAGCGTCAACCGTTCACGTTTTTAATGACGAGAAGTCGTTAAAGTCTATAAAGCCTAAATGAGCCGACGCCCGACCTCTTGCAATGAGTGGTGCTATTTTATCTTGCCAGCAGATAAATTCTCTCTTCCAAACGGAATAGTTAATCTGGCTCTGATTTTAACCCTTATCCTTGCTGCGGATGATGTCTGATCCGTTGAGTGCCGGGTCCGGCTCTATAACTTTATTGGGCGCTGGCCGTTGCGTGCCTGAAATAAATAAAGTCGCGCTTTATTTTAAAGGCACCGCCTTCTCACAACCTGGTATATACGGAGATTTCCATGGCATTTTCAGGCACGGGCCGCGTCACGGCTGTTTCGCTGACAAACGGTCAGACACTGTCTCAGTTTACTGCAGACAAATTACACGCTGTTCTGAATGAACCCGCGATTATTACGCTTCAGGGCCCGCCGTCTCAGGTTTCCTCTTATCAGAAACAGGGGCAGGACCTCATTCTCAACCTGCAGGAAAACGACTCGCTTCGCTATCAGAACTTCTTCACTGATTTTGCAGGCCAGCAGAGTACGCTGCGTTTTCAGGAGGGAAATTTACTGCATCAGGCGCGATTTGGCCGGGATTTCACAGCCGATACGCAGAGTGTCGCCACGCTTACGCCAGAGTGGCATTCTTCTGACCATGCGAAATCCTTAACGCCCCTCCCGACCCAGCCTGTGGCAGAGCCTGAGCCCGCCTTATCAACGGTGGAAACCACAGAAAGCCTCTACCTGGCTCCGACAGATCCGGCGTTAAACGGTGCAACTGTCACTCCGGGGGTTAGCGGCAGCGAAAAAAACGCCACCTTAACGCTGGCGTCCACTTCTGAAACTTCCACTTTAAGCGCGCCCGCTGCGTCTGACGATGTGAAGGCAACCACTGCCGCTATCCCGTTACCGGCGCTGACACTGGATCCCGTTACCGGCGACAATGCAGTGAGTTACCAGGAGGGGATCTACGGCATTCTCTTCACCGGCACCGCCGCGCACCTTGCCTCCGGCACTCCGATTGAACTGACGCTGGACGGCAGAACCTGGCAGGGCAGTGTCTATCAGGATAAGTGGCAGGTTCAGCTTTCTGACAGCGACGTCAGGACTATCCAGGACGGCAACCACCTTATTAAAGTCAGCGCAACAGACCCGGAGGGTAACAGTACCAGCCTGAGTCAGAATCTGCTGCTGATTACCCACTACAACGGCAGCAATCCAAAAGTCACCGTTAATGACATCACGCTGGCGGATGCGGTACAGCATGACGGAGACACCTGGTATCTCCTTAGCGGCACCCTGGAAACATCGCTGCCGCTCAAAAACTTTGCGGTGCAGGTTGATGATACCTTTCACTGGAATTATGCGGTGATCCAGCCGGATGGGAGCTGGCGGGCGGAAATCAGCGCGTCGGAGCTGTCTCAGGGTGGCAACAGCCTGTTGTTTGGCGTGCTGGATGGTGCGGGAAACTGGTTTGAACAGAGTGGTTATGTCACAGCCGACCTCACCACGCCGGTTGAGGGCGGGGGTGGCGTTCCGCCGATCACCGACGACAATCCAGCGGATGGCGGCAATACTCCACCAGCCGACGGTGGCACGCCGGTTCCGCCCGTGAGTGCCCCGCCATCTTTAACCATTAACAGCTTTACCGGTGACGGCGTATTAAGCGCCGAAGAGAAACTCACATCACAAACGTTCAGCGGCACCACAGAAAATCTTGCCGCAGAGAGCACGCTGACCATTATGCTGAACGGTCAGTCCTATACGACAACCCTGGCAGCGGATGGCAGCTGGAGCGTCATCCTGCCGGCTGCCGATCTGCAGGCGCTGCCGGTCGGTTCTAACCGCATCAGCGTCACCTTTGAAAACAGCGCTGGCGGTACGACTACCGCCAGCAAAGCGATCACCGTCGAGCCGTCAGTTCCGCCGTCTGATGCAACCCCGCCTCAGCCGACCATCGACACGCCGTTTGGCGATGGACTGATGAACGCCAGTGAGCGCTTTGAACCCGTAACGCTGAGCGGCTCTACCGGCGTGACCGGGGCGGGCCAGAAGATCACCCTGGACGTGGATGGGGTTAACTATGCGGGCACCGTGGACAGCCTGGGCAACTGGTCAGTCTCGCTCTCTGCCCTCCAGCTGGCCGACGCAGAGTTAGCAGAGGGGAACCATATCATCACAGTGACCGCCACCGATCGCTGGGGCCAGTCTGGAACCAGTGAGGCAACCTTTATTACCGATACGCAGGATCCGCTTGTCAGGATTGATCCGCTGGCCGGGGATGGAGTGATCGATAGTCAGGAAATCAACCGCGCGCTGGTGATCGCCGGGAGCAGTGAGGCGGGCAGCACGATTGAGGTTACCTTTGGCGCCCTGCACTGGAGTGGCATCGTCGATCAGAACGGTCAATGGCAGTTCCCGGTGCCTGCAGAAACGCTGCAGGGGATGGAGGAAGGCAGTTACTCTGTCGTGGCCAAAGCAACCGATGAAGCGGGTAACAGCCGCTCTGCCTCAGCAGGCGTGCAAATCTATGCGTCTGACGCGTTACCACAGCTGACGCTGGACCCGGTCACCGGCGACAATGCGGTGAGTTATCAGGAGGGGATGTACGGCATTATCTTCTCCGGTACGGCTGCCCATCTCCCCTCCGGTACCCCGGTTGAACTGATTCTGGACGGCAGAACCTGGCAGGGCAGCGTCTATCAGGATAAGTGGCAGGTTCAGCTCTCTGACAGCGACGTCAGGACTATCCAGGACGGGAACTACCTCATTAACGTCAGCGCAACGGATCTGAATGGTAACAGTACCAGCCTCAGCCAGGATCTGCTGCTGATTACGCATTACAACAGCAGCAACCCAAAGGTGACGGTCAACGACATCACTCAGGCAAATCAGACAGAGCATGACGGTGAGACCTGGTACGTCATCAGCGGCACGCTTGAAGCGCCGCTGCCGCTCCAGACCTTTGCGGTACAGGTTGATGATACCTTTCACTGGAATTATGCGGTGATCCAGCCGGATGGCAGCTGGAGGGCAGAAATCAGCGCGTCGGAACTCTCTCAGGGCGGCAACAGCCTGTCGTTTGGCGTGCTGGATGGCGCGGGAAACTGGTTTGAACAGAGTGGCTATGTCACGGTCGACCTGACTTCACCGGTCAGTGACAACAGCGGCGACCCGATGCCGTCCGTGCCCGATAATCCCACCGACGGCGGCAGTACCCCGCCCGTGGTGGATCACCCCGGCGAGCCTGATCCTGTCATTGATACCCCATTTGGTGACGGCTGGCTCAATCGTGCAGAGAAAAAAGAGGGCGCGACGCTGACCGGCACTACTGGCGTAACCGGTAGTGGTCAGACGGTCACCGTGATGACTGGCGGCAAACATCACCTTGCTGAGGTCAGTGACGATGGTCACTGGAACCTGTCCCTGACGCCGGAGACAATGAAAAAAGGGTTCGGTCATGGTCAGCACGACATTGTCGTGACCGCGACTGACGCAACAGGCCACACGGCTACGATAACCACTACCTATCAGGCAGATGCCTGCGCCCCCAGAATCGCTTTTACCCATCTGACAGAAGGAGAGAAAATCGATCTTAATGCTGGCAGCCTGCAGCAGCGGATATCTGGCACAGGTGAAGCGGGCGATATCGTCACAGTCAGTCTGGGTGACCACCAGTGGCAAACCACCGTTACCAGCAAAGGAAAATGGGCCGTTCAGCCTGAGGCGCTGAATACGCATACCGCTGAACCGGGCGAGTATATGCTTACCGCAAGCATTCGCGATGCGGCAGGTAACGTTAATCACGTTTCGCACGTCGTCGAGCTTTATACGTCCGATCCACAGCCAGCACTTGCGCGCGCGATGGATAGCACTTCCTTTCATCACAACAGTGATGGCCCTATCGACACACCAGAGACACAAAGCGGTGAAACGCCCTCGCCTTCTCTGTTAAATCTGCTTACCCATCTGGACAGCGTTGCCGGTCACGACGCCCTGATGCCGAACGGCTCGCACGAGGCGCTGGACTTTGCCTCGCTCGGGCTGTCAGTCAGCAATAGCGGGGTCATCGACCTGAATGCCTTCAGCAGCAACAGTATTACGCCGGAGCAAAAAGAGCGGTTACCGCTGACTGGCGATACCCGTGAGTTGATGACGATAAAAGAGGCAGAGGGCAATGCGGTTACGCTGAGTACCACCGAAGGCGGTGTCTGGAGTGAGGATGGGCAGCGCAACATTGAAGGACATCAATACGATCTTTATCACACCCCCTCTGCCAGCCATGAGGGTTCGCTGGCTGATCTCCTCATCCAGCATAATCTGTACGCTTAACTGATCTGATCCAGCAGGCCAGGGTGGATTTACTGCCCTGGCCTTTTTCTGTCAGGCGGCTGGTGGTGTTGTGAAAAATCACGCCTGCCGTCAAGCCTCCGCAACAAAATGACAACATTAATAACAAAAAAACATCTTTGTTAAACTTGTGTATAACAAAACTCACCTGTTTCACTAGGCGAAACGGTGTTTTACTGGATAAAATCAATGGAAACAGCAGGGATTCATTTTTATGTCCGCCAGGAAGGCCCAGACACAATCTGAAGTTGATGATTGCACAACAAAAATTACGCAACGTTATTAATTATGTCCTTTTTCAGATAAGGGCGAGCAAAGGAAACGGGTACAGAAAGGAATATCTCTGTGCTCAGGAAGAATCGGTATAAATTTTAAAAGAGCGCCAGATGAAGTCATCCAGACGATCATTTCTTCGGAAAACATTTTCACTCATTCCCATTGCCGCGGTCGCGGGAACAACAGCAGTCAGCGCGGTCGCATCGGCCAAAGAAAAAGGGGAAACGTTTCATTACGTCCCGGTATTTTTTAATAACGACGAGTGGCGGTTCATTTTAGCGGCTACCGACCTGCTGATCCCTGAGGATGAGTTCGGCCCCGGCGCGGTAAGTGAAGGTGTCCCGGTCTACATCGACAGACAGATGGAACTCCCCTACGGTCATGGCTACCTCTGGTATATGAGCCCCCCTTTTCAGGAGTCGATTCCGGAAATGGGCTACCAGACTAATCTGGTGCCGCGCGATATTTACCGCAGAGGGATCGCCAGCCTGAATAAATATTGCCGCGATAATCTCCAGCATAATTTTGCCGATTTAGCCAGAGACAAACAGGAAGCCATTTTACATGACCTGGATGCCGGCAAATTAAGTCTCGACGCTCTCTCCGGAAAACTCTTTTTCTCTCAGTTATTACAAAACACCAAAGAGGGCTATTTAGCCGATCCCGTACATGGCGGTAATCAGACCATGGCATCCTGGAAACTGATCGGTTTTCCGGGCGCACGCGCGGATTTTATTCAGGTGATGGAGAATCCGGACAAACCTTATCCTTTAGGTCCGGTCAGTATTTCTGGTAAGTATGGTGCATTAAAATGACGATTAAAAAAGAACCGGTTGATGTAGTCATTGTTGGCTTTGGCTGGGCGGGCTCGCTGATGGCGATGGAACTGGCATCAACGGGATTGAAGATTGTCGCGCTTGAACGGGGTGAGCAACGGGACACTTATCCTGATTTCGCCTATCCGCGCATCGTTGATGAATTAACCTACGGCGTAAGACTTAAACTCTTTCAGAACATCTCAAAAGAGAGTGTCACGGTCAGGCATACCACTAAAGATACGGCTCTGCCCTATCGCCGTATGGGCTCTTTCCTGCCGGGCGATGGTGTCGGCGGAGCGGGCGTTCACTGGAATGGATTATTGTGGCGTCCTCTGGAAGCCGATCTCAGACTGAAAACGGTCGTCACTGAGAAATATGGTGCCAGCTTTATTCCGGGGGATATGACCCTTCAGGATTACCCTTTCACCTACAGTGAAATGGAACCCTATTTCGATAAGTTTGAGCGGATCTGCGGGGCTTCAGGCCAGGCCGGAAATCTTAATGGAGAGCGCATTGACGGCGGTAACCCGTTCGAAGCGCAGCGTGCGAATCCTTTCCCGACTAAACCGCTGCTTTATCAGTACTCCGCCATGCTGTTTGAAAAAACTGCGAAAGAGATGGGATATAACCCCTTCCCCGGCCCGGCGGCGATATGCACCGAAGCCTACACCAACCCCTATGGTGTCGCACTCGGCGTCTGCAACTATTGCGGTTTTTGTGAAAAATTTGGCTGCTACAACTATTCAAAAGCGTCACCGCAAACCACGATTATTCCGGCGCTCAGGCAGTACGACAACTTTGAGCTGCGCTGTAAATCACACGTGTTACGCGTCAACAAAGACAGTTCGGGCAAACTGGCCACCGGCGTCACCTATATCGATGAAAATGGCCGTGAAGTCGAGCAGCCCGCGTCCGTGGTCATTCTCAGTGCCTTCCAGCTCCATAACGTCCGGCTGCTTTTGCTCTCTAAGATTGGCCAACCCTACAATCCGGAAACCGGCGAAGGCGTGGTTGGAAAGAATTATGCCTATCAGATGCTGGGTGGCGCCAAACTCTTCTTCAATGAAAAGACGTGGTTTAACCACTTTGCCGCTACCGGTGCCTCAGGGGCCTATATAGACAATTACAACAGTGAAAACTTCGATCACGCCGGAGTGGGCTTTATCGGCGGCAGCACCGTCTCTGCCCACGTAACCGGTGGCCGCCCGATTGAACAGACGGTCACGCCGAAGAGCGCGCCCAAATGGGGAACGGGCTGGAAAAAAGCCATCCGTGACAGCTATCTACATAACATGAGCATTGGCGTCAGCTCCTCCGTCATGCCCTATAAACAGTGCTACCTCGACCTCGATCCGACCTACAAAGATGGTTACGGACTGCCGCTGTTAAGGATGACCTTTGACTGGCAGCAGAATGAACTCAGGATGACCCAGTTCATGGCGGGCAAAACGGAAAATATCGTCAAAGCGATCGGACCTGACGCTTACGATATGGGGTTCAAGTCCCTCTCTGCACACTACGACGTTCGCCCTTATCAATCCACTCACACCACCGGCGGCGCCATCATGGGAGACAGCCCGGCGACCAGCGTGGTGAATAAATATCTTCAGTGCTGGGACGTTTCCAACGTTTTCGTGGCAGGCGCAAGCTGCTTCCCGCAAAACCATGCCTATAACCCAACCGGAATCGTCGGCGCGACCACGCTCTTTTCAGCGAACGCCATAAAAACGATCTACCTGAAGAACCCCGGCCCGATGGTTCAGGCTTAAAGGAATAAGACGATGAAGATAACCTGTTTAAAGTTACTGCCCTTATTAACTTTATTGTTTAGCTTCGCCTCTGCTGCGGAAGAGACTGCGCCGGATAACATCAGCAAGGGGAAATATATTGCTACAGCGGGCGACTGCGTTGCCTGTCACTCCATTGCGGGCAGGGCGAGCTTTACCGGGGGGCTGAAGATGTCGACGCCAATTGGCGCGATCTACTCAACCAATATCACCCCCGATAAAGAGACCGGCATCGGTGACTATTCCTACGACGATTTTGCCAAAGCCTTACGCGAGGGCATTGCGAAAGATGGACGTCATCTTTATCCGGCGATGCCCTACACCGCCTATGCCAGAATCAATGATGAGGATATGCATGCGTTATATGACTATATGATGCATGGCGTTCAACCCGTCCACCAGCAGAACATAAAAAGCGACATTCCCTGGCCGCTGAATATGCGCTGGCCTCTGGCCATATGGAACAGCGTTTTTCACGACGATAAGGTTTACGCGCCTGACACCACGAAAAGCGACGCGTGGAACCGGGGTGCCTACCTTGTTCAGGGATTGGGTCACTGTGGCACCTGTCATACCCCGCGCGGCATTGCTTTTCAGGAAAAATCGCTGGATCAGCAGGGAAAAAGTTATCTGACCGGCGGAACACTGGAAGGCTGGCACGCGCCCGACCTGACGGGGAATGTTAAGTCGGGACTGGGCGGCTGGTCGAACGAGGATATCGCGCTATTCCTGAGAACAGGTCGCACCAACACCTCGGCTGCTTTTGGTTCAATGACCGACGTGATTGAGCACAGTACGCAATACTGGAGCCAGTCCGATCTCAATGCGGTTGCAACCTATCTGAAATCAATCGGCTCATCGGCGTCGGAAACGCCTCCTGCACCCCGCAAAGATGCGACAACCGCCGCACTCATCAGGGGCGATGTCAGCATGCCGGGCTCCAGACTCTATATGGATAACTGTTCTGGTTGCCACCGTCTCGATGGCAAGGGGTATGCAAAAACCTTCCCTTCCCTTGCCGGTAACTCTGCGGTCCTGAGTGATGACCCTTCGTCGGTTATCAGCATTGTGCTGCGAGGAGGCAAAATGGCGGTTACAAAGGATGCGGTGACCGGGCTGGCGATGCCAGATTTTGCCTGGCGTCTCAGCGACCAGGAGGTGGCTGACCTGGTGACGTTTGTCCGCAATAGCTGGGGTAATCAGGCTCCTCCAGTGAAAGCGGAACAGGTCGAAAAACTACGTAAAGAGTTGCCCGAACCGACAAAGCCCACTCCTGAAAACCGGAATCAGTAAGCAGCAATAAAAAAACGTCGCGTCCCCTCCGGGCGCGACGTTTTTGTTCACAGGCACCTGCACTGATCTGCTGCCGTCTGCAACCGACAACGCTCCCGAACAGATTCGCGCCCGGATGATGGCCGGTTCGGCTTCAGCCCGTTTCCGCATCGCTGCCGTGATGATGACCTTTAAGACGCTCGCGCTGCCGTGTTTTTCGGCCTGTCACGACCATCGCCACGATAAATACCGCGGCAAACAGCACCACAATGGTCGGCGCGGGCGCGCTGTCGATGAAGAACGAGAGATAAACCCCGCTCAGCGACACCAGCACGGATACCCCGGTTGCCACCAGCAGGGCATGTGAAAAGCGTCGGGTCAGCAGAATCGCGATCGCGCCGGGCGCAATCAATAGCGAGATCGACAGAATAATCCCCACCGCTTTCAGGGTAGCGACGATGGTCAGCGAGACCATACACAGTAAGCCGTAATGCAGCCAGCGCACGGGCAGACCGCTTACCTGTGCCTGCTGCGGGTCGAAGCTGAACAGCATAAAATCACGCCATTTCACCACAATCACCAGCACGATAAGCACGGCGATAATCAGCGTCTGAATGAGGTCCGCTCTGTTAATACCGAGCATGTCCCCGAACAGAATATGGTCGAGATGCACCTCTGGTTTCACCGCGACATAAAGAATCAGCCCCACCGCAAACATGCCTGAGAACACAATCCCCAGCACCGTATCCTGCTTTATACGACTGTTATCCTGCAAATAGCCGCTGGCGACAGCACAGAACAGCCCCGCCACAAACGCGCCTGCCGCCAGCGGTGCCCCCACCATCCAGGCCAGCACAATGCCGGGAAAGACCGCATGACTCATGGCATCGCCCATCAGCGCCCAGCCTTTCAGCACCAGAAACACCGACAGCAACGCACAGGGTATAGACACCACCAGCGCGATGAGCAGCGCATTGTTCATAAATGCGAACTGAAAAGGTTCAGCTATCCACATCAGCCTGCCTCCTTTTTAGCCTGATGCCGGCCACGACGCCGGTTAGCCAGCAGACCATGTCGCGGTGCAAAGATGAATGCCAGCAGAAAGAGCAGCGTCTGGGCGACCACAATAATGCCGCCCGTCGCGCCATCCAGGTAGTAACTCGCCCATGCGCCGAGAAAACTGGTGAGGCTGCCAATCGCCACCGCAATGACCAGCAGTCGCGGGAAGCGGTCGGTCAGCAGCCAGGCCGTTGCCCCCGGCGTCACCACCAGACAGATCACCAGAAACGCGCCGACCGTCTGCAGTGCCGCCACGGTTGAGACCGCCAGCAGGATAAAGAAAAGGATTTTCAGCCGTTCAGGCTGCAGACCAATCGCCCGGGCGTGCTGCTCATCAAAGAAGGTCACCATCAGATCCTTCCATTTAACCAGCAGAACCGCGATCGAGATGCCGCCAATCAGCGCCAGCTGCAGGATATCCGCAGGCGCAATGGCCAGAATATTGCCCAGCACAATGGTCTGAATGTTTACCGCTGTCGGGTTGAGCGACACCATAAACAGGCCAAGACCAAAAAAGGAGGAGAAGATCAGACCGATGATCGCATCCTCCTTCAGGCGGGTGCGCTGATTCAGCAACAGCATGCTGCCCGCCGCCAGGCCACCGGAGAGAAACGCCCCCAGTGCGAAAGGCAGGCCCAGCATATAGGCGCCCGCCACGCCCGGGACGATGGAGTGTGACAGCGCATCACCGATCAGCGACCAGCCTTTCAGCATCAGATAACAGGAGAGAAAAGCGCAGAGTCCCCCGACCATGGCGGAGACCCACATCGCATTGAGCATATAGTGGTAACTGAAGGGCTCCAGCAACAGTTCCATGGTCAGCGCCCCTCCTGGTGTGAACCGCGCGGCGCAATAAAGGGACGCTCATCATCGGTGATGATCTGATCATCCAGCCCTTTCACCATAACGTGACGCAGCACGCCGCTGAATGCGCGTTCAAGGTTAGCAGCCGTGAACGTCGTCTCCGTTGGACCGCTGGCCAGAATGGTGCCTTTTACCATCACGGTGTAGTCGCAGAATGCGGTCACTGACCCCAGATTATGCGTGGAAACCAGCATGGTCTTGCCTTCATCGCGCAGCTCGCCCAGCAGGCTGATGATTCTGGCCTCGGTCTGAACATCCACGCCGGTAAAAGGCTCGTCCAGAAGGATCACACTGCCCTGCTGGGCAATAGCACGCGCCAGAAAGACCCGCTTCTTCTGGCCACCGGAAAGTTCACCAATCTGGCGATGCCGGTATTCGAGCATATCCACCCGCGCCAGCGCCTCCGTCACACTCTGCCGGTCGTGCGCTTTGGGGCGACGCAGCAGGCCCATGTGACCATAACGCCCCATCATCACCACATCCTCTACCAGCACCGGAAAAGACCAGTCCACCTCTTCCGACTGCGGCACATAGGCCACCAGACTCTGACGCAGCGCCTGGCGGGTAGGCATGCCCAGAATCGAGATGCTGCCGCTGGCGAGCCGGACAAATCCCATCAGCGCTTTAAACAGGGTGGATTTCCCCGAGCCATTCACACCCACCAGCGCCGCAATCGATCCACCCGGCACGCTGAAGCTGGCATCCCGCAGCGCGGTATGGCCGTTGCGCCAGGTGACGGTAACATCGGACACCACGATAGTCTCTTTCATTGCGCGGTCTCCCCGGCTTTAAGGCCCTTCACCAGCGTCTCCGTCGTCACGCTGAGCAGATCCAGATAGGTTGGCACCGGACCCTTAGCCTGACTCAGGGAGTCAACGTAAAGCACCCCACCATAATGTGCGCCGGTTTCTCTGGCGACCTGACGGGCAGGCTTGTCGGAGACGGTACTCTCACTGAACACTGCGGGGATGCCCTGCTTCCTGACCTGATCGATCACTTTTCTGACCTGCTGCGGCGTCCCCTGCTGGTCAGAATTGACCGGCCACAGGTAGAGCTCTTTCATCCCCAGATCGCGAGCCAGGTAAGAAAAGGCCCCTTCGCTGGTCACCATCCAGCGTTTGTTCTCCGGGATCCCGGCTATCTGCTGGCGCAGAGGCGCGATCGCAGCACGGATTTTCTGCTTATAGGCGGCGGCATTCTGGCGATAGGTTTCCGCGTTCGCCGGATCATATTTCACCAGCGCATCGCGAATGTTATCGACGTAAATCAGCGCATTGTCCGGTGACATCCAGGCGTGTGGATTCGGTTTACCGTTATAAGGCCCCTCGCCGATCCCGATTGGCGTGATGCCGGCAGAAACAATCACCTCCGGCACCCCCTCCAGGTGCTGATAAAACCGCTCAAACCAGCGCTCCAGATTGAGGCCGTTCGCCATGATGAGCTGTGCGCCCTGCGCGCGTTTTATATCGCCCGGGGTGGGCTGATACTCATGTATTTCAGCCCCCGGTTTAGTGATTGAGGTCACCTCCGCAGCCTCACCCGCCACGTTCTTCGCCATATCCGCGATGACAGTGAACGTCGTCACGATCTTAAATTTTTCTGCAGCATTACTGCTGGTGGCCATCAGTGTGGTCAGCAGCGCACTCAGTAATATCGCGGTGATTTTTTTGAATGGGGCCATACGGCACTCTCCGGAGGTGGTTAAAAACAGAACACAAATAGCCTGAGCTATTTTTTATAGCACAGGCTATACCTGTGCGAAAGCTCACCTGTGTGAAGTTTCTTCAGCGGCGGGTGCCAGATGTGAAGTTATGTAAATACCATGATTAAGATAATGAAAGAGAATGCTTTATTTCTTAACCCCGGGGTCAGTCAGTGAGAACGATGCTGGCAGAAAACAGGCTGTTTATGCCGTTTCGCTTTAAAAGGAGGGCAGGTTAAGCGAATCGGCAAAAATAAGATGATTTGGAAAAGGCGATTCAGCCGGATATCGCCCGTCATGACACGAGCGTCAGAACGCTTTATCCGTTCAGGAAATGGACAATTAATATTATCTTATCGATAGGCTGAATTGATTAAGTTTCTTAATTTTTTTTGCTACAGTTAAAGTTACTTACCGCAATCACCCAGGAGAATATTGTGTATTTTTCCAGCGATGAAAAAGCAAATGTCATCATTGGCGAAGCAGCAATGAACCTGTTTACTGCCGGTCAGGAAGTCAACGTTGAACTGCTGATAAATGAGCTACAGGTCATGGCTAACTCGGAAGTTAATGAGATTCGCCTTGAAAAACTGAAATGTGCGCGTCAGTGGCTGATGGGATTTAAAACCATCGGTTCGCGCGGCAATGCCCCGGCAAACTGGCTTTCCCGATCGTTCGGTAAAGAGTCAGCCATTCCCGCCCCGGCGGATGACATCGTCATTAAACACTGAGCATCGTACTTATCTCCCTGCCGACCTGCTTGTACAGGTCGGAGCGTCAGGGGTGATATCGATACAAAAATCTGGTACAATTTTCACCTCGCCTGACATCCTCGTAACATGCTGTTTTAAAAGCGATAGCATTTTTTGCACAAAAAAATTAACGCTAAAAATTCAAAATCCTGTACAAGTTTTGGAAAGGTGTATAATTTGCATATCCAGAGCGTGGCATTTTTAATCACTCGAGGACATCAACATGCGTCAGAACGGTCAAAGCCCGGAAACGATCAGCGATATTGCCCGTTACTTCAATCAGGCCAGCTCACCTTCCCAACAGGAGACGCTGGGATCGGTTGTCGTTGAAATTCTGCGCGCAGGCCAAACCCTCAGTCGCAAAGCGATCTGTAGCAAGCTTCTGCGTCGCCTCGAGTTCGCCGCCACACCAGAACAAGAGAATCATTTGCATGAATTGATCGCGATGCTTTTTCGCCGCGAAGATTAATGCCCTACCACGGCCCGCAGAGTAACTCAGGACGTCTGCTTTCAGCCCTCGTTCAGGAAGATTCAGTTTAGTTAAGAAGCCCAGCACTGCCTCCCCGTATCAGGTGCCCGCAATCGCACCTCCTGACGGATACGGGCCCGCAGCATGGCCATTGATTCGTAATCAGAGAAGCCAGTATGTACAGAAGTGAAGACGAGAAACTGACAGATGTCATGATCGGCGAAGCCGTTCTGACATTACTCAAGTCAGACAAACCAGTATCCAGCAATGCCCTGATCGCACAGCTTGAAGTGATGGCCGCTGCTGCTCAGAGTGATGCCGCGAAGAGTTCGATTATTCGCAAAGCTATCATTGAAGTCCGTAACGGTATGGTTGCAGCACGCAAACGTGTGAAGGGTGACGTTACCGAACGTGAAAATACTGCACATCGTATGAACAGTGACGGTCCGCCTGACGGCTCCAAAAAACACTGATTGAAAAATGTTGCGTATTTGATGTGCGCGGCTGACTTTAAGCGAAGCGGCAGCCACATTAAAAAAATTTTAGGCCGGCTGGGCAAAACGAAAACAGCGTCTACTCTCGTTTTTGACTTCAACCATTGCGTCTGACTCCTTTTCTTTAGAGAAAGAATAACCATGCAACACTCTTCAACAGATTCATCCATCATTGAATATTTCCGTAGTGAAGGCGATCTGCTTGCTCAGGAAACTGAACTGCTGGGCGCAATCATTCGCGACATTGTGGCTGACCAGGGACGCGTAACCAATAAAGCCATCATCCTCTATCTGATTGCAGAGCTGGAATGCACTTCTGACGTAGTCAGGGGTGATGTGTTGCGTAAGACACTGGAAATTGTGGTAGGCCGCACACCTGACGATGCGGGCATCTGACAGGTGGCCCTGCGCGGCATTGGTAGCGCAGGGTATCTCATTCTCCTATCGCTGATTATTGATTATCCCTGGCTTTTCATTATCACTCCCTTTGACGGCATGTCAGAGCGGATGACTTAATGAAAATACAATTGATATTAATTATCGTATCGCTTTCGCATATTCTGTGAAGCCGGTAAGGCAGAATGAATGATTATGAGCGCTGCAAATATAATGATGCAGAGAACAGGTAGCCTGAAATGCGGCCTCTCTCCGGCAAAAGTTACCGCAGCGTGATAATCAGATTTCTAATAACAGGCGAGAACGGTCAGACTGCCCTTTCAGCTTTAACGCTGAATACTTTGCCGTATATTTTCAGGCCAGGTGAAGGTGGCGGGGTCAGAATAGAAATGAGACTGGAGATGGCACCTCTGACTGGTGCCATCAGCCTTAATGCATTTTGCGGGTGAAGAAGCTGATTGCTTCCAGACACAGTGCTTTCAGCCGGCTGTCACGCGTCTCTTCGCTCAGGCGAAACAGCGCGTCCGTGATGTCGTGAAAATTAACCGGCTCTCCCGCCTTGATTAAATCACTGACTACCGCGCCAACCAGTGCACGGATCTCACTATCGTTGTCGTACTTCACACGACCTCCCAACGGTGTATGAATGTACAGTCTATCATTAGCGAGAAGTAAAAAACAAAAAAGCCGTTACAGCGGAAATATAAGCGAAGCGGCAGAATGTCTATTATTTAGCCAACCCCGGAATCCTCTCGGGCATTATTTCCGGCTAAGATAACAACGGCGTGTTGAATAGCAAAGGCGGCACAAGGGTTATCGCTTTACTTATATTCAGGCGATAAAGCCCCGGCTGAACAGCTTATTTACACGCTTCCGGCTTATTCATTTCCCTGCCAGCCTGCACCACCTCTCATACTGCAACATAACCCATTCGGGTAATATCATGCAGTATGATAAAACAGACTTTATTCTCCGGCTAACGGGCGGGCACATGGCAAAATTCACCCTGAAACAGATCGCTGCCCAGTCGGGACTGAGTCTGGCAACCATCGATCGCGCGCTGCATCAGCGCGGCAACGTGCATGCCCGCACAGAACACCGCATTCAGCAGGCAATAGCCGACCTGGAACTGATGCACAAAGCGGGACTGGCCAGAGGGCGGACGATCTATTTTGACGTCATCATGCATACCCCTGACCGGTTCCAGCCTTTGATCCGTGAGGCTCTCAGCAGCCAGATCGCCAGCTTTGCCGCGTTTAAACTTCAGCTGCGTTTTCACCTCGGGGCAAATCTCACAACAGAGGGGATTAACGCGCTGCTGAATAAAAATGCGCTTCACGGTCACGGGGTCATTCTTAAAGCCGCCTGCGCTGAAGCGCTCTACCCTACCCTTGAAGCCCTGCTGAAACAGCGAGTGCCGGTGGTCACCATGATGAGCGATCTGCCCGGCAGCGCGCGCCTGCGCTACATCGGTATGGATAATTTTGATGCCGGAAAGGTGGCGGCCTTTCTGATGTCAAAATGGCTGCGGGTGACCCGTTCGCACATCCTGGCAGTGACCGGCAGCCATGACTTCATCGGTGAAAGGGAGCGAATCGACGGTTTTCAGCGTGCAATAGCGCAGTTTGCTCCTCAGCATCAGGTGAGCGTGGTCGCTGGCGGATATGGGATTGATGACCGGATGCATCAGTCGGTGACGCGCTTTTTGCAGCAGCATCCGGATGCAGATGCGGTCTATACCGTGGGCGGCGGGAATCCCGGCATTCTGCGCGCTTTTGCCGGAGAGAAGCGCACGCTGAACGCCTTCATCGGGCACGATCCCGATCGCGAGAACTGTGCGCTACTGCATCAGGGTAAAATCGATGCCCTGATCGAGCATAATTTACAGCTCGATGCGCTGCACGCCTTCAGAACCCTGCTGGCGTTTCATGGATTCCTGCCGGCATCTGAGCCACCCGCGCCCTACTCCAGAATCAACATCATCACCCGTTACAACATGACGGCCTGAAAAGCCTCCTCCCGGATAAAAAATCAGCGCTGAACCGGGGCCGGCTGGGGTGACAGCCTGACGTGGTCAATCAGCGCCCGCAGCTTGGGAGCCAGATTTTTGCGGCTGGGAAAGTAGAGATAGAAACCGGCAAACGTGGGCAGCCATTCGTCGAGTAACGTCACCAGCTCGCCCCGATCGATGTAGGGCCGGAAAGTTTCCTCCATCCCAAAACTGATGCCGCCGCCAGCACAGGCGGTGCGGATCATCACGCCCATATCATTGGTCGTCAGTTGCGGATTGACGGCAACATCAAACTCGCGCCCCTGCTCAGCAAACTCCCAGCGGTATGGGGCCAGGCCCGGTTCCTTGCGCCAGCCAATGCAGCGATGATGCACCAGTTCCTGCGGATGTTGCGGCGTCCCTGCACGCGCCAGATAGTGCGGTGACGCCACGGCGACCTGACGCTGAGCAACCGAGACCGGCACCGCAATCATATCCTGAGCAATCACCTCCCCCAGTCGCACCCCCGCATCATAACCCTGCCCGATAATATCAAACTCTTCATCGGTCACGGTGATGTCCAGCTCAACGTGTGGATAGGCGGTGATAAAGCTCGCCAGTAGCTCGCCCCCCAGCATGCGTTCCGCGATGGAGGAGATCGCCAGCCTCAGCTGTCCTCGTGGCTCTGCCGCCAGTTCAGCAATGTCGTTAACGGCGCGATTCAGCGCGCTGATTGCCGGGGCCACCTCGGCATAGAGTCGCTGTCCCGCTTCCGTCAGCTGAACCGACCGCGTCGTGCGCTGCATCAGCGTGATATTGAGCCGGTCCTCCAGCCGCCGCAGACTCTGACTGATGGCCGGACGCGTCACGCCCAGCTGTTCTGCCGCCAGCCGGAAATTGCGCGTCTGTGCCACGATAACAAAAATTTCGAGCGCATTTTTATCACTGTTCATCGGTTAGTTTCAGTTACCAGTCTGTAAAGCGGTTGGTGGATTAACTTTATAATCGACCCGTCGTAAGATCGCCACTCACAACCTGAGTGGAGAAAAAAGATGACGCAGAAAGTGATTTTAATTACCGGTGCATCAAGCGGTATTGGTGCAGGCATTGCACGCGAACTGGCGAAGAGCGATGCCATTCTGCTGCTGGGTGCACGTCGTGAAAGTCGTCTGGCTGCCCTGGCGGAAGAGCTGCGCTTTAATGGTTCTGAGGTGGCAATCAAAGCGCTGGATGTGACACGCCGCGATGACGTCACGCAGTTCGTTGACTATGCGCTGGAGAAATGGGGCCGGGTGGATGTGATGATCAACAACGCCGGCATTATGCCGCTGTCACCGATGGCGTCGCTGCGGGTGGAAGAGTGGGATCAGATGATCGACGTCAATATCAAAGGCGTGCTGTATGGCATTGCGGCGGTACTGCCGTCCATGCTGGCCCGCCAGTGTGGTCACATCATTAACATCGCATCCATCGGCGCGCTGGCGGTGTCGCCTACCGCGGCAGTCTACTGTGCCACGAAGTTTGCAGTGCGGGCGATTTCCGATGGGTTGCGGCAGGAGAACAGCGAGCTGCGCGTCACCTGCGTTCACCCCGGCGTGGTCGAAAGTGAGCTGGCGTCGACAATCACCGATCCGGTAGCGGCGGAGGCGATGCAGCAGTATCGCGCCATCGCGCTGCAGCCGGACGCCATTGGTCGCGCCGTGCGTTATGCGATTGAGCAGCCGGAAGAGGTGGATGTAAACGAAATTGTGGTGCGGCCAACCCGAACCCGGCAGTAAGCAACCGGCCCGATGCACAGAGGACACCGGGCCGGCGCTTTTTTCTGTCAGTAGAGCACCCTGCGGGTACGCTGTACGGTGACGGCGATCGCCGTCAGCGCTACCAGCATCAGGAAAACCCCCAGGCCAACCATGGCATTAAATCCATAGGCCTTGAAGAGCAGCAGTCCGGCGATACAGCCGCTTAAGAAGGAGAAGACCGTGGTCAGATGGGTATGCAGCACCTTCTGGAAAAAGCGACGGTCGTCTGTCTCAAGATGTACAGCGTGCGAAGTGTGAGCAAAAATCCATGAACCCAGCGCAATACCCGCATCGGTCAGCGTCCCGGTAATGTGGGTCGATCTGACACGTCCGTTGGAGAGCTGCGTCGAGGTGGCGTTGTGAATCCCCATCAGGAAGCCCAGCACGATCAGGATCTCTCCGTTATAACTGGGCCGATAGTACATCAGCTCGAAGATCGAGGCCGCCGTCAGTGCCAGCCCCTCCGTCAGAATGATCAGACAGAAAATAGTGCGTAACCGGTATTTATGCCCCACCACCACTGCCAGCCGGGCAACGGTACAGCCAAAAACGAAGGCAATAATCAGTGCCATCAGAAACAGCATGGTGTGGAGATCGCTGGTGGTAACTTCGGCAGAGATCTGCGAGGTGTTGCCGCTCATGTGCGAGGGGAAAAACCCAAACGCCCCCAGCGCCATGGCATTAAGGATACCGGCGGTGGTGGCAAGCACCAGCGCCAGCAGTCGATCTTCGGTATGCGAACGCACTTTCTTCTTTTTTATCAGCACAGGCTACCCCACATCAGGTGATTGCAATAAATCCATAAAACCTAAAGCATACAGCCTGATACGAATAATTCCTGTCAGAACCAGATAACTCTGATGAAATAAGCCATTAATTTTGCTGATTTTTATAAAGCAGATTCAGTTTACTTTTAAAAGTGTCAACGACGCGATGAAACACCGGAGCGCAATCTCAGTCTACGATAAACAGCTGCGCGCCAGCTGACGTAAAGGAACGGTGCGGTTCAGCGTCATCTGCCACCTGATAACTGACACCCGGCGTCAGAACGAAACGGCGGCCATCGGCCAGTTCGGTGTGCAGCTCACCCGACAGGCAGAGCAGAATATGGCCTTTGGTGCACCAGTGATCGGCGACATAGCCCGGTGAATAGTCCACCATCCGCACCCGGATATCGTTGAACTTCACGGTTCGCCAGGTCGCATGCCCCTGCTCGCCGGGATGGACCGTCTCTTCAATCTGATCCCACTGGGTCAGACCAAAGGGCAGATTTTCAATTTTCATCTGTTTTCCTCGCTGACGTCAGGCCAGTGCCTGAATGACCGCCTCTTCGGCGTGGATGAGCGTAGTATCGAACAGCGGGACGCTGGCATCGGTGGCATCCACCAGCAGGGTGATTTCAGTACAGCCCAGAATAATGGCCTCCGCCCCCTGCCCGACCAGCCGCGCCATGATCTCTCGGTAACGGCGACGCGAAGCGGGATTGATCTCGCCCAGACAGAGCTCGTGGTAAATAACCTCATGTACAAAGTGACGATCCTCTTCATCCGGCGTGATCACCGTCAGATCGAATTGTTCCTGAAGCCGCCCGCGATAGAACGCCTGCTCCATGGTGAATCGTGTCGCCAGTAAACCGACCTTACGCAACCCCGCCTGCCGGATACGGCGTCCCGTGGCGTCGGCGATATGGAGCAGCGGTATCGTTGTTGCCGCACTGATTTGCGCGGCCACTTTATGCATGGTGTTGGTACAGAGTACGATGAATTGCGCACCGGCCCGTTCCAGATTGCGCGCCGCGTCGGCCAGTATCTCACCCGCCTGCTGCCATTCTCCCGCCGCCTGCAGCTGCTCAATGCGCTGAAAATCGACGCTGTAGAGCACCAGCTCCGCCGAGTGCAGGCCGCCCAGCCGTTCTTTAACCTGCTGATTGAGTATGCGGTAATAGAGCGCCGTAGATTCCCACGACATACCACCTAACAGACCGATGACTTTCACGATGCTCTCCAGATTCAGGGATGAAAACTCAGCATGCCAGATCGGCGGGGTTCAGCAATCGGTTTGTTCAGATGCAGCATTCAGCGGCCTGAAACGCCAGGCCATGATCATCAGCATCACGACGCCCGCGCTCATGATCAGCCACGCCAGGGAGAGCGATGCGCCGCTGTCGCGCACCCCGCCCGCCACCAGCGGCATCAGGGCCGCAATCAGATATCCGCCCCCCTGCACACGTGACAGCAGAATAGCCGCCTCTCTGGCGTCACGGGCATGATCCAGCGTAACAACCAGCGACAGCGGGAAGAGCGCACCGATACCCGCTCCCAGCAGCAGCGTCGGGATCAGCGGCAGCCTGTCCGGACAGAACACCAGAGTCAGCAGTCCTGCCAGCAGCAGGGCCAGCACACCGAGCAGCAGCGGTCGGCGATCGGGAAAGCGATGTAACGTTGCCGACACGATGAAGCCTGCGGCCACTTCGGTTAATGTCAGGATGGCGAGCAGATAGCCGCTGTGACGCGCACTCCAGCCCTGCTGAATATAAAAGGGAGGCAGCCAGGCCAGCACCAGCGTATAGGCCGCAGTGCCAATACCGAAAAAGATCGTCAGCAGCCCGATCCGCCTGACAGGCAGGTGTCCGGGTTTTGTCGCCCCCACACTCGTTTGCGGCGCACGCCTGACAACCCCCTGCCAGATGAGCAGCGTCACCAGCGCCATGCCGCCGGAGAGCGCCAGCGCAGGCTGCAAACCAAGCCAGGAATAGAGTGGTTCGGCAGTCGCGGCGGTCAGCGCCGCCCCCGCCATGATGCCGGTGCTGAATAGCGCCATCAGCGTTGTTGCAGCGTCAGCAAAGCCTTGCCGGATCAGCGCCGGCATCAGCGCCTGAATCACACCAATCCCTGCCCCGCCCGCCAGCGCGGTAAAGATCAGCTGAGGTACACTCAGGCTAAAACCCCGCCACAGGCAAGCCACCGTCAGACAGAGTAAACCGGCAGCGATGCCCGATACCGGCCCGAGCCGGGCGATCAGCCAGGGACCGGAGAGCGCAGCCACCCCCATCATCGCCACGGGCAGCGTAGTCAGCAGACTGAAGGTCATCGCTGACAGCCCGGCCTGCAGTTGCAACGCCGGAAACAGCGGACCGATAATAGCCAGCATGGGTCGCAGGTTGAGTCCGATAAGAAAGGCAATGGCGGCAAACAAAATGGGGAACAGTGCTGTATTTTTCATCATTGAGGCCCTGAGAGGATTCACAATGACAGCCGCAGGCCGCCATGATTTATCTTAACGTTAAGATAAATCATGGCCGGTGTTAAGCCGTAGCGCACAACCCGACAACATAACCTCAGCAACTACAGGTGATTCATGCAGGACCATATTGATTTCGTTGTCAGCCAGTGGGACAGCGCGATGCCCGAACTCGACGCCTCTTCTATGCAGATTTTCGGCAGGATGCTGCGTCTGATGAAACATCTGGCGAAGGCGCGCAGTCAGGCGCTGGAGCCTTTTGGCTTTCAGGAAGGTGAATTTGATGTGCTGGCTACCCTGCGACGGGCGGGTTCACCCTGGCGTCTGTCGCCAACCCAACTCTATCAGTCCCTGCTGGTCACCTCCGGGGCGATGACGAATCGTCTGAACCGGCTGGAACAGCAGAATCTGATTGAGCGTGTGGCTGCCGCAGGGGATAAGCGTAGCCTGCTGGTCGGGCTGACACCCCACGGGCAGCAGCAGATTGAACGCGCACTGGCGATCCACACCGCCACGCAGGAGGCCGTGCTGGCACCGCTGACAGCGAAAGATCGCGCTGAGCTGGAAAGGCTGCTGAAAAGCTTACTGCTGGCGTTTCCCGGCGAAGCGATGAATTAAAAATGTCTGGCAATGCCAGGGTGCCGTTCACAGTGAACATGACCTTTTGCGCTCGCAGGCGCAGGTACGATGCTCAGCAGGCCAGGCATAAATTCTGCCAAACGGCGTGACCCGTGCGCAGACTTTGTGGCAGGGTACGCGGCCTGCGTCCTGCCCTATCCGGCAGACTGATTTTCACCCAACGCGTGACTGACATGACAAAACTCAAATTCATTCTTCCCCTCCTGCTGATTCTGGCCGCCGCGGCCTGGTGGCTGATGCCGCATGAGAGTGATGAAGAGACGGCCTATTACATCGCCGTGTTCTGCGCCATCAGTCATCAAGATGAACAGCAGCTGGCGCCGCAGATGCAAAAGGTAATCGAGGGCAGTAATTCTGACTATGCGCTGCAGAAAAACAGTTATAAACCCGCGCTGGGCAGCAGCGTGATCGGTCGCTGGCAGCAGCTGACGCCCGATGCAAAAAAGCGCGCCGCAGAAGACAGCGCAGCCTGTCAGGAATTATTAAAGCGCTGATCGCTCTTTCTCGCTAAAGCAACATCTCTGCCGCGGCAGCCCCGCGTGCGAGATAGCCAATGTGATAGCTCTCCTGTCCGTCTGCTGGAGGCTGAACGCTGGCCGAGATCTCCACGCCCTGCCAGCGGCTGATGTCCCAGGCATTGAAGTCTCCCCTGACCGGCAGTGCCGCCAGGTCGGAGTGGGGAGCGATCGTCCAGCGCTTCAGCGTCATAAACCGCGCTTCGGTCAGATGCCTGACCACAGAGTGCCCCTCAAACGCCAGCCAGCTTTCGATGATCGGCCAGCCAAAGTCACTGACCAGAGTGGCAAAACCGGGACTTTGCAGGAAGCGCTGCATCGCACTGGCCTCCTGCCAGAAATAGAGCGGTGCATAGCGGTTTTCATGCAGCGTGCCTTCACTCTGACTGCTGTAAAGAAACGCCTTTGCCACCAGCCCCGGAAATCCCTCCAGCCGGGCGCCATTGTGTCTGATGCGCTCTTTGATGATCGCCATGTCATAATCCGCTGGCAGGGTAAACCGGTAGTGCATCGCAATCATCGCGCCTCCTCCTCTGCCAGCATGCGGCCACCGCTAAAGCTCCACTCCTCGGTGCTGTTGAACTGAAGAATGATCATCACATCGTCAGGGTCGATGGCCATCTCCGCCTGAAGCGCCGTGCAGAGCGCGCGATAAAAGCCCTGCTTCTGATGCCGGGTGCGTGGCCTGCCCGCCAACACCTGAAACAGCACAAACCTGTCACTCCGCCCGCCGCTCAGGTAGTGCCGGTCAAAGACCCGCTGACTGGCCGGCAGCCTTTCTGTCACCTGAAAGCAGTCACGTTCAGGCACATCAAATTCTGCAACCAGCGCCTGCTGAAGGAGGATGGAGAGTTGCGTCAGCGCGGTGTCGCTGTAACTCTCACCTAAGGTAATCCGGGTAAATGGCATCAGGCATTCTCCTCCAGATAGCTCAGGGCGGTAACCGCGGCGGGCCAGCCGGCATAAAAGGCCAGATGGGTGAAGCTCTCAATCAGTTCCTCCTGCGACAGCCCGTTTTGCCGGGCGAAATCGAGGTGCCAGGGCAACTGCTGCACACGACCCAGCGCCGTCAGCGTGGCCAGCGTCAGCAGGCTGCGCTCTCGCGGAGACAGCACGCCGCGCTGCCAGATATCCCCAAACAGCACCTGCTGCGTCAGTTCAGCCAGTTTGGGCGCGCGCTGCGCCAGGGTTTCCCGATCCAGTGAATTTTTCATTGCGCTCTCCTGTGTTGTCAGCGAGAGTGTCGCCTGAGGATATGATCCTGAAAATCAAATTAATCCGCACCTACCATCCACGTTAACAGGACAGTCATGAATAAAGTGCCCGAGTGTCTCGATATGGATGCGCTGCGCAGTTTCGTGGCGGGCATTGACGCAGGCAGTTTTGCCTCCGCGGCGCAGCACCTCTGCCGTTCGACGTCCGCCATCAGCGCGCAGCTTAAAAAACTGGAGCAGCAATGCGGAACAGCACTGGTGATGAAAAAAGGGCGACACCTGCAGCTGACCCGCAGCGGTGAGCAGCTGATGAGCTACGCCAGACGCCTGCTGTCACTGAATGATGAAACCTTGCGGGCCGTGCGAGGCGAAGCATTGCAGGGTGAAATACGCATCGGTATGCAGGAGGATTTTGGCGAGGCGATGATGCCCGCGATTTTGGGCGCGTTTAACCGGCAGCACCCGGAGGTGATGCTGACCGCCCGCGTCGACAGAAATCTGCCACTGCTTACGGCGCTGGCGCGTCATGAACTGGATCTTGCCCTGCTCTGGCAGGCGGAACCGCAGGCTGGCACGCCGCTGATCGGTCAGTGTCCGTTAGCCTGGATTTACCATCCGGACATTGACCTGGCGGGCATGTTACAGCGCGGCGAGCCTTTGCCGCTGGTGGTGTTTGATGCGCCGTGTGTGATGCGTTCGCGTGCCATCGACGCGCTGGACGCAGCCGCTATTCCGTGGCGGGTGGTGTTTACCAGTCACAGTCTTAGCGGGATCTGGGCAGCGTTGCAGGCCGGTCTCGGCGTGACGCTCCGCACCCGCGCCGGTATGCCCGACAGGCTGGTGACGGAATCACAGCGGCTGCCCCCGCCTGGCACGCTGGGCATCGCGCTCGCCCGCGCAGATCGGGGCGAAGATCCGGCGCGCACGCTGCTGCAGCAGCTGATCGCTGAAGCTGCTCTGCCGTTTGTTCAACGCTGACCCGCCGTCAGAATGCCCGCGTAATCAGGGAAGCACAGTACTCCGCAGAGACGTCACGATCGCCGAACAGAATATGGTACATGACGGGCGCCACCACCACATCCATGACGCGATCGATGTCAAAGCCCGCTTCGCCCCGCGCGACAGCTCGGTTGTGCAGGGTTTCAAGATGCTGATAGGTAAACCCGCAACATTTCTGGCTGGCCTCCTCCGCATGACTGTTCATCACGTCGGCCAGCATGTCGCGGCCGACTTTTGACGACATCTCTTCCGCATACTGCTGGATAAACAGGGTAAGATCGCCCTTCATCGACCCGGTATCTTCCGGTTCAGCAATGGGCCGCATCCGCGCTACTGCCACGTCGGCCAGCAGCTGCGTCAGGTCGCCCCAGCGCCGGTAAATCGTGGAGGGCGTCACGCCTGCCTGTTCCGCTATCATCGGCACCGTAATCGCGGAACGGTCAAGCGTCTCAAGCAACCGGTTCACGGTGTTATGCACTTCCGCCTGAATACGCGCACTGCGCCCGCCCTGTCGGACCATCTCCCTCGCCATCTTTTCCTCCTGTCTCATCAGCTTCAGATGTAAAATTAAAGCAACGAAATTGCATTAACGGATTATCGCAGTGTACCGCATCTGAAATTTTACAGGCGTTAAAGCGTGCTACCGAAAGAGGAAGGCGCGTTGCCTGCTCTGAGCCAGTCGCTGCGGGTCAGGGTAAACATCAGGCTCGGCGAGAAGCCCTCCAGATCGTTGACCTTTTTCAGGAAGGTTAATCCGGCTTTCTCCAGCACCCGCCGCGAAGCGAGATGATTTTCGCGCACCACACCCGTAATGACGCTGAGTTCAGCTTCTTCAAAGCCATAGCGTATGGCCCGGCGGGAGAGTTCGGTGGCATAACCTTTTCCCCAGGCGGCTGGCTCAAAACGATAGCCGAGATTATTGGTCTGACGGCCATCGAACTGGCTTCTGAAGACGCCGCCAAAGCCGATAATTTTTTCCGGGTTCGCTTTTTCAAATATCGTCCAGTCGCCAAACCCCTGTTCCCGATACCCCTGCAGGATGCGCTCCATGGACTGCAGAGCATACGATCTGTCGGGCCACGGGCCGCGCGGATTAAATCTGTGTGTTTCAGGGTCGCTGTAGATTCTGAAGAGGTCGTCAATATCTTCCTGGCGGGTAAATCTGTAGAGCAACCGCTCTGATTCCCAATACATTTTCTGCTCCTTGTGGGGACGGAATACGCCGCGGCTTACTTTTATATCAGCAATGTCTTTGGTAACCAACACCGCGCAGGTCAGCCTCCTCTCAGGAGAGAGCAGCGGAGTGCCTTCAGCGCTTTACAGACGGGCCGGTATCACAAATGACAACATAGCTGTTCTGACGCTGCGGTTATTACTGTTAAATTTCTGTTTCATCTGACGCGCCCCGACGGTGGCGTGTCGCCACGGCATCATGGACATTCTGACTGATGAAGAGGATGGAGCCACATGACGGAACAGAGCAGCGTCATCACTGAACTTACCGAACTTGAACGTCTTTACGGCACGGTAGCCCGGCCGTCGATCGCTAAGGTGACGGATCATATCCACCCCGCCTATCGTCCGTTTATCGACGCTTCGCCGTTTGTTGCCCTGGCCACATCGGGACCTGACGGGCTGGATGTGTCACCGCGCGGCGATCCGGCCGGCTTTATCGACATTGAGGATGACAGAACACTTCTGCTGCCAGACCGGCGCGGCAACAACCGCATCGACAGTCTGCGCAACATTCTGCATGACAATCGGGTGGCGCTGCTGTTTCTGATCCCCGGTATTGGTGAGACGTTGCGGGTAAACGGCACAGCCGCAATCAGCACCGATCCGGCGCTGCTGGAACGTTTTGCCGTCAACAACCAGCTGCCAAAAACGGTGCTGCGTATCGCCGTCGACACTGTTTTCTTTCAGTGCAGCCGGGCGATTCTCCGCGCCGGACTCTGGGATGTGACAACGCAGATCCCGCGGCAGAGCCTGCCCAGCACCGGCTCCATTCTCCGGCAGATTGCGGAAATTGATGGTGACGCTTATGACAAAGCGCTGCCAGAACGCCTGAAGAATTCGCTCTATTGATCCTTCGTGCCTGCCGATCGCTTTTCAGGGATCAGCAGGCTCATTGCTGAGAGCAGTAAGAGCTAGCGTCAGGCGAAGCGCGCCAGAATGCTCTTTGCCTGGCTGTAGTCGTAAGAGGTGACTTCAATCTTATTTTCGCTGGGGTCGTTGAAATAGACCGACATCGACACCTCATGGTCACTGATGCTGAACGGGATGCTGCTCGACCTGTGCAATATCTTCAACGTACAAATGGATATGATCGATCTCCGCTATTTTCATGTTCAGGCCTCCTTAAACCCGGTTTCCGGGATACTCACTTAGATTGATTTAATAACATTTCACCCGCCTCTTGCCGTCTCAGCGTCAGATGATTAACGCGCCGGAGAGGCGCGTCATTCAGACAGCAGGATTCGTTAAAGCAAAGATATTGCATTAAGCCCTGAGCAGGCGTATACCTCTTTTAAAGCTAATATTTTGCATTAAGGGACTTATCATGACCCATGCTCTGACGCCTCAGGCCGCAACCCGCACCACGATCTTCAGCTTTACCAGCGCCGCGCTGATCTCCGCCACCAGCAGTGCGCCCACACCGCTCTATCCCCTTTACCGGACTCTTTTTCACCTGACGCCAACGATGCTGACGCTGATTTTTGGTGCCTATGCTTTCGCACTGCTGGCGGCGCTGCTGACGGTAGGAAAAGTGTCCGACTTTACCGGGCGACGTCCGCTGATGTTGCTGGCGCTGGCGCTCAACGCCATTGCCCTGGTGATCTTTATGACCGCCGGGTCGGCGGCAACCCTGATCGCAGCCCGTCTGGTGCAGGGGTTTGCCACGGGAATTGCGTTACCGACATTCGGTGCCAGCCTGCTGGATGCCAGTAAAACACGCGGGCCGCTGCTCAACTCGTTTACCGCGTTTCTGGGGATGACGCTGGGCACCCTCGCGGGCGGCATTCTGGTGAGTCTGGCCCCCTATCCTACCGTAACGCTGTACGCACTCCTGTTGTTACTGATGCTGATTGCCATGGCACTGCTGCCGCTTATCCCTGAAACCATTTCGCCTCAGCCGGGCGTGCTGGCCGCTCTGCGCCCTCAGGTCAGCATACCGCGCCGTGCGCTCGGCCCGTTGTTAAAAGTGGCACCGGTGAATATCGCCACCTGGATGCTCGGCGGTTTCTACCTCTCTCTGATGCCCACGATGGTGGCAAACGCCACCGGGCTCACCTCGCCCTTCATCGGCGGATCGGTTGTTGCGACGCTGATGCTGAGCGCAACGGCAGCGGTCTTTCTCTTTCGTCCGCTGCCGCCCGCCCGCGCACTGGTCATCGGAACGCTGATGCTGATGACCGGCGTGAGCGTGACGCTGACCGGCCTTTCGCTGCATAGCGTGGCCTGGCTTTATATCGGCACCGCCCTCGCGGGCCAGGGGTTTGGTTCTATTTTCGCTAACGTGCTGAAAATCATCATGCAGTTAGCGGAAAGTCATGAACGCGCGGGCCTCTTCTCCGCCTTTCTGATCAAAAGTTATCTCGCGTTTGCCCTGCCCGCGATTGCCGCCGGTATTGTCGCGCCGCATCTCGGACTGACCCGGACGGCCTGGTGCTACGGGATGACCATCCTGGTGCTGGCGATGGTGTCGCTGCTGGCAGTAAGAGGCCGTGCGCTGGCGGGCGCAGCCGGTTCCTGATCCCGGGATGACGCGGCCGGTTAGCAGCCGCGTCATCCACAATCGGCGATTTTCACTTACACTCAACGCATTAATGACTGGTGCAGTTGCTGTGCGATGCCGTGAGAATGATGCCGAAATTCCAATCCGTTCCGGTCCTGGACCGCTTTTCCCTTGCTACCCGGCGCTGGTTTTCTGCCGCCTTTAAAGCCCCGACCCCGGTACAGCAGGCGGCATGGCAGGCCATCGCCAGCGGAGCGCATGCGCTGGTGATTGCCCCTACCGGCTCAGGAAAAACGCTGGCCGCCTTTCTGACCGCCATTGATGCGCTGTTTCAGATCCGGGCAGAGCAGCCCGCACCCTCACGGGAAACCACGACCCGCGTGCTCTACATTTCGCCGGTCAAAGCGCTGGCGGCGGATGTGCAGCGCAACCTGACGCTTCCGCTTGCCGGTGTCTGTGCTGAGCGGCAGGCGCTGGATGAGCCCGCGATCACCCTGACTGTCGGAATGCGTTCCGGCGATACGCCGGCTGCAGAGCGTGCCCGGCTGCTGCGCCGCCCACCCGATATTCTGATCACCACCCCTGAATCGCTGTTTCTGATGCTGACCTCAAAAGCGCGCACGACGCTGCAGGGTGTCACCACGGTTATTGTTGATGAAGTGCATGCTGTAGCGGGTTCGAAGCGCGGCTCTCAGCTCGCCCTGAGTCTGGAGCGGCTGGATGCACTGCTGCCGCGGCCCGCTCAGCGCGTGGGACTCTCCGCCACGGTGCGGCCGGTTGAGCGTATCGCTGCATTCCTGGGAGGCAGCCAGCCCGTCCAGGTGGTTAACCCCTCCTCCGATCGCACCCTGCACCTGACTATCGAAGTGCCGGTGCCGGATATGACGGACATCGCCAGTGACAGCGACCTGAGCGGCGAAACGCCGTCAGCCAGCGGATCGATCTGGCCGCATATCGAAGCACGCATTCTGCAGCAGGTGATGGCCCACCGCGCCACGCTGGTGTTTGTCAATTCGCGAGGGCTGGCTGAAAAACTCACTGCCCGTCTCAATGCGCGTTTTTTTGAAAGGCAGGCGGCGGAAGATCCGGATACCGCAAGCAGCGACAGCCGTGCTGACCCTATCGCCCGCTCGCATCACGGTTCCGTTTCCAAAGAGCAGCGCGCCGGGATCGAATCCGCACTCAAGCAGGGCAGCCTGCGCTGCGTGGTCGCCACCTCCAGTCTTGAACTTGGCATCGATATGGGGCCGGTGGATCTGGTGATTCAGGTAGGCGCTCCGCTCTCGGTCGCCAGCGCTCTGCAGCGCGTGGGGCGAGCCGGACATCAGGTTGGCGGCATGTCAACCGGCATCCTGTTTCCCCGGACGCGACACGATCTGCTGGATGCCGCTGTTACCTTACAGTCGATGCGTGCCGGCCAGCTCGATGCGCTTAGCCCGCCCCTTAATCCGCTGGATATTCTGGCGCAGCAGACGCTGGCAGCCGTTGCCATGGACTCCCTTCAGGCCGAGGCATGGTACAGCCTCGTCTGCCGGGCCGACCCGTTTCGCGGGCTGTCGCGCCGCCTGTTTGACGCCACACTGGATATGCTGGCCGGGAAATATCCCTCGGATGGTTTTGCGCAGCTACGGCCACAGCTGATCTGGGATCGTGAGAGCGGTCTGCTGAGCGCGCGTCCCGGCGCTCAGCATCTGGCCGTGACCAGTGGCGGCACCATTCCCGATCGCGGCATGTTCAGCGTGATGCTGCCGGAAGGCGAAGAGCAGGCTGGCTCGCGTCGCGTCGGGGAGCTGGATGAAGAGATGGTGTATGAGTCGCGCATCAATGACATCATCACCCTGGGCGCCTCCTCCTGGCGGATTCAGCAGATCACACACGACCAGGTGGTGGTGGTGCCTGCTCCGGGCCGTCAGGCTCGTTTGCCCTTCTGGCGGGGAGAAGGGGTTGGCCGGTCGGCCGATGCCGGAGCCAGCCTCGGGCTGTTTCTGCGCCAGCTGAATAACGTCTCCCCGGCTGAGGCGGAGAAACAGCTGCTGTCGCTGGGCCTGAATCCCCATGCAGTGACCAATCTGCTGGCCCTGCTGGCGGATCAACGCACCGCAACCGGCGTCATCCCGGACGACCGGACGCTGCTGATTGAACGCTGCCGTGACGAACTGGGTGACTGGCGGGTCATTCTCCATTCGCCGTGGGGAAAGCGGGTCAATGCTCCCTGGGCACTGGCCATTGCTGCACGTATTGAGCACCGGATGGGCATAGATGCCTCTGTGGCGGCCAGCGATGATGGCATCGTCGCCCGCTTCCCCGCCAGCGAGGAGGAGCCACCGGGCGCGGAACTCTTTGTCTTCGGGAGTGACAGGCTCACGCAGATCGTTACGGAGAGTGTGGGTCACTCTGCGCTGTTCGCCGCCCGCTTTCGTGAGTGTGCCTCGCGCGCGCTGCTGCTGCCCAGGCGCAATCCGGGCAAGCGTTCCCCGCTCTGGCAGCAGCGGCTGCGCGCCTGTCAGTTGCTGGCGGTTGCCAGCGCGCATGATGACTTTCCGATCCTGATCGAGACCGCACGCGAATGTCTGCAGGATGTTTATGACCTGCCTGCCCTGCACCAATTAATGGAGCAGATTGCGCAGGGCGAGGTGCAGTTCAGCGAAGTCACCACCGGACAGCCCTCCCCTTTCGCCGCTCCGCTGCTGTTCGGTTATGTCGCTGAATTTATCTATGCCAGCGATGCCCCTCAGGCGGAACGTCGTGCCTCTCTGCTGTCACTCGACAGCAACCTGCTGGGTGAACTGCTTGGCCAGACCCTCAAGCGTGACCTGCTGGAACCCGCTGTCGTCGCCGGGGTTGAACAGATGTTACAGCGCCGTGATCCCCGCTATCAGGCACAGCACGCCGAAGGCCTCATCGATCTGCTGCGCGATCTCGGTCCGCTCTCCGTAACGGAGATACGAGCACGCTTCAGCGGGGATGCACAGCAGGTCACCGGGGCGTTAACGCAGTTTGCGGCTGCGCGGCGTATCATTCCGGTCATCATCGCGGGTGAAGATCGCTGGGCTGTCATTGAAGATGCTGCCCGGCTGCGCGATGCGCTGGCGGTAGCGTTACCTGATGACCTGCCAGCGACATTTCTGTTATCACCCGCCGCCCCGCTGCATGATCTGATCGGCCAGTATGTACGTACCCATACGCTGTTCACCGCCCGGTCACTGGCAGCCCGCTATGGTCTGGGTGTCGCCGTGGTGAATGAGGTACTGCTGACCCTGCTTCAGCAGGGCAGTCTGCTGAATATGGGATCGGCAGCAGGCGAATCGGAATCGGCGTGGGTCGCCGCCGATATCTTCTCGCGACTGCGACTGCGTTCACTGCAATCAGCACGTGAAGCCACGCGCCCTGTTCCGCCCGCTGTCTGGGTCACTCTGTTGCTGGAGCGCCACGGCGTGCTGAATGAACGGCGTCAGGAGCAGCAGGGTGCCGAGGGCGTGTTGCGGGTCATTGAGCAGCTCGCCGGCGTGCCGTTACCCGCCTCGCTCTGGGAGTCGCAGATCCTGCGCGCCAGAGTGGCCGACTATCAACCCGCCATGCTTGATGAACTGCTCAGCCGTGGCGAGGTGATCTGGTGTGGTCATAAGGCGCTGGGCCACAACGATGGGCTGATCTCGCTGCACCTGACGGAATGTGCCGCGGAGACGCTGCCGGTCATTGACACCACCCAGCCTGTCACGCCGCTGCAGCAGCAGGTTATTGACGCACTCAGCCGGGGTGGCGCCTGGTTTGTTCATGAGATCATGGCGCAGCAGGGGGAGGCAGAGTTGCCGTCTGACAGCCTCTGTGAGGCGCTGTGGCAACTGGTGTGGCAGGGTTATGTCACCGCAGACAGCTGGATTGCGGTGCGGGGCCTGCTCACGACACCCGGTGCATCCCGTGCGCGTCCGGCACGTACCCTGCGCACGCGTTTTGGCCAGCGCTTTACACCTGGCGCGCTGACGGCACGCAGACCGGCGGTCAACACTCTGGCCGGACGCTGGTCGCGGCTCCCGCGTCAGCCGGTTGCGCCTGCCCGACTGGCCCTGTCGCTGGCGGAGAACCTGCTTGACCGCTATGGCGTGATCACCCGCGGCAGCGCGGTCGCTGAACAGGTCCCGGGAGGGTTTCCGGCTCTGCAGCCGGTGTTGCGCAGTATGGAAGATGCCGGCCGGCTGTTACGCGGACGTTTTGTCGACGGTGCGGGCGGTGCACAGTTTGCCGATCAGCAGACGATTGAACGACTGCGCAAGCTGGCAGAGAACCCGGTCGCTGAGGCTGACGCCGTCGTACTGGCGGCACCCGATCCGGCTAATCCGTTTGGCGCGATGCTGAGCTGGCCGGTTCATGGCAGCGGTACACGCCCCACCCGTCGTCCGGGCGGACGCGTGGTGATTGCCGGCGGCGCACTGCTGCTCTACCTGACCCCCGGCGGTAAAGAGTTACTGACCTTTACCGACGATCCCGCACGGCAACAGGCGGCGGTGGCGGCGCTGGGTGCGGCGCTGCAACGGGAAAACTCCGCCATGTTTACGCTGGAGCGGGCAGATGGCAAACCGGTAACCCAGTCTCCCCTGCTTAACGCTTTACGCCACGCCGGTTTTTCGCGGGTGCCACAGGGTCTCAGCTGGTATAGCTGAACACCTGCCGGATCGCTGAATCACCATTACACTTAATCGACATCCACGCAGGAGGTTTTGATGTCAGATACCACCATGACTTTCAAGTTAGGCGATCGCGAAGTTAACCGTCTTGGCTATGGCGCTATGCAACTGGCCGGGCCTGGCGTGTTTGGCCCGGTTAAAGATGAAGCGCGCGCGATACAGGTTTTACGTGACGCCATTGAAGCTGGCGTCAACCATATCGACACCAGCGATTTTTATGGTCCGCACGAAACCAACAAATTAATCAGGAAGGCGCTCCATCCCTATCCGGAAGATCTCTGTATTGTCACCAAAGTGGGGGCTCGTCGTGATGCCAGAGGCGGCTGGCAGGCGGCGATGGAGCCGGAGGCGCTGACCCAGGCCGTAGAAGATAATCTCCGCCACCTGGGCCTGGACGTTCTTGAGGTGGTGAATCTGCGCAGCATGCTGCATCCGGCTAAACCCAAAGAGGGCTCTCTGGCCCCTCAACTGGAGGCACTGCTGGCGTTGCAGGCGCGCGGGCTGATTCGCCACATCGGTCTGAGTAATGTCACGGCTACGCAGATCGCAGAGGCCAGGGCGATGACGCCGATTGTCTGCGTACAGAACATGTATAACCTCGCGCATCGGCAGGATGATGAGCTGGTGGATCAGCTTGCTCAGCAAGGCATCGCCTGGGTGCCTTTCTTCCCGCTGGGCGGTTTTTCTCCCCTGCAGTCGGAGCAACTTAATGAGGTGGCTGCGTTCCTGAACGCCACCCCTATGCAGGTCGCCCTGGCCTGGCTGCTGCGACGTTCGCCCAATATTCTGCTGATACCGGGCACCTCCTCCCCCGCGCATCTGCAGGAGAACCTCGCCAGCCGCAGCCTGGTGCTGTCAGACGAGGTGATGGCAAAACTGAACACACTATAAATCCCGGCCTGCACGCTGCAGGCCGGTTGTGATGCTGCATTCAGAAGTCACTGAGGCAGGCTGCCAGTGGGGGCCTGTCACTGCAGTCAATGTGATGCGTAATGCGCGCGATCATGTAGGGATAGAACGGGTTAGAGGTCGCACGCATAATCGAGTCCAGCCCCACGATCAGCACGGCACTCTCACCGCGCAGCGACAGCGTGCCAAAACTGATGCCGAATTCATTTTTCCTTTCAGGCGCACTGCCATACAGCCCATCCTCCGCCGGAAACGGAATAGCGACATGTGACAGAGAGTAGAGGCCGGCAGGATAGTCGATCGCCAGCGGCGCCCTCTTCTCCTTAGTCTCTCCCGCAGGCACGCTTCGGGTCACCATTTTGAGCGAGGTGGGTGATGCGTTGGTGATGAGGGTCGTGGCGTAATCCCGACGCGCCTCTGGCAACAGCTGACTGACCGCGGTGTAGGAGGAGCGGCGGAATAACGGACTGACGCTGACCGCCTGATTGATATCAAACAGCACCAGCTGACTGCCATTTTCCGGCAGATAGTGATAGAGCGATCGGATGACCGAAGGCGTACTCACCGTCGAGTCCATCACGGACTGAAAGGTCAGCACCGGCGGGAAATCTGACAGTCGCTGGTTACGGGCATGCTGCTGAATCTCCTTCTGCAGCGCCTGCGTCAGCAGCCAGGTCTGGCGGGCTGCGTGTATCGGGAAGGAGTTATATTTAAACGGGTTAAACTCCGGCACGATGTTCAGCCAGGCCGTTTTCGAAAAGGCCGGCAACACAGCGGGCAGACCGGCCATGCCCGCGAAGCGGGCAAAACGGGTTACGCCGATCATCGGCGATAACAGAATCAGCTGCTGCGGCTGACGCAGCGTGGGATCATTCTGGCTGTCGAGGGCATATTTTACGGCCAGCGCCCCGCCGTTTGAGAATCCCACCAGATGCAGAGGCGTCTGCTTGCCTGCCAGCCGCGTCGCTTCTCTTACCGCCAGACGTGTCGCAGCCATCCAGTCCTGCCAGTCAACATCGGTCAGCCCTGCGGGCACCGTCCCGTGACCCGGTAACCTTATCGCGACCGCCACATAGCCCTGCTGACGATACACTTCTGCAACGTGCCGCAGGCTATAGGGACTGTCGGTCAGCCCATGCAACAGGACAACGCTTCCACGGGGTTTGCCGGTCGGGTGCAGAATATAGGAGCGGTTCCAGTCCTGAGCAAAATGGCCCGGATAGATCATGCTGTCGGCAGAGTAGCGGTTGAGCGGGGTTTTCTCATCATCGCTGAGCCGATCAATGACCTGTTGCTTCATCTCATCGAACAGCCGGTTCTCTGCCCTGAGATAGTCGGCATAGCTCGCCTTATCGAGCGCTTCAACGGTCAGCTCATGCGGAACCCAGGTATGCCAGCGCTGTAGCTCAGGTCCGCGTTCTGCTTCATAGATACGAAAAATCAGTAACAGAAGTATCAGCCCCCCAGCCACCAGGATGACATGCCATAGCCTGCGGGAAATGGTTTTCAGCTTCCGGGTCATAGTTCCTTTCCAGAAAAATCAGAATGTACAGCGAACCCTGCGAACGGCACATTGCCGTTACTGTGATGGCCGGGAGTATGAGTGAACGGCCCGTTCAGCGCCTGAGACTCTCTGAATAAAAGCGAGCCAGAACAGCAGCGTTTTCTGAGCCCTCCGCACGGTGAACCCCTTAGGGTTGGTATGCAGAGCAGATGACAAGGGAGTATAGCGCAGCGCCTCAGGCAATCTTTGTCTGCGGTCATGCTTCATCTGACTACCGTTTCTGTAATAACTACCGGGAGTGTAATGCGTTGTTTTCTGGCGATTTCAGCCTGAAATCGCCAGAGCGGTATAAAAACAGACCACACCTCTATGCTGATTACAGTGAACGTTTGTTCTGACGACGCATCAGCCGGAGGAAGAAAAAGGCAGATTGAGGGGAATGCGGAGAGGAAAACCGGATTCGGCGCGTGTGCCGAATCCGGGAGTGGAATTATCAGGCTTCAGCGGCTTTCTGCTTTTCGCCAAACTTCTCTTTCATGTGCGATTCGATCTCTTCCAGACTCTTTCCGCGCGTTTCCGGCACCATCGCCATCACGAAGATAAGCGATCCGACGTTAATCGCGGCAAAGATAAAGAAGGTGGTGCTGCCGGCATATTCCATGATCGGTGGGAAGCCAAACGCGACCACCGCGTTGAAAATCCACTGAAGTGACACTGCACCGCCCGTCAGGACGCCGCGCAGCTGCATCGGGAACAGCTCCGACATCATCAGCCAGTAGACCGGCGAGATGCACATCTGCATGCAGAACAGGAACAGCAGAATACAGGCCAGCGCCAGATAGCTCTGCATCAGGCTGGTGCTCATAAAGGTCAGCACGCTGCCCAGCAGAATCTGCGCGGTGACAACCAGGCAAAGACCGGTGATCAGCATGGTGCGACGCGGGAAGCGACTGATAGCCCAGATGCCGACAAAGGTGGCCAGTACCGATACCACGCCATTACCGATGGTGGCAGCGATCGAGGCACTGGTGCCCAGACCGGTCGACTTCAGGATAATAGGCGTGTAGTACATAAACCCGTTGACGCCGGTGAACTGCGCGACAAAGCCCAGACCGACGCCAATGATCATCAGCCGGATGACCCATTTCTCACGGATCAGGGTTTTTGCATCCGGACCCCGCTCTGCCGCCCTCGCCTGCTTCTTCATTTGCGCCATCTCATGGCGCACCTCACGCGGTGTCTCGCGCAGGTACTTCAGGATCTTTTTCGCCTCTTTCAGTCGACCTTCCGCCACCAGCCAATGTGGCGATGCAGGCACAAAAAAGGTGCCGATAAACAGCAGAAGCCCCGGCACCATCGCAATCGCCAGCATATAGCGCCACAGGTGCTCATCATGCAGCAGATAGCTCAGCAGCGTACTGGCAACGTAGGCGACCAGCTGCCCGGTAACAATCATCAGCTCGTTACGGCTGACCAGTGGCGCACGCAGGCGCGGCCCGGCAATCTCGGCGATAAACACCGGCACAGTCGACGAGCCACCGCCGACAGCGATCCCCAGCAGGAAGCGCATTGCCACCATGACGTTGACCGAAGGTGCCAGCGCAGTTCCCAGAGAACCCAGCACGAAAATCACCGCCAGTGAACGTAACGTAATACGGCGACCAAAGCGGTCAGAGAAGAAACCACTGAGGAAAGAACCGATCGCGGCCCCGAACACCAGCGAAGAGGCGACCAGTCCTTCAGTGAAGGAATTAAGCCCCAGCCCGCCCTGAGCAGGCGGGGACGTCATATAAGGCAATGCACCTGAGATAATGCCGGTGTCGTAACCAAAAGCCAGCGCACCCATCGTCGCCACCAGCACCACCAGAAAAATACGCTGGCGAACCGTATCGGCAGGCGCGTGGTCGCCCGTATCACCCGAGTCTGAAGTATTAATACTCATCATATCCCTGTCATAAAAGTTAAGCGGCCCGCCTGATTAAATTTCATACGGACCAGAAATGGAACATTCGCACCAATTGTGTAAAGAAGTGTAGACGGTATTCTGGAGTTAGCTCTTGCAAAGCACTTTTTATAAAGCGTGACTTTTAAACAGGTTAATCAGCGTGATAGTCGCGCTGACTGACTAACCCTCTGCCGGTGTGATGACATCGCTCAAGGTGATGCTGTCCGGCGGATACCGCGTCAGCTGGCTGGCAGAAATGTGCATTTTCCGATCTTATCCTGACAACCCGGGATGACACCTGAACGGCCTTTTACTGATTGCAGTGGACAGCGCAGGTGGAATATCGACGCACTATCGTTATGACCAGATTGGATGATTGCGCTACCTTATCGATGCCAGTGGCCAGGGGCGAAGTGTGGCGGTAAGTGCAAAGGGACAGCCGTGGGAAGCAGGGCGTAAAGTCTGTCGGTGCAGTACCCGGAACCGATGACTTCCCGATTCACTGTAAACAGTAGCGGGCTTATTGGCGGAGAGAAAAGTTATCCACTTTTTCTGTGGATAACTGAGGGATATTTTCTGAGTATCTTTTCATACTGGCTGACCTTCACCCGTCTATGAAGCAGACAGGCTTCGTTTCTCCTCCTTTCTGTTCATTTGTAAACACCATGCTGGTGACGGGGTAGTAGCGCAAATGGCGATTTCAGGCTGAAATTCTCAGTACATAAAGATTAAATACAACGGGTTAAGGCCAGAATCATCACGCAGACAAGCGCACTTTAACTGAAAGTCCGCCTGGCGGCGCTGGATAATTCTGAGCTAAGGCACGACGACTTAAAATCAGTCAGGCCGGGCTGGTCACTAATGAAGCACCTTAGTGACAGCAGTATGCCGTTACGCTGACCAGGAGGCACGATCCAGCGCAATAAGAAGGTAAAGCAGAGAAAGGCGAGGTTATGCTCTCAGCGTAAACCGGGCGGCAACGAAGCGCGCGTCAAAGGGGCTGATGACGTGGCGATTTCATGACGGCTGAAAGCAGAATTTTCATGAATAAACACATGTTATTCAACAGGTTAATCATTATCCACACGCTGAAATCATGGCGATTTCAGCCTGAAATTCGGCTTTAAGTCGTCTGTCAGACGGTGTATGCAGGGATAACAATAAAAAAAAGCCAGCCCCGAAGGCTGGCTGATGAGAAAAGCATGAACTCAGCGATTGAGATATTTTTTTAGCGTCTCGGCGATGACTTTATCCAGTTCTTCCTGCAGCTCTTTCGACTGCCGGTTAAACTCATAGCTGAACATCCGGCCACGCACCTTTTTGCGGGCAAAGCGATCTTTGTCAGCAAATGACCAGAGCGCCACAGAGTGCGTTTTATCTTTCTCCGGTTCCTTGATCAGCGTCTGGCTCCCCTGACGAATCAGTCGCAGGATGTGATTTTTAATCTCATCCTCCGCCAGACCTTCGCGGGCGCACACCACATCAATTTCCATCGAGATGGCTTCAATCAGCGCCTCTGTGCTTTGTCCTGACTCGTTCAGCTTTTCCGCTGCCTGTAATAACGCTTTATAGTCCGGATAAGTGAGTTCAGCCTGATTAGGGAATAGGGAAATCAGATCGGCAGGGACGCTGGCAGCCTGAAGCGCACGCGTGACTTTTGCCTGAGACAGCCCCTGATTTTCGGCAATCTCTTTTTGGGATAATCCGCCATCCTTCAGCGTCAGCAGCCGCATTCCCACTTCACGCAGGTTATGCTCCCGGGCCGTCTGAATATCCTGCGCCAGTCTGCGCGCCTCATCGGCGGTGACAGGCGATTCGGTTATCAGGACATCTAAGCCAGTCTTGCAGTAAAGCGCAGCGGCACGGCGACGTGAGCCGTCAAGGATCTCAATGCGTCCGTCACGCATCACACCAATCGCAGGGAAAAACTGCTGCAGTTTGATGGTGCGGATAATGTCACGCAGGGAATCAGGTGTCAGTCCTGCCTGATCGCGTCCGTTGGTTTCCATCGTGACAAAGGTTTTGCTTTCAACATCGCCTGCGGCAATGCGTTCAAAACGAAACTGCGCGCGCTTGCCGGTAGCCAGCACGAAAGTCTGACTTTGCTGGCTGTCAGGTGCATCATTTTCCAGTGGCGTCTGGCTGAAGGTTCTGCCAATCGTGATTCTTTTTGCGCTCATACAAACCTCAGTTCAGGCGAATAAATTCGATACGGTCGAAAACGGCTTTTGCAAAATCCTCTGCGGCGGAGCGCGCATTTTTCAGGGCTTCGCTGCTGCCAACGTAGGTCGACGGGTTCGCGGAAATGACCGTATCAAAGGATTCACCACAACGTTCAAAACCATCCAGGCGGGGAAGGGCTGCATCTAGCATATCGCCACCAAAAATCTCTTTTGCCAGGCTGTGGCAGAGTTTGTGGTCTGCTTTATTTGAGAGCTTGGACATAAAGCCGATGTTGCCCTGTAAGCGGCAGGTTGCGCCGGAATCTTCAATAATCGCGATCAGCTCTGGCAGGCGAGTCAGATACTTAAGCGTTGAGTGGAAGTCAACCTGGGCCGGAGGAACCGGCGTCATCAGCAGGTCAGAAGCTGCGATGGCGTTCTTGAGAAACGCATCCAGATGCGGCCCGCTGTCGACAAAGATAAAGTCATAATCTTTTTTCAGCTTAGCGATTACGTTGTCATACAGCACGGCGTGAACGTTCTGCTGTGGCAGATGCTCAGCGCAGAGCTCATCCCAGCGCGAAGCGATAAAGGCATCGTCAATCGAGGCTGGCAGCACATCTACACCGGGAATGATTGAAGGAACGATAAATTCATTAACCAGCTCATCCCGTGAGACATTCTGCAGCATCGCCTGTGCAGCCGTCGCCTCCACCAGCCCCACTGAGCGCTCATGGTTCAGAAACATCGTGGCTGAGGACTGCGGATCAAGATCAATAACCAGGATACGCAAGTCTTCAAACAGCAGATGGGGGTGGGCGCGCAGCGCGTGCGCCAGGGAGACGGTAGAAACGGTTTTGGAAACGCCGCCCTTCAGATTGCCGACAAAGAGGGTGTAGGCTTCACCATGGCGGTCGCGATACTTTGGCACGCCACGATGATGATAAATATCGATAATATTCTGGATCGACATGGCGTACTTAACAGACGTCCCTGCGGCGCGTTTATCAAACTGATAGCCACTCTCTTCCATCTCATTAACGGCATAATCGACGCTGGCTCGGGTCAGTTTAGGCAACTTGGCTAACGCCGCCTTGGCATAGACCTGATAATAGGTATTTTCATGCAGTTCCTGCTTCTGCGCCTGAATCTGCTCGGTGAGGCTGAGCAGCATGCGTTCTGAACGCTGTGCAACCTTCATCACCTGCTTGTCGTCGTTAGCCATAGTTGCTCCAGATATGTAGGATTTACGACTTTATACAGAAATCCTGCACATGAGGCAATAAATTATCTTCTCAACATAATCTGCGTTTTTATGTAACAGCACGGGTTATAGTGAGCTTCATCACACTATTGCTGCAGAGCGGAACGATATCGCGCGCTCAGAACCGGAACATTCACTGTAATCAGCACAACGTTCACTGTAATGAGTGAACCGCTTAAGGGTAAGCAGTGCATCATTGCAATGACAGACAAGAGGGAAAAACAGCAGGCACAGGAAGATAAGCGGAAAACATTCACTGTAATCAGCAGCAGCCTAATCACAATGCCGGTAACGATCGGCTGGATGGCGCGCCAGATCAGAATTGTGCAACCTGCAGATATCTGCATCCAGAGGGAAGAGTCGCTTCGTGGCTCAGCCAGCACAAAGCAAAACGTTCACTGTAATCAGTAGCGTTCAGTCTGCCGACGATGACCAGTCTGATGTTCACTGTAATCAGCAAGGGGAGGTTATAGGCAATGTCAGGCAGAGAGGGCAGGGCAAAGATTCACTGTAATCAGCAATAGTCTGCTGACCTTCTTCGCGGAGGGCAAACATGGCGCGGAACAGCAGATAAAAGGTGAAACTGTCACTTCAGCGGCGGATAGCTAACTGCGTGTGGCTGGTAACGTTCACTGTAATCAGCCGGCCCACTGTGGGCTACTATTCACTGTAGTCGGTAGTTGAACAAAGTCCAGGCTGACATTCACTGTAATCAGCAAAAATGTCAGATCCGGTTTGGCTGCTGTAAGGATTAATCAGGGCCCTGCCTGACGCAGTAACTGACAACCTCCCTGAAAAGGTATCTCTGATTTCCCTGCTAACGTTCACTGTAATCAGCAAACAGGAGCAGGAATTGTTTGTTAACTACCGGGCATTCACTGTAGTCAGTACAACGCTTCCGCTCGTCTCCTGATCAGCATGCAAGCTTCAGGCAGGCGTCAGAAACATTCACTGTAATCAGTAGCGGTCACGCAACGTGCCGCAACCCTGTATCACGGCAGCCTTAGCCTTTAACTGTTCACTGTAATCAGTCACGCAACCCTGCTATTCCGGCCCTGGCGGCAGAGGATCACAGCGCGCTGAACCGGTGCATCATCATCACGCTGCTTTAAAGCAGGGAGAGACTCCTGCATTCACTGTAATCAGCAGCAGGTCAAAAGAGGACGGTTTGGAACGTTCACTGTAATCAGTAAACGTCAGCACAGAAAGGATGCCTTGAAATGTATGTGAGTACACACTTTCTTCTAAGGGTCTGAAAAGGTGGAACCTGCAGGAAAAGGATTATCGCTGTTATCGTTCTGAGAGGTAAAAGGCTACTGATTACAGTGAACGTTGCTGAATACAGTGAATGGGTGGTGGTGACTGATTACAGTGAATGGTCAGGAGAGGCTCGCTTCCCACAGGCAGCGGGAAAGTGACACTGCCACGCGGTCTGCTGATTACAGTGAACGCGAGCCGTTAGTCATCAAATTCGATGTCATCCAGGGAGTCGATACTCTCCAGATTGCTGATGCCATCCAGCTTTGGCGTACGGCTGTGGATAATGAAAAAGACTGAGCGACCACGCTTTACTTCTGAATAGTCCAGATAACCAATCTCTTTCAGCTGCTCCATCGCACGTCGTACCACGTGGTTCTGCGTCGTGGTCTTGGAGCCCAGATTCAGGCGCATGCGCAGGCGTGCCAGTGAGATAGGGGCCGGATTGGTGGGCAGACTCTCCAGGAAGGTATAGAGCGCCTGAGCAGACTCCTTGCGCTTCAGACGGGATATCGCGCGCAGCTGAAGCAGGACTTTATGGTCAAAGTTATAGAGTTCGAACAGCTTTGGGTCAGCCTGAATACGCACGATATCTTTTTCACGATCGTAATAAGCAGACTGAACAAGGTGGGTGTGATACGCCTTGCCATTGCCCTCAAAGGAGAGGGTGTTGGTCGCGATACGGCGTAACGACGCGTCCAGGCGCTTACGCAGTGCGGCTGAAGAGTTTGCCGAGGGAATGCCGCACATCTTCACAAAGTCGATAAAGGGGAGTGTGACGGTATCGCCTTTGGTGGGATAACGGGAAAACGACTGAATGATGCCCGCCCAGGTTTTGAAATCGTTATCCATATCCAGCCGCGCGCCGGTAATGGTAATCTTTTCGTAACCTTCGGCTTTCACCAGCGTCAGGTTCTTCAGCTCTTTAGTCGCATCCGTTGAGGCCATCGCACCGGATTTACCGCGTGCCGTCGATTTCAGGGTCGGCACGAACAGTCCCAGACGCATTAAGGCGACCGGCTGAACGGTATTATTCTTGTTGGGATGAAGCTGAATAACTTCACCACTGTTTTTGGTCACTGACAGAAAAGGTTCTAGCAACGCTTTGTTTTCATTGTCTTTATCTGCCATGGCGTAGGATCTTCATTCTGTGGATGAAAGGGATCGTTTTCTGACTACAGTGAACATTAGCACTGTTTACAGTGAACATGCTACCTGGTACAGTGAATAAAGTACTGATTACAGTGAACACTTTACTGATTATAGTGAACGCGATCACCCTTTAAGCCCTTGGTGGGTGCGGCCTGCGACGATCGGGGATCTCTTAGGATCTCTATATGATCTATTAAGGATCGTTTTTTAGGATCGGGTCACTGTATAAGTGGATAACTTCCTCATTCGCTTATGCTTCAGAAGCGTTCAGGCTGCATCTCGTCTCTCTGCACATTTCGCGGCGGAAGCCGGTTCGCAGCAATCCTGCTACCTGCATTCTCGAAAAATAAACAACTTCCTCACTATTATTCATTTTTCATCATCAACTTCAGCGCGTATCGTCTTTTCATCACTGAAAGAATAAGGAAAGGGCACCATGACTGAACATGTACTCTCACGCAATCCGGCAACCGGCGAAATTCTGGCTCGTTATCCTCTTCAGAGCCCTGCAGAACTTGAACAGGCACTGACAAAAAGCGCCTCTGCCTTTGCCCTGTGGCAGCGCAGCAGCATGGACGATCGCGTTCGTGTCCTGCGTCAGCTGGGCGAACAGATCCGACTGCGGGAAAACGATCTCTCCCGCACCATTACCCTGGAGATGGGCAAACCGATTGCTCAGGCGCGCGCAGAGGTTCTGAAATGCGCGAACTTATGCGACTGGTATGCTGAACATGGCCCGGCCATGCTGGCCGATCAGCCAACGCAGGTTGCTGATGCCTGGCAGCGGTTTCGTCCTCTGGGCGTCATCCTGGCGGTGATGCCGTGGAATTTCCCGCTGTGGCAGGTTCTGCGCGGTGCAGTAAGCATGCTGCTGGCCGGGAACACCTACCTGCTGAAACACGCGCCAAACGTCATGGGAAGCGCCACGCTGATGGCGGAACTCTTTGAAGCAACCGATCTGCCAGCTGGTGGCTTTAACCTGATTAACGTCGACAATGATGGGGTCTCCGTCGCCATCAAGGATGACCGGATTGCCGCTGTTGCGGTGACCGGCAGCGTACGGGCAGGTGCCGCTATTGCCGCACAGGCGGGCGCAGCACTGAAAAAGACCGTGCTGGAACTGGGCGGATCCGATCCCTTCATCGTACTGGCAGACGCCGATCTTGATGAAGCCGTGAAATCAGCCGTCATCGGACGTTTCCAGAACACCGGACAGGTCTGTATGGCTGCCAAGCGCTTTATCGTGGAAGCGCCAATTGCAGAAGCGTTTGAAAAACGCTTCACCGCAGCCGTGCAGGCCCTGACCATGGGCGATCCCCTGGACGAAAAGACGTTCCTGGGCCCGATGGCACGCGTCGATCTGCGCGATGAACTGGATGGTCAGGTTAAGGCGACACTGCGTGAAGGCGCCCGTCTGGTACTGGGCGGCGAGAAAGTAGCAGGGGAGGGGAATTATTATGCTCCGACTATTCTTGCCGATGTTACGCCTGCCATGACCGCTTTCAGAGAGGAGCTGTTCGGCCCCGTCGCCGCCATTGCGGTCGCACGCGATCCACAACATGCACTGGAGATCGCCAACGACAGCGACTTTGGCCTCAGCGCCACCGTCTGGAGCGGTAACGAAGCGATCGCCGATCAGCTGGCGCTGCAGCTGGAAGTCGGGGCCGTCTTTGTGAATGGCAACGGCGCATCCGATCCGCGTGTCACCATCGGCGGCGTGAAAAAAAGCGGCTACGGCCGTGAACTGTCACATTTCGGCGTACATGAGTTCTGTAACGTCCAGACCGTGTGGAAGAATCGCCGCTAAGCGTTACTGTGCAGCCGGAAGATAGGCAGGTGCGGGTCTGGAACCCGCACTGAGCGGACGCAGCAGCCGATGCGGAGCAAAAGCACTCAGCATCGGTGAAGCTGTTCCGCTCAGCATCGCCTCTGCCACCAGCCTGCCCAGCAGCGGGGCAAGGGTCATCCCGCTATGGCTGACCATCAGGTAGACACGTGAAGCATCACTGATATACCCCAGCGCAGGTAGTCCATCGGACGGCCGCGACCGCTGTCCCGTTGCTATCCGCTCAATCCTCGCGCCCTCACACTGCCTGAAAAGCCGCTGCAGGCGTCGCAGCATCTCTTTTCCAATCAGCCCATCAGGAGAAGCCGGACGGGCCGGATCGGCGTGCTGATCCAGATCCAGTGCCTGCAGCATCAGACGACCCGCGCCATCCGGCCGTACATTCAGTTCCGGCGTAATCAGATTGCAGTTGAGCGAGACAGGTAACGGCTGTGTCTGTGCCAGAAAACTGCAGGCAACAGGATCGGCCCGGTTCGCATCGGTCATCGCCAGTTGCAACCCGCACTGGCTCATCAGTTCCGGTGCCCAGCGGCCGGAGGCCAGCACCAGCTGATCCCCCTGCCAGGTTTCACCGCTGGCCAGGGTCAGCTGAACATCGCGGTCTGATTCGGACAGCGTGGTCACCTCATTGTTGCAGACCAGCTGGCCACCACTGGCCCGCAGGTCGGCTATCAGAGAGGCGATAAACAGGCCCGGATAGAGCAGGCATTCCGAAGGAAAAAACCATCCCTGCTGAATGCGAGGATCGAGTCGAAGCTCCGGCAGTGCGCTCAGCAGCGCGGCACGATCGCGGGTTTCGACGGGATAGCGCAGGGCGGAGAGTTTCGCGGCTCGCTGCTCCAGCTGACGCTGAGTGGCTTCATCGCTCGCCCACTCCAGCGTACCGGTTTCCAGCAGCCACTGTGGCGATGACGGGTGTGCAGCCTGCCAGCGCTTGTGTTCGTCAATCGCAGCGGCATTAAGCTCATGGTAACGGGCGGGATCTTTGCCGTTGGCGTTAACCCAGGCATAGCTGATCTGGCTGGTGCCGCAGCCGGGAAGGTTTTTATCAAAGACCGTCACCTGCGCGCCGCGGCGGGAGAGCGACTGCGCGACGGCTAAACCCAGCACGCCGGCACCGATAACGGCAATACGTTGTGGCATAGTTGGCTTCCCCGGAATGAAGATCGGCGGGCGAGGGTCGCCCGCCGGGTCAGTTCACTATTACGGAGCCCGGAAGTGCCGTCAACTCTTCTGTCAGGCCGTCACCTCATCAAACCAGGCGGGCACCGGATCGGGCAGGGTGACCCACTGCTCCGGTCCCATCGCCATCTCCTCAGGGGTCAGCAGCGCCTGTTCCAGCGCGTCCCGTATATGTGCCTCGTCCATCTCAATACCGATAAAGACCAGCTCCTGACGTGCATCCCCGACGCCTTCCTGCCACTGTTCAGCGATGAAGTTAAGGGTGTCCGCATCCTGCGGCCAGTCGGATCGTGGCACGCTGGCCCACCAGCGTCCGGCGTAACCCTGGCGCGCTACCGCACCCGCCTGCGACCAGAGCGCCGCATAACCCGGCCGGCTGGCGAGCCAGAAATACCCTTTAGAGCGGATCACGCCCTCCAGCTGGTGATTGACCACCTGCCAGAAGCGCGCCGGATGAAACGGACGACGGGCGCGCCAGGCAAAACTGCGAATTCCATACTCTTCTGATTCCGGCTGATGCTCACCGCGCAGCGTCTGCAGCCAGCCGGGAGCCTGCGCGGCCCGGTCGAAATCGAACCGGCCGGTGTCGAGCAGCGACGCCAGCGGAACCTGCCCGAATTCGCTGTTTACGATGCGGGCATGGGGATTGAGGGCCCGCAGCATGCCCTGCAGCTGATGCAGCTCCGCCGGGCTGAGCAGATCCGTTTTGTTCAGCACCAGCAGATCACAGAACTCGATCTGATCCACCAGCAAATCCACCACCGCGCGCTCATCCTGCGCGCCCAGCGACTCGCCGCGCGACTGCAGATCGTCCACCGAACGGTAGTCGCGCAGGAAGTTAAAGCCATCCACTACGGTGATCATACTGTCCAGCCGGGCATAGGCGGAGAGGCTTTCACCCTCTTCATCCTCAAACGTAAAGGTTTCCGCCACGGGCAGCGGCTCCGAAATACCGGTGGATTCAATCACCAGATGGTCAAAACGTCCCGCCTGAGCCAGCCTTTTTACCTCTACCAGCAGATCTTCACGCAGCGTGCAGCAGATGCAGCCGTTACTCATTTCAACCAGTTTTTCATCGGTGCGCGACAGCTGCGCACCGCCGTTACGCACCAGGGCCGCGTCAATATTCACTTCAGACATATCATTGACGATGACCGCGATGCGGCGTCCTTCCCGGTTGTTGAGAATATGGTTAAGCAGGGTGGTTTTACCGGCACCGAGAAAGCCGGAGAGAACCGCAACGGGGAGACGCGGATCGTCTGATGTCAGGGTGGAAAGTGGCATAGTATTACCTGTAATGAGTGACCAATAGATATGTTATAACATAACATTTATGGCGCTGTTTTCAACCGGGACGCCAAAAAAGGAGAGGTCATGCAACAACTCACGCTCGTTCCGCGTCTGATGCCTGAAGTCAGGTGTGGCGAAAAACCTCGACGGTGCGCTGGCAGGAGAGCGGGATCGTCACCGGTCCGTTGAGGCTGGTAAATCAGCAGAATGCGGCGGACTCGGTGGTGGTGTGGGTGACGCGGATAGATACCCTGCGGTTATCCGATGTCGCCGCCGCACTGGGAAAAGAGGCAGAGTGGCCGGATGCGGTGCTGCTGGCGGGGATGCGTGAGCACTATCCGGCCATCACGCTGGCGTGTCAGGTGCAGCTGATTACCCACCTGACGCCCGAACAGAGTCAGCCTCTCCTGACCGCAGGGTGATCAGTGATTCTCAATAATCATCATCGCCAGCGTATCCGCTTCCAGTGCGCGGAAAAGATGAGGTTCATCACCCGGATAGGTAATGTAATCCCCGACGTTCAGTTCGACCGCCGTATCGACCGGCCCGACCAGCGCCCGGCCGCGGGCAATAATAATGTGTTCGACCGTATTGGGATTATGCGGATGTGAAACGCGCTCGCTGCCGGGCTGAACTTCCAGCAGGTAGATATCACGCCGGGCACCGGGAGGACAGGAAGCCAGTAAAATGGCCTGATAATCGGCCAGCTCAGCGGTCACCGACAGGCCTTCTCCACGGCGGATCACCTGCAGCTGACGGGTGTCCGGCTCCATCAGGCGCGAAAAGGGGATGTTCAGTGTCACGCAGAGTGACCACAACGTTTCGATGCCGGGATTGCCCACACCGGCCTCCAGCTGTGACAGGGTCGATTTGGCAATCCCGGCACGGCGTGCCACTTCGGCCAGCGACAGGCCTGCCCGCTGACGTTCCCGCACTAATGCACTGGCGATAATGCTGATAGGGGTATTCACTTGCACTCCTGACAGATGCACTGTTTTTTATATCGAACGAAACGTTCGACTTGTAAATCGATTATAACGTGTTCATTATATCGGATTATATGTTCATTATGAGAGGGAGTGATGCTTTTTCCGCACATGCAGGTTCTGGACAAGGGGGTAATCAAAGCGATCTTTCTTGTCTGCGTCGCTGACGGTATTGTCGGTTTATCCTATGGCTCGCTGGCGTCTGCCGACGGATTCCCGCTCTGGGTGCCGCTGGCCCTCTCAACGCTGGTGCTGGCAGGGGCGTCAGAATTTCTGTTCATCGGCATCGTAGCCGGCGGAGGCAGTCCCTTTACCGCTGCCGCGGCGGGCCTGCTGGTGAACGCGCGTCACCTGCCATTTGGCATCGCGGTCAAGGATCTGGTGGGTCAGGGACCACGGGGCTGGTTTGGCTGTCACATTATGAACGATGAAAGCGTAGTCTTTGGCATCTCTCAGCCGCAGCTGGCTCAGCGGCGCTGCGCATTCTGGCTGTGCGGCATCGGTATCGGACTGATCTGGCCGATCACCGTGATGACCGGGGCGATGATTGGTCAGTTCATCCCCGATATTTCGGTCATCGGGCTGGATGCGGTGTTTCCGGCGATTCTTATCGCTCTGATCTTCCCGGCGCTGCGGCAGCGACGCACCCGGATCCCCGCCACCGTTGGCGCGCTGCTGTCACTGGTGGCGACGCCGCTGGTACCGGCAGGCATGCCGGTGCTGTTTTCGCTGCTGGGCCTGCTGACATGGAGATCGCGCAAATGACGCATCAGGGAACCCTCATCGCAGGCATCGCCCTGCTGGCCGCCGGCACCTGGCTGATGCGGTTTGCCGGTGTCAGGCTGGGCAACCGTCTTCCTATCAGTGAGCGCTCACAGCAGATGCTCTCCGATGCTGCGACCATCCTGCTGCTGGCGGTGGCGGCGACCACGACGCTGTTTGAAGGTCACCATTTTGCCGGGGTGGCCCGGGTAGCCGGAGTCGGCTTTGCCCTGCTGTTAGCCTGGCGTCGGGCACCGCTGATTATGATTATTCTCGGAGCGGCGGCGATGACGGCGCTGCTGCGGTTTCTCGGTGTGCCCTGACGACGCGGGCCTCCTCAGACCGAAAAAAGGGGCGGGACGTTGTATTCGGGGCTGGGATCGCGGCATGATGATCCCTTATCTCCTGACAGGAAGTTTTCTATGCCTCGTCCGTTACAGATAGGTCTGCTGCTGTTCCCTGAACTCACCCAGCTTGATTTGACCGGTCCCTGGGAAGTCTTTGCGCGCACGCCGGGCGTGGCGTGCCATCTGATCTGGAAGGATACTCAGCCGGTGCGATCCGATCGTGGCCTGTCGATTGTACCGACCACCACCTTTGAAGCCTGCCCGCCACTGGATGTGATTTTCGTGCCCGGCGGGCCGGGTCAGATTGCGTTGATGTCGGACAAAGAAACGCTGGACTTCCTCCGGCAGCGAGCCGGTGAGGCGCAATGGGTCACCTCGGTCTGCACCGGTTCGCTGGTGCTGGGGGCCGCCGGATTGTTACAGGGCTACCGGGCCACCTCACACTGGAGTTCCCTCGATCAGCTGGCTCTGCTGGGTGCGCAGCCGGTGAGTGAGCGGGTGGTACGGGACCGCAATCGCATCACCGGGGCAGGCGTGACCTCCGGCATCGATTTTGCCCTGACGCTGGTGGCGGAGATTGCAGATGACGCGACAGCCAGAGCGATTCAGCTGCAGATGGAATACGATCCTGCGCCGCCCTATAACAGCGGTTCTCCGCAGAGTGCTCCCCCTCAGGAAGTCGAAGCAGCCCGGACGAAGATGGCGACGTTTATCGCCACGCGCCGTGCGGCCACCGAAGCGGCAGCAGCGCGGCTACAGGCTGATCAGTTTGCGCACGCCGGGGATACGCAGCAGCAGCAGTGACACTGTCATGCTGAATATCAGGGTCAGGGCGATAACCAGCAGCTTATCGCCCAGCGTCTCAATGCGGATCGCTGCGGCCAGCAGTCCAAAAATCAGATAGTGCAGGATGTAAACACCCGTCATGGTCTTTCCCAGCGTGGTCAGCAGCGGCGTCACCCACCGGACGCGCGCCGGCAGCCGGATGGCGTTGATGCTGATGACGATCAGTACCACCAGCAGATAAACCTGTGAACCGGTCAGCAGCACCTCGTTGCTGGTCGCCAGGAAACGCGCAATAAAGTAATACCGCTCGTAGAGCCAGGTAAACAGGTAGACCGCAGGCAGCAGCAGCAGGCTGGTTTTTATCACCCGCGGTGAAGTGAAAAAGGGCATGACCGCCGGTGCGGCCATCAGCCGGCCCGACAGGTAGTAGAGCACCCATGTCCAGATGCGATACTGCGGCGGCAGCGATAAAAAGCGCCTCTCCGGTGAGAGACTGGCAAGCAGGTCATAGGTAAACGCAAAAATCAGCAGCAGAAAAATGAGTGACGCCATCACGCCCGGCCGCCGGACCAGCCGGTCGATCAGGGGATGCGACACATAAATCACGATCAGCGCGATCACAAACCACGGCTGAATCAGATACCCCTTGTGATGCATCCCGGCAAGCCAGAAAAAGCTGAACCAGAAGAGAAAGATCAGCAGAATGCGGCGAATCTTGCCGAGCTGCCACGCGGGGGTATGTTGCTCACCCGCATCCATATAGCCGCTGAGCAGAAAATAGAGCGGCGTGGCGATGGTGGAGACGAAGCTCAGCACGTTGAGCGTCAGGCTGACATCGTAGTAGTACCGGTCGTAACTCTGATAAAGCGTAAAAAACGACACCGCCGTGATGCAGGCCAGCGTCTTCAGCATCGCCAGCCCGCTCTTATTCACCCTGCGCCTCCTGCTCCCGACCGTGGAAGCAGCGATAGAGTACCGGCAGCACCAGCAGCGTCAGCACGGTGGCGAATCCCAGGCCGAAGATAATCACCACCGCCATGCTCTGGAAAAAAACGTCGCGCAGCAGCGGCAGCAGACCCAGCACTGTGGTGAAGGCGGTCAGCATGATAGGGCGCAGGCGTGACGTCGCCGCATCAGTAATCGCCTGCTGCAAGGGTTTCTCCTGACGGAACAGCCGGATCTCTTCAATCAGCACGATCCCGTTGCGGATCAGCATACCCGACAGACTCAGCAGGCCAATCAGCGCCATAAAGCCAAACGGAATACCGGTAAGAAGAAAGCCACAGGTCACGCCAATCAAAGCCAGCGGCACCGTAATCCAGATGGCCACGGCGTCGCGCAGCGAGTTGAACATCAGCACGGTAATGATGAACATCGCCAGGAAGCCCACCGGCAGCGAACTGAGCAGGCCGCTCTGCGCTTCACGCGAGCTCTCCAGCTCGCCACCCCATTCCAGCCGGTAGCCCGCGGGCAGTCTGAGCTGATCGATCTGGGGCCGGACCCGGGCCACCACCTGCGCGGCGGTCAGCCCCGAAGCCGGATCGGGATCGGTCTGCACGGTCAGCACGCGCGTCCGATCGCGACGCATAATCAGCGGATTTTCCCACGCCAGCCGGAAGTCAGTGATCACATTGCTCATTGGCACAAAGTGCTGGAGGGCGCTGCTCCAGAGCTGGATATTCTCAATATGATCGACGCTCTGCCGCTCCTCATCGGCGGGGTAGAGCATCACCGGCATCAACCGCGAACCGTCACGGAAAAGGCCTACCGCGTCACCGCTGAAATTCATCCTCAGCGCCTGGTCAATATCCCGCTTATCAATGCCCAGCTCCTGCCCGCGCAGCGCCGAATAGAGCGGACGGAGCACCTTGCTGCGCTCCTGCCAGTCGTTACGCGCCGGGAAGGCTGAGCCATCAGCCAGGAAAATCGCATCCAGCTGGCTGCCGATATGACGCAGGACTTCAGGATCGGGGCCAATGACCCGCAGTGCGATCGTGCTGTCGCTGGCGCTGCCGAACTGAATGCGCTTAATGCGTGGCCTGACCTGCGGATAGTTTTGCTGGATAAACCTCTCGGTTTTCAGCGACAGCGCCTCCATCTGCCTGCCATCCTTCACCCGCACCATAATCTGAGCGAAGTTGCTGTACTGGCGTGCAGCGTCATAGGTTAGCGTAAAGCGCAGCGCGCCCTGACCGACGGTAGCTACCGTCGCCGCGACGCCCGGTTGCTGATTGATGAAGCGCGCAATGTCCGCTGCCGTATCGGCGGTGTAGTGAATATCGGTGCCGTAGGGCAGCCAGAGATCGGTAAAAAAGATCGGCGTGCCGGAGGAAGGAAAGAAGTTTTGCTTCACCAGGGTAAAGCCATACAGCGACAGGGCTAACAGTGCCACCATCACCGTCAGCGTCGTCAGGCGAAAACGCAACAGACCACCCAGCGCCTTGCGATAGAGCCGGAAAACCACCCCCTGATAAGGCGCAGAGGCGGCGTTCTGCTCAGGCTGAATCGCACCCCGCCGCCGTTCACTCCAGTGGATAAACGCTGGCGTCAGGGTCAGCGCAGTTATCCAGCTCAGCATCAGGGAGATCAGCAGCACCTGAAACAGCGATTTGCAATATTCACCGGTGGAATCCTGCGACAGTCCAATCGGCGCAAAGGCAAGAATCGCGATGACCGTGGCACCCAGCAGCGGCAGGGCACTGCGACGCACCATGCGGGCAACGGCCTGTTGCAGAGGGCGGCCGCGCTGATGATCGATCTTTATCCCTTCTACCACCACAATGGCGTTATCCACCAGCATGCTGAGTGAAATAATCAGCGCACCCAGCGACACCCGCTGCAGCTCGAGGTTAAAAAGAAACATGATCAGAAGCGTACCGAGCACGTTAAGTGCCAGCGAGGCGGCAATCACCATGCCGCTGCGCAGGCCCATAAACAGCAGCAGCGTGCCCACCACGATGGCCAGCGCCATCAGGAAGTTGAGGATAAAGCCGTCGACCGACTGCCTGACTTCGTGCGCCTGGTTATAGAAAACCTTTAGGCTGATCCCCACGGGGGTGTCCTGCTGATCCTGCTTCAGCTTCGCGGTGAGGGCATTGCCGACGTCGATCACATTGACGCCTGGCGCTAACGAAACGCCAATCGCCAGCGCCGCTTCCCCGTCAGCAAAGTAGAGGTTGGCCGGATTATCGGTCACGCCGCGTGTCAGGGTCGCGATATCACGCAGATGGAGATTCTGCGGACTGCCAGCGGGCAGAAGGGGCAGATCAGCCAGATCGTCAGGCGTCACCAGCTCGCCAGTGGGATGAAAGCGGATCGACTCGCTCTCAACCCGCAGCGCACCGGCACTGGCCACGCCATTGTTACGGCTCAGCAGGTCCGCCACGCGCTGCGGCGTTATGCCGTAAGCGGTCATTTTGCTGGTGGAGAGCGCGATGCGGATCTCCTCCTGCTCAACGCCTGCCACCGCCACTTTCGCCACACCCGGCACCAGTACCAGATCGCGGCGCAGCTGATCGGCGTAGTTACGCAGCTCGCTGTTGGTAAAGTCTTTGCCGTGGATGACGAAGAAGTAGCCATAGACGTCGCCAAAGTCGTCGTTGACCAGCGGCGCCTGCACGCCAGGGGGAAACTGCCGGGCCGCATCGCCGACACGGCGGCGCAGCTCATCCCAGATTTGCGGCAGCTGATCGGCCAGATAGCGGGGGTGAATATTTACGGTAATCTGCGACAGGCCGTTGCCTGAAATGGAGGTGACGTTGTCCAGATAAGGCAGGCGTTGCAGCGCATTTTCCAGCGGCAGCGTCACTTCCTCCTCCACCTGCTGCGCGGATGCGCCGGGATAGTGGGTGACAATCACCGCCGACTTAATGGTAAACAGCGGATCTTCGAGCCGGCCGATGTTCAGCAGAGCATAGAGACCGCCCACGCCCAGCAGCAGAATAACCAGCCAGATGCGGACGGGCTTATCAAGAAAATGCGCCTGAATCCCCATTATAACCCCCGCTCACGTTGCCAGATGCGCACCGCTTCACCCTGGCGCAGCTCCTCCACACCGGCGGTGACAATTCGGTCGCCCGGCTTCAGCCCGCTCAGGATCTCGATGCCCTGAGCGGTGAGGCGGCCCGTGGTGACCGGCCTGTCAGTGACGCGCAAGCCGTCGCCCGCTTCGTCGACCAGCCAGACGTGCGGTTGATTCGTCGGGCTGCGATCCGGATTGAAGACCGCCGCCACCGGCACCACCAGCCGCTGCTGGGCGGCGGCATTCGGCAGATTATGCAGCCTGACGCGAACCGAGCCGCTGAGGCCGCTGACGCCCGGAAGATCGGCCGGACGCGGCATGGTCAGCACCACCTGCCAGGTCAGCGTCGCGGCGTTGGTCTGGCTGGTGTGCTCTTTGTACTGCGCGGTAAAAATGCGGCCCGGCAGGGCGTTAAATTGCACTTCAGGCTGATAGTGACGGTTCTGAACGTCCAGTGCGGAGAAGAGGGTTTCCGGCACGGTAAAGATAACGTCCAGCAGATCGGATCGCGTCAGCAGCGCAATGGGTTGACCGGCGGCCACCACCTGATGATTTCGCGCCTGCACTTTTGCTATCACCCCGTCGAACGGCGCGCGCAGGGTGAGAAACTGCAACTCTTCCTGCGCGATTTTCAGGGCCGTCGCGGCGGTGTCGCGGTTCGCTCGCTGCACGTCCATCTCTGACTTCGACACGGCGCTGCGCTGCTCCAGCGTGCGGAAACGCTGAAACTGCCGCTCTGCCAGTTGCAGCGCTGTCTGCCGGTCCCGCACCCGCAGCTTCGCATCGGCATCGTTCAGGCTGGCAAGAACCTGTCCCGCTTTCACCGCGGTGCCATCCCGGATATCGAGCTGAATTAACTGGCCCGGCCGTTTAAAGGCGAGATCGGTATTATCTCCGGCCTGAATACGCGCAGGAAAGACCCGGATATTTTGCGCCATGTCCGATTCAAGCGTAAAAACTTTAACGACGCGGGGCGGCGGCGCTTCCGGTTCTTTTTTTTCATCGCACGCTGTCATAAAAAAACAGCAGAGAAAAACAGAGATAACTTTGCGTTTAATCATTGTCTTCGCCTTAGCTGCAGATATTTCACGGCGGCACGATAAACATGAAGACGTAATTCGCCCTGATGCTTTTCGCAACCGGGATAAAATAAGTTTTGATATTCACTGTCTGCGTTTACCGCAACGGCAACAGGTTTGTGAATCTGTTTTATGCCGCCAGCTGCCTCACCACCAGCCAGGTCAGGAGGCCTGTCAGCGTCGTGGCGGTGACCGCGAAAATAACGAAACCGCAAAGCATGATAATGCTCTGTTTTTTCATCTGCGTTTCCTTTTTCAAGGCTGAATATAAGCCGAAGCACACTGCCTCAGATGACTTAAACCGTAGTTAAACGAAAAGCATCTTGTCATTCTCATAATATAAGTCAGATTTAATTTTGCCCGTTTATGTTATCCATCGGACGTTTCTTACCTAAATATGATATCGGTCATAACCGACGTGCAAGACTTCCCGCAAAATGCGTGCCTTTAATTGCGCCTTTAATTCATCGCTAAATGGCACGAGGTTTATATATGCTAAATAATGATAAGCAGGATAAAGCATCAGCTTTATCTGAGCGCCCCTGGTATCAGCGCAGTGTGACAGAGATATTTTCTGATCTGAAAAGCTCGCCCGCCGGATTATCGACTGCCGAAGCGCAGGAACGTCTGCGGAAGCAGGGCCCGAACGCGCTGCCGCAAAAGGCTGACCAGTCTGCGCTGCTCAAATTCATCGCCCATTTTAAAGATGTTCTGATCTATATCCTGCTGGCGGCGGCGGTGATCACCGCGATGATGGGGCACTGGGTGGATACCTTTGTCATTATTGGCGTGGCCGTGATTAACGCCCTCATCGGCTTTGTTCAGGAGAACAATGCCGAGAAATCACTGAAAAGCATCCAGAATATGCTCGCCAGCGAAGCGATGCTGATTCGGGATGGCAAACAGGTCACGGTGCCGACGCGCGATATCGTGGTGGGTGACGTGGTCATGCTGCGGCCTGGCGATAAAATTCCGGCCGACCTGAGGCTGTATGAAGTGAATAACCTGCGGGTTGAAGAGGCAATTCTCACTGGCGAATCGACCGTGGTCTCAAAAAACAGCGATACGCTCAGCGGCGAAAAATCGCTGGGGGACCGGCTGAATCTGGCCTTCTCCGGCACCACCGTCAGTTCCGGTACTGCATCAGGCGTGGTCATTGCCAGCGGCGGCGACACCGAACTGGGCCATATCAACGCGATGATCAGCGGCATCAGAGAAGCGAAAACCCCGCTGCTGGTGCAGATCGATAAACTTGGTAAGGCAATTTTTCTCATCATCCTGGCGATGATGGTGGTGCTGTTTATCTTTGGCTATCTGCTGCGGGATATCCCGCTGGGCGAACTGCTGCTCTCCGTGATCAGCCTGGCCGTCGCTACCGTGCCGGAAGGTCTGCCCGCCATTATCTCGATCATCCTGTCGCTGGGCGTCCAGTCGATGGCGCGATCCAATGCGATTATCCGGAAATTGCCGACCGTGGAAACGCTGGGCGCCATGTCCGTGATCTGCTCCGATAAAACCGGCACGCTGACCATGAATGAGATGACCGTGAAAGCGGTGGTGCTGGCAAAGAGCCGCTGGCGTGTCAGCGGCAACAGCTACGAACCCAAAGGGGAGATCGTGGCGGAGCAGGGCAGTGTGAATGCGGCGCAGGACCCCCTGTTCCAGCAGTTCCTGCAGGCGGTCGATATCTGTAACGAGAGCCAGCTGCGTCAGGACAGTCAGGGACACTGGACCATCGTCGGTGGCCCGACCGAAGGGGCGCTCAAGGTGCTGGCGGCCAAAGGCCTGACGACCCCGCAGCCGGTGGAAGTGGTCAGCAAACTGCCGTTTGATTCCCTCTACAAATATATGTCCGTCAGCTGTGTGGTTAATGGCGAATCCTGGGTGCTGCTGACCGGCGCGCCAGATGTCCTGCTGACGCTGTGCCAGCAGCAGCAGACCCCGGACGGCCCGGAACCGATTGATCGCGCATACTGGGATGCGGCCATTACCACCTACGCCAGTGAAGGGCTGCGCACCGTCGCTGCCGCCTGGAAGAAAACCGCCGCTCCCGTGACGTCGCTGGATCACGCCGATCTGAAAAGTGAGATGGTTCTGCTGGGGCTGGCCTGCATGATGGACCCGCCTCGTCCGGAAGCCATTGCGGCCATTGATGAGTGCCAGAAAGCAGGCATCCGCGTCAAAATGATCACCGGCGACCATCAGGAAACGGCGATGGCGATTGGTCAGATGCTGGGGATCGGTAACAGCCAGGCCGCCATCACCGGTTATGAGCTGGAGCATATGAACGACGCCGAACTGGCCACGGCCGCGAAAACCTATGACATTTTTGCCCGCACCAGCCCGGAACATAAGCTGCGTCTGGTAAAAGCGCTGGAGGCGAGCGGGGAGATCGTCGGGATGACCGGCGACGGCGTGAACGATGCCCCCGCCCTGAAACAGGCTAACGTGGGCATTGCGATGGGCATCAAAGGCACGGAGGTCACCAAAGAGGCGGCCGATATGATTCTGGCTGACGATAACTTCGCCACCATCGCGGCGGCGATCAAAGAAGGGCGTCGGGTTTATGACAACCTGAAAAAGACCATTCTGTTTGTCATGCCAACCTGTATGGCACAGGGGCTGCTGATCATCATTGCGATTCTGATGGGCAATCTGCTGCCGTTAACGCCGGTTCAGATTCTGTGGATGAACATGGCGACCTCGGCCACGCTGTCATTTGGTCTGGCGTTTGAGCCTGCCGAAGCTAACGTGATGCGCCGGCCACCGCGCAATGTTAAGGCCCACGTTATGGATGTCTACGCCATCTGGCGCGTGGTCTTTGTCAGCCTGCTGATCGCGGTCAGTGCTTTTGTGCTGGAAGCCTGGCTGCAGCCGCGCGGCTATACCCCGGAGTTTATCCGCACCGTGCTGCTGCAGATGCTGGTAACGGCGCAGTGGGTCTATATGCTGAACTGCCGTAACACCGATGGCTTCTCGCTGGATCGCGGTCTGCTGAAAAACCGGGGCCTCTGGCTCGTCACGCTGGTGCTGATTATCCTGCAGGCGATCATCATTTATGTGCCTCTGATGAACACGCTGTTTGGTACCCGCCCGCTGCCGATCAACTACTGGCTGATTTCGCTGCTGGTCGGCATCGCCATTTTTGCCGTGGTAGAGATTGAAAAACGTCTCACCCGCAGCTGGCGGGTGAAAACGCCGTCACTGCGTTAACTCAGAAATCGGGTCCTGCCGGGGATAACTCGCCAGCAGGACTTTTTTGATTAGAAAGGTCAACGGAATGGCCAGTATCCCGCCGGTAATCCCCAGCAGCGACTGCCAGAACAGAAAGGCCAGCAGCTGCGTGGTCAGTGCCAGATTCAGTCGCTTGCCAATCAGCAGCGGTTCAATCACCGAACTCAGACAGAGATTCAGCACCACAAAGAAGAGGGCTACCGCCAGCGCGACCTGCAGATCGAACAGGAGATAGCTCTGGATCACGGGCGGAATGGCCGCCAGAAACGAACCCAGCACCGGCACGTAGTTAAAAATGAACATCAGCACGCCCCAGAAAAAGGCAAACTTCAGCCCGATCAGATGTGCGCCGGCACCCACGATCACCCCACCCAGAATGCTGGTCAGGGTTTTCACCCGGGCATAAATAATGACGCTCTGAATCCCCTCATGTAACGCCAGATAAAAGGCCCGTTGCTCTCCCTGCATACGCCGTTGCAGCGCATTTTTCAGCAGCGGCATCTCATAGAGCATAAACAGCAGCATCAGGAACACCATAATCCACCAGGAGATCACGCCCGGGATCTGCGTCAGAAAGGCGGTGACGATACGTACTATCGCCCCCGCATCCACAAAGGCCAGTAATCTGTCGGGGGTGACCGCAATATCCAGCCGGGCAAAAGCCAGCGTCAGCTGATCCAGTCGGGCGGCCAGCAGCACCGGCGCCTGACGACTGAGCTGCATCAAATCCGGTGTCAGCACCGAGAGTTTCAGGGTAGTGATGACCATGATAAACAGCATCAGGCTGATCACCAGCAGTGACGAGACGATGCGGGGGATGCGCTTTTTATCCAGCCGGGTAATCAACGGGTCAAGCATGATAGCCAGCAGCATCGCCAGCAGAACCTGGTTGATGAGCGGAGCGGCCAGATAGAGGCCTGTCAGAATAAGGGTCAGGCAGGCGAGCATAAACAGCACGCGTGCCAGCGGTGACCCGGGAGTGAACCAGCGTAGTCCCATGATGGGGCTCCTTCAGCTAACAGAAGCAGCAGTATAGATGAGGCGTCAGCCTGACTGCTTTGCGTCAGGTCAGGGGTGAGAGGCCCTTCGCAGGAGGATGAGAAGGGGTGTTAAAAAAGCTTTGCCCGCCAGGTTAAAACGGCTATCTTAAAGGAAATGATCATTTCCTAATGGAATCGACGATGAATAACAACCCCCATCACGAGCGGGGACGACCCCGGGCATTCGATACGGATGCCGCACTGGACAGGGCGATGCTGCTGTTCCGGCAGAAGGGGTATCACGCGACGTCAGTCGGCGATCTCGGGCAGGCGATGCAGCTGACCACCGGCAGCATCTATAAGGCCTTTACCGACAAGCGCACGCTGTTTGCAACCGTCTTTGCCCGCTATCTCTCACTGCGCAACAGCAGTCTGGCCGCGCGGCTGGCCGAATGTGAAACGGGCCGGGAGAAGCTGGCGGCGCTGCTGCGTTTTTATGTCGATTCCGTGCGCGACGTTGAAGGTGAACGCGGCTGTCTGGTCGCGGTCAGTGCCGTTGAGCTGCACACCCTGGATGAGGAACTGGCTGACGCGGTCAGCGCCGCCCTGCTGCGTAATCAGCAAAATCTGCAGCAGCTTATCCGACTGGGTCAGCAGGATGGCTCAGTCAACCCGTCACTGGAGTGTGACGCCACTGCCTCACTGCTGCTCTGCCTGGTGCTGGGCATACGGGTGGCGGGCAAAGTAGCGGCCACCCGGCCCGATGCCAGCATCATTCCGCTGGCGCTGAAAATCGTCGACTGAATTTTTTTGCTCATTAAGGAAATGATCGTTTCCTTATTATCAGGAGGTTTTATGCACGCTTTTGCTCCCTATCAGCACCATTTTGTCCGGACAGATTCACAGCGGCTGCACTACCTTAGCGCAGGCCATGCACAGGCAGAAACCGTGGTGCTGCTCGCCGGTTTTCCGCAGAGCAGCTTCGCCTGGCGGGAGGTGATCCCCCGTCTGGCGAGCCGTTTTCAGGTGATTGCACCTGACCTGCCTGGCCAGGGGGATTCAGACTTCCCGCCCGATGGCTATGACACTGACAGCGTGGCGCAGCATATCGTGGCGCTGCTGGATCAGCTGGGCATCCAGCGCTTTCATCTGGTCGGGCATGATATTGGTGCCTGGGTCGCGTGGGCGCTGGCGGCGGGCTTCAGGGAAAGGGTGAGCTCTCTTGCACTGCTGGATGGCGGCATACCCGGTGTTACCCTGCCGGATTCACTGCCTGTCACGGGTGAAAACGCCGCTAAAATCTGGCACTTCGCCTTTCATGGCCTGAATGATCTGCCGGAAGCGCTGATTGCGGGCAGAGAGGCGATCTACCTGGAGTGGTTTTTTAACCGTAAGGCCGCGAATCCGCATCATATTAATGCGGCGGCGCGTCGTGAATATCTGCGCATCTTTCAGCAGCCCGGCGCGCTGCGCGCCGGACTCGCTTTCTACCGTTCGTTTGAGCGCTCTGCAGAGCAGAATCGCCAGCGCGCGCAAAAAGGGAAACTGGAGATACCGCTGCTGGCAGTCAGTGCCGATCAGGGGTCGATACCGGATATGGCCACACCGTTACGCGCGGTGGCGCAGCCGGTTTACAGTGAAAATATTCTCGACTGTGGCCACTTTATTCCCGACGAACAGCCGGAGAAATTAGCGGAAATACTCTCACTCTTTTTTATGCGGCATCCGGATAAGCCGGAACGGATAAATTAATATCAGGGAAAGTAATGTTGCGAAGTGGATTATTAATATTATTACTTATCCATGACTCTCTCATACGGCTTTCCAATAAATAATTCTATCTTATTGATTTATATTAATTCCTGAAGGCGAATTACGCGTTGCTTTCTGTCACGTGCTGTGAATAAATAAACGGTCATCACCATCCTGTATCAGGATGAAATAAAAATAAGGACCGGCATAGGCATGCCGGTCTGCTATTGCCGGGGCGGCTATGAATCAGGAAAAAGCACGACTGGCCGGGGAAATAAAAGCCAGAGTCAATGAACTTGAATCGCAGTTGGTTGCGATTCGCCGTGATATCCATGCGCATCCGGAATTAGGCTTTGATACGCTGCGCACTGCTCAGGTGGTGACCGACTACCTGCGGGCTCAGGGTCTGGACCCGCAAACCGGCGTCGGCCGCAGCGGCGTTGTCGTGGATATTGTGGGCGCAGAGCCTGGAAAGACGCTGCTGTTGCGTGCCGACATGGATGCGCTGCCCATCCATGAGCAGACGGGTCTGCCGTTTGCCAGCCGCTATCCCGGCAGGATGCACGCCTGTGGTCACGATATTCACACCGCGACGATGCTGGGTGTGGCCACACTCCTGCCGCACTATCGACAGCAACTGAAAGGCCGCGTCCGGCTGATCTTCCAGCCCGCAGAAGAGACGCCTGAGAGCGGTGCCGCAGCGATGATCGCCGATGGCGCGGCAGACGGCGTCGACTGGGCGATAACCCTGCATAACAAGCCTGAACTGACCGCGGGTGAGATTGCGCTGACCCGCGGCGCCAGCACCGCCTCCAGTGACGAGTTTGATGTTACGGTGCAGGGCGTTTCGACCCACGCGGCGCGTCCGCACATGGGCACCGATCCGATCATCGCCACCGTGCATCTCATCAGCCAGTTACAGAGCATCATTTCGCGTGAACGCGATCCGGCGCACTCTGCCGTGTTAACCATCGGACACATTGAGGGCGGCACCACCCACAACATCATTCCTGACAGCTGCCTGTTCCAGGGCACCATCCGGACCAAATCTCCCGAGGTGCGTGCTGCGATGGAAGCCTCGTTTAAACGGATGTGTGAAGGCGTGGCGCTGGCGCAGAATGTGCGGGTTGAGGTGAATTTCCAGCGGGGTGTTCCGCCCCTGATGAATGACGATCGCCTGATTGACGCCCTGGAAGAGATTTTGTCTCATCAGTTCGGTAAAGCCATCATCGCTCAGCCGAGCGCCAGCTTTGGCGCCGAAGATTTTTCACTGTTTACGGAACGGGTACCGGGATGTCAGATCCATATCGGTTCGGCAACCCCGGGCCGTGACGATCACCTGCATAACTCCGACTATCAGCCGGATGAACGCAGTATTGCCGCCGGGACGCAGGCGCTGACCCGCCTTGCCATTGATTTACTCTCCGAATAATAAATGAGGTTTTATGATGATGCGTAACCGTCTGTTCACGGCTTCTCTGACCGTGGCCCTGCTTGCCACGTCTGCATTCAGCCAGGCAAAAGATTTTGGCACCCTGAAGTTTGCTACCGAAGCGGCTTATCCGCCGTTTAATCAGACCACCCCGAGCGGAAAAATCGTCGGCTATGAGCCCGATATGGTGGCGGAGCTGGCTAAGCGGGCAGGTTTCAAATATGAAATCATTGCGCAGAAATGGTCAGGCATGATCCCGGGCCTGATCGACGGCAAATATGATGCGGTGGTCGATGCGGTGACCGTGACGCCGAAACGGGCTGAGGCGATTGACTTCACCCATCAGTACACCGTCAGCGTCTCCAGCTTTGTTACCGCCAAAAACAGCCCGCTGGCCACGCTGCCAGGCAGTGGCACGGTGGTCACGGCCGATGATGACGCGGGCATGAAAAAAGCGATCGACGATCTGAAAACCACTTTCAAAGGCAAAACCATCGCGGTACAGGTCGCCACCATTCAGGCCGATTTCCTGCAGAAATACCTCGGCGATGTCGCCACCATCCGGACCTATCAGGCCGGCCCTGAAACCTTTGCTGACCTGATGAACGGGCGCGTTGACGCGGTAATGGCGTCCCGCACCAACCTCAACGCCTTTGTGAAAAAGCATGCGGATGCGATCAGCAGCAGCGGCTACGGCTTCTCAGGTGGCGTACTGGGCGCGGGCTCGGCGATTGGCCTGCGCAAAGGCAACAGCGAGCTGCAGCAGGTGCTGAATCAGGCGCTGGAGTCGATGATCAAAGATGGCACGCTGAGCAAGCTGTCGATCAAATGGTTTGGCGAAGACGTCGCGCCAAAAGCGTAACCGCGGATGCTGATGAACATTGACTGGCAGATGCTGGGTTTTGGGGACGAGGGCTGGGGCGGCGTGCTGCTTAACGCCGCCGCCGTCACCGTCAGCGTTTCACTCTGCGCCTGGCTGCTGGGTGCGCTGCTCGGCAGCGTCCTCTGCTGGATGCAGATCGCCGGTGCGCGCTGGCAGCAGCGGCTGGCAGCCGGTTACATCACGCTGTTTCGTGGCGTGCCGGAACTGCTGGTGATTTATCTGTTCTACTTCGGCGGACGTCAGGTGGTTTCCGCCGTCGGCACCGCGCTGGGGTTGCAGGGACCGTTCGATGTGAACGGTTTCGTGGCGGGAGCGATTGCCATCGGGCTGATTTCGGGTGCCTATCAGAGCGGCGTATTCCGGGGAGCCTTTTACGCTATTCCGGGTGGAACGCTGGAAGCGGCGACCGTCACCGGGATGGGGCGACTGATGATGTTCCGTCGCATTATCGTCCCGCAGGCGCTGCGCACGGCGCTGCCCGGTATGGGCAACCAGTGGCAATCGGTGATCAAAGAGTCGGCGCTGGTGTCGGTGACCGGACTGGTTGAAACCATGAATCAGGTCTCAACGGCGGCCAACTCGACCCAGATGTCCTTTTTCTTCTACAGCGTGGGTGCCGTGATCTATCTGATTATCACCACCTGCTCCGATATGGTGTTCCGCTACGTGGAGAAATTTGCGATGCGCGGTCAACAGCGCGTGAAAAGCTAGGGAGTCCACGTGGATATCAACTTTTTACAGCAGACGCTGCTGGCGCTGCTGAAGGGATTGCCGCTGACCATCAACCTGGCGCTGCTGTCGCTGCTGGGAGGGGGCGTGCTGGCGCTGCTGCTTAATCTGCTGCGCATGACGCGAGTCGGCAGCCTGTTCTGCCGCTTTTATGTCTGGCTGTTTCGCGGCACGCCGTTGCTGATCCAGATCTTTATGGTCTACTACGGACTCGGCAGTTTACCGGCGGTGCGGGAGAGCCTGTTCTGGCCGCTGCTGCGCGATCCTTACTGGTGCGGTTTGCTGGCGCTGATCCTCAATGATGCCGCCTATACCTCGGAGATCCTGCGCGGCGGGTTGCGGGCTGTCAGCTCGCAGTCACTGGAAGCCGCCAGGGTGTCAGGCATGTCGTCGTACAAAATCTTTACCCGCATCACCCTGCCGATTGCGATCCGTCAGGCGCTTCCGGCTTACAGCAATGAAATCATCTCTATGATCAAGGCGACCTCGCTGGTCAGCACCATCAGCCTGATGGAGATGACCGGCATTGCGGATTCCATCGTCTCTTCCACGTTCCGGGCGCTGGAGGTATTCCTGAGCGCGGCGGTGATCTACCTGATACTGACCATGCTGGTCAGCAAAGGCGTATCAATGCTGGAACGACGCCTGTCACCTTACTACTTTGGAGCACGCTCATGACGGCCCCCACGATTATGCTGAGCCATCTCAGAAAGAGTTATGCGGGACACGAAGTGCTGCACGACATCAGTCTGACTGCCCAGGATGGCGATGTGATTTCGCTGATTGGTGCCAGCGGATCGGGCAAAAGTACGCTGTTGCGCTGCATCCCGTTTCTTGAAGTGCCTCAGGCCGGTGAGATAGCGGTAGGCGAAGTCAGCGTCACGCTGGATAACGCCGATGAAAAACTGAACTGGGAGCAGCGTCGGCGCATTAAGCTGATGCGCATGCAGCTCGGCTTTGTGTTTCAGAGCTTTAATCTGTGGCCGCATAAAACCGTGATGCAGAACATTATTGAAGCCCCGGTTCATGTGCAGAAGCGCAGCCACCGCGAGGCTGTCGAAGAGGCGGAAGCGCTGCTGCACAAGGTCGGGCTGTATGCAAAGCGCGACGCCTGGCCCTCTCAGCTCTCCGGCGGACAGCAGCAGCGTGTGGCCATTGCGCGGGCGCTGGCGCAGCAGCCGAAAGCGATTCTGTTCGATGAGCCGACCTCGGCGCTGGATCCGGAGCTGGTGGGCGAAGTCCTGCGGGTGATCCGCGGCCTGGCGGAAGAGGGGCGCACCATGATTATCGTCACGCATGAGATGGGTTTTGCGCGTGACGTATCGAACAAGGCGGTGTTTCTGCATCAGGGGATCATCGAGGAGTCAGGTTCGCCGGAACAGGTGTTCCTCGATCCCATTTCGCCACGCTGCCGCGCCTTTGTGAACAGTCACTTTGAGCGTAACACCGGTCAAGCAGGCAGGGCCGCGCAGCGCGAATGACACATTAAGAATGTCAGCAATCCCCGGGCGAACGCCGGGGATTGTTACAGCAGCGAACGGGAAGGTTTCATTCAGAAAAACCGCTCCCGCCACGATCTGACCCGGGACTACGCTTTTGCGCCGGGACGGCCTGCGTCTACCATGACCTGCCACTGCTGATAGCTGGGACGCTGCTGGATCTTCAGGTACCACGCTTTCAGCGCCTCACACTCCTCCGGAATAGCCAGATTCACCAGGGCGGCGAATATCATTCCACCAGTGACGGCGATATCGGCCATTGAGAAGGTGTTGCCCGCCACATAGGGCTGTGAGCGTAAAACGCGGTCAAAGTAGTGCATGCCCCTGAGCGCTTTTTCGCCCATCTTCGCACCCCATTCCGGATTCTGATAAAGCTCAACCTCGGGTCCCAGACCTGCGGTGGCATGATGGAAATAGACGCTTACCGCATCCAGAAATTCAATCTCGGCCCGTTTAGTCATCATATGAATCACCCCCTGTTCCAGCGGGGTCACACCCGTCAGAAGGGGATGCTGATCCTGCCGATCCAGATATTGCGTGATTGCCGTACACTCCGCGATTAGCGTCCCATCACTCAGTTCTAACACCGGCAGTGTGCCTGAGTAGTTGATGGCTAGAAAATCCGCCTTTTTATGTTCCCCTTTCCAGAGATTGACCGGAATAAATTCGACCTGAGAAAGCAGACCTTTTTCCGCCAGGGCTATTCTGACCCGGGCAGGATAGGGGCCGTCATACCAGTCGTAGATTTTCATCGAAGGTTGAGTTGAAACGTGTGATACAGCGTCTGAAGAAGTCATGATTTATTTACCTACCTGTCAAATGGTAGGTAGATTGTGGCCAGGGAAATTCGGCCTGTCAATATCTGTCTACCAGTTGGCAGGTAAAAATTTTTTCCCTATACTTCCTCCTCACGTTTCAGAGGAAAACAGCGTTATGAGCTTGAATGCGCGTGAGGCCATCCTGGCAGCCGCAAAGCGTGCTGCGCAGAATCATGGTTACAACGGGATAAATTTCCGCACCATTGCTGACGAAGTCGGCATCAAAAATGCCAGTATCTATTATCACTTCGCCAGTAAGGCAGACCTTGGCGCGGCTGTGGCAAATCGCTACTGGCAGGATACTGCACAGGCTTTACAGACCATCCGGGAGCAAAGTGCCTCTCCCGCTGAAGCCCTGAAGCACTATCCGCAAATTTTCCGGCGTTCTCTGGCTGACGCCAACAGGCTCTGTTTATCCAGCTTCATGGCGGCTGAATATGATGATTTGCCTGAAGAAGTGAAGCGTGAGGTGCAGTATTTCGTCGACGCGAACGTGGCATGGTTGCATCAGGTGCTGAATGAAATGACGCCCGATGACGCACAAAAAAACGCGCAGCGTGCGCTGGCCATCTATACCGCGGTTGCCGGTGCGCAGTTAATTGCCCGCACGCGGCAGGATATTACCCTGTTCGATCATCTGATGGCGACCTATGAGGAGAGCGGCCTGATTCCGCTGCCGACGCAAGCCTGAATATCCCCGCCGGAACGCGTTGTTCAGCGACGGGCGGCAGCCGCTGAGCAGGATTCGCGTCACGACGGATAATGCCTCAGGTCTTAACCGCCTGATGGCGCAGGCCGCCTGCCAGTAGCGTGAAGGCTTCTAGCATCTCTGGCAGCGCCTTTTCCGGGTTGCTGCTGGCTGCAACCCAGAGTGCAGCATTGAGGGCGCTGCTGTTAAGCAGATGTGCGGCGGCATCGGCATCGACCGGCTTAACCGCACCGCTTTCAATCAGCCTGACGAGACGTTCCCGTGTGGCTGCCAGGCAGCTGTTCTGGCTGGGCCACTGTGCAGGATCGCCCAGGAAAGCCGGGCCATCCCGCAGAACGATGCGCTGGACTTCGGCATCCATCGCCAGACGAATGTAGGCGATCCCTTCGGCGATCAGCCTTTCCCACTCATCCGTTACCGAAGCCGCCGCCGCCTGAGCCCGCTGCGCCATTTCCCCATCGACCTGCGCCACCACCGCTGCCAGCAGCCCTGTTTTGTCGCCAAAATTGTGATAGAGCGCGCCGCGAGTCAGCCCGACGCTCGCCGTCAGTTCATCCATTGAGGCCCCGGCAAAGCCCTTTTCAGCAAAGGCTTTCCGTGCTGCTGCGATCAATTTTGCACGGTTTGCTTCCATCGTTTCAGCGCGACTGGCTGCCATAAACTCCTCCAGCTCACATACGCCGCGTATATTATTTGACATACGGCGCGTATGTATTATTAATGTGACATACGCGGCGTATATTAAATCATTCCGGTTTGTGCCGCACCCTGCATTCATTCCGTAACCCGAGGAAACACGATGATCACGCGCGAACCCATTTTTCCCGCTCACCGGCACGCACTTTATCAGCAGCATGGCTATTCCGCGGCAATCCGCTCAGGCGATCTGTTGTTTGTCTCCGGCCAGGTCGGCAGCCGGGCTGACGGCACGCCGGAACCTGATTTCGCGGCCCAGGTCGCCCTCGCATTTGACAATCTGGGGGCGACGCTGGCGGCGGCAGGATGCACCTTTGATGATTTGATCGACGTCACCACATTTCACACCGATCCTGAAAATCAGTTTGCGACGATCATGCAGGTCAAAGCGTCCATCTTTCCGCAACCGCCTTATCCCAACTGGACCGCTGTCGGCGTGACCTGGCTGGCGGGGTTCGATTTTGAGATCAAGGTCATTGCCCGCATTCCCGGATAGCGGAAAGTTCTCGTCACACCATCCTCTGCCAGCGACACTGGCGTTCAGCGGGGCTGTGATCAGTTCTCTTTACGTCCCAGGAAACGCTCTTTCATCAGCGAAAGGGCAATGCCGATATCCAGCACGGGCGAGGGCGGCATGAAACTGGCCTGGCCCAGCGACAGCATATCCGCAAGGTGCGGGTTATCCTGCTTCAGCATGAAGTCAGCCAGCAGCGAGCCCGCCACGGTCTGTTTCGATACGCCCGCGCCGTTACAGCCGCCCGCCGTGCAGATAAATCTGTTCAGCATCCCCCATTGCGGCGCGCCGTTGCGTGTCACGCTCAGGGTGCCGGACCAGGTGTGAGTGATCTTCACGCTGTTCAGGGTGGGATAGAGTTTGCTGAACAGGCGCTGATGGTGTTGCGTCGCCTGATGGGTTTGTGCCGCAGTGACCTGTCCCCGAAGCGCGGGAATAACATGCTGGCGAATCAGAAAACGGCGGTCGGAGGTGAAACGAAAGGTGGCCCCGGCAATGGCATTCACCGGCGTGACGCCCCAGCTCTGCATCGGGGGCAGCGTCGCCAGTTGCGCGTCTGTCAGCGGTTCGGTGATGCTGGCGAAGGTAGCCATAGCGGCCTGACGGGCCAGGCCAGGGCGCAGTTCTGGAGATAACGCGTTGGTCGCCAGCATGACCTGAGCTGTTCTGATTGTGCCAAAAGGGGTCACCACCTCCGCCAGACTGCCGGTACGAATTCCCAGCACGGGTGTATTTTCGAAGCGCTGAACATTTTCCGGTAAATGATGGTGCAGGCCGGCAATCAGCTGCGCTGGATTAACCAGCACACAGCCCGGCGTAAAGATCCCTTTGCTGTAAAAGCGGGTACCGAGTTTATGGTACAGCTCATCGCTGTAAGCCAGCGTCCAGGGTTCATCCATGAGATCGAGATGGCGGCTGTATTCATTTAAAATACGATCGTTGCCCCGTTCCGCCTGACAGTGATATTTCCCCACCTTCTCCCAGTCGCACTGAAGGTTATGCTGCGAAATCTCCTGCTCCAGCTGCCGGATGCCTTCCTGAAGCAGATTCCGGTAAGCATTCGCCTTTTTTAACTCCGCCGTGGAGCTGCCAATATTGTGGGGCAGTCCGATAACAAACCCTGAGTTGCGCGCCGATGCGCTCTCCCTTGTGGTACAGGCATCGACAATAACGATTTTCAGCTCAGGTTTAATTTCTGCCAGGCGGCGCGCAAAAGCGACACCGGCGAACCCCGCGCCGACGATAACCCAGTCTGCTTTAATATCGCCTCGCAGAGCCGGTTGCGGTGCATAAGCGTGCCCGCCCGCAGGCCAGCCCGGTTCATTATGATTAAAAGGTAGTGATGCGTAGCGCAATTCCCTGTGCCCTATAGAAAAATAAAGGAATTTTATAAGGGAAAGCAGGATCGCAGTGCCAGCGGTAACCTGACGAAGATTGATTTCAGACAAATTTCGCGGGCAGAGGTCGCTATTCTCTTTACCGCCTTGCCAGCAGGCGATAAGGATTTCAGATTAAATCACCCGGATTATCTCAGCCGTGACCTGCATGGCGGCTTCATCCAGCGTGCCTTCATTACGGCATAAAACCCAGCCGGTGCGGGCAATTTCACGCTCGAACGCCCGCGTGCATTCGGCATGCTCTTCCAGCCTGTGAAGGACCGTGCTTCCCAGCCCGCGGGAGCGTGCTGCGGCCCGTGACCATGAAATCTCAGGCGCGGTGACCACGCCGACATGCAGGTCCGGTATGCGCACGTCCTGCGCGTGGTTCATCTGCAAAATCTCTGCAAACGGGATCCGCCGGCGAAAGGCCGCGTCGGAGGGATACCAGCGATCCATCAGGATAATGCTGTCGGGCGGCTGGCGGGTCAGCACGTTGCGGGAAATCCACGCCCGGCTGGCCGCTAAGCGCTCACAAACTTCCCGTTCCAGATCCACAGAGGGATCTCTGGCGAGCCGGTTAACCAGCGCCATGGTCTGCGCTCTGTCAGGATCGCTTTTTTTCTCGCAAAGCCGGATCACCTTTCGGTTGTCTGCCCTTAACCGTGCCGTGATCGCTTCCAGCAGGGTCGTTTTACCGGCACCTTTGGGGCCATCCAGAGAAACAAACAGCTGACGATTCATGGTCTGACTGACGGATGAGAGGGGATGTGGGTGAAATCTTTCTTTGCCAGAGACATCTTCTTTCCTGATTGAATGAGCTGATTCTGATCGCGCGATTAATCCTGCAAAGGATAACAGGTTGTCCAGTTGTAGTTGACCTCTGCCAGCATGAGTTCGCCTTCTACCTTCCCGTACTTGAGGGTCTGGCGTGCCAGAAAGAACTGCCGCAGCGGCGCGGGTAAATAAGCCGCGCCGTAGCGCAGCAGGGTCGAGTGCCAGAAGGGGGCCGGCAGGGCGCTGCCGGTGTGACGCATCAGCAACTCTTCTTTCCAGCGGGAGTTGAGAACCTCTTCACAGAAGGCGTGACGCAGGTCTGTTGCCGGCGCGTCGGGGATGCCCGCCAGCAACAGCTGTCCCGGCAACGCGACTAAACGAAGATCTCTGATAACAATGTTTTGCGCGTGAAAACCAGACCAGAGCGCCCTGAGTTCAGCTATTTTTTCCGGCAAAGGTGCGTGCTCAATATAGAGAGGCAGGGTCAGAGGTAAAAAGGTAAAGTGCAGACCCCGCTCCGGCAAGGTATCGGCCAGAGGGTCATCCCGGGTAAGCTGTTTCAGTTCATCCAGCAGCCGTGAAACAGTGGGGGGAACGGCGGGCTGAATGCCGGTTGCCAGGGCCAGCTTCACCGGGTCGTAATAGCTCTCTTTCTTAATCTCCCCAATCCCCGCGTTTTTCGCCCACATCGCGAGCGTTTTCTCACTGGCAGCGTGATAGAGGTTTTGCAGGGTTGCTGAATTCATGACACTCCTTCTGACAGTCGGGGGAAACAGAGACGCAACGTCAATATTATCCCTGCCATCGCGTTCGGGCCAGGCGATTCATTCAGTGATCATTCCGGAAGCGGTTAAGCCTCACCACATACCGGGCTTTATCGGGACTACCGGATCTCCTGATAACGCCTTAACCGGACAACATCGGGACAGATCGGGACAAGCGCGGGCATGAGTCTGGAATCCATGTTGTTGCTCTGCTATTCATGAGGCCGATGACGAAAACGTATGTCTGTTACCGGAGATAAAATGAATTTTTACCGCAGCACAGAATTTACCGGTTCAAAGGCCTGGGACGCTCAGCACATCGCGAGCTTCGGCAATACCAGCGTGAAACTTCACTGGACCGATCGGCCCTATAAGTGGCACATCAACGATGGGCAGGAGGTTTTTGCGGTGATGGATGGGTGTGTTGAAATGCAATATAAAGAACAGGGTGAGATTAAAAGCAGGGTTCTGAATACAGGCGATATTTTCTATGCCAGTGAAGGAACAGAGCATATCGCGCGTCCCCAGGGCGTTGCCCGCGTGCTGGTCATCGAGAAAGAGGAATCGGTTTAAGTGGGGGCGTCATCCCTGTCAACCGGCTAAAGAAGCCGCCGGTGCAGGCGGCTCTGCCAGGGACTGAAACAGGCGTGTGCCCGTTTTCCCGGTCGCGCGGTTAATGCACGGTGGCGGTTTTCGCGGCCGGGCGCTGTGGCAGCAGCACCAGCAACGCGATGATGATCAGGCCCAGCGTCAGCGAGGCACCGTAGCGACTCAGCGCGAGCCCGCCCGAGGCAAGCGGTTTATCCAGAAAATCGCCCACCACTGCACCCAGAGGCCGCGTGAGTATAAAGGCCGCCCAGAACAGCGCAGTGCGCGAAAGCGAGGTAAAGCGACTCGCCGCCCAGATAAGCGCCAGCGCACCCGCAAACAGCAGAATACCGCCATCGTAACCCAGCCCTTCACTGTCTGCCGCCCAGTCACCTAATGCCGTGCCCAGCGTCTGGGAAAACATGATGGTCACCCAGTAGAAGGTTTCAGTGACGCCATTGTTCACCGAACTGACCGCCACCGTGCCGCAGGTTATTTTCCAGAGAAACAGAGAGAGGGTCAGCAGCGTGATCAGCAGCAGAGTGCCACCCGGATAGCCAATATTCAGGGAGCGGTCGGCAAAATCTGCCAGCGTGGTGCCCACCGTGGTGGTCGCCACCACGGTAAACCAGTAAATCCATTTATTGAAACCGGGACGGTTAATCTCCACCACCACCGCGACAAGAAAGATAATGGCAAAAATCAGCGTTCCGGTCAGATATCCCAGATTCATTGACATGGTTACCGCATCGCCGCCGGTTTCACCCAGGGTTGTTGCCGCAATTTTGGTTAACCAGAATGCCGCGGTTACGGCAGGCACTTTACTCAGAGAAAGCGATGCTGTGTTGTTATTTTGCATAGGGTCACGCTCCGGAAAAAGCCCAATATGAGCTAACAGAGCAGGGATGTTATAAGAGTATTCTTAAGGAAAGATGAAGCGCCGGAAAGTGGGGCAGTTAACGCGACAGGGCTAAAGATTCCGGCCTGATGAGCCGATAAACAGGAGCTGATACCTCAGAGACTGCACCCTGTCATAAACGTTCTGCGCACATCCCTGTAAGGATCGCGGCCTCAGAAACAACGGCCAGCCCGGTCCGGGCGCCCGCCATGCGCGATGGCCGGTTTCGCCACAGGCTCACCCAGTGACTGTCGCCTCCTGCCGCGTCAGACGGACATTTACGGTTATAATCAGGTCTGTAGCGACGAGTATTGAGCTTGTTTAGTATCGTCAGCAACATCGGAGTCGGCCGCCATGAACTTAATGATTAAACCCTCTTTCACTGCCGTCTGGTCTACAGACGCTCAGGGTATCTGCGTTGCCAGTCAGGAAACACCGGCTGGCCTGATGCCTGCGCTGAAGGGGGTGACGCTGAGTTCCTGGCTGGAACTGGCGCAGGCTGACGATGATGCAAAGATCGCGCTGCAGCTGACCGCGGCGCTGGAATATCTGACCCCTTTCTACTTTGAAGTGCCTATCCACTGTCTGGACGGTGAAACACGCCGCGTCGTGGTTTCCGGCCTGCCGGAGAGTCTGCCTGGCACCTCCCACCAGAAGTACAACGGCTTCATACTGGATGTGACTGCGCAGCGTAAAGCGCTGGAGGATGCGGTGCGCACGGCGGCGGAATATCGCCTGCTGATCGAGAACAGTACCGATCTGATTGCCCATTGTGATGCGAATGGCAGATACGTCTCGATCTCGCCCTCCTACAGCGAAATGATAGGCTGGAGACCTGAAGAGGTGGTTGGTCAGTTGGTGGTCGATTTCCTGCATCCTGACGATCGCGAATCTGCCTCGGCAGCGCTGGCACATATCTTCAGCGGCGGAATGCTGCCGGATGTGGTTGAAGTACGTAAACGGCATCGTGACGGCCACTACCTCACGCTGGGCACTAAAGCCTGTGGCGTCAGCAATCCCTCTTCAGGCAAAAATATCGGTGCCGTGCTGGTTTCGCGTGACATCACGCGTGACAAGGAAAGGATGCGCAATCTCGAAGAGCTGGCGACCCGCGACCCGCTAACCGGGCTGCCTAATCGCGCCTGGATTAACGAGCAGATTGGCCGAATGCTGGCGGAGACAGAGGATCCGGCTTTCACCACCGTGATGTTTATCGATCTCAATGGATTCAAGGCAGTGAATGATCTCATGGGCCATGCGACAGGGGATGCCTTACTGCAGCAGGTCGGTGAACGGCTGCAGCGCTGCATGCGCCCGGGCGACTCGGTGGCCCGGATGGGCGGCGATGAGTTTATTGTGGCCGCAAAGTGCAGTCATCGCGGGGTGGCATCGGCCATCGCCCTGCGCATTATTGACAGCCTGGAGGCCCCCTTCGTCATCGATAACATGGACGTGCGCATCGGTGCAGCGATTGGCATCAGCCTGGCCCGCTTCGGAACGGCAACGGCGAAAATGCTGTTCGAGCGCGCCGACAAAGCGATGTATCAGGCTAAAGCCCGCCGCGATGGCTCCTATCAGTTTTTTGAGCAGGCAGCCCTGTGATCACTGGCTGTACGAATCCTGTCAGCCGCTGCGCTTAGCGCCATCTCACTCCTGTCTCCCGCACCCGAAGATCACGTCTGCTGTCCCGGCTCACGCTCATCATATCCCTCCTGAGCCTGCTGCATGGTTTCGCCATGTTGCTTCGCCCAGTTGACCAGCGCGACAAACGGGTCCTGCAGGGTTCTGCCCAGAGGCGTGATCGCATACTCCACCGCGACAGGTGAGGAGGCGATCACGTGCCGGCTTATCAGTCCGTTTCGCTCCAGACGGCGTAATGCCTCAGTCAGTGATTTGTGGGTAATGGGATCGAGCCTGCGCTTAATGGCATTAAATCGCGACGGCTGTGAGCACAACACGGTCAGGATTAACACCGACCATTTGTTGGCAACCTGTTCCAGGATCGGGCGGGTACTGTTGATCTCTGCCAGCAGAGCGGTGATATCGGTGGCCATGCGGTTTCCTCAAGGATATCTGGTGTACATCAGGTGCGTAATTGACACTAAATATACGAAATGTATCATCCATCGTTCAACCTCTTTACGGAGTGGCAATGATGAAACTGAGTGGAAAAGTGGTTCTGGTGACCGGTGGCAGCAGCGGTATTGGTCTTGCCATCGCTCGCCGTTTTGTACAGGAAGGCGCACGGGTTTTTATTACCGCCCGACGCGAAGCTCAGCTGGCAGAGGCGGTTACGCTAACCGGCGGTCAGGCTGAAGCGATAGCGGGTGACCTGACGGATGCCAGCGATCTCGCACGTTTGTTCGGGACGATTCAGGCCAGAGCCGGTCGCCTCGATATCCTGGTTAATGCTTCAGGTGTGGCTGTACCGGCAAACCTGGATGAGACCTCAGCAGAGCATATTGACCTTATTTTTGGCCTGAACGTTCGTGCCATGGTGCTGACGGTACAGCATGCTGTCAGGCTCATGGAGGAGGGAGGGGCCATTCTGCTGATCGGTTCCATCGCGGGGGGAATCGCCAATCCGGGTTATGGAACCTATTCTGCCAGTAAGGCCGCTGTTCGCGCTTATGCCCGCACCTGGAACAGCGAACTGGCACCGCGCGGTATCAGGGTCAACACACTCAGTCCGGGTCCGACGGATACGCCGATGTTCGACCAGGCCAGCGATGAGGTAAGGCAGGCACTGAGCGCGCGAATACCGGCAGGGCGGCTGGGCGATCCGGATGAAGTGGCTGCGGCGGCCCTGTTCCTGGTCTCAGACGAAAGCCGTTACATCTGCGGCAGCGAACTGGTGATTGATGGTGGCATGACGGCCTGACGGCCCTGTGCTGAAACCGGTAAACCGGCCTGCCGGGGGCCGGTTTCGCTCACTGAACAGCCCAGAACCTGTCCGTCTTTATTGCTGGACAGCGTCCGCAATCACTCTGGCTGCGCTGGCGAGCACATCTTTACGCGCGGCGGCGCTTTTATCGTGCTGCGTAAAGTAGGTGGTCAGGACGATGGGGGCATGATTTTTCGGCCAGATAACGGCGATGTCATTGGTGGTGCCGTAGTCGCCACTGCCGGTTTTATCGGCCACTATCCAGTCTGCCGGAAGGCCCGCTTTAATACTGGCTGCCCCCGTGGTATTGCCCTTCATCCAGGCTGTCAGTGTGGCTTTCTGATCGTCTTTAAGCGCAGAACCTAAAACAAGTTTGTTAAGACTCGCTGCCATCGCTGAAGGGGTAGTGGTATCGCGAGGATCACCCGGAATCGCGGTGTTGAGGCCTGGCTCATTTCTGTCCAGCCGGAACGTCGTATCACCAAGGGTTCGCGCAAACTGTGTGGCATGCTGCGGGCCGCCCAGATACGCCAGCAGCTTGTTCATCGCCGCGTTATCGCTGTATTGCAGGGCCGCCGCGCTCAGCTCCGCGAGAGTCATCGCCGAACCGATATGCTTCATGGTGACAGGATTGTAATTCACCATATCGTGCTGACTTATATGAATTTTCTTATTAAGTAAAGTATCAGCATTTTTATTTTTTTTTAACCCTTCGCTCTTTTTTAATATCGCAGCAACGGCCATCACCTTACTGGTACTGCACAGTGGAAATCTTTCGTTGCCGCGCCAGGAATATTGCGCACTATCAGACGTATCAATGACGGCCAGGCCGAGCCGGCCTCCGGATTGACGTTCAAGTTTCTCAAACTGATTGTTCAGGGATTGCTGATCGAAAGCCGCATGTGCTGACGCTGAACATCCCGTTGCGGCGAATAACACTATTCCGGCCAGGCGGTTTTTAAATTTATTCATTATTAAACGTTCCCTATACAAAAATTAATTAAATCTGAATTGTCACAAGGCCGTGACTGAATATCGTTCCCCTTAATTACGGGCTTCAAAATAAATCAGTTTTCCGGCGAGTCAAAACGGTATAAATTGATGCCAGTCATAACTTTTTCTGGGGGCTGTAGTGAAAGGGGATATTCCGCTTAACGCTCTGCGTGCATTTGAAGCCTCTGCCCGCCACCTCAACTTTACCCGGGCAGGCATGGAACTGTTCGTTTCGCAGGCGGCGGTCAGCCAGCAGGTCAGGCTGCTTGAAGAGAGGTTAGGGATCACATTATTCAGAAGGCTTTCGCGTGGTCTTGAAATGACCGATGAGGCGCGATTGCTGTTTTCTGAGATTTCTGATGCCTTTCATCGGATTGAGAAAGCCTATCGTCAGTTTGAAGGGGGAGAAGTCAGGGAGGCGCTCACGCTCTCCTGTGTCGGCACCTTTGCGCTGGGCTGGCTTCTGCCGAAAATTGACGATTTCCGGCAACGCCATCCCGCTATCGAACTGAGTATTCAGACCAATAACAATGTGGTGAGCATCGCCGGAGAAGGTGTCGATTTTGCTATAAGATATGGTTCTGGCAACTGGTCGGCATCACATAATCAACTGCTCTTTGACGCTCCGCTGACGCTATTATGCCGGCCAGATACGGCGAAAAGACTTAACCGGCCTGAGGATATTACGGGCGAAAATTTATTGCGATCTTATCGTCATGAAGAGTGGGAAAACTGGTTTGCTGCGGCGGGTATTCCCCCCTTCAGAATTAACGGGCCTGTTCTGGATTCATCGCGTCTGATTATTGATGCCGTATTGATTACCGGGGGCGTTGCGCTGGCACCGGAAATTATGTTTGAACCGGAAATAAAAGGCGGGCTGCTCGTCAGGCCTTTTGATATTTATTCCGGCAATGACGGATACTGGCTGACCTGGCAAAGAGCCCGGAAAATGACGCCGTCGATGCAAATATTCCGTGAGTGGATTATTCAGACCATTATCAGACAGTAGCGCGCCTGATATCGCTGCGCTTCAGAACAGGGCAGAAGCCTGTCGGCAGGCTTCAATTTTCAGAAGGCGCGCTCATCGCGCTGGCAACGCAGCGACAATGGCCGACTCCATCTTCTCAGGGGCGGTGATGGGGGCAAATCGTTTTAGCGGTGTGCCGTCGGGTCCAATCAGGAATTTCGTGAAGTTCCACTTGATTCGGCCACCCGGAATGCCGGGTAACGCCTCTTTCAGATAACGAAACAGCGGGTGTGCCGCGGCCCCGTTGACCTCCACTTTGCCGAACATCGGGAAACTTACGCCGTAATTGATGTGGCAGGTCTGTGCGATATCGTCAGCACTGCCGGGCTCCTGCCTGCCGAACTGATTGCAGGGGAAACCCAGTATCACCAGTCCCTGATCGGCATATCTGCGATAAAGGGTTTCCAGGCCAGCATACTGCGGTGTGAACCCACAGCGGCTGGCGGTGTTGACCACCATCACCGTCCTGCCTGCGTAGTCTGCCATGGAGGCCATCTGACCGTTCAGCAGCGGGGCCGTGAATTGATAAAAGGACGTCATGTCGGAAACCTCAGAACAAAACCGTGTAAGGCGTGATTGTCGCATGGCGCGGCGGGCGGATCACCTGCTGTGCGGCAGTCACCGCAGAGACAAACGCCCGGAGAATGCACTGCTTCGGGCGCCGGTCACTGCCAGGGGGGCGGATAAGACCTGCCGCCCTGATCCTCTGCGCGAGGCAGAGGAATCAGCCGTTGTCGCGGAATCCGGGATAAAGACTCATGCCACCATCTATAAAGAGCGTCGTGCCATGAACGTAATCGGAAAGATCGCTGGCAAGCCAGACCACCGCATTCGCCACATCTTCAGCCGCACCGATGCGGCCATAGGGGATCAGTTTTAACAATGCTTTGCCCGCCTCACCCTGAGTGGTCTCCTCATTAATGGCGGTCGCGATAGCGCCAGGCGCAACCGAGTTAACGCGGATACGCGCCTCACCCACCTCCTGCGCCAGCGTTTTCATCAGCAGGTCTACGCCGCCTTTGGAGGCGGCATAGTTAACGTGTCCGGCCCAGGGAATGAGCTGATGGACCGAACTCATATGAATAATCTTCCCTGCCGCTCTGCTGATTTCCGGACTGTGTCCCTGATCGCGGAACTGGCGCAGCGCAGCCCGCGCACATAAAAACTGCCCGGTCAGGTTTACATCCAGAACGGTATTCCACTCCTCCAGTGTCATATCGATAGAGGGGGCATCTTTCTGCAGGCCTGAGTTAGCCACCAGAATGTCCAGTCTGCCAAACTCAGCAAGGGTCTGCGCAAAGAGATTGTCGACATCTGCCTCTTTCGACACGTCGCCTTTCACCGCGATGGCACGACCGCCACCGGCCCGGATTTTTTCTGCCAGCTCTTTGGCAGGCTCGGCCTGACTGTGATAGTTAATCACCACAGCGGCCTCTTCCTTTGCGAGGGCTTCTGCACAGGCATAGCCGAGGCCTGAACTGGCACCGGTCACCAGCGCAACCTGATTTTTGAGAGATAGATTCATGAGGCTTCCTTATTCAGTAAAGAGTCAATGTATGTTGTGACCGGCCGTTCTGTTCTGTGCGTCACTCAGCGGGAGCTGCGCCGTAAGAGGCTGGGGCACTCAGCTGTTTTTTTGCCGCCAGTCTCTGCGTGAGGCGGAACCGCGACTTCTCGCTGCCACGATTAAAAAGGGCGCAGGGTGATGAATCACTGAATTATAGATGCGAAGTAGAGGCTTAGCCGTGAATGCGCGACGAGCCCTCATCCGGGCATGGTGAGACGGGGCCAGTCTTATTTATCCCGTCCATGAGTGCCAGGGGGATGTCGCTGACCGGGTTTCGTTTTATTCTGACGGTTAAAAGAAAAACGGAGGCTGGCATGATTAGGGTAGAAAAAGCCGATCCCTGCGCCCCGGAGTCGCAACGACTGATAAATGCTCTTTCAGCCGAGCTCGCGGCGATAACCGGCGATGATGGCAGGCGTCACTTTGCAGTGGCTGCTATGGATGAGGAGAGGGCGCTCTGGGTGGTGGCCAGAAATCATCAGGGTGTGGCTGTAGGCTGCGGCGCTATCCGACCGCTTACAGAGACGGTTGCCGAACTGAAGAGAATGTATTCAGACCGCAGTGACGCCGGGATCGGGAGGGCATTACTGACTTTCCTCGAAGAGTCGGCGCTGGGAAGGGGATACACGGAAATCTGGCTCGAAACCCGTGCTGTGAACCATAAGGCTGTCCGTTTTTATCAGAACAGCGGATATAACCGCATCGCAAATTATGGGCCCTACATAAACCGGGAAGAGGCGGTGTGCTTTGCTAAGGTGCTATCGTAGTCATCCTTGCACAGACGCCTTATTTACAGGATAAGTAACGAGTGGTTTGATCTCTTTAAGGACAAACATACTCTGCATCTCTTTGATTCCCGGCAATCTGCGCACCACTGACATGGCAAAATCGGCATAGGAATCCAGATCCGATGCGACAACCTGCAGAAGGAAGTCGGCATCCCCACCGATGCTATAACAGGCCACAACGTCCTCAAGCGCCGTGACTTCCTCTTCAAACTTTCTGGCCTGCGCTTCACTGTGGCTGTCAATGACTACCCGAATGAAAACCATCACGCCCAGACCAATCTTTTTGCGATCCAGAACAGCGCGGTAACCCTTGATCACTTCATCTTCTTCAAGCCTGCGCACTTTGCGCCAGCACGGAGAAGCTGAAACGTTGATCTTCTCCGCCAGTTCCTGATTGGTGACGCGCGCATCGTTCTGCAGAACTTCCAGAATCTTCACATCTGTCGGGCTGAGTGCCATTTAGGGAAATTCCTTTCTGAATGTAATCAATAAGTGGTTATTTCTACCTGAAAACCTGCGCCGGGTAAATGAGATAGGTGACTCTTTCCTCTTTGTTTACGGCATAATTAATTCACCGTTCAGGAGAGATAAGGCAGGATAAGATCCTGTTCAGAGGTCATGCATACTCTTCTCTTTCTCAATCACCTGAATTTATTTTCTGGCTCAAGGCAAAAAAAGAGGGTTTTAAACCTGACTCTTCTCATTATGACCTGCATAAGAGTCTGCTTTACGCTATGCAATTTAAAAGCGGGTGTCAGAGTTTTAATTTCCCTGGCTCCGTTAATTTTCTCTGAAGCGTTCTGGTGGTGTCCAAAACATTAAAGATTATTGCTACATGAATTAGCGGCGCTTTTAATCCGCCGTCCCTCTCTCTTCTATTAAAAACAGGAATGACGATGTCTGGAATCGCTCAGGTAATTTCTTATGTTGCAGCTCTCGGTCTGGCTGCTGCCATCCCCGGCCCCGGAATGACGGCGTTGGTTGCACGTAGTGTCTGTGGGGTTGCTGTTTCCGCTTTTGCTATGCTGGCAGGACTTATTCTGGGGGATTTGATCTATTTAACACTGGCGATATTTGGTCTGGGGGTTATTGGGCAGACTAATGACACTATCTTCACCCTGATTAACTATGCTGCTTCACTCTATTTATGTCTGCTGTCATGGCAGTTCTGGTGCAGTCAGCCGGAGGCGATAAATATTGCACAGAAAACGACAAACAAAGAACTGGCAACAGCCTGGTTTTCAGGGCTGACCATAACGCTTGGGAATCCCAAAACTATCGCTTTCTATCTGGCGATACTGCCTCTTGTCATTTCTCTGGATAATGTGTCATTAAAAATGTGGGGAGGAATGCTGGTGCCCGTGACCGTATTGGTCCTTTTAAGCGTTGGCGCAGTTTTTATTCTTGCCGCGCTCAGAATACGCCATCTGCTCGCCAGTGAAAAAGCGCAACGACGCCTTTTTCGACTGGCCGCATCCATTATGATTCTGGCTGCGTCTGGAATGGTAATAAAGAATCTTTAACTTCCGGCTATATATCCGCAACCCGCTCCCCTGAGAATCGTTGAATGAATGGGCGCTCTGTTCTTCCGCAATCTTAAAGAGCCACTTGCCGTTTTCGGTCAGGAGAATGCAGTGGCATCAAATGCAGCGCGTTCCAGGCAGAGCCTCCATCCGACGCTAATAAGTCAGCAAGGTTGTGATTGAGAGTCCGCATCCATACGCTATATGCGTAAGAAGGCTAAGCAGTCGGGCTCGCCAGGGACGGGGCGTTCGCGACGCCGCGAAGCCAAAACTCAGCGCGGGCTGAAGCACGATAAAGGGAGCGGATAGCGTTAGCAGACCAGTCAGCAGAGCCGTCCTGAATGAGGGATCATGAAACCAGGCCGATCCATCCAGAACAAGCGGTATAAAAGCAAAAATTATCCCTGGATGACGGCCTTTGTTCTCATTACTCTCTCCCGTCGCATTAACCCCGCAAAAAATCTGTCCGGTCTTTATCCTGGTAACGACTTGCCCGTCACATAAACCAGATGTGCTGAATACTTTTTTGTGACAAATAACACAACCTGATTACATCTTCCGGCGGAGACGCTTTTTTATCGTGATAATGGTTTTACTGAGTACATTAATGTTTTACAGAGTACAACAATGCGTTTTGCGTATCACGCGCAAAACGATGACAAAAATGTGAGGATCATCATGTCTGAAAAACAGCACATCACGACTTTCTCTGCCGATATCGAGCAGCAGACCGTAAAAAAGGTGGTCTGGCGCATTTTGCCATTTCTGATTGTCTGTTATCTGATTGCCATTATTGACCGCGGCAACATAGGCATGGCTTCGTTGCAGATGAACGAAGATCTGGGGTTGTCGAAAGCGGTGTTTGGCCTGGCGAGCAGCCTGTTTTTCGTTGGTTACTTCCTGTTTGAAGTCCCCAGCAACCTTGCGATGCAGAAGATTGGTGCAAAGATCTGGATCTCGCGCATCATGGTGTCCTGGGGCATCATCTCGGTCTGTACGGCCTTCGTCGAAAGCGCCAATACGCTCTATGTTCTGCGCTTCTTACTGGGTGCCGCTGAGGCAGGATTTTTCCCGGGCGTCATTCTTTATCTGACCTACTGGATCCCTGGCAAATACCGTGCACGCGTCATCGCGACCTTCATGGTGGCTATCCCGGCCGCAAACTTTATCGGCTCACCTATCTCAGGTCTGATTCTGTCACTCGATGGCTGGCTGGGCATGCGCGGTTGGCACTGGTTGTTCATCCTGGAAGGCATTCCGGCCGTGGTGCTGGGTGTGGCCGCTTTCTTCATGCTGAGCAACCGCCCCTCTGATGCCAGCTGGCTGAATCAGGAGCAGAAAGCCTGGCTGAATACCACGCTGGAAGCGGAAAACGCGAAGAAAAAAGCGATTGGTCACATCTCCCTGTGGAAGCTGCTGCGCCATAAACATATCTGGGTGATGGCGCTGATTTATGCAGGTGCCTCGGCGGCAGGTTCAACGCTGAGCGTCTGGTCTCCGCAGTTGCTGAAATCTTTCGGTCTGGACAACTTCACGACCGGTTTAGTAAATGCGATCCCTTACGGTCTGGCTTCTGTTCTGATGATTGTCTGGGGCAGAAGCTCTGACCGCAGCGGCGAACGTCGCTGGCACACCGCGCTGACACTGTTTTTAATCGCAGGTGGTCTGCTCTCTGCATTCCTGACCAACACGCTGACCGGCAGCGTCGTGATTCTGTCGCTGGTGCTGATTGGTGCTTATTCAATGAAAGGGCCTTTCTGGGCGCTGGCTTCGGGCTGGATGTCATCCACGACGGCTGCGGCGGGTCTGGCTGCTATCGGGGCGATGGCTAACCTGATTGGCGGAGGATTGATGGTTAACGTTTACGGCATCATCAATCAGGCCACCGGCAGTCACACCCTGGCAATGCTGCCACTGGCTGTGCTGTGCAGTGTCGGCGGCATCGCCGTGCTGGTTATGGGACGCACCAAAAAATTAAACATTGAAGTTGAGAATACCGCTTCACCCGTCAGTAAATAACGTTGTCAGCCCGGAGATGCTGCTCGCCGCGTCTCCGGGCTTCTCCCTTCACTCATCCTCCTGCCGCCCCTTTTTCCTGATCGATCTCTTTATAAGCAATACCTCCCTCGCTCACGCAACAGCCATGTTAACTCGCCCATCTTTTCACTGAGCCACGCCTGGCGCTCCTGTAAGCCTGTGGCGGGCTGTCATCCCCTCTGAATGCCATCTGACGAAAGCGGGCCGTATGCAAGGGCTCACCGTCAGCCGGAGGAAGAGTGGTGTAAGGAGCGCTGGTTCAGCCAGAAGGGAGGTGCTGACAATGACTCTGGCCCTGCAGGGACAGGTGACGCTATCTGCGGGTGTTTAAAGCTGGAGTGGCGCGATGTGGCATCTGAATGCTGAGCGCGTCTGTCAGGGGCGTGGCAGGCCACAGGGAGGGCAGAGAGAAAGTTTCAGAGGACAGGGCGGTAAAGCGGCAAGGGCATAGCCTGAAAGCCAGGCAAAAGAGAGAACGCATAAAAAAACCGGCTAAACGGCCCAGGCGCCTGTTTAGCCGGTCAGGAAAAGCCGATCAGGAAACCGGACTTTCGTCTTTCACCGGTTCTGCCAGCACGTTCAGCACGTTTGTGGCTGCCACGGTGCCCATCTTCACGTAGGAGTTATCACTGACGCCACCAATGTGTGGCGACAGAATCACGTTGTCGACATTCTGCCAGATATGCGGGGCGGTCAGCGGTTCTGTGGCAAAGCTGTCCAGCGCCGCCGAGGCGATCGTGCCGTCATTCAGTGCCGCGATCAGGGCTTCATCATCGATTAGCCCCCCGCGAGCCGTATTCACCAGAATGGCGCCTTTTTTACACAACGCCAGCGACTCTGCGTTGATCATCTTTTGGGTCTGTTCTGTCAGCGGGCAGTGCAATGAAATCACATCTGACTGACGCAGCAGATCGTCCAGCGAGGAGGAGACACACTCATCCGGGAAAGTGCGCGCATAGGGATCATAGGCCAGGACGTTCATGCCAAAAGCGCGGCCGATACGGGCCACGCGACCCCCTATCGCCCCCAGACCCACCAGCCCGAGGGTTCTGCCCTCCAGCTCCACGGATTTGTGGGTCGATTTATCCCAGTGTCCCTGACGCATGCGTTGATCCAGGGGGATCACCGATTTAGCGCAGGCCAGGATCAGCGCCCAGGCGTGCTCTGACACGGCAGCCGCGTTGGCACCCGGGGCCGACTGAACACTGATATGACGCTCAGCGGCGGCTTTCTGATCGATGACATCGATGCCACTGCCGTGTTTGGAGATAACGCGCAGAGCGGGCGCGGCGTCCATGATGCGGGCGTTAATCTTGCCGTAGCGGACGATGATCCCCACCGGGTTATGCTGCTGGCAGAGCTGAACCAGAGTCTCTTCGCCCGGCTGTTTGCCTGCATACACAATCGTGAAATCGTCGAGCAGGCTGACTGCCTGCGGCGCCAGATCGCTGGCGGTGACCAGAATGACAGGAGAAGAGGTCGTCATTACAGCACCTCCCCGTCAACCAGCATGCCAGCCGTAAGCAGCGCTTTCTCTAACCAGGGCGCGCGGAGATCGCCGTCGCGAATGGCGGCGATGCGGCTGGTTTCGAAATCCAGTTTTTTCTGCGCCAGTTCGATCAGGGCCGGAACGGCTTCACGAGGCAGCACAACCACGCCATCGATGTCGCCAATCACCAGATCGCCAGGCTGAATCGCTGCGCCTGCTACTGAAACAGGGAAGTTAACCCGTCCTGCAACCGATTTGGTCGGGCCACAGGGATTCAGGCCCGCGGCAAATACCGGGAAGCCATTGGTGCTCAGTGCATCGGCATCACGAACCGCGCCATCGATAATAATCCCGGCAATGCCAGAGGCCTGCGCCTGAGTAGACATAATTTCGCCGATTAATGCGCAGCTGATGTCGCCTTTGCCATCAACCACAATCACATCGCCCGGCTGGGCAATAGCCAGTGCGGCGTGGATAGCGAGATTGTCACCCGGTCTGACTTCAACGGTGATAGCGGGGCCGGCAACTTTCATGGTGTGGGAAAGCGGTTTTACGCGTCCGTGCAGCGTTCCGCGTCGCCCGGCAACATCTGCCAGTATCGCGGCCTGAAACTGAGCAGCCTGTTTTACGAGCTCTGGCGCGATACGGGTAATGTCGCGATTGATGAAGGTATTATCTGCATGTGGCATAGATCATCCTCTTTCGTTTTACCAGGTACAACTTTGTTGTACAATATAAAACTACTATATCTATGTTAATTTGGATCACACCAGTGTTAAGCATTCATTTGTGATGTAAATACGATGTGAATCACAAATTACAGGGTAAACTGCCTGCCGTCGCAAACAGGAGAACCTGCTAATGGGGAATGAAGGCGTAATTGCCGTAGAAAAAGCGCTGGCGCTACTGGATTGTTTCAGGCCTGGCGAAGAGTCACTCACGCTGACCGCGCTGGCCCAGCTTTCCGGGTATCACAAAACGACGGTTTATCGCCTGATGAACTCACTGGAACGCATGAATTACGTTATCCGGCGCGACAACGGGGTTTATACCCTTGGACCGAGACTGCTCTATCTGGGCAAGCTCTATGAACAATCCTTTCATCTTGCGACTATCGTCCAGCCTGAGCTTCATGCCCTGGCGACGGCCACGGGTGAAAGCGCCACCTGGTATGTCATCGAGAAGGATCAGCGACTCTGTCTGTTCCGCGCGGAACCGTCAGAAGGCTTGCGGGAAACGCGTCTGCCCGGAACGTTTCTGCCGCTGGACAATTCAGCCATCGGAAAGGTGCTCCGCTGCTGGGGACGCAGAGAACCGCTGTTTGAGACTCAGCCGGAACTTCCGTTGTTTACCTCCGGTATCCGCGATCCGCATATCGCGTCATTATCACTTCCGGTGTTTGGTGAGGGCGACAATATGCTCGCGGCCCTGGCGCTGACCGGACCCGCTTCACGCCTGACAGAGGCGAAACGCGACGGCGGTCTGGGTAAACTGATGAAAGAGGCGGCGCACAGGCTTTCCCTGAAATCGGGTGCGCGAAAAGCATTCTGCGATGATTTTTATAAGATCTAGCGCAGCGCACCAGCGGTAACGTTACCGCTGGTGAGATAAGCCCGGCACCCGTGCAGATTTGCCGCAACGCCTGGTTCTGTGTGAAGATGACAGGCCCGCGCACGGGTGCGGGTAAATGAATGTCCCGCCCGATCGTGAAAAATCCCCCGCTTTCCCGTCTCAACATGAATTTCCTTCATGTTCGTTGAAATTTAATCACTTTTTTTCACCCGTCCGTTGAGGCATAAAGTAAGAATTGTTAATAACTTTGAGAAATATGAATGCTTGTTAAGGGATAGCAAAGCTGCATAACCCTCTCAGCAACAATTCATATCAGCGACCAGGATACCCGATAGCGATGAACAACGATTTTGCCTTTACCATCAAGCGTATTCGTTTCGACGAAAACTATAACCCTTCAAAAAATACGCGCGCGACGACGAACTTTGCGAATTTAGCGCGTGGCGAAAAGCGTCAGGAAAATCTGCGCAACGCCCTGGTGATGATCGATAATCGTTTTAACTCGCTGGCGCACTGGGACAATCCAAAGGCTGACCGTTACTCCGTTGAACTCGAGATCATTTCTGCGGAGCTGAATCTTCAGGGTGGCGCTGACGGCGAAGCGTTTCCGGCTATCGAAATTTTAAAAACCTATATCGTGGATCATCACACCGGTGAGCGCAGCGAGGGCATTGTGGGAAATAATTTCTCATCCTACGTGCGCGATTATGATTTCAGCGTGGTGCTGGCAGATTTTAATAAAGGGCAGACTGAATTCAGCACGCCCGCGGATTTTGGCCAGCTGCACGGCAACATTTTTAAAAGCTTTGTTAACTCACCGGTCTATAAAGAGAATTTCAGCAAATCACCGGTTATCTGCCTGAGCGTGTCCAGCAAAAACACCTATGTGCGCACCGGCAATCAGCATCCCATTCTGGGCATTGAATATCAGCAGGATGCACCTTCACTGACCGATTTCTACTTCGGGAAAATGGGCCTGAAAGTGCGTTTCTTTATGCCGCAGGGCAGCGTTGCGCCGCTGGCGTTCTATTTCCACGGGGATCTGCTCAGCGATTACACCGACCTTGAGCTGATCGGCACCATCAGCACCATGGAAACGTTCCAGAAGATCTATCGCCCTGAAATCTATAATGCGAATTCCGCTGCCGGTCACTGTTATCAGCCGACGCTGCAGCATCAGGATTACTCTTTAACCCGGATTGTTTACGATCGTGAAGAGCGCAGCCGGCTGGCTGTTGAGCAAGGGAAATTTACTGAGGCCCATTTCATTAAGCCTAACCAGACCCTGCTGGCGCAATGGTCCGCTGAATCCGTTCTTTAATTAAAATTAAAAGGTCACCTGCTATGAAAACCTTATTACCGACATCCACCGCTGGCAGCCTGCCAAAACCCTCCTGGATTGCACAGCCAGAGGTGCTCTGGTCACCCTGGAAACTGCAGGATGATGAGTTAGTGGCGGGTAAATTAGATGCGCTGCGTCTCTGCCTGGACGATCAGGTGCGGGCCGGGATCGATATCGTCAGTGATGGTGAGCAAACCCGTCAGCACTTCGTCACGACCTTCATCGAACACCTCAGCGGCGTGGATTTTGAAAAGCGCGAAGTGGTGCGTATCCGCAATCGTTATGATGCCAGCGTCCCGACCGTGGTGGGTGAAGTCTCCCGCCAGAAGCCGGTCTTTGTCGAAGATGCAAAGGTTCTACGTAAGCTGACCGATCGTCCGATTAAATGGGCGCTGCCGGGGCCGATGACCATGATCGATACCCTCTACGATAACCACTACAAAAGTCGCGAAAAACTGGCGTGGGAATTTGCAAAAATCCTCAACCAGGAGGCAAAAGAGCTGGAAGCCGCAGGTGTGGATATTATTCAGTTTGATGAGCCGGCTTTTAACGTCTTTTTCGACGAAGTCAACGACTGGGGCATTGCGGCACTAGAGCGCGCTGTCGAAGGGCTGAAGTGTGAAACCGCCGTGCATATCTGCTATGGCTATGGCATCAAAGCGAACACCGACTGGAAGAAAACGCTGGGAACCGAGTGGCGCCAGTATGAAGAGGTCTTCCCGAAACTGCAGCGCTCATCGATCGATATTGTCTCGCTGGAGTGTCAGAACTCGCGGGTGCCGATGGATTTGATCGAGCTGATTCGCGGTAAAAAAGTGATGGTCGGCGCCATCGATGTGGCAACCCATAATATTGAGACGCCGGAAGAGGTCGCCAGTACGCTGCGCAAGGCGTTGCAGTTTGTGGATGCCGAAAATCTCTATCCTTCGACCAACTGCGGCATGATCCCGCTGCCGCGTCATGTTGCCAATGGCAAGCTCAACGCATTAAGCGCAGGCGCAGAGATTGTCCGCAGAGAAATTCTGGGCAAATAAGCGCTTCCTGAGCCCGTTCAGTCCGGCGAATGATTTCATTTTCACAATGCGATCGGCCGGACTGAATCTTAATCCTGCTTTTGCCCGTCTCATTTCCCGCTAAACCTCTTCAGCACTGCGCCCGTGTGCGATGACAAATGCGCATATAAACCGCTCAACCTGCCGGATTTCATCCGGACTATCCTGACCTGATCTTTATCGCCGCTGAATGAGATTCCGCCCATCAGGCGGACGACAGCATCACTGGTAAATGTTCGCCACAACCGATATAACAGATTGATAACAATCAATCTCAGAGGCAGTTATGGCGCTTTCGCATGAATTACTCCTGATTTTCACCACCTACTTTGTCGCCACGGCCAGCCCGGGTCCCAGCAATATGGCGATAATGGGAACGGCGATGAAAAAGGGCAGGGGGGCCGCCCTGGCGCTGGCAGCAGGTGTGGTGAGTGGCTCCATGATCTGGGCGCTACTGGCCGCCTGTGGCGTGCTGACGGTGCTGGCCACCTTCGCAAAGTTGCTGATTGTATTGAAGGTTGGCGGCGGGTTATATCTGCTCTGGCTGGCATTTAAAGCGGGTAAATCGGCCCTGCGCCGCACGGAAGCGACAGGCATTGATGCCAGCACTGAGCGGGTCGCCTGGGGCAGACTGTTTCGCCAGGGAATACTCATGCATGTCGGCAATCCCAAAGCGATTCTCACCTGGGTGGCGATCATGTCTTTTGCCCTGAAGCCCGATATGGCTGCCTCCACGGTACCGCTGATCATCGCTGGCTGTGCAACGATCTGTCTGCTGGTGTTCGGCGGATATGCGCTGCTCTTCTCGACGGCGGTAATGAGCGCGTTCTATCGCCGCATTCGTCGCGGACTGGAGGCGCTGTTAGCCTGCTGCTTTGCGCTGGCGGGGCTGAAACTGGTGTTCAGTCGCCACTAAGTCGGGGATGGCCGTTCGCGACATCTGCATGAAAATGGCACACCCTGTGCTGATGCAAACAACGGTTTCGCCAGGGTGTCACTGCGATCAGGGGGGCATCCGCAGCGGTGGCCTCTCTCATTACATCAACAAGGCGGTGAAATGAAAGGCTCGTGTTTGTGTGAAACGGTGGTTTTTGAGCTGGCAGCGCCACCCACGCTTTACTACCGTTGTCACTGTTCGCTGTGCAGAAAGCAGAGCGGAACCGGCTATAACCTGGCGACGCTGGTGAAAGCGGGGGAGTTCCGCTGGACGGGCGGAGAAGATCACCTGGCGTCATGGCAAAAAGCCAGCGGTTATCGCAACGATTTCTGCACCTGCTGTGGCTCCACCGTGCCCAACCCGCTGCGGGACAGGCCTTATGTGTGGATTCCGGTGGGTTTACTCAATGAGGTGGTGGATATGCAGTGTGTCGGCGACTTCTGCACCGATGATGCGATGCCCTGGGACACGACCCGCTCAGCAACCACCCATGCCGGACCGGTGCCGTCGCTGACGGCGCTGCTGACCCATCTGAAACTTGCTGATGAATCGCCATAGTTTCTCTGACGATTTCTGTCTGCATTCCTGGCCGTCGGCTGATTATGCCCCAGGGTATTTTAGCTGAAGTCCCCACTCTTCCGCGCAGATATTCATGGCGCGAGGAGAACTGAGCAGCAGTTTTGGCAGCGTGAGCGAGTCATAGAGCTGCCTGTGCCGCTTCCGGTTCTGAGGGGCGATGCGGATGATGTAGTTTAACATCGCCAGGCTTACCGGCTCTCTGTGAGTCCTGAGTCCCCCGATCCGCGGCGTGGAGGAGTAGCATCGCCGGACATAGCGCAGCAGCGCTAAGGGCACGCTGACATCCAGAAGAATCAGTCCGGTGGCCCGGGCGAGCCGTGCTTCAATACACTTGGTGTAGTTGCCTTCCATGATCCATCTCTCCTGACTGACTGCTTCGGCGTGTAAACGAAGGAACACGTCCGGCTCCCTGGGCACCCACTGACTGCCTGGAATATGATGCAACTGATCCAGGTGCACCACAGGCAGACCTGTTTTGCGTGACAGGGCCTCAGCCAGCGTAGATTTTCCGCTGTTAGAAGGCCCGAGAATACAGATGCGTGGTCCCAGCGCGTCTGACGAGATTAGCCTGTTCACAGATAGCTCCCTGTTAATTCCGATAGATGCGCTATGAGGGTAATTGCGTCTGCATCCGGAACAGCAATCCTACCCCACAGGTTCATCGCCTGGCGATAAGTCTCTCATAACCTGATGAAATCAGGCACAGGACAAATAAAAAGCCCACAAACACATTTACAAATTTAAATGTGTAAATATAATGTCGCCTCTTCAAACACCAGAGGATTTTTTTGTCATGCCATCACTTTTTACCCCCCTGAGCCTGGGCGACCTTCAGCTCCGTAACCGCATCGTTCTGCCGCCGCTGACCCGCTGCCGCAGTGAGCAGCCAAGTAATGTTCCCGGTCCGATGATGGTGGAATATTATCGCCAGCGCGCCGGTGCCGGACTGATGATCACTGAAGGCACCCAGATTGAGCCTCGCGGGCAGGGCTATGCATGGACGCCGGGGATACACAGTGAAGCGCAGATTGCGGGGTGGAAAAAAGTCACCGAAGCAGTGCATCAGGAAGGTGCCACTCTTTTCTGCCAGCTCTGGCACGTGGGGCGGGTGTCCCATAATGAACTTCAGCCAGGAAAAGAGGCCCCGGTTGCGCCGTCAGCTATAGCCGCCGATAACGTCCGGGTCTTTATTGAAACCGGACCGGGTGCCGGAATGTTAACCGCGCCCAGCGAGCCGCGGGCGCTGACGAACGCGGAAGTGAAAGAGATTGTGGCGCTTTACCGGCGGGCGGCGGAAAATGCCAAAGCGGCCGGGTTCGATGGCGTTGAGCTTCACTCCGCCAACGGCTATCTGATTAATCAGTTTATTTCTGAGCACACCAACTTCCGTACGGATGAATATGGTGGCTCGCCTGAGAATCGTCTGCGTTTTCTGCGTGAAGTGGTTGAAGCGGTAAGTTCAGTCTTTGGCAGTCATCGTGTCGGTGTCCGGTTTGCCCCGCTTTTCAGCAGCACGGACGAAGATCGTGTCTATCTGGGCCTGGTCGAAAGTGATCCGCATGCGACTTATATCCGCGCCGCGCAGCTGCTCAATGAGCTGGAAATCGGTTATCTCTCTATCGCCGAGGCGGACTGGGATAACAGTCCTGACCTGCCGGAGAGCTTCCGGATTGCGCTGCGGGAAACCTTCCGCTCGCCCATTATCTACTCAGGCCGTTACACCGCCGAAAAAGCCCAGCGGATGCTGGATAAAGGCTGGGGCGACCTGTTTGGTTTTGGCCGCACCTTTATCGCCAACCCCGATCTGCCCGCGCGGATTAAAGCAGGCAATCCGCTGAATCCTGTGGATCACACCTCCCTGTATGGCGGAACGGAGAAAGGGTATACTGACTACCCTGTTTATCCATCCTGATGTTTTGTGAGGCGGCATGTCACCCGAAGAGGCCCTGAAGTTACTGGCCAATCCCACCAGAATGGCCGTGCTGATGTGGCTCAAAAACCCTGACGAAGCGTTTGCGGGCTATGCCCAGCTCTATCCCTTCGACCAGTATGGCGTCTGTGCCAGTCTCATCCAGGACAAGGCGGGCTTATCACAGCCCGCCACCTCGTTATGCCTGAAAGCCCTGCAGAGTGCCGGACTGGTGGAAACCAGCAAAGTGGGTAAATGGACCTACTATCGCCGCGCCGAACCGCGTATTCGGGAAGTCACCGACGCGGTGACGCACTCCCTGCAGGCGCTGCTATAGACGTCGCCGCGCGCCTCTGAACCGGTAGCGACATCTTTCCTTATCTCGCTCTTTCTGCGTCGCGCCCCTGCACACTGCTTGACGAAGCTGTTCGCTTCACTTACAACTAAACCCGTCAGGGGAGTCTCGCCGGAGAGACTGAGAGGCTGATAGCGCACCCGCGCGGCTCAGCGACCCTTAGAACCTGACCCAGTTGATACTGGCGTAGGAAGACGGGTATCGCATCAGATACTTGCCGCAGGAGCGCATTCGCGTCGCTTCTGCCTATTCCCTCTGTATCACGGGTCTTCGTTAACGGATAACGAGGCGAATGTGACCCACTCAATCCTGAATCTCTCTTCTTCTGTGGCGGGCAGCCAGGGCCGCTGGTCGGTGCTGGGCAGCGGCGTCGCCGGACTCTGTGTCGCCACCCTGCTGGCGGAACGGGGAGAAGCTGTCGAAATTATTACTCAGCCTGACTGCCGGGCAGCCTCGCACTGGGCGGGCGGCATGCTCGCGCCCTGGTGTGAGGCAGAAAGTGCACCGCCAGAGGTGATCGAATGGGGCCAGCATGCCGCGGGCTGGTGGGCAAAGCGTGTGGATGGCGTGGTGCAGCAGGGCACGCTGGTGGTTGCACCGCCGCGTGACAGCCGTGAGCTGACGCGCTTTGCCAGCATGACGCAGCAGCATCAGTGGGTGGCCCCCGGCGACGTTGAACCGGCGCTGGAAAACCGCTTCGCACGCGGCCTTTTCTTCGCCCGGGAAGCGCATCTCGACCCGCGTCGGGCGCTGCAGCAGCTGCAGGATAGGCTCAAAGAAGCGGGCGTGCCGTTTCACAGCGGTCAGCCCGGCGGAAAGATTATCGACTGTCGCGGCATCCACGCCGCCGATCAGCAGCCCGCGTTGCGTGCCGTGCGCGGCGAAATGGTGATCCTCCATACCCCCGACATTTGCCTCTCCCGTCCCGTCCGGCTGCTCCATCCGCGCTTTCCCTGCTATCTGGTGCCTCGTGCCAATGGGCACTTCATGCTGGGTGCCACCATGGTCGAAAGCCATGACAGCAGCCCGATTAGCGCGAAAGCGATGATGGAGCTGCTGAGCGCCGCTTACAGCCTGCATCCGGCGCTGGCTGAAGCGCGGATCGTCGAGAGCGGTACCGGGTTGCGTCCTGCTTACCGGCAGAATCTGCCGGAGGTGCGCTACGAAAATGGCCGCTTCTCGCTCAACGGCCTCTACCGACACGGCTTTTTACTGGCCCCGATAATGGCTGAAAACCTTATGCGGCGACTGACTCAGGAGACACCCCATGCGAATTGAACTCAACGGACGCGCGATTGAAACCGGCGCAACGACCCTGGCGGAGCTGATGCAGGAGCAGCAGATCGATCCGCGCACCGTCGCCACCGCCCTGAACGGTGAGTTTGTGCCGCGCACCCGTTACGCCAGCCAGCGACTTGAGGCCGGGAATCAGCTGGAAATTCTGTCCCCGATGCAGGGAGGTTAATCATGTTTTATCAGTTTGCACCAACATCCCGTTTTCTGCTCGGCACCGCCGGTTACCCCTCGCCGGAGATTCTGCATCAGGCGATCGACGCGTCAGGCGCGGAGATCATTACCGTCAGCCTGCGACGGGAGGGGCGGGAAGGCGCGGCCTTTCGCACGCTGCTGCAACAGCTCAACAAACGCATTCTGCCGAATACGGCCGGCTGCCATTCGGTAAAGGAGGCGGTGACCACGGCGCAGATGGCGCGTGAACTGTTTGATACCCCCTGGATCAAGCTGGAGGTGATAGGTCATGCCGACACGCTGCAACCCGACCCCTTTGCCCTGGTGGAAGCCGCCCGCATTCTCTGCGCTGACGGATTTCAGGTGTTTCCCTACACCACGGAAGATCTGATTGTCGGTGAAAAACTGCTGGAAGCCGGCTGTGAAGTGCTGATGCCCTGGGGGGCGCCGATTGGCTCCGGCCAGGGACTGCGCAATATCGAGGGGCTGCGCGCCATGCGTGCCTGGTTTAAGGATATTCCGCTGATTATTGATGCGGGGATCGGCGCGCCGGGCCAGGCGGCTCAGGCGATGGAGATGGGCTTTGATGGCGTGTTGCTCAACACGGCCGTAGCAAAAGCTCGCGATCCGGTCCGGATGGCCGGTGCCTTTGCCGCCGCGATCCATGGGGGACATGAGGCGTTTCAGGCCGGGCTGATGGAGCAGCGCGATATGGCGTCGGCCTCCACGCCCCTGTTTGGTCTGGCACAGTTCAGTTAAGGAGCGACAATGGATCGTTATCAGCGACAGACGATGTTGCCGGAAATTGGTGAGGCGGGGCAGCAGCGACTGAGCAGGGCGCGGGTGCTGGTTGTGGGCGCGGGCGGGCTCAGCGCCACGCTGCTGCCCCTGCTGGCAGGTGCCGGGGTAGGGTTCATTCGTCTTTACGACGGCGATCGGGTTGAACTGCACAATCTTCACCGGCAGACGCTGTTTGGCGTGGACGATGTCGGGCAGCCAAAAGCCCTCTGCGCACAGCGGGCACTGGCGCAGCGAAACCCTGAGTGTGAAGTCGACGCGCATCCGCAGTCACTGAGCGCCAGTCTGCTGCCGCAGGCGCTGGCGGAGATTGATGTGGTGGTGGATGCGGCGGATAATTTTGCCATTACCTATCAGCTTTCGGACGCCTGTTATGCGCGCGGCCTGCCGCTGATCTGCGCCTCAGTGCTGGGGCGTAAAGGTTATGTCGGCGGATTCTGCGGCGGTGCGCCCGGCTATCGCGCGCTGTTTCCGCACTTGCCCACTGCATCGGCTGACTGTAACACCGCGGGCGTTATGGGGCCTGCGGTGGCCACGCTGGGGGCCATGCAGGCACAGATGGTGCTCACGGTATTACTGAAACTGACGCCTTCACCGCTGGGTTGTATGATCCACTGCGACCTGGCCTCGTGGCATATGCGACAGTTCCGCTTTGACGATGCCCCGAAACCGGAGGCGCCGGGCACGCCGTTCATCGACCTGGCCATGCTCACTGGTGAGGACTGCATTGTGGAGTTGCGCAGCGCCGAAGAGGCCCCGGTCAGCGTGGCGGAAGGGGCGTTGCGCATTCTGCCAGAGCAGATCGCCGGCTGGCAGCCGCCTGCCGATCGACGCGTGGTCCTGGTGTGCGCCAGCGGAATGCGGGCCGCGCGTGCGGCTGAAAATCTTGCCGCACGCGGGGTCACGCGTCTGGCGCTGATGGCGGCAAAGGTGCTGTAACTCCCGGTTCAGATCACCTCGACCAGCTGGAACGTTTCGAAAATCAGCTCCATCTCAGGGTGAAAAGAGCCTTCACGCTGAAAGTATCGCTGATGTTCCTGACGCCAGTAGTCGAGGCTGAGATCGCCTTCACCTTCAAGCATCGCCATCTCCGGCGTCACCCGGTCAAAGCGCGTCAGGAACAGCCCGGTGGTGCGGATCACGCAGACGGGCTGCTGTTCACCGTTGAGAACAATGCTGTAACCGCCCGGCTGGGGCAGTTTTTCCTGATCCTGCCAGCTGGCTGCCGACCCACAGGTGGCCACTTTTTTTCCCGCAATAATCAGCGTACTTAACGCGTTCGCCAGCTCGGGTGAATCACCAAATGCATCGATAATTGCATCCGGATATTTTTCCTGCAGTTGTTCCAGCGTCATCGCCATCAGCAAATCCTTATGAAAAAGGGTGCCTTCCTGCATCATTGCAGAGGCACCGAAAAGGTGTGCAGCCGTTCTCTCTGCAACAGCGCTATCTGAGGAGCAGGCTGCTTGTCGCCGAACAGCTTACCCGGCATTCCGGCAGGAAAACAGGCGAATCTCCGGGATAAGCCGTTTCGCCCGCCGATGTCGTGCACAAGCGCCGCTGTCAGGCCACGCTGTGACTCAGGAGAGACGAACTAGCGTTTCAGGAAGCTCGCCCACTGCTCAATGTCATCACCGCTGCTAATCTCAGGCTGCACCAGGCCGTTAACCATAAAGGTAGGAGAGACGTGAATGCCATTCTGGCGGGCGTATTTGCAGTGCCACTTGATGGCATTCTGCAAATCGGGCCGATCAAATGCCGCCATGGCGTCGACGCCACTGTAGGTTTTCAGGCGTTCCAGAATCTGATTCGGGGTGGCATCACGGTTCGGACCGGTGCAGTGATCGGTAAATTCAAACTCTTCGCGGTGATCGGCAACGGCCTGCATCACCTGTCTGGCGGCCGTTTTACTTTCACAGGCCGCGGCGAGGATATAGCGCACAATGAGACCCGAATAGAGGTGCCACGGCTGGGATTGCAGACGGATCTTCAGAGTGATGTTCTCTTCGCCTGCGTGCGCCAGTAAGGCGTCGAATTTATTGAAAGCGCGAACGGAAAACGGACAGGTAGGTTCCAGAAAGACTTCGAAGACCGCAGGACCCTGACCCCAGACCAGAACATCAGCGTGCTGATTCATTAACCACTCCTTAAGTTTAAACGTAACGGGAAGTCGTTTTACTCTGGCAAATCCGCGGCACAGCAGCCAGTTAAGAATGGGGCTCAATTGTTACAAAAATCGGCAATCAGAAGCGGAGCCGCAGGTAACAGGCGACAGGCAGGCCTCTGAATCGTTAGAATTATCCGTTCTGGCAATCTTCGCCGCGGGTTCTGGACGGCCGCTGGCGAGTCGCTATAGTTAATCAGCAGCGTTCATTCGCCTGAATGAGAAGATCCTTTCTGTGACTTCCTGTCGGGGATACACGGGAAGCGGATACGTGTTAGAAGAGGCTAAATTTGTATACCGATCTCACCTGGAAAACACTCTATCGCATTATTAACCAGACGATCGCGGACATGCTGGATGAACAGCAGACCCTGGATGTCCTGTCACTGCGCGCCCGTCTGCTTGAACGGGCGGAAAAAGAGGAGGATGAGGTGATGGTGCTCTGCTACTGGCAGGCCTGCAAAATACTGAGGCGTTTACCTGCCACCGTGACTGCCAGCCAGTTAATGCTGGCTGCCCGCCATGCTTTTCGTGCGCCGCTGGATAACGATCTGCCCTGAGTGAAGCGGACAGGTGCGCGTCAGCCGTGAACATAACAGAAAGGGCGACGCCTGAACCGGAGAGAGATCCCTGCGGGTCATACCGCATACCTGATTTAACGATGGACTGCTTAAAGATTCCCATTCTGGAATTCATAAATATTTTTTGAAAATATAATGGGTAATTAAAGTGATCATATTATTCATCACATCCTGTCGTTTATTTTCCGACTATTTAAGTCGGGATTGCTGGAATTGATCCTGCTCAATTAACCTCCTCAATATTAAATCTCAGCCCCGGATAAATCTGCTCGTTTAAGTTTCGTCTACCTTTGTTTAATTAATATACCCGCAACATAATAAACAGCGCGTTATTATGTTGGCGCATTATTATCGATGCATATTTATCCATCTGGTGGTTGGTTGCGGCCACTTTGCATGTTCTGAAAAGAGAAACAGTTGATGAATATCAGAAAACGTATTCTGCCAGTGGCGCTGGCGGGCCTTATGATTTCCGGATCAGCATTCGCCACCCCGACTGACGGCCCATCCCCTATTAATACGAATCCGGGAACGGCAGCGGGAACGCAGGGAGCCGGTGGTGAAGTTAAATTTACCGGTGAAATTACCGATGTATCCTGCAACGTGACAACCGCCAGTAGTAAGCAGAGTATTGATTTAGGTAAATGGGCCAAATCCTATTTCGAAAGCCGTACGGAAACCACTGAAACGCCGTTCACTATTTCAGTCACAGACTGCCCGACATCCGTCAAAAAAGTGGCGGTGTTGTTCGATGGCGATAAAGACAGTGGCGACAGTACCCTGCTTAAAGTTGCCAGCGGCGGGGCGTCCGGTGTCGGCGTGAAACTTTATGAAGCTGACCGTCAGACTCAGGTGGCTATCGGCGCCGTCTCCAAAAACGTTGATGTAGTGGCAGCCAGCACGGGGGGGCACGCCGATTTAAAATTCTATGCTGATTACAAAAGTGACGGTGCCGCTATTAATGTGGGCGCGGCCAATGCCGTATCAAATTTTGTGATGGTTTATAACTGATTCATAGCAGGGGCAACCCTGCTTTCCCTCCGTAATTCAATGGCGTAACGCTCTATGATTAAGGTAATAAGAATTATTTCGCTCATTTCGGCGTGTCTGCTTCATCTCGCGGCGCATGCAGGTGTGGTGATGGGAGGGACCCGGGTTATTTTTGCTGAAGGAAAAAAGGAAGCCACGCTGTCGGTAACAAATCAGGATAAGACGACACCCTATCTGATCGAATCCTGGATCGAGAATGCCGATAAAAATAATCACACCCGCGTTCCTTTTATTGTGACGCCCCCGCTGTTTCGGCTGGATGCCAATAAAGAGAACCTGCTCAGGATTAATTATCTGGGCATGCCACTGCCGAAAGATCGGGAGTCTGTTTTCTGGCTGAATGTCAAATCGATCTCACCCACACCGCGCGATAAAAGCAATCAGCTGCAGGTCAATATTAAATCGAAATTTAAACTCTTTTTCCGGCCAAAAGGGCTGGCGGGAAATCCGGCTGACGCCTGGCAGGACATCGCGTTTCGCCAGCAGGGCAACCAGCTGATTGCGCATAACCCGACGCCCTATTTCGTCTCCTTTTATACGCTGAGCGTGAATCATCAGGCGATCAACGATCCCGGTATGATTGGTCCGGGTGAAGATCGTCACTGGACGGTCAGCCATGCCGGCCCGGTGAGCTGGTCTGCCATCAATGACTATGGCGGCGTTACTGAAGAACGTACACGCTGATGGATTTTGTTGTGGTTTTACTGATCTGATGCCGGGGCCTTAACCGTGAAAGTGACGCAGCACGCGCAGTTTAAGAAGAGAAAATATGCAAAGACGAAGCATGCCTCTTCATGGCTGGCGGGTGTACCGGGAGTGATACTGATGGTGTTCTGCCCGTTGCGGGCTGCCCGCGCCGACGACTACTTTAATCCGGCGGCGCTGGAGTTTTCATCCGATCAACACACGGCCGCCGATCTGCACTATTTCGCCCGTGAGGGCGGCCAGCAGCCCGGCACCTATCATGTCTCGCTGTTGCTCAACAACAAAGTGATCGATAGCCGTGATGTCTCTTTTGTTGAGGGCAAAAACGGGCTGATTCCACAGCTGACGGTAGCCGATCTCTCCGCGATGGGGGTAAACGTTGAGGGTTTCTCTGCATTCAGCCACCTGAAGAAAGATGAGGCGATTGCTGAGCTGGGCGATTACATTCCCGATGCCTCAAGTGACTTTGATTTTGCGCACCAGCAGTTAAACCTTTCCATTCCCCAGATTGCCCTGAAGATGAAAGATCGTGACTATGTCGATCCCGCCAGCTGGGATGAGGGCGTATCAGCGGCTTTCGTGGACTATAACCTCTCTGGCAGCAGCGGCCGCAATCAGAATGACCGCTGGAACTCGACGCTGCTGAGCCTGCGCAGCGGGGCTAATCTTGGCGCATGGCGTTTGCGTAACACGTCCAGCTGGCGTTACGATCTGGTCAGTCACTGGCAGTCTCAGACGACCTGGCTGGAGCGGGATCTTAAGACGCTGAAAAGCCAGTTCCGGGTCGGTGATACCTACACCTCGGGTGACGTGTTTGACAGCGTGCAGTTCCGGGGGGTGCAGATGATGTCAGATGACACCATGCTTCCCGAAAGTCAGCGCGGCTTTGCCCCGGTGATCCATGGCATCGCCCACAGTAATGCGCGGGTGACGGTGAGTCAGCAGGGTTATGTGATTTATGAAACCGTGGTCGCACCGGGTGCTTTCGAGATTAAAGATCTCTATCCCACCGCTCAGAGCGGCGATCTTGATATCACTATCCATGAAAGCGATGGTTCGGTGCGCACCTTCACCCAGCCTTACTCTGCGGTGCCTTATATGCTGCGTCAGGGACATCTGAAATATAGCGTCAGCGGCGGTCGTTATCACTATTCAGGCAGTCACAATCTGCGCTCACCTGAATTTGTCCAGTCCACGCTGTTTTACGGACTGCCGCATGACTTTACCGCCTTTGGTGGCGTACAGCTCGCGCAAAACTATCATGCTGTGGCGGCGGGGCTGGGCAAGAGTCTGGGTGATTTCGGCTCGCTGGGAATGGATGTGACCTTCGCCAGCACCCGGTTACCGCAGGGGCTGAGCCGAAGTGGCCAGTCAGTGCGCGCGCAGTATCAGAAAAATTTTGCCTCCACGAATACCACTTTCAGCATGGCCAGCTATCGCTACTCCTCCAGCGGATTTTATGCCTTTAGCGAAGCCAATGCGCTCACCAGCCCGGCGAGCTATGTCGATAACAAGCGCAGTCGTTCAGAAATTGCCGTCTCCCAGGGTATCGGTGACGCTGGCAGTCTCAGTGCGTCTGCCTATATGCAGCGCTACTGGCGATCAAACAGAAACGATCGCACCCTGCATCTGGGTTTCTACAGCAATTATAAAGCCATCTCCTGGGGCGTGGCCTGGTTTTACACCGACTCGACCCAGGCCCGGAAAGCTGACCGCGCTATCTCCTTCAATATTTCGGTTCCACTGAGTGCCTTACTGCCGGACAGTTCGGTCAGTTACAGCATGAATGCCAGCAATCGCGGGGATGTCTCGCAGCAGGTCGGCCTGTCAGGCAGTGCATTGCAGAACAATAACCTGCACTACACCCTGCAGCAGGGCCACGACAGTCAGGGGCAGAATGTGAACAGTAGCGGCTCGCTGGACTATCGCGGCAGTCAGGGCAGCGTCAGTGTCGGAGTTGGTCACGATCGTCACAGTACGCAGTACAGCTATGGCCTCTCGGGCGGGATCGTGGCCCATGCGCACGGCGTGACGCTAAGCCAGCCGCTGGGGGATACCTTCGCGATTGTCCGGGTTCCGGATACCGCCAATGTGGGCATCCAGAGCGGCAGCAATGTGTTCACGGACGGCCGCGGCTATGCAATTGTGCCTTCACTCTCGCCGTATCATGAAAATGCCATCGAGCTGGAAACTGAAACGCTGCCCGACAATGTAGACGTGGAACTGGATGGGCAAACGGCTATCCCGACCCGCGGGGCGATTGTGCTGGCTGACTACGCGACCCATGTGGGGAACCGGGTGCTGTTCACGCTTACCTGGCAGCATACCTTCCCGCCTTTTGGTGCCACAGGGCAGATTGCAATCCATGCCGGGGGGAATCAGAGCAGCACAAGCGGCATTGTCGCAGAAAAGGGCGAACTCTATCTGAGCGGTGTGCCCGCTCAGGGGACGGTTGAAGTGAAGTGGCAGGAGGAGGGGAAACAGAAAAGCTGTCGCGCGCCGTTCCGCCTGTCTGACGCCAGCGGCACGAATCCGGTCAGACTGGTCTCTGCGGTTTGCCAGTAATTCACAGGAGTTTCAGATGAAATCAGTTCAGCGTGTCATTAAAGGGATCGTGCTGCTCATCCCGGCACTGGTCTGCTGGCCCTCTCTGGCCCAGGAGTCGTGTCAGGGGGTGAGTCAGGTGGTCGTGCAGGTGCATAATGTCAACTATGTCCCGGGCGCCGCTGACGGCACCCCCATCTCCGCGCAGATGCCCGTGCAAAGTACCAATGCGTTTACCTGCAATAAAAACAGCGGTGAGCAGGGCTATGCCTGGAAAGATATGGGGTTTCAGATTAATGCTGAAGAGTCGGGATTACAGACCTCAATTGCAGGAGGGCACACGACGCCAATCTATCGCGTACCGGGTGTTGAGAGCATCGGATTCGCGATTGGATTTAAAGAGCCTTCATATTGCAACAGCGGCTTTTTCGACACCACCGGCAAAGGCAAAACCAGTTCGATCTGTAACTCGCAGGTCAGTCCACAGTTCAACGCGGCACACGACATCAAACTGCAGTCCTATGTGGTGTTTTACAAAATTCCGGGGCAGCGTTCCCCGCTGAACCCAGGCAACCAACCCGCGAATGTCGGTGAGGTAAACATCGGTAATGCCAGCCTGAAGGTGGGGAACAGTGCGGCCAGCAGCCAGCCGATCAACGACAGGCCGCAGCTCTTTCTCTCCAGCTTTACGGTGCAATATGGCAGCTGTGCCGTTGTCACATCCCAGTCTGCGATTAACGTCGGGATGGGAAAAGTGAGTAAGGCGGAGTTCACCGGCATCGGCAGCCGGGCGGGAAGCGAAAAAAGTTTCCGGATTCAGGTGATGTGCGAACACAGCGCCGCAGTCAAAGTCGGCTTTTTTGGCATGGCGACCGCTGGCGACAAGGATGCCATCAGCCTGACACCACAGAGTAACGCCGCGTCAGGGGTGGGCATTGCCCTGACCTATGGCCCCGGTCTGCAGGTCGCAGAAGGCCAGCGCGTGCCGCTGAATGTGCCGACCGATCAGCTGCCGGTGCTGACTACCGTCTCCTCACCCGATCAGGCGAAGTCGATGTCGTTTAACGCCCAATATATTCAGACCGACAGCCAGGTGATGGCGGGTAAAGCGGACGGGACCGTCACCTTTAATCTGGTGTATAACTGAGCCGTTGCCGCTGACGCGGATTCACCGGTTATGGCGACCGGTTTCCCTTCCGGGTCCGGCTACCTGGGTTATCCGCTTTATCATCTGCAGTAATTGTTAAAACCCGCCAAACCCGCCCGGCTGTTTTGGCCAATCTCTGTTAAAATTGAACCTCTGCGCCACTTTGCAGGATGCATGTTCGGGAGAAGCTATGTTGTGGATTTGGAATGCCCTGATTGTTCTGGTCACCGTGATCGGCATGGAGATAACGGCTGCGCTGGCGCACAAATATATTATGCATGGCTGGGGCTGGGGCTGGCATCTGTCGCATCATGAGCCGCACAAGGGCTGGTTCGAGGTTAACGATCTTTATGCGGTGGTGTTCGCGGGCCTGTCGATTTTACTGATCTGGCTGGGCAGCACGGGCGTCTGGCCGTTGCAGTGGATTGGCGCCGGGATGACGCTCTATGGCCTGCTCTACTTTATTGTTCATGACGGCCTGGTTCACCAGCGCTGGCCCTTCCGCTATGTTCCGCGTCGGGGTTACTTACGTCGGCTCTATATGGCGCACCGGATGCATCACGCGGTGCGCGGAAAAGAGGGTTGTGTCTCGTTTGGCTTCCTCTATGCGCCACCGCTGTCAAAACTGCAGGCGACGCTGCGTGAACGTCACGGCGTTAAACGGGGCGCTGCCAGAGGTGAGCGGGGCGTGGAGCAGGACGCGCCATCCGGGAAGTAACCGCCTGACCTGACGCCGCCATCAGCATGACCAGTTTCTCGGGTGTGCTGGTGGACAGGCGCTGATCCCACGCCGCTGGCCCTGCCTGAATCACCTTCATGCCGATTTTACGATAGACCTGCTTCGCGGTTGCGATTGCCCATGTCGATCGCAGCGGCAGGCCTGGCAGACCTGCCGTGGCCGAGTGATAGTAGGGCTCGGCCGTTTCAACCAGGCGACGGGCGACGCGGCTCAGTGCCGGACGGTGTTGCGGCGCGGCCAGATTTTCCCGTGTAAGCCCCTCTTCAGCCAGCCACGCTTCAGGCAGATAACAGCGGTCTGCGGCCGCATCTTCGACGATGTCGCGGGCAATGTTGGTCAGCTGAAACGCCAGGCCGAGATCGCAGGCGCGATCCAGTGTGGCCCTGTCGCGCACCCCCATGATCTGCGCCATCATCAGACCGACCACCCCCGCCACGTGATAACAGTAGCGCAGCGTGTCGTCCAGCGTCTGATAGCGGGTCTCACGCACATCCATCGCAAAACCGGCCAGATGAGCAAAGGCGTAGTCAGGCAGAATATCGTGCGCCATCGCCACCTCCTGAAAGGCCGCAAAGGCAGGCTCATGCATCTGCAACCCGGCATAAGCCTGGCGGGTTTTTGTCTCCAGCTGCGCCAGACGCTGTTCGGCGGAGAGCCGCGACGGCGTATCGTTGCTGAAGCCCAGCACCTGATCGTCAATCACATCATCACAGTGACGGCACCAGGCGTAGAGCATCAGCACACTGCGTCGGGTTTTGGCATCGAACAGTTTCGATGCCGTGGCAAAACTTTTTGAACCCACTTCCATAGTTTCTACAGCATGATCGAGCAGTGACGGACTGTTCAAGCCAGATCCTCCAGCATTAATCCTGCCGTGGCTTTCGCCGAGCCCACCACGCCGGGAATGCCTGCGCCAGGATGCGTGCCTGCGCCGACCAGGTAGAGGTTACTGAGGTGTTTGTCGCGGTTATGTGGCCGGAACCAGGCGCTCTGGGTCAGGATGGGTTCAACCGAGAAGGCGGAGCCCTGATAGGCGTTCAGCTCATCGCGGAAATCGAACGGCGTGAAGATGCGGTGCGTCACCAGCTGACTGCGCAGGCCCGGCATGTAGTGCTGTTCCAGATAGTCAAAAATACGGTCGCGCAGGCGCGGACCTTCAACCGCCCAGTCGATATCAGCCGTGCCGAGATGCGGCACCGGGGCCAGCACGTAGTAGCTGCCGCAGCCTTCCGGAGCCAGCGAGGGATCGGTGACGCAGGGGGCATGCAGGTAGAGCGAGAAGTCCTCGGCCAGGCCATCACGATTGAAGATCTCATCGATCAGTTCACGATAGCGCGGGCCGAAGCAGACGGTGTGGTGAGCCAGCTGGTCATGATGATGATTCAGGCCAAAATAGAGCACAAACAGGGAGTTGCTCATGCGCTTGTTCTGCAGTGTCTTTCCCTGTGCCACAGAAGGGGGATGCTGACGCAGCAGATCATGGTACGTATGAACCACGTCTGCGTTGGAGGCGACGGCGCGGGTCGGGAGTACCCGGCCATCTTCGAGATGGACGGCCGTAATCCGGTTTTCCTGCGTTTCCAGCCGGGCCACGCTGGCATTCAGTTCCACTTCACCGCCCAGATCCTCGAACAGTTTTACCATGCCCTGCACCAGTGCGCCCGTGCCGCCGCGCGGAAACCAGACTCCCCATTCACGTTCCAGCGCATGAATCAGCGTGTAGATGGAGGAGGTGGCAAAGGGATTGCCGCCGACCAGCAGCGAGTGAAAGGAGAACGCCTGACGCAGGTGTTCATCCTCAATGTAGCTTGCCACCTTGCTGTAAACACTGCGCCAGGCCTGCAGTTTTGCCAGCTGTGGCGCGGCGCGCAGCATGTCGCGGAACGAGAGAAACGGCACAGTGCCCAGTTTCAGATAGCCCTCGGCGAACACAGCGCGCGAGTAAGCCAGAAAACGGCGATAGCCTTCGACATCACGCGGATTAAAGGCGGCGATCTGCGCTTCCAGTTCGGGCTGATCGTTGTCATAACTGAACACCCTGCCTGACTCCCAGCAGAGACGATAAAAGGGCCTGACCGGCAGCAGCTCAACATAGTCAGCGAGCTTTTTACCCGCCAGCGTAAATAACTCTTCAATCGCGCTGGGATCGGTGATCACCGTCGGGCCGGCATCAAAGGTGTAGCCCTGATCCTGATAAACATACGCCCGGCCGCCTGGCTTATCGCGCTTCTCCAGCAGTCGGGTGGGAATGCCTGACGCCTGAAGGCGAATCGCCAGCGCCAGACCACCAAAGCCTGCGCCAATTACTGTCGTTCTGTTCATTGCATCGCCTGTTGACGGTGAGGAGTCATGATAGCCTGTAACGCCGCCAGTACGGGGACCGGGGGCTTGCCGCTTAAAATACGCAGCCGATCAGGCAAAGTAAGTTTTCCCGCATAAAAACGGGCGATCAGACCTTCGGGAAGGCCATAAAAACGTTGCATCACCTGCCAGCGCTGCCCGGCTGGCCCCGCCAGAAACAGCATCCGGTTCAGCATGCGAAAGAAGCGCTGCTGCTGCCAGGCCTGGGAGGCCACCTGTCTGATAGTGGTGTTGAGTGAGGCCGATGTCATTACGGGCATCTCCGCCAGCCGATCAGCCAGCGCCACTGCCAGCGGCAGTGAGTAGCCGGTGGTGGGATGAAACAGCCCGGCGCGTAAGCCGCTGCAGGGCAGGTCACGCTTCTGCCAGAATGCGTCAACGTCGCCTGTCAGCGTGATGGGCAGGGCACCCTGTTCTTCGCGCAGCAAACGGGCCAGCTGCCAGCCCTGCTGCGCCGCATAGTCACGAATATTCTGGCGGGCGCGTTCACCGTCCAGCGTGGCGCGGTCGATATAATGGGTGTCTTCAATCAGCAGCGTATCGGCCGAAAAGGGCAGGCTGTAGACAAAGCGATAGCCGCCCTGCTGGTCAACCGTGGCATCCATAATAATTGGCGCGGTCAGCCCGTGTGGAGCACTCAGCTGCCACTCCTGTCCGACAAACGATTGAAAGCCCATGCGCAGCGCGCCATCGGGCTGGTAGCCCCGGCCATCAATCACGGCATCCGCTTCCACTACCCGCCCATCGTCCAGCGTAACCGAGTGTGAATCGAGCATTGCAACACGCGTATTCAGCAGCAGGTCAGCAGCAAAGTGATCGCGCATGACCTGAGCGAAGCGCTCTGCGGTGACACAAAAATAGCCACTGTTCAGATGGCGCTGACGTTGCGGAAAGCGCACCTCATAACCGGGCCAGTGATGCACCACCAGCGGGGCGATCCAGCGGTGCTGCGCTTCAGTCAGGTCGTCTGCATGAAAGGACCAGGTGTGATGGGCGCCAGGCTGACTCTCCGCGTCAATCAGCAGTATGCGCAGCGACGGCCGCTGCTGGCGGAGGCGCAGCGCAATCAGCCCGTTGGCCAGACCCGCGCCCACCAGAATCAGATCATACCGTGGCATAGGCACTCCCGTTCAGCACGGGCTGGCGGGTCAGCATCGCCTGCTCGACGATGTCCGCTGCCAGCGAGGCGCCACCCGCCTGACGAAGCGCGGCGCGCAGGGGCTTCATCTGCTCAGCATAGTGCGTATCCGTCAGTAAGGTCTGCAGCTGGCGGGCCATGGCGTGACTGGTGGTAAAACGTGAGGCGCGGCGGCCGATACCGTGCCAGACCACCCTGGCTGCCACGCCCGGCTGATCAAAGGCCAGCGGGATTGTCAGCAGAGGCGTCAGATGGTTAATCGCATCCAGCACCGTGTTCATGCCGCCGTGGGTAATGGCCAGGTCGGCCTGGGCCAGCGCGGCGGCCTGGTCAGCAAAATCGACAACCTGAACATGGCTGGCCTGCGCCAGTTTCTCCGCCTGAAACGGCGACAGGCGGCCACAGTGGGCCAGCAGTAACTGCGCGTCGATCTCCTGACAGGCGCGGACGATCGTTTTAAACAGGCCGTAACGGTGTCCCTGCAGGGTGCCGAGGGAAGCAAAAATGCGCGGCCTGTTGCCATGCGGAAAATAGCGCGGCTGTGCGGCCTGGGGCGCGTCCGGGGCGCGCAGCGGGCCAACAGCATGAAAATGGTCGGGCAGCGCCTGACGGGGGAAATCCAGCGCCGGGATCAGCTGGCTGATCTGTGCCAGCGGAGAAAAACAGTGGTGCAGCTTTTCCCGCGGTGGCAGCCCCATTGCATGGGCGTTACGGGCGATGACCCTGTCGTGGCGGCGCATCAGCCAGTCGTAGATTTTTTCACTGGCACGATAACGTTCGCGCGCCTGATCGCTGGTGCCATAGTCAAACGGCATCACTGCCAGCGGGAAATCCGCTTCACGGTTAAGCGGCAGGGCACAGGCCACCGAAACATAGGGCAGATCGAGCGCCTCAGCGGCCAGCGCGCCGGCCGGCTCCATCTGATCGACAATCACGCCATCCACTGCCAGCGTATTCAGCACCACCGGCAGTTCGCGACAGAGCATATCGCTGCTGCGAGCCATCTCACTGATCAGTTTCAGCATCGACGGGCCAAGGGGGTGTGCAGCCAGCTGCAGGGTATGCGCCAGACTTCCGGCAGGATGCGAGGTTAAGCCCAGCGGAAAAAAGCCGATGCGGCGATCGGTGAGCAGTGCGCTGACGTCCGTCTGCTGGATAAAGGTGATACGGTGTCCGCGTGCTATCAGGGCCTGGCTGAGATGCTGAAGCGCCTGCACATGGCTATAGAAGGGCGGTGCAATAACCGCAAAGTGGCTCATGCAGCATCCTTAACTGACGGCAGCGAGTTTTTTCTCAAACCAGGCCTGAACAAAATGATGGGTGGCGTAACCGTCGCGGCAGGCGGAGAGCAGGTGTTCTCCGGCGCAGCGCAGATGGTCGCGCAGTTGCGATTCCACCGCTTTTGCGCCGAGAAGGTTCACCAGCGTCGATTTTCCCTCATCCTGATGGGCATCTTTACCGGTGTCAGTCATACCGTCAGTGAGATCGTCCAGCAGCTGAAACGCCTGACCGAGATTCAGCGAAAAGCGGTGCAGCTGTTCGCGGGCTTCTTTGGGGGCTTCCGCCACGATAGAGGCCATCTGCATGGAGGCGCAGAACAGGGTGCTGGTTTTGAAGTGATTGGTCATCAGAATGGCGTCGGCGCTGCGGGGTTTATCTCCCTCCGAGAGATCCTTGAACTGCCCCTGCACCAGCCCCTGCATCCCAACCGCCTGAGACAGCTCTGCAACCGCGTCCGTTCTGGCGCTGGCGGTTAAGCCCTCTGCCACCGCGACCAGACCAAAGGCCTTACTCAGCAGGGCCACGGCAGCGAGGATGGCGACATGTTCACCATACTGACAGTGGATGGTAGGGCGTCCGCGCCGCAGCTGCGCATCATCCATGCAGGGCATATCGTCCAGGATCAGCGAAGCGGCGTGCACCATCTCAACCGCGCAGGCGAGGTCAAGCAGACCGGCTGCGCTGGCATTGCACCCCAGATCGCGCGCGGTCAGCAGCAGCAGCAGCGGACGAATACGTTTTCCCGGCGCCAGCGCGCCGTCGCGCATTGCCGCGCCGACCAGATCACGTTCACTGTCGACCGGTAAAAGCTGATCGAGCCGTTGCTCAATATCGTTCAACAGAATCGCTGCATCGCTGTGTATGACATTGACGTGTTTTTCTGCGCAGACCGTCATCAGGGCTGTCCTTATCTACAGAGGAAGTCACAGCAGGTCGAAATGATTCGATGCCATCTTCAATCATCGTCCCCGGCTGCCCCGGCATAGTGGGCAGGTTTTCAAAGAACGGCGGGTAAATCCATTACAACTAAGCGTAGCTTACGGTAATAAAAAATGTCGTGAAATTCAGGAGCATTCCGCGATTTGCGGCGTCAGCCGGGTGAAAACTAAGCGGTTATCAGCCCAGCAATGCCCGTAGCTGTTTCATCACGCTGGCGACGTTGTCAGCAGATAATGCGCCATCTTTAGCGAAGCGCACAATACCTTGCTGATCAACGACCACGACGGCTGCGCTTTCTGGCTGAAGATGCCAGCTATGCGCCGTCACGCCGCTGCTGTCGATGATGAACTGCTGCCAGGGAGCGGCTTTTTTGCTGGAGGCGATGCTGCGCACCACAAAAATGGCGCTGCCGGGCAGGGCGTCGTCGGTATTCACGATGGTGGTGGTCTGAAAGCGATCGCGCGGCAGACTGGCCTGCTGAACGGCCTCAATCAGGGCAGCACTCTGCTCTTTGGCTGAAAGACGGCCCGCGACATGGATCACCAGCCGCACTTTGCCGGTCAGCGCCTGACTGTTCCAGCGCTGGTAGCCGATATCGCCCTGATTCAGCACCATTTCGCCTTTATCGGCCACAAAGACCGGCGGAACCGGCTGGCCGGGTGTCAGGGTGTGGGCGGAAGCAACGCCGGAAAACAGCAGGGCTATCATCAATCCATAATGGCGCACAGGTTCCTCACTTCTTTCTCGGTTTGCGGTGGGCGAGGCGAGCTTTCTCATCAGCAGGCAGAAGATTAGTACCACATCCATGTTTCAGATCAATAAAAGCAGTAAAGAATTAGCCTGAGAATGCAGAGGAAAGTTAATTGCCGGAGGTGGAAGATGAGTGCTGCACTGATGACGTTGCCCGAATTTGCCCGTTACATTGGTATTGCCACGCCGACCCTGGCGCGCGCCTTTTGCTGTCGGGGTTCACTGGATGGGGTGCCGCTGCCGCAGGCACTGGATGATGCGCCGCTGACGCAGCGCCACTGGTTACTCGACGATGTGCGTCAGTTTGACCACGTTTATAAACGGGTTCAGGCGAAGCAGCCCCGTAACCGGGAGTAAGGACGATGATCGCCGCGTGGGAATCGTCCCGCGCGGCGCTTTTAATTGAAGCGTGGCGCTGCCTGCGACCTCACCGGGAAAGGCAGCGCGTTTTTTATGCAGCGTGATCGGGCTTGATCAGGAAGCAGACCAGATTGGCATCCCGGTCACCCGTGATTTCACTCCCGGCCGCCAGCCCGCTGACCGCATCACCCCGACCCAGTCGCGCCTCGCCGATACGAATGCTGCCTTCCAGCACGACGAGATAAGCCACAAAGCCCGGCAGGGCAGGCACGTCCAGCGTGTGGTTGCGCTCCAGCAGGGTGTCATAGATATAGGCTGCCTGACGCAGTTCCAGCGGAGCGTCTGACTCCTCCGGCCCGGCCAGTTCGGTCCAGCCATTACTCATAATGCCCTGATCGCGCTCCAGCACCTGGGTCATCGCTTCACCCCCGGGCTGGGCGGGACGGATAACCGCCTGTAACAGTTCCGCTTCAAACAGAGGCACTGACTCTTCGTACTGAACGCCATCACCCGCATTGACCACCATCACCCGCTTAGCCGAGAGCTGGGTCCGCTCGCCGTTACTGTCCTGATGCTGCATCGATCCCCGCCACAGATAGGTAAAAACCTCTTCATTCCAGTGCTGCTGCATCGGGATCCGGGCATCCAGTTTCAGCGACATCAGATCAACGCTGACCAGCGGGCTTAGTGTCTCGCCAGGTCGCTGACGGCGGACGGTAAAGGGGCCGTACTCAAACAGCTGTTCAGGATTAGCACGCAGGATGTTCATGATTTGCCTTTAAACAGAAGGGTCAGTGACAACGATCATAGCCTTTAGTGAGAGAATGAAAAGCCGGGAAATTTGCCCGGCTTCGTCAGTTATGTTGAAGGAGAGACTGCCAGCGGAGGCGACAGCCTATTTGCCCTGCTCATCGCTTTCACCCAGGAAGAAATACCAGAGTGGAATCGACAGCAGTCCGGTAAAGACCGTGGAGTAGAGCAGAATCATCATCGCCTGCGTGATATACATCGTCAGCGACCAGTGGCTGAAGGGGATCTGATACTGATCAATCACGCCGCCTATCATCGCATTCGCCATCACCGAAATCACAATCAGCGCCAGAACCGTCACGCTGCGCAGAAAATAGCGCATCTCTTTGCGCTTCACGGCGAAGCGGGACTGCACGATCGCCAGCGGCGACTGCTTGTCGGGTGCAATCTCGGTGCGGGCCTGGCTGCGACGCCGGGCGCTGCGCCAGCGCTGAATATCCAGCAGCAGAAACAGCAGCAGGCTGATGCCCATGACCGGCAGGGCATAACCGAGCGCCAGCATCACAATCAGGCTGGTGCCCTGCGCATAGCGTGGCAGCGCCAGCCAGGCGGTTAACAGCGTCTGTGAGGGGTTAATCTGCGGAACCGCCGGACGACGGATCCACCACATGCGGTAGCCCAGCACAATCATCGTGCAGAGTCCGAAGCCAAAGAGGGCCAGAATCAGCTGATTAGGCAGGCCGAACAGCACACCCATGTGCGCATCGACGCCCCAGCGGGTCAGTTTCGCCACCAGCGGGAAGCTGGCGAACGCCACTTTGTCGACCACGGTGAAGTCGGCCGGATTAAGTGAAACGGCATCCACCTGACTTGGCCAGCTGCGGTCAATCTCCGAAACTGTCCATGCCTGTCCGGCGTTTTTAGGCTGGCGCAGTTCGAGTTTTGCCGCCTTCAGTCCTGCCTGACGGGCGGCAGACAGGGCCTGATCCCAGCGGGCATCCGGCTGATTAGGAATGACCCGCGCGGGAGTCTTAGCGGGCATCGTCATGCCCGACATGGTCATCCCTTCCATTGCGCCGCGATGCTCTGCGTGGGGATCGGCAGATTCAGCCGGGGCGTCACCGTTCAGCGCGGTTTTCACCTGCGGCGTTTTCCAGTTCAGGTCGCTGCGCATCTTTTCAATGTTGCTGCCCGCCCACTGCGACCAGGTCAGCCCGGTCACCGAAAAGAAGATCAGGCCCAGGGCCAGCAGCAGTCCCAGCGTGACGTGCCAGTGACGCACGGCGGCAAACCCGCTGCGGACGTTCTTTCGTGTACGGGGAGGGCGGGTCCCGGCCCACAGGATGAGCCCGCCCAGCGCGGCGACCCAGAGCCAGGACGCGGCCAGTTCACTGTAGTTACGGCCGAAATCGCCCAGTAACAAGCCACGATGCAGCTGATCCAGCCACATGCGCAGCGGCAGCACGCCGCTGGTGCCATATACGGTCATATCCCCCCTGACCTGCAGGGTATAAGGATCGATAAACACCGAGCGTGACTCAGAGGGACCCGCATCAGCGGCAGTGAACTGCACCCGCATCGTATCCGCGGGACCCGGCGCGGGACGCACGGCGTAGATGTGCGCTGACAGGCCTGCCCAGGCCCGTGCAGCGGCAACCTGCGCGGAGAGCGGCTGCGGCTCGCCCTGCGCACGGGTCGTCAGGGCATCGTGATAGATCGCCTGTTCCAGCTGCGGAGTCAGAACGTAGAGCGTTCCGGTGAGGGCCGCGATGAAAATAAACGGCGCAATAAACAGACCAATATAAAAATGCAGGCGGCGTAGCAGATTGAACAGCGTGCCGCGTGGTGCAGGGGATGTTTCCTGATAAGAGGACATAGCATTCCACACTTTTCAAAAGACAGGGGCGATCGGGTGACGTTGTCACGCAATCGAAATGTTAGGGTGTCAGTGTGATGCGTAACAGGGCGGTGCCCGGGGGCGATGAAGGCGCAGCGTTCGCCGCCGCCGGAGCGGCGTGACCGCTCGGGGCGGCGGGGCGCGACTGATGAGGCACATCCACCAGATGAACGGGACAAAGTTCCAGAGCATCAGGGGCACATGCACCAGTAAATCACAGTATCCGCAGGCAAAGCCTGCATCGGACATCATCACAGGGTCCATCATGGACATCTCGCCGTGATGATGCATCATCGGCATCTCTGCGCTCATGCTGACGTGCTGCATCCTGGCATGATCTGCCGCAAGGTTTTTAGAGACCATCGGTGCAACAAACAACAGCAGCACGGCCAGTATCGCAATACCGGCTGTGAGTCGTTGTCTGAATAAGCATTTCGGCATCATTTACACAGGCACAATGGGACAAATTTCCGGGCGGCAGTGTAACGCGAAGGGAATAAAAGGGTTAAATAAAGTGGCGGCTGAATCAAAGAAATTCGCACTCTTTGAACATATTCACTTTAATTTCAGCTTCATTTAACTTAGTTGTTATTCACTGAACACATACAGGTAACATCACTGCTGAGCCTGTGGATGACACTCTGAGCAATTAAGGACAGATAATGAAAATAGTTATGCTGGATGGCGATACGCTGCCGCTCTCACTGCCAATCGAACAGCTCCAGGGTGAGTGGGAGATCCGCGCACACACGCCGGTTAATGAGATCGTGTCTGCCCTGCAGGGAGCGACTATCGCGATCACCAATAAAGTTCCGTTACGCGCTGCCACACTCAGGCAACTGCCGGAACTGCGCTTTATCTGTGTTGCCGCAACCGGCTATGACTGTATCGATCTCGACGCCTGTCGCGATCGCGGGATCACCGTCAGCAATGTGCCCGGCTACTCCACGCAGAGCGTCTCCGAGGCGGTAATTGCAGCCCTTTTCGCGCTGCGCCGGCAGTTATTTGACTATGCCAGCACCACCCGCCGGGACTGGCCGCAGGCGCAACACTTCTGTCTGCATCGTCGGCCGATTCAGGATATCGGCGGGGCTATGCTGGGTATCGCGGGCCGGGGCGAAATCGGTCAGGCGGTAGGAAGGCTGGCGCAGGCGCTGGGGATGCAGGTCCAGTTCGCCGAGCGCAAAGGGAGTCAGACTGTGCGTGACGGTTATGTCAGCTTTGAGCAGATGCTGGCCACCAGCGATGTGATTTCACTGCACTGTCCGTTAAGCGATCAGACCCGACAGATGATTGACCGTGAGGCGCTGGCTAAGATGAAACCGCAGGCGCTGCTGATCAATACCGCGCGTGGCGGATTAATCAATGAAGCCGATCTGGCGGCTGCCCTGGCGCAGGGCGTTATCAGCGGAGCGGCGCTGGATGTGCTGAGTAGCGAACCGCCTGCTGCCGATAATCCGCTGCTGGCGGATCTGCCGGGTCTGCTGCTGACACCGCACATTGCCTGGGCAAGCCGCAGTGGCGCAGAGAATCTGGTGAAGGGGGTGATGAAAAATATCGCCGCCTCTCTTCAGGGCGAGCCGATTAACGTGGTGAGCTGAACCCGGTCTGAGTGGGGGCATCTTCGGCAGTTTCGGCATGGGCAGCGCAAGACGCTTTCTGCACTGAAAAGCGGTATGGACCGCCATACCATTCTGCAAATGACCGGGCTGAGCGAAGCGGAACTGGCGGATATCCGTCAAACAGACTGAGACATGCTCTCAGTCTGTTATGCAGACTATGATCCCACTCCCCGGCGTCCGGAGTCGTCGTGCCTGTTCATCATCAAACCGCTCAGCACAGACGACTACTCTACTTAGTCGGGTCCAGGGTCAGAAAATAGAGCGGCCCAGCTTTTCCGTCAGTAACTCCAGCACCGCCGTGCCCGCCAGGGAATTGCCCGCGCCATCGAGTCCGGGTGACCAGACGGCGATGCTCATTTCACCGGGAATAATGGCAATGATCCCGCCACCTACCCCTGACTTTGCCGGCATGCCGACCCGCCAGGCAAATTCGCCCGCGCCATCGTACATCCCGCTGGTGATCATCAGCGCGTTAATCTGGCGCGCCTGACGCGCGGTAATCATCTGGCTGCCATCCAGCGTCCGGCCCTGATTCGCCAGATAGATAAACGTACGTGCCAGTTCAACGCAGCTCATTGACAGTGAGCAGTAGTGAAAATAGGTCTGCATCACGCTGGTCACGTCGTTATCGAAATTTCCGAACGACTTCATCAGCCAGGCAATCGCCGCGTTGCGGGCCGAGTGTTCAAACTCAGAGCGGGCAACGTGGCGGTCATAGTTGATGTCGGGCTGCTGACTCAGCTGCCGGACAATCTCCAGCATACGCTGACGCGGCGCGGTCAGCCGGGTTTCCAGCAGGTCGCAGATCACCAGGGCACCCGCATTAATAAAGGGATTACGCGGTTTACCCTGTTCCAGTTCGAGCTGCACCAGCGAATTAAAAGGCTGACCCGACGGCTCTTTTCCGACCCGCTGCCAGATTTCGCTATCGTCATAGCGGGTCAGCGCCACGGTCAGCGACAGCGCTTTAGAGATCGACTGAATCGAAAAGCGCGTTTGGGCATCGCCCGCCTGAAAGAGGGTGCCGTCAGGCAGGCAGACAGCGATAGCCAGCCGGTCTACGGCCACATCGGCCAGCGCGGGGATATAGTCCGCCACTTTTCCCTGATGAACCAGCGGACGCACCTCATCCAGGATCGCCTGCAACAGCGCATTATTCAGTTCAGACACACTCGCTTCTCCTGTCGCTTCCCGCCGGACGCTGATGCTGTGCATCGGCGACCGGCAGATCATATTGTTAAGGGCCGATGGCGGCATGGCCGCACGTTCAGCTGATGGGTTTTGACTGTGCGGCCAGGGGGGCCAGCAGCATCTGAAGCAGGCTCAGCAGCACCAGTACGCTGAAGGGGATCGTCCAGTTTCCGCTCTGCTCATGGAGCACGCCAAACAACAAAGGACCGAGCGCGGCCAGCGCATAGCCGACGCACTGGGCCATACCGGAGAGCTGTGAAGCCTGACGATGATTGCTGGCCCGCAGATTAAAGAGGGAGAGGCAGAGCACCAGTGAGGCGCCTGCGCCCAGACCGGCAAGTGTCAGCCAGATCGCCGCCCACAGCGGGTTAAGCAGTAGCCCCAGCATGCCCAGAAAGATAGCCGACGAGGCGATGAAGGCGGTGAGGCGGGCATCCTTCACCCGCTTCAGCGCCATCATGCAGCCAAGATTGGCGACAATCGCGATGGCCTGATACCAGAACAACAGCCAGCCCGCCGCGGCCTGACTGAAACCCTGGTCCTGGGCGAACAGCGTAAACCAGTCGATCAGGGTATAAAACGCCAGCGACTGCAGCGCCATAAATAGGGCAATCTGCCAGCCGCCTGCCGAGCGCCACGGATGGCGATGGAGAACTGTCGTCTCGCCGGATGCCTGCTTTAACGGACGCTGGCGTAGCAGTGGCAGCCAGGCCAGCAGCGCAATCAGCCCTGGGATCGCCCAGACCACCAGCGACAGTCGCCAGCCTGCGGAGGAAAGCTGGCTCAGCGGAACGGCAATCCCGGAGGCCAGGCTGGCAGTAATCGACATGGTGGCGGCGTAAAGCCCGATATAGCGGGCGGTATGGGCGGTGAAATCGCGTTTGATCAGCGGAGGCAGCAGGACGTTGGCGGCAGCAATCCCGGCGCTGAGCAGCAGGGTCCCGCCCCATAACGCCGCCTCCACAGGCAGCCAGCGCAACAGGGAACCCGCGGTCATCAAGCAGAGTGCGCCCCACAGGCTGCGTTCGAGCCCGATACGATTGCCGAGCCAGGCGGCTGGTGGCGCAAGCAGGGCAAAGAGCATCAGGGGAATAAAGTTGAACAGACCCGCTTCACCGGCGCTCAGTCCAAAGGTCTGACGAATATCCTGCAGAACCGGGCCGACCACAGTCACCGGTGCGCGAAGGTTGGCCGCGGTCAGCAGCAGCACAAATAAAAAAAATGAGGCGCCGGAGAGCGCAGCATAAGGTTTAACTCTGAGTTGCAGAGGCTTCATGGCAGGGATCATCACAGGCAGCAGCGCTGCGGGGCGTTGGTTAACGTTAACGCTTACGCATCAGAAATGATGTCTGGGCGCTACTTTACTGACCGGCCATCGGCGTGTAAAGCCTTGTTATGCGATGAAATAGCGCAAATGCGATCCCGTAACACAGTGTGCGGGTGTGTCAGTGAAATTCCGGTTCGGGAAAGTGACCGCAGTCATTCTGGCTGGGATTGGTGCCAGGCTGGCAGGTCTGCTGACGGGTTTCTGCCGCCGGGACCGGTTTTTCGGCGCCCCAGGGTCCGCTGCAGGCACTGAGAAGGGAAATCAGAATCGCCACACTGATTACGCGCATATCCGCTCCTTATATGAGTGATGAGCAAGCCGACATCAGCGATCGGCGCAGAGCGGGTCAGTGACGTCTAATCTGAGTGTGGTCGGTAAGGCGAAAATGTCAATTAAAACAGCGCGAACATCAGCGCGACGGGAAAACTCATCGGCCAGGTGGCACCCACCAGAAAGGCGCTGAGCAGTTTAATGCTGAGCTTATCTTTGGCAATGAAGAAGGTGATCAGCGTAGCGAACAGTGCAACAACGGCATAAAAAATCAGCATACCCTGGTACAGTGTCATCAATATCTCCGCAGCATCGTAAAGGTTTTCGCTGCGCATGATGCGGATTTTTGTGATCCAGATCAAGTGACTCAGGGTTTAGCATCTAAAGAAATTATCCGGTCAGGTGGCGCATGCACCGGAACCTGCAGAAAACTCGCGGGCGATTTCAGGCTGAAACGGGCATCAGAAAATCGAGAAAACCTCGGCCGTCACCGCGCTGACTGGCTTTATCCGCCCTGGCGAATCGCGAAAGATCCAGCGCGATAAAAAAGCCCGCTGGCGTGAGCGGGCCTGACGTCAGCGGCGGATAAGCTGGCGCGCGTTAACTCTGACGGTAGAGCGCCATCACCGCCTCAAGATCGGGCGTGCGCGGATTGCCACCGGTACAGACATCATCCAGCGCGGCCTGCGCCAGGGCCGGGATATCGGCCTGCTGCAAACCCACTTCACGTAAGGAACGCGGGATGCCCACATCCCGACAGAGCTGACGAACGGCATCAACCGCGGCCTCCCGCGCCTGCTCCAGCGAGAGGGTGTCGACCTGCTTCACGCCCATTGCGCGCGCAATGTCGCGATACTTTTCGCCGGTCCAGGCGGCATTCCACGCCATCACCTGCGGCAGCAGAATGGCGTTAGCAATGCCGTGTGGCACATCATAAAAGGCGCCCAGCGGATGGGCCATGCCATGAACCAGCCCGAGTCCGACACTGGAGAAACCCATCCCGGCGACATACTGTCCCAGCGCCATCTGCTCCACCGCGTCGGGATCCCCTGCCACCGACTTGCGCAGTGACTGGCTGATAATCTCAATGGCTTTGAGATGCAGCATATCGGTCAGCGTCCAGGCGCCACGCGTGATATAGCCCTCAATCGCGTGGGTCAGCGCATCAATGCCGGTTGCGGCTTTCAGTGAGGCGGGCATGCTCGCCATCATTTCCGCATCAACAATCGCGACTTTCGGAATGGCATGTGGATCGACACAGACAAACTTACGGCGTTTCTCTTCATCGGTAATAACGTAGTTGATGGTGACTTCAGCGGCGGTACCTGCGGTGGTCGGGATAGCGATAATCGGAACGCAGGGATGGCGGGTGGGGACCACGCCCTCCAGGCTGCGTACATCTTCAAATTCGGGATTGTTGATAATCATACCGATCGCCTTGCTGGTATCCTGAGGTGAACCGCCCCCGATCGCTATCAGATAATCTGCGCCCGATGCCCTGAAGGCCGCCACGCCCTGCTGCACCACCCGAATGGTGGGATTGGGTACCACCTCATCGTACACCGCCCAGGCAAGCTGGTGGCTGGCCAGCCGATCGGTCACCCGCTTCAGCGCACCGGCTGCCACCAGTGCACGGTCAGTAACAATCAGGGCTTTGCGCATTCCACGACGCTCTACCTCTTCCGGCAGATGACGTAACGCGCCGGCACCAAACCAGGCCGTTTCATTCATAATCATACGTTGAGTCATAAAAACATCCTCTGTTTGTGAATGCGCTCTAACTTCCGCCATTCCCTATCAGGGTTCTGCGCAGAACCTCTCAGTTTCGGATAAAGATATTTGATAGAAATCAATAAATTAGTCCGTAATGGCGCGATGCCTTTGCCAGATGCCGCGCCGGGCGCTGAACGAGACGGGCTGATACGCCGGGTTTCGCAGTGGATTTCTCCCCGTCTGGTGGTTATGTGCAACACTTGTTTAATCCCCCCTTCGTACGCCCATGAGGAATGAAGAGATGACCCGATTTGTACTGAATAACAAGGACGACCTCGTCGACAGCGCGTTAGATGGCATGATTTACGCCAGCCCGTGGCGCAATCTGGTGCGGCTACAGGTCGCGCCGCGAATCCGCATTGTCATGCGTCGGGACTGGCAGAAACAGCAGGTGGCGCTGATCTCCGGCGGGGGAGCCGGACATGAACCGGCGCATGTCGGATTTATCGGTAAAGGGATGCTGACGGCCGCCGTTTGTGGCGATCTCTTTGCTTCACCCAGCGTAGACGCGGTGTATCACGCCATCGTCAATCTTACCGGGGAAGCCGGATGCCTGCTGATTGTAAAAAATTACACCGGCGATCGGCTTAACTTTGGCCTGGCGGCAGAGAAGGCGCGTAAGGCGGGATACAGCGTCAACATGGTGATTGTCGGTGATGATGTGGCCCTGCCGGAGAATCCTCAGCCGCGCGGATTGGCCGGTACCCTGCTGGTGCACAAGGTGGCGGGCTACGTCGCCGAACGGGGTGATGACCTGGCGGCAGTCACCGCGGCCGCGCAGGCGGCCAGCCAGGCCATCGCGTCGATGGGCGTGGCGCTCTCCGGCTGCCATCTGCCGGATGAGCCGGTCAGCCAGCGGGTGCCGGAAGGCAGTGTCGAAATGGGACTGGGCATTCACGGAGAACCGGGTGTTGAGGTGATGCAGAGCCAGAACAGTCAGCAGATTGTTCAGCAGCTGCTGGAGAAGGTGATGCCGGAGAATGAGGAACCCTGCGCGCTGCTGGTGAATAATCTGGGCGGTATGTCCGCGCTGGAGATGAGTCTGGTGACGCGGGACCTGATTGCGTCACCGCTCAGCCGGGGCAGTAACTATCTGATGGGGCCTGCGCCGCTGATGACCGCACTGGACATGAAAGGGTTTTCCGTGACCTGCATGAGGCTGACTCCCCTCTTCGAAGAGGCCCTCTGCGCGCCGGTTGAGGTCACCGGCTGGGTAACCCCAGTGAGAATCGCCCCACTGGAACCGGTAAGTGCCGCCACTCCGGCCTCAGCCCACCCGGTCCAGCCCTCTGCAAACCCCCAGGTTGCCGCCTGCGTGAACACTATCTGTGAAACCCTGATGGCCTGCGAAAGTGAGCTGAACCGGCTGGATGCGCAGGTCGGGGACGGTGATACCGGTTCGACCTTTGCCGCGGGCGCGCGTCAGATCCAGCGCGAATGTGCCGATAATCAGCTGCCACTGAATGCTTTACCCGAGCTGCTCGCGGTCGCGGGAGAGCGGCTGGCGACGGTGATGGGCGGCTCCAGCGGCGTGCTGATGGCGATCTTTTTTACCGCTGCCGCTCAGCAACTGGCGGAGGGCGATACCCTGCCTGTCGCCCTGCAGCAGGGGCTGGAGAAGATGAAACAGTATGGCGGGGCAAAGCCGGGCGACCGGACACTGATCGATGCACTGCAACCGGCCATTGAGGCGCTGGTGGCGGGTCAGTCACTGGAGGCGGCAGCAGAAGCGGCGCAGCAGGGCAGTGAGGCGACGGCCACCATGGGAACTGCAAAAGCGGGTCGCTCCTCCTATCTGAACAGCACAAACCTCAATGGCGTGCCCGATCCGGGGGCCGTCGCGGTCGCACGCGTCTTTGCGGCCCTGAACAAGGCGAAGTGAAAATGCTGACGCTGCTGTGCGGCCTCTGTCGCGCAGCCGTCAGAGTAAGCAGGCAATGAAACAATGTAGCGGGACAATTTTCTCAGGTGCTATCTGATAAGGAGTGACGGTTGAAAAAATTACTCTGCGCGGCGGCGCTGGCCGTTCTGCCCATGACCACGCTGGCGGCATCCGTGTTTACGTTGCAATCCCGGGACTTCAGCGACAATGCGCTGCTGGACAAAAAGTTTGCCGGTGCCAATAAAAGTAATCCTTCCTGTACCGGGGAGAATGTCTCTCCTGAACTCAACTGGTCGGCTATTCCGGCGGGCACCCGCAGTCTGGCGCTGCTGATGACCGATCCGGTGGGGGCCAGGGGGCTTGGCGTCACCCACATGGTGGCTTACAACATTGCCCCCACGCGTTCATCGTTTGCTCAGGGCGCCCTGACGGAGGGGAAAGGGTATACCGGCGGAAAGAATACGCCGGGAACCACACACTATTATGGCCCCTGTCCGCCAGCGGGTAGCGGTCTGCACCACTATAACTTTGTGCTGATCGCCACCGATTTGCCGCCGGGCCAGTTAAAAGCGGGGTTAACCCAGGCGGAACTGATTGCACAGCTGAAGGGCCATGCGCTGGGCGCGGCCAGTACGGTCGGCCGGTTCAGTAATGAATAACGGAAGGGAGAGGCACAGAGGCGGTATCGGATAGCTTCTGTGCCCCTGTTGTCAGTCGCCGCTGAACATCTCCCGGATACGCGTTGCAATGTGCTGAGTATGGGTCTCCAGCGCGAAATGCCCGCTATCCAGCATCTCAACCACCGCCTGCGGATTGTCACGCTGCCAGGCTGCTGCCCCCGGCGGGATAAAGAAGGGATCGTGTTTCCCCCAGATCACCAGCGTCGGCAGCTGCTTTTGACGGAAAAAGGCCTGAAATTCCGGGTAGCGCTGCAAATTACTGGCGTAATCGAGAAACAGCGCCTGCTGAATCGCTTTATTACCGGGTCGCTCCATCAGCAGGGTGTCCAGCGTATACGTCTCCGGCGCAATTAACTGCGGATCGCTGACGCCATGCGTGTATTGCCACTTGATCGCTTCCGGCGTCAGGACGGTGTTGCGCACCACCTGACCCTTAGCTTCGCTGGGGTCGTCCCAGTAAGCACGCACCGGCGCCCAGGCTTCTCCCAGTCCCTCCAGATAGGCATTGCCGTTTTGCGATATCAGTCCGCTGACACGCTCAGGCCGGGCGAGGGCCAGACGCAGACCGGCAGGGGCACCATAGTCGAAAACATACAGGGCATAACGTTTCAGACCCAGCGCATCCACGAAAGCGGTCAGCGTCTGACCGAGTGCGTCGAAAGTCCAGCTGTAGTGACGCTCAGCGGGAACGTCAGTAAAGCCAAAGCCGGGCAGATCGGGCGCGATAAGGTGAAACCTGTCAGCCAGCAGAGGAATAAGGTGACGAAACTGATGTGACGAGGTGGGAAAGCCATGCAGCAGTAACAGTACCGGGTGGGAAGGATCGCCCGCTTCCCGATAGAAGATATTGACCCCATCGGCCTGCAGATAGCGATGTTTAATAGCGTGGTCGGTCATAGCTGACACTCCTGTAACTGGTAAATTCGTTTATTAGGGGTTACTGATGCTGATTATGCTGCCTTTTGGTAACCTGTCAATGATGATTCAAATGGTTACACGGTCTGTTTGTAACTGTATAATGCGTCTTTTATCGGTGACACAGGTGTCAGGCGAGACTCCCATGAGAGGCATTAACATGGCAGAAACACAATCATCCACCGCGCAGGGGCCGTGGTTTCTGGCCGATCATCCGGCGCTGGACTTCATCAATACCGTCGCCATCGTGGACGGTCAGCCGCACGATTTCTGGCAAACCGATGAGGATGTTGACGCATGGCTTCAGCAGGCCGGACTGGCTACAGACGGCCCGGCAGCGCACTCTGAAGCTGGCACGCTGTTGCAGGCTGCCCGTCAGCTGCGGGACAACATTCGCGACATAGTGCAGCAACAGAAGGCGGGTGAAGCGATAGATGTGCGGGTGCTGAATGCCTGGCTGGGCGAGGCGATCAGCCATATGCAGCTCGTCACAGAGCAGGGGACGTTGCAGATCCGCCGGATTTATCCTGCTCAGAGCGCAATGCAGCGACTGGGGCGGGTTGCAGAACAGGCTGCCAGCCTGCTGGCCCAGGCGGATTTCAGCCGGGTACGCGCTTGTGAACATCCCGCCTGTAACCTGTGGTTTTACGATCGTACCAAAGCGCATCGCCGTCGCTGGTGCAGCATGGCGCTGTGCGGTAATCGGGCGAAAGTGGCGCGTTTCCGGCAGGGCGTGAAGTCAGAGGGATGACGACTCCGGGCGCTGAGGTGATGCCGGAAAAAGAGGAAGAGGCGACAGATAAAAAAACACCCTGCAGAGCAGGGTGTTTTCTAACTTAATGCGCGGCGGGCGCTGAAGGTTTTGAGCGCTTACGCAGCTTATCAATCAGGCGATGTGCTTCCGCTTTGGTCGCCACCGCTGGCGATGAACCGGTGAGCGGCTGCCGGGCGGTTTCACGGACGGTCAGAATAGTCAGCAGACCGATGATACCCGCACCCATCATGTAGTAGGCCGGCATCATGGTGTTTTTACTGGTATCGACCAGCCACGCCGTGATCAGCGGTGTGGTTCCGCCAAACAGTGAGACCGACAGGTTAAAGCCAATGGCCAGCGCACTGTAACGGATATCGGTCGTAAACAGCGCAGGCAGCGTTGAAGGCATGGTGCCGCTGAAGCAGGTGTGCAGCACGCCCAGAATCAGCAGACCGCCGAATACTGCCCACATGTTACCGGAACCGATCAGCATAAAGCTCGGAATCGCGAGCAGGATCAGGCCCACCGCACCAAAGCCAATCACCGGCCGACGCCCGATTCGGTCCGTCCAGCGGCCCCACAGCAGCGTCAGCGGCATCATTACAAACATCGCCACCATCACCAGCAGCAGGCCACTCAGTTCAGGCAGACCCAGTACGCCGGTCAGATAACTTGGCATATAAGAGGTCAGCATGTAGTTAGAGACGTTAAACAGCAGCACCAGACCGATACATTTCAGCATTGGCGCACGGTATTTGCTCAGCATCTGCATCAGGGTCAGGCGCGGTTTGCTCTGCTCCAGCGCCTCCTGTTTTTCCATGTGCTGCTGGAAGGCCGGAGTCTCTTCCAGCTTCAGTCGCACATAGAGACCAAACAGACCCAGCGGCGCGGCGATAAAGAAGGGCACGCGCCAGCCCCAGGACATCATCGCCTCGTTTGACATCAGGGTGGTCATCACCGTCACCAGGCTGGCACCCAGCAGGTAACCACCAATGGTGCCGAACTCCAGGAAGCTGCCCATGAAGCCTCGGCGTTTATCGGTAGAGTACTCCGCAATAAAGGTCGCTGCGCCGCCATATTCCCCGCCGGTCGAAAAGCCCTGGATCAGACGCGCCACCAGCAGCAGGATCGGTGCCATGATGCCAATAGAGGAATAGGCCGGAATCAGGCCGATACAGAATGTGCCAATCGACATCATGATCATCGTCATCGCCAGCACTTTCTGTCGGCCGATACGGTCACCCAGTGGGCCAAACACCAGGCCGCCAATCGGACGGACCAGGAAGGCCGCAGCGAACGTACCAAAGGTGGCGATAAGCTGCACGGCGTTGTTGGCGTCCGGGAAGAAGACCTTGCCGATGATAACGGCGAGGTAGCTGTAAACGCCGAAGTCGAACCATTCCATCGCATTACCTAACGCGGCTGCGCCAACGGCACGCTTCAGCATGTCGTTATCGATCACGGTAATGTCATCAACAGTCAGCTCTTTTTGCTTCCTGTTCCAGAAATGTTTCTTTGCATGGTCAGACGATCTGTTTCTGGTGTCCATAAACTCCTCAACTGCTGAATGAAGGAGTCTTATAGCTTTCGCAGCCGAAAATAAGGGTCAGAAGAAACCGTGGAAATGAAAGCTATAAGAAGCCGAATAAGTTTTAAGTGAAGCGGCAATTAACCGCAGGGGCAAACCTTAGACCACAATTGTAAGGTATTGCAAGTTTTCAGCGGAAATAACTACTTTTACTGACAAAGTCAGCATAGTAATCTTATTCATCTCTGCTTACGGCAATAAACATTTCGTAACATCCGGCGCAGGATGATTCCGGCCAGCAGGCGTCGGCAAGCCTGACGTGCGCCAGAATGTCTCATCCGGCAACCAGAGTAATCTGCGGATCATTTGACTGGGGTGCAGCGCGATATTTCCGTTCGCCGCATATCCATAGCAGGATTAGTTGGTAGTTAACGCATAAATGCAGTGGCAGTGTACTGCTATTCCAGACCAACAGAGTGTTAAACATGGGCGCGTTAACATCAGCAGAATTACCGGTTATTGATTTCGCACTGTTATCGGGAGATCAACAGCAGCAGCAACAGTCACGCGAGAAACTCAGCCAGGCGGCGCGTGAGGTGGGTTTCTTCTATCTGATCAACCACGGGATTGACCGCGCGTTATCCGATGAGGTTCAGCAGGTGGCACGCCAGTTTTTTGCCCTGCCACAGGCGGACAAAAGCGCCGTCAGGATGGCCAATTCGCCTCATTTTCGCGGTTATAACCTGGCTGGCGTGGAAATAACCCGCAGCCAGCCCGATTTTCGCGAGCAGTTTGATATTGGTGCTGAACGCGAAGCGCTGCCCGTGACCGCCGACTCGCCCACCTGGCAACGGATGCAGGGCCCAAATCAGTGGCCTGAAGCCCTGCCGGAACTGCAGACCGTCGTCACCCGCTGGCAGCAGCAGATGACCGCCGTTGCGCTGGAGCTACTGCGCGCTTTTGCCGAAGTGCTCCATCTGCCGCGCAACGCCTTTGACAATCTCTATGGCGACTATCCCAACGAACATATCAAGCTTATTCGCTACCCCGGCCGTAGCGAGGGCGAATCCCGCCAGGGCGTCGGCGCGCACAAAGATTCCGGCTTCCTGACGATGCTGCTGCAGGACGATCAGCCGGGTCTTCAGGTGGAAGTGACGCCGGACAACTGGATCGACGCCTTACCCAAACCGGGCGCGTTTGTGGTGAACATTGGCGAGCTGCTGGAGCTGGCGACCAATGGCTATCTGCGCGCCACCGTTCATCGGGTGGTATCGCCCTCGCAAAGCCGCGAGCGCCTCTCCATCGCCTTTTTCCTCGGTGCGCAGCTCGATGCCGTTGTGCCGATCTACCCGCTGCCCCCACAGCTGGCCGGGCTGGCTCAGGGACCGGCCAGCGATCCGCTCAACCCGCTGCTGCGTGAAGTCGGCTGGAATTACCTCAAAGGCCGGCTGCGTTCGCATCCGGAAGTTGCAGAGCGTTTTTATCCTGAACACACCTCCCACTAAAACCATAAGAGATAAATGATAATGATTAAAAAGCGCGTTCTGGCTCTGGCCGGTCTTTCACTGCTGATTGCTCAAAGTCTGCAGGCTGCGCCGCTGCGCGTGGCTGCGGATCCGGTGCCACATGCCGAAATTCTGGAGTACGTTAAAACGCTGGATCCCAAACTCGACATCAGGATCGTGGAGCTGAGCGGTGGGGTAAACGCCAATGAACTGCTCGCCTCCGGGGATGTGGATGCGAACTACTTCCAGCATCTGCCCTACCTGAAAGATCAGGAAAAGGCGCTGGGTAAGACCTTTGCCGTCGTCGCCAGTGTGCACATTGAGCCGCTGGGCATCTACTCGCGCAAAGTGAAGTCGCTGGCGGCGTTGCCAGAGGGTGCCAGCATTGCGGTACCCAACAACACCACCAACCTGAGCCGTGCGCTGTGGCTGCTGCAGGATAAAGGGGTCATTAAACTCCGGGCGCAGGGTGAAGCGGGCTCCACGCTGGTGACGCCGAAAGATATCAGCGAAAACCCTAAGAAAATCAAAATCATCGAGATTGAATCGCCTCAGTTGCCTCGCTCGCTGGATGATGTTGATGCCGCGATCATCAACGGCAACTATGCGCTGGAAGCGGGGCTGAATCCGGCCAAAGATGCGCTGGGTCTGGAGTCCGCTGCGCATAACCCGTATGCCAACCTGCTGGTCACCACCCCGGCACTGGAAAAAGATCCCCGCGTCGTGCAGCTGGCAAAGGATCTGCGTTCGCCGCAGGTGGCCGCGTTTATCCGGAAAAACTACCAGGGCTCCGTGATTCCGGTCGCGGATAATCAGCATGATTAATATCCGTCACCTCAGCAAACAGTATGCTGGCGCACCCGCGCCAGCGTTAGACGATATCTCTCTCACCATTAGTGAAGGGTCGATCTTCGGCATACTGGGGCGAAGCGGGGCGGGTAAAAGCACGCTGCTGCGCTGCCTGAACCGGCTGGAGAGTCCCTCCAGCGGTCTGATTGAGATCGATGGGGAAGATATCTCCCGGCTGAGTCTGGCGCAGCTCCGTCAGCAACGGCAGCAGATGGGGATGATCTTTCAGCACTTCAATCTGCTCCATTCCCGCAACGTGCGGGACAATATTGACCTGGCGCTGGAGATTGCCGGGATACCCAGGGCCGAACGCCACGCCCGCGTGACTTCGCTGCTGGACCTGGTGGGACTGACAGCCTTTGCAACGGCCTGGCCATCGCAGCTCTCCGGGGGACAGAAACAGCGCGTCGGCATCGCCCGCGCGCTGGCAGCCCGTCCCCGCTACCTGCTGTGCGATGAGGCGACCAGTGCACTGGACCCGGAAACCACCCTCTCCATTCTTGATCTGCTGGCAGATATTCAGCAGCAGCTGAATATCACCATCGTCCTGATCACGCATGAGATGGCGGTCGTGAAGCGTATCTGTGACGGTGCCGCGCTGCTGGAGAAGGGGCAGCTGGTGGAAAGCGGCACCCTCAGCCAGATCATGGGACGCGAGGAGGGCCGTCTCCGCACGATGCTGCTGAAGGATGGCGAGGTGGACAGGGCGTTTATCGAAAAATATCAGCGGGAGGCTCTTACCCGATGCGTAGCATAACCCGCGATCGTTTTCAGGAACTGCTGCTGAATGCCACGGGCGAAACGCTCTATATGGTGCTGCTCGCAGCGCTTTTTACCGTCGCTATCGGATTGCCGGTGGGTGTCCTGCTGTTTCTGACCCGCCCACAGGGTATTCTGCCCGATCGCGCTATCTCTCTCCTGCTGAATACGCTGGTGAATACCGGACGCGCGCTGCCGTTTGTCGTGCTCCTGATCGCGCTTATCCCCTTTACCCGCCTGCTGGTTGGTACCACGCTGGGCAGTACCGCTGCGATCGTACCGATTACCCTGGGGGCGTTTCCCTTCTTTGCGCGCATCGTGGAAAACGCGCTGGATGAAGTCGATCGCGGCCGCATTGAGGCGGTGGTGTCGATGGGGGGCAATCTGTGGCATATCGTCAGCCGCGTGCTGCTGCCGGAGGCGCTGCCTGCGCTGGTGGCAGGGGTCATCCTGACGATTGTGATGCTGATTGGCTTCTCGGCGATGGCCGGCGTGGTCGGCGGCGGCGGACTGGGGGATCTGGCGATTCGCTACGGCTATCAGCGCTTTGATAATCAGATCATGGCAGCGACTATTGTCGTGCTGCTGGCGCTGGTGATGCTGATTCAGAAACTGGGCGACTGGCTGGTGCGCTCGCTAGCTTATCGTCGTTAACGGCTGGCCGCAGGGCGATGACCGGGTTTAACCCTGAATGCGGTCAGCCGAATCTCAGCATACGTTGCCACTTGCTAACCTACTAACCGTAACCTACCTTTAGTAGCTTAATGGCTAATCAGGTAAGGTGACGACGATGCATGCACTCATAGTAACTGCCCATCCCAATCATGATGCTCACACCCATCGCATTGCGGACCAGCTTGCGCAGGGGGTTCTGGCGTCAGGCCACCATACGGTTGAACAGGCTGATCTCGCCGCTGAGGGGTTCGACCCGCGTTTTACGCTCAGCGATCATCAACGTTTTAACGGTGAGGCTGCAACTCCGCCGGATGTGCTGGCCGAGCAGCAGCGGCTGGATCGTGCTGATGCACTGGTGCTGGTCTACCCGATTTACTGGTGGTCATTTCCGGCACAGCTCAAGGGCTGGATCGACCGGGTCTTTATTGCAGGCTGGGCCTTTGACGAGCAGGATGACCGGATAGTGAAGCGCCTCGGACATCTTCCCGTGCATCTGATCGCGCTGGGTGCAGCCGATACGCGAACTTTCATGCGCCGCGGCTATTTCGGCAGCATGCGGAATCTGATCGATCACGGCATCTTTGATTATTGTGGCGCGCCGGTGGTTACCAGCGAGTTGCTACTGACCAGCGACGAGGGATTTCCTGAGTCACACTATCAGCGGGCGCAGCAATGGGGGCAACGGATTTTTGCCCGAGAAGAAAGCGCATGACCGCGAAAAAGTCTGCCCCTAAACGTCTGTCACGCGAGGCGCGTCGCAGACAGCTGTCCGAAGTCGCCTGGCAGATCATGCAGGCCGAAGGCAGCGAGGCGCTGACGCTGGCCCGGGTGGGTGAGGCAGCGGGCGTCAGTAAGCCCGTCGTTTACGATCACTTCACGACCCGTCATGGTCTGCTGGCGGCATTGTATGACGATTTCGACCGCCGCCAGACCGATCGGATGGAAGCAGCCATGGAGGCTGCGCCGATGCAGATGCAGCAAAAAGCGGCCGTGCTCGCAGCCTGTTACGTGGATTGTGTGATGACGGAAGGACGTGAAATTCCTGAACTGCTGTCCGCGCTCAGCACCACGCCTGAACTCGCTGCGGTAAAACGTCACTATCAGCTCGACTTTATCGCCCGCTGTCAGCGCTGGTTTGCTCCGTTTACGGGCAGCAGTGGGATGGCCGAAGCAGGCATGTGGGGCTTGCTGGGGGGCGCGGATGCTATCGCAGGCGCGGTGGCACGGGGCGATATCGATAAACAGGCAGGCGAGCAGGCGATCACCGCGCTTGTCGTGGCGCTGGTGGCAGGCAGCCGTACACCGGCAGAGGAAGCGTAAAAAAAGGCGGCCCGCAGGCCGCCGAATCCTTCAACCACAACAGAGGTTGTGTAAGCAGTGGCAACGTACAATGATGATCGTTTAGCCTTTCACCCCGCCCGCGGTTAAGCCGCTGACCAGCCAGCGCTGGGCCAGCAGGAAGACCAGGGTAATCGGAATCGCAGAGAGCACCGCGGCGGCGGCAAAGTCGCCCCACAGATAGTTCTGCGGATTGAGATACTGCTGCATCCCGACCGCAAGGGTGTAGCTGTTAACATCGCGCAGCAGCAGCGAGGCGACCGGCACCTCTGTCACCGCCGCGATAAAGGCAAGAATAAACACCACCGCCAGAATCGGCACCGACAGCGGCAGCAGCACCAGCCGGAACGCCTGCCACGGGGTGGCACCATCCAGCGCCGCCGCCTCTTCCAGCGAACCGTCGATGGTTTCGAAATAGCCTTTTATCGTCCAGACATGCAGCGCAATGCCGCCAAGATAGGCGAAGATCACGCCGCCATGGGTATTCAGCCCGATGAACGGGAGATACTGGCCGAGCCGGTCAAACAGCGCATAGAGCGCCACCAGCGACAGAACCGCCGGGAACATCTGGAAAATCAGCATCCCCTTCAGCAGGCTGGCACGGCCGGTAAAGCGCATGCGGGCAAACGCATAGGCGCAGGTGGTGGAGAGCGCCACGATGCCCAGCGCACTGATGGCCGCGATCTTAACCGAGTTCCATAACCAGAGCAGCACCGGGAAGGGCGGCGGTGTGACCCGTCCATCCGCATGTTCAACGCTGAAACCCAGCGCCAGACGCCAGTGCTCCCATGAGATCTGCTCCGGGATGAGGCTGCCGGTGGCGAAATTACCGGCGCGCAGCGAAATCGCCACCACCATCAGCAGCGGAAAGAGAATCGCCGCGATAAATAACAGCAGCAGCAGATGCGTGGTCAGCAGACGCAGCCGTTGCGATTTGGGTTGTACCATAGCCATAACAGCTCCTTAAACCTGGTCCCTCAGGCGATTTGATTTGTCAGTCTGAACCCGGATCGTGCTTATCATCCTCACGGTCCGGGTCTGCGCCTGTCGGGCCAGACGCTTAGTCGAATTTCATCCGCGAGGCTTTCAGGTTAATTACCGCCAGCGCACCCACCAGCAGGAATATCAGGGTGGCAATCGCCGCCGCCAGACCAAAGTCCTGCCCGCCGCCGCCTTCAAAAGCGATACGCCAGGTGTAGTTCACCAGCAGATCCGTATACCCGGCTGGCGTGGTGGTACCGAGACGATCGGGCCCGCCGTTGGTCAGTAACTGCACCAGCACAAAGTTATTAAAGTTGAAGGCAAAGCTGGCAATCATCAGCGGCATCAGCGGTTTCAGCAGCAGCGGCAGGGTAATCAGGAAAAAGTTCTGCAATGGGCCTGCGCCATCCATCGCCGAGGCTTCATAGAGATCGTCCGGAATCGCCTTCAGCAGCCCCATGCAGAGGATCATCATGTAGGGGTAGCCCAGCCAGGTATTCACAATGATCAGCATGGTACGCGCCAGCGTCGGATCGCTGAACCAGGCGGGTTTTACACCAAACAGCGCGCTGAGCATCACGTTAATCTCCCCGAAGCTCTGGTTAAACAGCCCCTTGAAAATCAGAATTGAGATAAACGCTGGCACGGCATAGGGCAGGATCAGCATCACCCGGTAAACGGCTTTGCCGCGCAGCGCCTCCCACTGCACCAGACAGGCGAGCACCATGCCGACGGCGACGGTGAGCACCACGGTGATCAGCGAGAAGAAGAGCGTCCAGCCAAAAATCGCCAGGAACGGTTTCTGAATCCCTTCGTCGGTAAAGACCCGCGCGAAGTTTTTCCAGCCGGTATTCACGGTGAAGCCGGGGCTCAGCGTTTCGTTGTCCCATTTGTTCGCGGCGTTGACGGCCTGATAAAAACCGGTCTGCGGATTGGCGCGATAGTGCACGCCACTCTGCTGATTGATCAGCTCATCCGGCGCGCCCACCCGGTAGAGCGGCTGAGTTCCGGAGAACTGGCGCAGCGAACTCATCCGCAGCTGACGGCCATCCGGCAGCTCAGCACGGATCTGGCTCAGCGCCTGGCGATGGGTGGTGATGACCCTCAGGGTCGCCCGCTCACCCGCTGGCGGCGTCGCGGGGGCCATTTTCAGCGTCTGTTCAGCGCCAAACTGAAACGGCGGCGAGACAAAGTCTGCTTTGCCGTCGTTCAGCACCAGCTGCCAGCGGTCGCCTGCCGGGAAGAGTGAGAAACTGACGGCGTCCCCCGACTGGAAGGTGCGGCTCAGCAGTACCTGTTGCGCGCGCTCAAAGGTCAGCTGATTGGTGCTGCTGTAGTTGGTGAACGCAATGGCCACGGTGCAGGCGAGGGGGAACAGGACAAACAGCGCCATCCCGGCCACGCCGGGATAAACATAACGCCACGCATAGGCGCGACGGTTGGCGTAAATCCACAGCCCGGTGGCACTGAGGATCAGCGTCAGCAGCGCAAACAGATATTCGCCCTGCGCGTACATCAGCACCAGCAGATAGCCGACCAGCAGACAGCCCATTCCGATGAGAACGCCCTTTAACAGCAGACTGTGCGTTTTCGGTTTTCCTGACATGATGCGGTTTTCCTTAACGGTCACTCAGGCCGGGTTGCCCCGGCGGCAGGGAAAAATTATTTCTTCAGACGGGCCTGGGCATCTTTCAGTGCGGCGTCAACGCTCTGACGACCGCCCAGGGCATTCAGCGTGGCGGTGCGCATCGCATACCAGAATGCGGCCATCTGCGGGATATTCGGCATGATGTCACCCTGACGGGCATTGGTCATGGTGGCGGCGATACGGGAATCTTTCTCCAGCGTCTGCTGGAACGATTTCAGCGCCACCGCGCCAAGCGGCTTATCTTTGTTGACCGCATCCAGGCCGGCATCGGTCAGCAGGTAGTTCTCCAGGAACTCCTTCGCCAGCTCTTTATTGGGACTGGCGGCGTTGATCCCGGCACTCAGCACACCAACAAACGCCTTAGAGGGTTTACCGTTCAGCGTTGGCAGCGTGGTCACGCCATAGTCGATCCCGCTCTTGTCGATGTTGCTCCATGCCCAGGGGCCGTTGATCGTCATCGCGGTTTCCCCTTTGTTAAAGGCCGCCTCGGCAATCGAATAATCGGTATCCGCATTCAGGGTTTTAGCTTTGACCTGATCGACCAGGAACTGCATCCCGGCTTTCGCGCCCGCGTTATCCACGCCGACATCTTTCACGTCATAGCGCCCGTCGGTCAGCTTAAAGGCGTAAGCTCCGCCAGCGGCCAGCAGTGGCCAGGTGAAGTAGGGTTCCTGCAGGTTGAACATAATGGCGCTTTTGCCCTTAGCGCGCAGTTGCTTATCGAGGCTGGCCATCTCTTCCCAGGTTTTGGGCGGATTAGGCAGCAGCTTTTTGTTGTAGATCAGCGAGAGTGACTCGACCGAGATCGGGTAGCCAATCAGCTTGCCGTCAAAGCGAACCGCATCCCAGGTGAAGGGGAAAATCTTCTGCTGGAAGCTGGCATCCGGGCTGATTTCCGCCAGCAGGCCCGACTGCGCATAGCCGCCAAACCGGTCATGCGCCCAGAAGATAATGTCCGGACCATCGCCCGTCGCCGCTACCTGCGGATACTTCTCTTCCATTTTGTCAGGGTGTTCAACGGTGACTTTGATACCGGTCTCCTGCTCGAATTTCTTACCCACTTCAGCAAGACCGTTATAGCCCTTGTCACCGTTGATCCAGATGACCAGTTTACCTTCCTCAATCTTTGCCATCGCGCTGGCCGAAAAGAGCACGGCAGAGAGGGCCGAGAGGGCCAGAATTCTTGCTCCGGTTTTCATCGTCATAAATTCATCCTGTTAGCGGAAGTGGTGAAGACTCTGTCGGCATCATTGTGCGTATCCACACCGGCATCTCATCCTCCTCTGCTCTACGCCCCGCCGCCCATCACTGTGATCGCGCTGGCAAAAAGCGTCCGGAGCGGGAGATGGCGCGGCAAAAAATCGTGCAGGTCTGCGTGAACGATCACAAAAAACCGCGGCGGCGCGCTGGCTGCCTCGTCCGCCGCGGTTTCTCCTCCTCCCGTCTCCTCCCCCAGTGGATTGCGCTGCGGTGGAGGATGTGACCGCCGGTTTCCTCTCGCATAGTGAGCCCCGGAACCCGTCTGCCGCTGAGCAGACACGAATGTGCAGCTAAGAGGGAAGGGATCATGGCGAGCGTTGTGCTACGCAATGTCACAAAAGCCTGGGGCGAAACGGTGGTGTCGAAAGAGATCGATCTCACCATTCGTGAAGGGGAATTTGTTGTTTTCGTCGGCCCGTCGGGCTGTGGCAAATCGACGCTGCTGCGCATGATTGCCGGACTGGAAACCATCACCAGCGGCGAGCTGCTCATTGGCGACCGGCGCATGAATGAGGTGCCGCCTGCCGAGCGCGGCATCGGCATGGTGTTTCAGTCTTATGCGCTCTATCCGCACCTGTCCGTAGCGGAAAACATGTCTTTTGGCCTGAAACTGGCCGGGGTAAAAAAGGCTGAAATCCATCAGCGGGTCAATCAGGTGGCCGAAATTCTGCAGCTGGCGCACCTGCTCGATCGCCGGCCAAAAGCCCTCTCAGGGGGACAGCGTCAGCGCGTCGCCATCGGCCGCACGCTGGTGGCGGAACCGCGCGTCTTCCTGCTGGATGAACCGCTGTCCAACCTTGACGCAGCCCTGCGCGTTCAGATGCGCATTGAGATCTCTCGTCTGCATAAGCGCCTGAAGCGCACCATGATTTACGTGACCCACGATCAGATTGAAGCGATGACGCTGGCTGACAAAATTGTGGTGCTCGATGCCGGGCGCATCGCGCAGGTCGGCAAGCCGCTGGAGCTCTATCACTATCCCGCCAACCGCTTTGTCGCCGGATTTATCGGCTCACCCAAAATGAATTTCCTGCCGGTCAAAGTGACCGCCACCGCCCTCGATCAGGTTCAGGTCCGTCTGCCGAATCAGCAGCTGGTCTGGCTGCCGGTTGACAGCGCCGGCGTACTGGTCGGCAGCAATATGTCACTGGGCATTCGCCCGGAACATCTGCTCTCCAGCGATATCGCCGACGTCACCCTTGAAGGGGAAGTGCAGGTGGTGGAACAGCTGGGGCATGAAACACAGATCCACATCGAGATTCCCGCAATCCGTCAGAACCTGGTCTACCGCCAGGAGGACGTCGTGCTGGTAAAAGAGGGCGCGATCCTGGCGATTGGCCTGCCGCCCGAGCGTTGTCACCTGTTCCGCGAGGACGGGAGCGCGTGCCGCAGGCTGTACCAGGAGCCGGGTGTGTAGCCCTGCCAAAACAATAAAAGCCATGACCTCAGGAGATAGAAAATGTTAACTCTGCGCAAACTTCCCCTTGCCGTTGCCGTCGCGGTGGGCACGCTCTCCGCCCCGACGATGGCGGTCGATTTCACCGGCTATGCCCGTTCCGGCATCGGCTGGACGGGCAGCGGTGGCGAACAGCAATGTTTCCAGGCCACCGGTGCTCAAAGTAAATACCGTCTGGGCAACGAATGTGAAACCTACGCCGAACTGAAATTAGGCCAGGAAGTGTGGAAAGAGGGCGACAAAAGCTTCTATTTCGACACCAACGTGGCTTACTCCGTAGCCCAGCAGAACGACTGGGAAGCCACCTCACCGGCATTCCGTGAAGCCAACGTAAAAGGGAAAAACCTGATCGATGCGCTGCCAGGATCGACCCTCTGGGCCGGTAAGCGTTTCTATCAGCGTCATGACGTTCATATGATCGACTTCTACTACTGGGATATCTCCGGACCGGGTGCCGGTCTGGAAGATGTCGATCTCGGCTTCGGTAAACTCTCCTTCGCGGCAACCCGCTCTTCGGAAGCGGGCGGTTCTTACACCTTCTCCAGCGATCGTATCCGTGACTTCGCCACCAGCACCGCGAATGACGTGTTTGATGTGCGCCTGGCGGGCCTGGAAACCAACCCGGATGGCGTGCTGGAGCTGGGGGTCGATTACGGTCGTGCCAATGCCCGTGACGACTATCGTCTGGAAGATGGCGCCTCAAAAGATGGCTGGATGTTCACCGCCGAACATACCCAGAGCATGCTCAAGGGCTACAACAAGTTTGTACTGCAGTACGCCACCGACGCGATGACCTCGCAGGGCAAAGGGGTGCCGCAGGGCACCAGTCTCAATAACAACGGTGACATGTACCGCATCCTCGACCACGGGGCGATCTCGCTGGCAGAACGCTGGGACCTGATGTATGTCGCCATGTATCAGAACATCGATCTGGATAACGACCGCGGCACCGAGTGGTACACCGTCGGCGTGCGTCCGATGTACAAATGGACGCCGATCATGAGTACGTTGCTGGAACTGGGCTATGACAATGTGAAGTCACAGCAGGCCAGCGAGCGCAACGGTCAGTACAAAGTGACGCTGGCACAGCAGTGGCAGGCGGGTGACAGCATCTGGTCACGTCCGGCGCTGCGTCTGTTCGCTACCTATGCCAAATGGGATGAGAAGTGGGGCTACAACAAAGACAGCGCCGGCGATCTCACCACCTTCGCCTCGGCTGACTCTACCGGCAACGGCATCCTGACCAACAGCCGCGGTAATAACGATGAATTTACCTTCGGCGCGCAGATGGAAATCTGGTGGTAAACCCGCACCGTTTCTGACGGGCGTGCCTGCACGCCTGATGAATCTCTCTGGTCGCGGTGTGCCATTGCCTGGTGCATGCCGCGACCTGTAATAAGGTACGCATAATGAAAATGAAAAAGACGCTGACTGCACTCTGCCTGAGTGCAACATTACTGGCCGGACAGAGCCTGCCCGCCCTGGCGGACGTCAACCTGGTGCCGCAGGATCTCACCTCCGCCCCGGTTGTCCCTGCTGAAACCCTGCAACATCTGAGCTGGCAGCCGCTGGCCGCCTCACAGACCCAGACGACAAAACTCGCCAGCAGCGGGCAGACGCTCAACGCGCCGCACATTGCCGGACCGGTGGCGGCCTACAGCCTGCCAGCAAATATCGGCGAACTGACGCTGACGCTGAGCAGTGAAGTGGCCAACGGGCAGGTTTTTGCGCCTAACGTGCTGGTACTGGATGAAACTCTGCGGCCCGCCGCCTGGTTCCCCAGCCGCTACTTTACCTACCAGAAGCCAGGCGTGATGGCGGCAGACAGGCTGGAAGGGGTGATGAAACTGACCCCGGCGCTGGGCCAGCAAAAAATTTACCTGCTGGTGTTCACCACCGACAGCGATCTGACCCAGACCACCACCCTGCTCGATCCGGCTAAAGCCTACGCGCAGGGCACCGGCCATGCTGTGCCGGACATTCCCGACCCTATCGCCAGCCACAGCCGGGAGGGCACCCTCAAACTGAAAATGCAGACCAGTTCCGGCTCCTCCATTCTGGTCGGGCCGCTGTTTGGATCGTCCGGTCCCGGCCCGGTCACCGTCGGTAATACTGCGCCTGCGCCCGCTTATCGTTCGGCCCCTGCCGCCACCGCCGCGCCTTTACCAGCGACGAAAACAGCGGCAGAACCGATCATGAGTGACACTGAGCGCTACTTTAATCAGCAGATCACTCAGGCGATAAACAGCGGCAATATCGACAAAGCGCTGAAGCTGCTGGATGAAGCCGAACGGCTGGGTTCCACCTCCGCCCGGCAAACCTTTATCCGTGGTGTTAAAGGCAAGGGGTGAAACTGCCCCGACACCAGGGATGTTGTCCCATCTGGTGCGCTCCGGCGCACCTTTTTTTGGATTGAAATAATGTTGAATGAGGGGAGATATGACCTGTGAGCGGACTAACTAACAGAAATGTCAGGAGAAAGAGCCGTTGTCTGCCATTAAGGTTAAAGCGTTATTCATGCAATACAGCGCGGTCATCCCTGATCCGCGCTGATTTCAGCTTTCCTGATTCATGCTGACTGCTTCCGTCGCGCCGTCAGATCCCGCAACAGTGCACAGGTTTCCGCATCGCTGAACAGCGCCTCCAGCGTGACGCTCAGCTTGCGTCGCCAGTTCGGGTATTCATCGCTGGTGCCGGGGATATTGACCGGCGTGGCCATATCCAGCCAGTCCTCCGGTTGCAGACCCAGCAGGGCGCTGTGACTGTCCGCCAGATAGCGCTGCATCGCCCGGTTCAGCGCCTTGCTCATCCCGGTACGTCCGGCAGACCGTCCGGCCCGTTTTGGCAGGGCGCCCACCTGATGCAGGCTGTTGAGCAGCGCCTGCTTTGCCCGCAGCCGATCCTGATACAGCCCGGCCAGCACCACCTTGTCCGGGTAGAGGCCCAGCCGGGCGCCCGTGGTCAGGTCGTCGCTTTGCCACCAGCCGCGCAGCGTCGGGAGATCGTGGGTGGTCGCGACGGCCATCGCCTGCCGCGGCCAGGCGGCGGGTGGACGAAATCCCGACGGGGAGGTCTGTTCAAACCAGAGCACCTTGTAGGAGTAAACGCCGCCATCCCGCAGCTTATCGACAATCGCCTCCGGCACCGTGCCGAGATCTTCCCCAATCACCATGCAGCGATGTCGCTGGCTCTCCAGCGCAAGAATCGCCAGCAGGTCGTCGATGGGATAGTGAACATAGGCTCCGTGCATCGCCGGTTCCCCGGCCGGTATCCACCAGAGCCGCATCAGCGCCATCACATGATCGATGCGCAGTGCGCCGCAGTGGCGCATATTCGCGCGCAGCAGGGCAATCCACGGCTCCCAGGCGCGCTGCTGCATCACCTGCGGGTCCATCGGCGGCAGTCCCCAGTCCTGACCGCGCGGGCCGAGGATATCGGGCGGGGCTCCGATACTGGCCTCCATGCAGTAGAGGTCGCGATCGCTCCACGTCTCGGCTCCTCCTTTGGCCACCCCGACCGCCAGATCGCGGTAAAGGCCGATGGGCATTGCCTGCTGCTGGCAGCCCTGCCAGCACTCCGCAAACTGCTGCGCGGCCAGCCATTGCAACCAGAGCCAGAAACGCACCTGATCGGCATGCTGCTGCAGAAAGGTTTTCACCGCCGGGCTGGCAGGGTCCTGCAACGCCTCCGGCCACACCGGCCAGCCCCAGCGCTGACTATCCTGCGCAATCTGATCGGCGTGCAGGGCATCAAACAGCGCCTGATGCTGCAGACTGACGCCACCCTCTTTGATAAAGGCGTGGAATACCTGCACCTCAGGATCGCTGGCCTCACGCTGGCTGAACTGCGGCCATGCCAGGCTCAGCGCCGTGATTTTCAGGCGGGTGACCGCCGCATAGTCGACCCACTCCGCGGCGCGCGCCTGCGTCAGCGCCTGCTGTGTCTCCGGCTGCTGCCACCAGGCCTGGGCGGCGCTGCTCTGCCGGAAGTCACTGACCGCATTCACATCGATATAGAGGACATTGAGCCAGCGCCGGGAGGAGGGGCTGTAGGGACTGGCACTCTCCGGGCTGGAGGGAAACAGCGCGTGAATGGGATTCAGCCCGATAAACGCGCCGCCGTGTGCCGCGACAGCGGGCAGCATCCGGCGCAGATCGCCAAAGTCGCCAACGCCCCAGTTCTCCGCCGAACGTAATGTATAGAGCTGCACACAGGCTCCCCACAGCGATTCCCCCGCCTGCAACGCTGGCGGCTCATAGCAGCGGGGCGGAGCAATGATGATCCGGCACGACCATTGCCGGGCGCCCTGCTGCAGCGTCAGCTGATGGTAGCCTTCCGGCAGCGGCGGCAGATGCAGCGGCTGAGCGGGATGACAGCGACCCGAAGTGACTTCTCCCGCCTCACGGGTGAGTTGCCATTGCGCATCCTGCGTCAGCTGAGGGGACAGGCTCAGCAGATCGCCGCTGCGAAAGATCACCACCGGCGGCAGCGGCGTGCTCTGCTGACGCGGTGGCTGCATCACCGCCAGCAGACGCTGGCGGGTCAGGGCCGGGATCGCCTGCGGTCTGCCGTGGGCGTTAATATATTCCGCAGCGATACCCGCCACGGAAAAATCATCCTTAACCAGATTCGTTTTCATGGCGTTCCTCAGCGTTTCGCTTGCCAGATGCGCTGCTGGTAATCGCGGATAGCGCGGTCGGCGCTGAACATCCCGCAGCGCGCGGTATTCAGGATAGTGGCACGGGTCCAGGCGTCCTGATCGCTCCAGAGCGCTTCCACCTGCGCCTGGGCCTCCAGATAGGGCTGGAAGTCGGCCAGCACCAGATAGGGGTCGCCACCCTCCGGGCCAAGACTGTGCAGCATCGCGTCAAAGGCGTGACGATCGCCCTGGCTGAAGGTGCCATCCTCCAGCGCCTGCAGCACCTGGTTAAGCTGCGGATCTTTTTTACGCCACAGAGCGGGATCATATCCGCCAGCTTTTAACGCCACGACCTGTTCAACGGTATGCCCAAAGATAAAGATGTTGTCACTGCCAACCTGTTCAGCGATCTCAACGTTTGCGCCGTCGAGGGTGCCGATGGTCAGGGCACCGTTCAGCGCCAGTTTCATGTTACCGGTGCCGGAAGCCTCTTTGCCGGCGGTCGAGATCTGCTCGGAGAGATCGGCGGCCGGGATCAGCCGTTCCGCGACGGAGACGTTGTAGTCGGGGATAAAGACCACCTTCAGACGGTTACCGATGCGGGGATCGTGATTGACCACCTCAGCCACTTTATTGATGGCATAGATGATGTTCTTCGCCAGGGCGTAACCCGGCGCGGCTTTGGCGCCAAACAGCACCACGCGCGGCACACGATTCGCCTGCGGATCGATCACCAGCGTCTGCCACAGGGCGATGATATGCAGCAGGCTCAGATGCTGGCGTTTGTACTCATGCAGGCGCTTAATCTGCACGTCGAACAGCGCCGTGGGATCGATCGTAATGCCGGTGCGGTTTTTGACCCAGCCGACCAGCGCCTGTTTGTTCTGCTGCTTGATGGCGTGGTATTCGGCGCGGAACGCGGCGTCATCCGCAAAGGTTTCCAGCCCCTGCAGCGCATCCAGATCGTTCAGCCAGGGCGTGTTCAGGGTTCGGGTAATCAGGGCACTCAGCGCCGGGTTGCACTGATTAATCCAGCGACGCGGGGTAATGCCGTTGGTCACGTTATGAAATTTCTCCGGCCAGAGCTGGTGATACTCCGGGAAGAGATCCTGCACCACCAGTTTCGAATGCAGCGCGGCCACCCCGTTTACCGCAAAACCACTGGTGACGCAGAGGTTCGCCATCCGCAGCTGATTATTGTGGACCAGCGCCAGCTTCGCCCATTTCGCCTCATCCTCCGGCCAGCGTGCTGAGACCACGGCTTTCAGCCGGGCGTTGAGCGTGTTAATGATCATCATATGGCGCGGCAGCAGGCTGCGTACCAGCCGGACATCCCAGCACTCCAGCGCTTCCGGCATCAGCGTGTGGTTGGTGTAGGCAAAAGTGTGGCGGGTAATCTGCCAGGCCTGATCCCAGCTCAGTTGGTGCTCATCCAGCAGCAGACGCATCAGCTCCGGGATCGCCAGCGTAGGGTGGGTATCATTCAGCTGAATGACTTCATGATCGGGCAGGGTTTCAATTGACCGTCCGGCCTGATGATGGCGGCGCAGAATATCCGCCAGCGCACAGGCGCACTGAAAATATTGCTGCATCAGACGCAGTTTTTTACCGTTCTGATGATTGTCATTGGGGTAGAGCACCTTCGTCAGTTTTTCAGCGTCGATGCCCTGCTGCTCTGCGCGCAGAAAGTCGCCGTCGTTGAAGCGATTGAGGTTAAACGGCTCAGCATGTTTCGCCTGCCACAAACGCAGCGGCTGGGTAATGCCATTCCGGTAGCCAACGACCGGCAAATCCCAGGCCTCACCCACCAGTTCAAACGCCGGTTGCCACTGAGGCTGCCCTTCTGTGGTGACCACTTTGCCGCCGAGTCCGACCCGAACGTTAAGCGCCGCGTTATGATTGAACCAGGGGTAACGATCGCGCTGCCACTCATCCGGCGTTTCGTGCTGCGCCCCCTGTTCGAAGCGCTGGCGGAACAGGCCATATTGATAGTTGAGGCCATAGCCGGTTGCAGGCTGGCCCACACTGGCCATAGAGTCGAGAAAACAGGCGGCCAGCCGCCCCAGCCCGCCGTTACCCAGCGCCGGATCCGTCTCATTTTCCAGCACGTCAGTCAGCGAAATATGCCACGCAGAGAGCGCGTCATTGACCGCGTCATACCAGCCCAGATTCAGCAGGTTGTTACCGGTCAGACGGCCAATCAGAAACTCCATCGACAGATAGTTAACGTGGCGCTGTGTTGCGGGTGCCGGGGCGCCTGGCTGTGCGGTCAGCATATCCGCCAGCGCACCGCTGAGCGCCTGCCACCACTGTGACGGGGTCATCTCCTGCGGTTCGCGCAGGCCAAAACGCTGCCACTGACGGGTCAGGGCGGCGTTGAACTGAATCGGGTTAAATTCGGGCTGTGTCGTCATGGTTGATCTCCTGGAAAAACAGAAAAAGGGGTCAATATGGCGACAGTGTGCCCGCGCGAAAGCTGGCGCTCCTCCTCCTGAACAGAATTAGCGCAGGAGGATAGGGAGGGTGGAGAGGATGAGGCTAATCCGAAATCGGTTCAGGAGTGTGATAGCGCACACTTTTGTAAAGTTTAATTAATGGGTTTGCTTGCATTCATCTGACGAAATGCTGAACCTGTGTAAGGAATAATTACGAAGCGTAAAATAATGCTGCGCTCGACAAACGGAGATACGCGCGCCCATGTTAATACCCGCTAAACTCAGCCGCCCGGTGCGTCTTGATGGCACCGTCATCCGTGAGCGCCTGCTGCAAAAGCTCACCGCAGCCGGAAACTATCGTCTGGTGCTGGTCACCAGTCCGGCGGGCTACGGCAAAACCACACTGGTGTCACAGTGGGCGGCGGGGAAAAGCGATTTGGGCTGGGTCTCTCTGGATGAGGGCGACAACCAGCCGGAGCGTTTTGCCGATTACCTGATTGCGGCCCTGCAGCAGGCCACCCACGGTGGCTGTCCGCGCAGCGAACAGCTGGCGCAGAAGCGGCAGTATGTCAATCTTAACGCCCTGTTTTCACAGCTCTTTATCGAGCTGGTGGAGTGGCAGCAGCCGCTGTGGCTGATCGTCGATGATTACCACCTCATCACCAATCCGGTGATCCACGATGCGATGCGCTTTTTCCTGCGTCACCAGCCTGAAAATCTGACGCTGATCCTGATGTCGCGCAATCTGCCCCAGCTGGGTATTGCCAACCTGCGGGTGCGCGAGCAACTGATTGAACTGGGCAGTCAGCAGCTGGCGTTTACCCATCAGGAGGCGCGGCAATTCTTCGACTGTCGTCTGGCGGCCCCGCTGGAGAGCGAAGAGAGCAGCCGGTTATGTGACGATGTGGCGGGCTGGGCGACCGCGCTGCAGCTGATTGTGCTGTCGGCGCGGCAGGGAGCCAGTTCGGCTCAGCATTCGGCCCGTCGTCTCTCCGGCATCAATGCCAGCCACCTCTCTGACTATCTGGTGGAGGAGGTCCTGGATCATGTCGATCTCCCCACCCGCCATTTCCTGCTGAAAACCGCGCTGCTGCGCTCCATGAATGATGAACTCATCGCCCGGGTTACCTGCGAAGAGAACGGCCAGATGCGGCTTGAAGAGATCGAGCGTCAGGGGCTGTTCCTGCAGCGCATGGATGACTCCGGCTGCTGGTTCAGTTACCACCCGCTGTTCGGTAATTTCCTGCGGCAGCGCTGTCAGTGGGAACTGGCGGCGGAGCTGCCCGCGCTGCACCGGGCGGCGGCTGAGAGCTGGATGGCGCAGGGTTTCCCTGGCGAGGCGATTCATCATGCGCTGGCGTCCGGCGACGCCAGCATGCTGCGCGACGTGCTGCTGGAGCACGCCTGGACACTGTTCAACCAGAGTGAGCTGCCGCTGCTGGAGAACTCCCTCAGGGCGCTGCCGTGGGAGATGATGCTGGACAACCCGATGCTGGTGCTGCTGCAGGCCTGGCTGATGCAGACTCAGCACCGCTTTTCCGAGGTGGACAGCCTGCTGGCACGCTTTGAACAGGCCAGCCGCTGCGAGATTGACGCGGCGCTGCGCGGCGAATTTAATGCATTACGCGCTCAGGTAGCGATTAACGACGGCAACATCGACGAAGCGGAGCGACTGGCAAAAGTGGCGCTCGACACGCTGCCCGGCAATCGTCACTACAGCCGTATTGTGGCGATGTCGGTGCATGGCGAAGTGATGCATTGCAAAGGCGAGCTGGAGGACTCCCTCAAGCTGATGCGTCAGACCGAGCAGCTGGCGCGCCGCGATGAGGTGTGGCACTACGCCCTCTGGAGCCTGATTCAGCAGAGCGAAATTCTGTTTGCGCAGGGCTTTTTGCAGGCCGCCTACGAGATCCAGAGTCGCGCCTTTGTGCTGGTGGTAGAGCAGCATCTGGCGCAGTTCCCGCTGCATGAGTTTTTGCTGCGCATTCGCGCTCAGTTGCTGTGGGCCTGGGGACGGCTGGAAGAGGCGGAACAGGCCGCCCGCGACGGCATCAGCGTACTGAACGGTTTTCAGCCGCAGCAGCAGATCCAGTGTCTGGGCCTGCTGGTGCAGTGCTCGCTGGCGCGGGGAAATCTGGATAATGCCCGCAGCTATCTTAACCGGCTGGAAAACCTGCTGAACAACGGCAACTGGCACAGCGACTGGATTGCCAATGCCGATAAGGTCCGGGTGATCTACTGGCAGATGACCGGCGACAGTCAGAACGCACGCGACTGGATGCGCCAGACGCCAAAACCTGCCTTTGCCAACAACCATTTTCTGCAGGGGCAGTGGCGCAACATTGCCCGTGCGCAGATCCTGCTGGGTGATGTCAGCCAGGCGGAAGTAGTGCTGGAAGAGCTGAACGAGAATGCCCGCGCCCTGCGCCTGATGAGCGATCTGAACCGCAACCTGCTGCTGCTGAATCAGATCTACTGGCAGACTGAACGCAAAGCGGAGGCGCAGCGTGTGCTGATCGAGGCGCTGAAGCTGGCGCGCAGTACCGGTTTTATCAGTCACTTTGTGATTGAAGGCGAGATGATGGCACAACAGCTGCGGCAGTTGATTCAGCTGAATACCCTGAATGAGCTGGACAGCCATCGCGCCCGCCGCATTCTGCTGGAGATCAACAAATATCACCGTCACAAGTTTGCCCATTTCGATGAGGGGTTTGTCAGCCGGTTGCTCAACCATCCTGACGTGCCGGAGCTGATCCGCACCAGTCCGCTGACACAGCGTGAATGGCAGGTGCTGGGGCTTATCTATTCGGGCTACAGCAACGATCAGATTGCCGGGGAGCTGGCTGTGGCCTCCACTACCATCAAGACCCATATCCGCAATCTCTATCAGAAGCTGGGCGTGTCTCACCGCAGTGAAGCGATGAACCAGGTGCAGTCGCTGCTGAAAATGATGGGCTATGTCTGACGTCTGACGCGATGTCCGTATCCCGGTCAGCATCGCGTCACAATCCCGGTGACAGAAAGACAATATAGTTTTCCACCACCCTGTTTAATTATTCATCCGGTACAATTCTTATTAACGCTGTGTTAATATCCCGGCGCTTATTCAGGCGTCCTGCCGAGCGATCTATTTCCGGGAACGCAGTATGACCGTAAAATATCCTTTTTATCTGAATGCCTGTTTGCTGCATTCCCTGCGCCCTGTCTGCAGAAGCGTCCTGACACTCATTATTCTGCTGCTGCTCATTCCTCATCTGGCTTATGGCGAAATACGGGATGGCAAAGCCAATCGTATCGTCAGCGGAATTATCAGCTTCAGCCACTGGCCCGGCCTGAACAGTCCGCCCCAGTTATGTGTCTTTTCATCGGCACGGCATCTCTCCCTGCCGGAAAATATTACTTCGCCTGCTGCAACCTTTACCGTTGTCTATATAGCGACTGTCAGCCAGCTTGCGACGCACCGGTGCGATGCACTCTATTTTGGCGCGGAAACCTCGCAGCAGCAGGCAAAAACTATTCAGCAGCTAGAGGGCAGAGCGGTGCTTACCCTTGCAGAGAGCAGCCCGGAGTGCACCGTGGGGGCCGCTTTTTGCCTGATATTTCAACCGGACCGAACGCTTTTTTCCGTTAACCTTGACTCACTTGCCAGAAGTGGCGTCAGGGTGAGTCCGGATGTGCTTTTGCTCTCCCGCCAGAGAGTCGAATAATATGAAATTCGATAAAGTAAGAAACGACAAATCATCAATACGTAATAAGCTGCAGAAAATAAGCACAATCAATGCGGCGGTAATATTACTGTTGTGCTGGCTGCTGCTCTCCTCGACCTCGCTGCTCTTCATTAAAAATTATGAGAAATGTAATCTCGAACTGATCGGTTCCACGCTCAGCACGACGCTGACCGCCGCGACCGTTTTTGCCGACAGTTACGACGCGCGTAATAAAATTGAACAGCTCGGTGAGCAGGGTCTTTATGCCTCTGCAAAGCTCGTCACCCGGGATAATATTGAACTGGTTCGCTGGCATGCGCAGCAGGAACCGACGGGCTGGTATTCACGCTGGTTACGCGAGTGGATGTATAGCAAACCGCTTAATGTCGCCATCAATCACGCTGACGTCACGGTCGGCACACTGACGCTGGAAGGGACCGTGACCGGCGCGATGCGATTTATTCGCTACTCCTTCCTGATCCTGACCAGCGGAATGCTGTGTGTGCTGATTGTCTCGCTGATGCTGAGCGCCTTCCTGCATCGGGGGATCGTCGCGACGCTGCGCAACATTACCAGTTCCATTCACTATGTGATCCATTCGGGTGATTTTTCCCTGCGCATACCCGGCAGCCCGACGAGTGAGTTTCAGCTGTTCTCCGATGATCTCAATTCGCTGCTGAAGGAGATGCAGTCGCTGAAGGCTTCGCTGATCCGTGACAATCGCTCGCTGGCGGCCAAAGCGCTGGAAGATCCGCTGACCGGGCTGGCCAATCGCAGCGCCTTTACGGCGCATCTCGCCCGGCTTCTGGATCGACAGCAGGAGAAGGGGCGCTTTGCTCTGCTGTTTCTGGATGGCGACCGTTTCAAGAGCATCAACGACAGCTGGGGTCATGCCGCAGGCGATGACGTTTTAAAAGCGATAGGCTCACGCCTCCTGTCTCTGGCGGCCGATCAGGATCTGGTTGCCCGCTTAGGGGGCGATGAGTTTGCCATGCTGGTGAGCAGTCGCGTCAGTGAGGAGGAGCTTCAGCGTCTGGTGCAGTGCATTCATGAGGTTATCACGCAGGCGATTACGATTGCCGGGGATACGCAGATAACGACCTCGGTGACCGTTGGCTATGCCTGGTCACAGCAGGGTGACACGGTCGCGGCCATTCTCGAACGTGCCGATATGAACATGTACAGGAATAAACGAGCAGGTAAGGCGAAAAGATGAGAATGAAATTTTCCCTGGTATTACTTGTGATGGCGCTGGCGGGCTGTCAGTCGACGGCGCGCTTCAGTGAGGCGCAGATCGCTGCGATGAAAAGCGCCGGCTTTACGCAGAACATGGAGGGCTGGGGATTGGGCCTGTCCGATAAAATCCTGTTTGGTATCAACGAATCCGAACTGACCCCTGCCAGCAAAACGACCATTCAGACGATGGCGAGAAACCTGGCCTCAACCGGTATTGAGCATGTGCGCATTGACGGGCACACCGACAACTATGGCAAACCGGATTACAACCAGCAGCTGTCACTGAAAAGGGCAAACGCGGTCGCGGCACAGTGGGCGCAGGGCGCGGCGATCCCCCCTGAGAATATCATCACACGCGGGTTAGGCATGAGCGCCCCGGTGGCCAGCAACAGCACTCCTCAGGGGCGGGCGCAGAACCGCCGTGTGGCCATCGTCATCACGGCGCCGTAATTCTCCCGGCAGGCCGGACACAGGGTTCCGGCCTCGCTATGACACGACGCTGGCAGGGTGGCGCGCCTGGCGCACGAAGAGAGATTAGCGGATGGTCAGTTCATTCAGCGCCGACAGCAGCGCATCCACTTTGGGCAGAAACTGTTTGCGCCGTGGCCATACCACGCTCAGCGTCAGCCCGTCAGGCTGCAGTTCCGGCAGAATAATGTCGAGTTCACCCGCGTCCACGGCGCGCTGGATCAGCCAGGATGGCATCTGTGCGACACCCAGCCCGGCGATAACCGCCTGCAACTGCGCATCAACGTCCCCGACAGCCAGCCGCCAGGGCACCTCCCGCCAGTGCGCCTGCCCATCCTGAGTAGTAAACAGCCAGGGTTTGGTGCTGCCATCTACCCGCTCATAAAGGATGGCGGGGTGATTCAGCAGCGCCGCCTCATCTTCCGGGCGTCCCTCACGTGCCAGATAAGCGGGTGACGCACAGAACTGCATCTTCTCGCGACCCATATTGCGCCAGCCCAGTGAGGCAGGCAGGTCAGGCGCCCCGCCAATCCGTACTGCGACATCCACCCCCTCTTCAAACAGGTCAACAAAGCGATCGGACAGACTCAGGCTCAGCGCCAGTTCGGGGTGCTGCTGACAAAAGGGCATCAGCAACGGCATGACGTTAAGGCGGCCATAGGTGGTGGGCACAGCCAGCCGCAGGCGGCCGGAAGGAATGGTGCGCTGCGCCGCCAGCACCGCTTCTGCTTCGGCCAGATCCTCCAGCACCCGCAGGCAGGTCTGGTAATAGGCGCTGCCCGCGTCGGTCAGCTGCAGACTGCGCGTCGTGCGTTCCAGCAGGCGCGAGCCTAAGCGTGTTTCCAGCCGGCTGAGGCTTTTACTGACCGCCGAGCCGGTGACATGCAAACGTTCGGCCGCCGCGGTGAAACTGCCGCATTCGACGCTGGCAACAAACGGCAGGATGTCTTTCAGGCGATGATCGTGCATCGATTCGTGAACTCAGGTTGAGAATGATGTGAATAAATGACAGAGATAAGAACTGAATTCTCTATTAGGCTTAGCATTACGCAAATTGAGGAGAAATCAAATGAAAAAGCACGCTTTGATTGTGGGCATCAGCGGCGTAATCGGTCGCGCACTGGCAGACAAATTACAGCAGGAAGGCTGGCAGGTCAGCGGCCTGTCACGCGGCCGCGGTGCCGTGCCAGCGGGCGCGACCAGCCTGACTGCCGATCTGACCGATGCCGATGCGGTGCGTGACGCGCTGAAATCGGTCAAACCGGATGCGCTGTTTTTCAGCGTCTGGGCGCGTCAGGAGAATGAAAAAGAGAATATCCGCGTCAACGGCGGCATGGTGCGCAACGTGATCGAAGCACTGGGCGATCGCCTGCAGGGTTCTCACGTGGCGCTGGTCACCGGACTGAAGCACTATCTGGGCCCGTTTGAAGCCTACGGTAAAGGTGCGGTGCCGGTTACGCCATTCCGCGAAGAGCAGGGCCGTCAGCCGGTTGATAACTTCTACTACGCGCAGGAAGATGAACTGTTCGCGGGCGCTGAAAAGTATGACTATCGCTGGAGCGTGCATCGTCCGCACACCATCATCGGCTATGCGGTAGGCAATGCGATGAACATGGGGCAGACGCTGGCCGTTTACGCCACCCTGTGTAAAGAGAAGGGCTGGCCGTTTATCTTCCCGGGTTCGCCTGAGCAGTGGAACGGTGTGGCGGATATGACCGATGCGGGTCTGCTGGCTGAGCAGCTGCTCTGGGCTGCTACCTCGCCCAATGCCGCTAATCAGGACTTTAACGCCGTAAACGGCGATGTCTTCCGCTGGAACTGGATGTGGCCGAAACTGGCAGAATACTTTGGTATTGAGGCCGCTGACTATCCGGCGCAGATGATGCCGCTGGAAGGGCGGATGGATGAGGCCGCCAGCGCATGGCAGGCGATTGCAGAGAAGCATCAGCTGCGTGAGGCGGATATCAATAAACTCGCCTCCTGGTGGCACACCGATGCCGATCTGGGACGTCCGATGGAAGCCTTTACCGACATGAGTAAGAGCCGCAAAGCGGGCTTTACCGGCTACCGTAGCACGCTGGACTCCTTCACCCAGCTGTTCGATAAGCTGAAAGCGGAAAAAGTGATCCCTGAGTAAAAAACCTGCAGGCGCCCTATCCGGCGCCTGTTTTGTTTCCGGCATATTTGATCATTCAGTGGAGGTTCAGAACCCATGGCGAGATGTTTCATTATCGGGGCTGCGGGCAAGGTGGGTCAGCAGCTGACCCGTCAGCTGAGCAGCAAAGGGCACAGGGTAACGGCACTGCACCGCAAACCGGAGCAGGCTGAGACGTTGCAGGCAACAGGCGCAACGGCTGTGTCAGGCGACCTTCAGCAGCTGAGCGTGGCGGAACTGGCACAGCTGATGGCTGAGCATGATGTCGTGGTGTTTACGGCGGGGGCCGGTGGTGCCGGAATCGCGCTGACCAATGCCGTTGATGGTGAGGGGCTGACACTGGCCGTGGCGGCAGCAGAGCAGGCAGATGTTCCACGCTTTATGCTGGTTTCGGCTTTTCCCGATGCAGGTCGCGGCAAAACCCCTTCAGAGGGTTTTGAGAACTACATGCGGGTCAAACGACAGGCTGATGCTGAGCTGGTGGCGAGCGGCCTGGAGTGGGTGATCCTGCGCCCTGGCACGCTGACTGACGAAGCGGGCAGCGGACGGATTCATGCCGACCTGGCGATCCCCTATGGCGTGGTGCCGCGGGCAGATGTGGCGGCAACCCTGGTCGGGCTGATCGAACAGCCAGCCATTAAATATCAGATCATCGAACTGACTCAGGGCGACAGCCCGATCGATGAGGCGTTGCAGCGGTTGCAGCGTGGCTAATGCCACTATCAGCAGGACGTTAAGCAAGAAAAAAAGGCTCTGCTGGCTCAGGGATCGAGCCTGCACAGAGAGCCCGGTCAGATCGGAAAGACGCAAAAGCTGTCATCCATGACCGCTCGGCCCGCGCGATTACGCACCTCATCCCTGAGGTGCGCCCGTAGCCGGGCCAACGCGTTGCGTTGTTCAAAAACGCTCCCTGCGTTTTTGTCCCTGGCGCGGGACGCTTTCCTCTTCTGACCGGGCTCCCTGTGCCCTGACCTGAGGTGTTGCTGTCAGACTGGGCTGCATGTGGGTTTTGACCCCGTTCCCTGCGCAGGCTCGCTACCACAGCCAGCATGCCTTCCGGGATCATTGCAGAAAAAAGCCCCGATTCCGGGGCTTTTTCATAACTTAACGCATCTCTTACTTCACACATTTCGCGCAGTGCGCGCGCTCAATATGCTGGAAGAAGTCGTTACCTTTATCATCGACCAGGATAAAGGCCGGGAAGTTCTCGACCTCAATCTTCCAGATCGCTTCCATCCCCAGCTCCGGATACTCCACGCACTCCAGACTCTTAATACTCTGCTGCGCCAGCACCGCTGCCGGGCCGCCAATGCTGCCGAGATAGAAGCCGCCATGCTTCTGACAGGCATCCGTCACCTGCTGGCTGCGGTTGCCTTTTGCCAGCATGATCTTACTGCCGCCGTGTGCCTGCAGCAGATCCACGTAGGAGTCCATACGTCCGGCGGTGGTCGGGCCGAGTGAACCGGAGGCGTAGCCTTCAGGCGTTTTGGCCGGGCCAGCGTAATAGACCGGATGATCCTTAATGTACTGCGGCAACCCTTCACCGTTATCGATACGCTCTTTGAGCTTCGCGTGCGCAATATCACGCGCCACAATAATGGTGCCGGTCAGAGACAGACGGGTAGAGACCGGGTAGGCGGAGAGCTGCGCCAGAATCTGCTCCATCGGACGGTTCAGATCAACCTGTAAGACTTCACCTTCGCCCTGCTGACGCAGCGCTTCCGGGATCAGTCGGCCCGGGTTAGCTTCCAGTTTCTCAATCCAGATGCCTTCGCGGTTGATCTTCGCCTTGATGTTACGGTCAGCGGAGCAGGATACGCCCATGCCGACCGGGCAGGAGGCACCGTGGCGCGGCAGGCGAATCACGCGAATGTCGTGCGCGAAATATTTGCCGCCAAACTGTGCGCCCAGACCCAGCTTCTGCGCGGCTTCCAGCAGTTCCTGCTCCAGCTGCACATCACGGAATGCCTGACCATGTTCGTTGCCTTCGGTCGGCAGACCATCATAGTAGTGGGTCGAGGCGAGCTTAACCGTCTTCAGCGTGCTTTCCGCTGAGGTGCCACCGATAACAAATGCGATGTGGTACGGCGGACAGGCGGCCGTGCCCAGGGTGCGCATCTTATCCACCAGGTAATTTTTCAGCTTGCCGGGACTCAGCAGCGCTTTGGTCTCCTGATAGAGATAGGTCTTGTTGGCAGAGCCGCCCCCTTTGGCAATACAGAGGAATTTGTACTCGTCGCCATCCACGCTGTAGAGGTCAATCTGCGCAGGCAGGTTGGTGCCGGTGTTCACCTCTTTGTACATATCCAGTGCGGCGTTCTGGGAGTAGCGCAGGTTATCTTCGATGTAAGTGTTATAGATACCCTGCGACAGCGCGGCCTCATCCCCGCCGCCGGTCCAGACGCGCTGACCCTTTTTACCCATGATGATGGCGGTGCCGGTATCCTGACAGGTTGGCAGCACGCCTTTGGCGGCAATCTCAGAGTTGCGTAAAAACTGCAGGGCAACATATCTGTCGTTGTCGCTGGCTTCCGGGTCAGCAAGGATTGAGGCAACCTGCTGCTGGTGAGCCGGACGCAGCATAAAAGAGGCGTCGTGGAAGGCCTGCTGAGCCAGCAGCGTCAGCGCCTGCGGGTCAACTTTCAGGATCTCCTGACCTTCAAATTCGGCGACTGAGACATGCTCACGGCTCAGCAGATAGTATTCGGTTTCTTCGTGGGACAGCGGAAAAGGGTTCTGATAGACAAAAGGTTTGTTCGACATTTTTTCTCACTTAATGACCGGCTGAACCACCGCGAGCAGGCTGCGGGGCGCAACATCATAGGCGAATTAATCGTTTATTATGCTTCCCCGCCGCGGGTGCAGCGGGGAAGTGCAGGAATGGTATCTTATAACGCGTTGATCTGCATGTTGTATCCGTCAGAACATCCACACCATCCACGGATAGGCAATCACCATCATGGAGACCAGGAAGATAGCGCCGAAGATGGTACCCAGACGCCAGTAGTCTTTAGTCGGCAGATAACCGCTGCCGTAGTAAATCGGACTTGGGCCGGTGCCGTAAGGGGTGATGATGCCCATCACACCCAGAGAGGTACAGAGCATCAGGCAGAAGACCGGCATATTGATGCCAGGAATCGAGGCGGCAATGGTCAGCATGGCTGGTAACAGCGCGGTGGTGTGCGCGGTGGTACTGGCAAACAGGTAGTGCAGCAGGAAGAAGGCGATTAACAGGACGACGGCTGAAATCTGCGGGTCATAGCCCTGCAGCAGCATGCCACCTTCTTTACCTAACCAGGTGATGAAACCAACGCGAGCCAGACCGTCCGCCAGCGCCACCAGGGTAGCGAACCAGGCAAAGGTATTCCAGGCGGGTTTATTGCTGGTGATGTCGTTCCAGCTGAGCACCCCTGTCCACAACATCAGGACCACGACCAGCAGTGCCGCCAGGGCTGGCTCAATCCACGAGGTCGCAAAGATCCACATCAGCAGGGCGCAGACCACGAACACCAGCAGCAGGATCTCATTGCGGGTCAGTCTGCCCAGTTTCTCCAGTTCAGCCATCGCCCATTTTGGCACTTCATCGTTGATTTTGACTTCAGGCGGATAGAACCAGTAAGCCAGCAGCGGCATGGTCAGAATCAGCAGCAGACCCAGCGGCAGGAAGGCCAGGAACCACATGCCCCAGGAGATATCAAAACCGATGATGCTTTTCACCAGCGCCAGGGCCAGCAGGTTGGGTGCCAGTGCAGAGAGGAACATTGAACTGGTGATACAGGCGGCGGTAATGGCGACCCACATCAGATAGGAACCGATTTTGCGGGCGCTTGGGTCATTCGGTTTAGAGCCGTAGAGCGGAGGCAGGTTGGCGATAATCGGATAGATGGTGCCGCCACTACGCGCGGTGTTCGACGGGGTAAAGGGTGCCAGCAACAGGTCAGCAAAGGTAATGGCATAACCCAGCGTCAGGCTGCGGCGACCCAGATATTTCACCAGGATCAGCGCCAGGCGACGACCAAACTGCGTTTTGTCATACCCTGCGGCGAACATAAAGGCACCGAAGATCAGCCAGACCGTGGAGTTACCGAAACCGCTGACCGCCCACTTAAAGGATTCACTGGCGACTTTGAATTTCGGATTAGCCAGCTCTGCCGGGCTGAAAAGCAGGAACTGACTGAACAGCGCGATGACGACAACGCCCGTCAGGCCGATCACGGCGCCGGGCAGAGGTTCAAAGATCAGGCCGACGATGACGCCGACGAAGATGGCGAAGAAGTGCCAGGCATAGGGTTCAAGGCCCGCAGGTGTCGGCACCAGCAACAGCAGCACGGCCACCAGCACCGGCAGAGCCAGCATGATCGCTTTCTTTTTACCCGCGCCCGCAGGTGCGGCTTTTGGGGGTTCAGTTACAGCTGAGAGTGTTTTCATAGTGTTTTATCTGCAAGTTAAGAAGAATACGATTTGCGCCCCGGACCTTCACTGATGAATTTCGTTCTTATTCTTGATAGTGTGAATAAACCGCGATGCACTGATTTTTTTAATCCGCTGCCTGAGGATTGAGCAGCATTTTTAAAAGCCTGTAAATATGATGTGATTTCTGCAAATATAAATTTTGATCCAGATCAAAGAAATTAATTCATTATCCGCGATTTTTTAACATTTATTTTCTATTTATATTTCTGCCACCGGCATTCTGACAATTTTGTGAAGCGGGTCAACAAATGAGCAGGGCGGAAAAGCAGGAGGTTATCACATAACTTTATGATAATGAATGAATTTATTTCAATGTAAACAAATGGTTGATTTTTGGTTACCCTTGATTAACAATAAATATAACTTTAGTTCCGCCATTCAGCAAATAAAAACTCCAGATGCTTTAAAAGTTAAATAAGTAAATTTATCGCTTACGTAAGCAAAGAAAGGCGTATATTAACAGCATGACATCGGACCACTTAATTAAGCGATAATTTGCGTCCGCTAAAAAATTTCCAGACTTTTAAATCTTGGAGTTTATCGCAATGAATACACTCACTCCCATCCTTAATCCACTGACCCTGCCAAATGGCGCCGTGTTAAAAAACCGACTGGTGATGGCCCCGATGACCACCTGTACCGGTTTCTATGACGGCACGGTCACCAGTGAACTGGTTGAATACTATCGCGCACGGGCAGGCAGCATCGGAACCGTGATTGTCGAGTGCTGCTTTATCGATAACCGCGGCCCGGCCTTTCCGGGTGCCATTGCCATCGACAGCGACAATAAAATCCCCGGTCTGAAACGTATTGCGGACGCGATCAAATCTGAAGGTTCTACCGCCATTTTACAGATCTATCACGGCGGCCGTATGGTCGAGCCGGAGCTGATTGGCGGGAAAACCCCGGTTGCGCCGAGCGCCATCGCGGCGCCGCGTGAAGGTGCCACCAAACCGCTGGCGCTCAGCGCAGAAGAAGTCGACACCATGATCACCAAATTTGGTGATGCGGTGAACCGTGCAATCAAGGCGGGTTTCGATGGTGTGGAAATTCATGGCGCCAATACCTATCTGATCCAGCAGTTCTATTCACCCAACTCTAACCAGCGCGATGACAAGTGGGGCGGCAGCCGCGACAACCGCGCCCGCTTCCCGCTGGAAGTGCTGGAAATCACCCACAAGATGGCGGAACGCTTCGCCCACAACTCTTTCATCATCGGCTATCGCTTCTCGCCTGAAGAGATCGAAGTGCCCGGCATTCGCTTTGACGACACCCTCTATCTGCTGGAAAAACTGGCCGCGCGTGGCCTGGATTATGTCCACTTCTCTGTGGGCCAGCTGCTGCGTCCGTCGATTGTGGATACCCAGGACCCGACGCCGCTGATCGAGAAGTACCTCGCCATGCGGTCGCCTGAACTGGCAAAAGTGCCGGTGATTGGCGTCGGCGGCGTTGTAAACCGAGCCGATGCCGAGATGGCGCTGGAAAAAGGCTACGATCTGGTGGCGATTGGTAAAGCCTGTATCGCCTACCCGAACTGGGCTGACCGGATCATCAACAACGAGCACCTTGAACTCTACATCGACAGCAACAAACGCGAAGAGCTGCAGATCCCGGAACCGCTGTGGCGCTTCTCGCTGGTCGACGCGATGATCCGCGACATGAGCGAATCGGGCCGTAAATACAAAGCGGGCGTTTATCAGGAAAAAGTGGAAGCAGAAGCGCTGAAGCTGAAAATCAACGTGACGCTCGACACGGACCGTATCACCGACATTTCACTGGTGCCGGATGACACCCTGGATGTCGATTTCACCACCACGTTTGAAAGCCTGCGTAACCGCATTCTGGTAGCAAACAGCCCGCACGTGGATGCCATTACCGGCGCAACCACCCAGAGTGAGGCGCTGAAAAAAGCGGTTTCACGCGCCATGACCACTTCCAGCAAAGCGCATGTGATTGAAGAGGGGGGCAACCCGAATGCACCGCAGAATTACGATGTGGTGATTGTCGGCAGTGGCGGGGCAGGTCTGGCTGCGGCAATTCAGGCGCACGACGAGGGCTCTCGCGTCGTCATCATCGAGAAGATGCCGACCATCGGGGGTAACACCATCAAGGCGTCGGTCGGTATGAATGCTGCCGAAACCCGCTTCCAGAAACTCAAAGGCATCGAGGACAGCAAAGAGCTGTTCTATGAGGAGACGCTGAAGGGCGGTCAGTTCAAAAATAACCCGGTGCTGCTGCGTGAGTTTGTGGATCTGGCGCCGGAAGCGATCGAATGGCTGGCTAACCACGGAATCGAACTCAACGACATCACCATTACCGGCGGGATGAGCATTGACCGGACGCACCGTCCGGCTGACCGTTCCGCGGTGGGGGGCTTCCTGATCAGCGGTCTGGTGAAAAACATCAACAGCCGTAACATCGAAGTCCTGCTGGAGACCTCAGTCGCAGAAATCCTGTATGAAAATGGCGCAGTCACCGGTGTGAAGGTGGTCGATGAATACAACGACAGCCGCATCCTCTACGCGAAAAGCGTGATTGTGGCGACCGGCGGATTCAGTGCCAACCGCGAGCTGGTGGTGAAATACCGGCCTGAACTCGATGGCTTTGTCACCACTAACCACAAAGGCGCTACCGGCAGCGGGATTGCGATGCTGGAGAAAATCGGCGCGGGCACGGTGGATATGGGCGAGATCCAGATTCACCCAACGGTGGAGCAGACCACCTCTTATCTGGTCTCTGAATCCATTCGCGGCGGCGGGGCTATCCTGGTCAGCCAGGCGGGCAAGCGCTTCTATAATGAAATGGAAACCCGCGACAAAGTCTCGGCGCAGATTATCGCCCTGCCTGAGAAGAGCGCCTGGATTGTGTTTGACGAACAGGTGCGGATGAATAACAAAGCGGCCGACGAGTATATCGCTAAAGGCTTTGTCATCAGCGCGCCTACCGTGGCGGAGCTGGCGGTGAAACTTAACATGGGCGAACATCACACCCTGGAAGCGACACTGGCCCGTTACAACAACTTTGTTATCCAGCAGAAAGATGAAGATTTTGGTCGTCAGACCGCGCTGCGTCACCCGCTGAGTGAAGGTCCCTTCTACGCGATTCGTATCGCACCGGGTGTTCACCACACCATGGGGGGCGTGACCATCGACACCACGACAGCGGTGCTGGACACTCAGAAACAGGTGATCAACGGTGCCTGGGCCTGTGGTGAGGTGGTTGGCGGTATCCACGGCGCGAACCGTATCGGCGGGAACGCCGTCGCCGATATCATCATCTTTGGTATTCTGGCCGGTGGTAACGCCGCCGCTTACGCCCGACGTTAACGGTCCTCTCCGGCATCCGCTTCTGGCGGGTGCCGGTTTTCCCTTTCTGAAGCAGAGTCGCCTATGTTAACTGAAGCGCGTGTCTATGCTTACTCCGCCGTCCTGATGGGGTCACCCATCCTGCTCAAACTCTTCGAAGACAATCAGACCCTGGCCGCACAGGTTTTCCGGCTCATCAGACAGCAGGAGAATCTCTTTACTGTGAACCGCGCCGCCTCTGAGGTGATGGCGATCAACCATGCGGCAGGGCAGCATCCGGTGGTGGTCAGCCAGCCGGTGTTCGATCTTATCGCCTGCGCGCATGCGGTGAGCCTGCTGCCCGACAGCCTGTTTAATCTGGCGATCGGTCCACTGGTGAAGTGCTGGAAAATCGGTTTTCAGGGGCACAGCGTGCCGTCACCAGCGGAGCTTCAAGCTCGCAGGGCGCTCATCGATCCCCATGAGGTCATTCTTGACGCCGACGCCCGCAGCGTAATGCTTGCCAGACCGGGCATGGAGATTGACCTGGGGGCCATCGCCAAAGGCTATATCGCCGATCTTGTGCAGGCCTTTCTGCGCCAGCAGCAGGTCAGCCATGCGCTGATCAATCTGGGCGGCAACGTGCAGACCATGGGGGCACCCCCTGATGAACAGGGCTGGGCAATCGGCCTGAAAAAACCGTTTGGCGCAGCCGACGAGCTGATCGGTGTGATTGGCGTGAACAATCGCTCCGTAGTGACATCCGGCATCTATGAACGTTACTTCGAGCTGAACGGGATCTGTTATCACCATATTCTGGACCCGCGTACCGGGTATCCGCTGGATAACGAACTGCTGAGCGTTACCGTAATTTCTGACCGGTCGCTGGATGGCGATATCTACACCACGCTGCTGTATGGTCTGGGCGTGGAACAGGGCATTGCCTGTCTGGCGGACAAACCGGGTATTGAAGCCCTGTTTGTGACCCGCGACAGGCGGGTCATCTGTTCGTCACAACGTCACTTTTCGTTTCAGCTGCTGGATGACGATTACAGGCTGGTTCACTGACAGTACTGTTTGAGCAGGGTGTGATATTCCGGCTGCAGGCGGTAGCGGTAAACCGGGCGACCGGTGACGCCATAGTGAATGCTGGTGAACAGAATATTGATCTGCGCCAGCCAGATGAGGTATTTGCGGCAGGAGACGCGGGAGATATTCACCTCGGTTGCCAGTTCGTCGGTCGAGAACTCGGTACCCGGATGGGCGTCGATCCACAGGCAGAGCGTCCGCAGCGTCTGCGGCGTCAGTCCCTTCGGCAGTCGTTTCTGTTCGCTGGCCCCTGGCGGGTTGCCATGCAGAAGCTGGTCCACGTCTGACTGCTGGTAAAACTGATGATTATCCATCAGCGACTTCTTCTGTCGCCAGCCGGTGAGCGCCTCTTCAAACCGGGCAAACTGGAAAGGTTTGATCAGGTAATCGACCACCCCGTAGTTAAGTGAGGTTTTGATGGTGGCGGCATCGGCAGCAGACGAGATAATAATCACGTCAACCGGACGGCCTGCGCTGCGGAGCTCCGGGAGCAGGTCGAGGCCGTTTTCCTGCTGCATATAGATATCCAGCAGAATCAGATCCACCTGTGGCTCGGCCTGGGCCAGCCGCTCTTTCGCCTGCTGTAACGTCGAGGCCGTTCCGCAGCAGGTAAATCCCGGGATCTGCCCGATATAGCAGCGGTTCAGCTCCGCGACCATGGCGTCATCATCGACAACTAACACATTAATCATTGGGTAATCATTCCTCTCTCCCACGGAAATTGTACTAAGAATTGGGTAAAGACGCCGGGTTCTGACTCGACGCTGACGCTACCCCCCAGGCTTTCGGTTTGCTGTCTGACCAGAAACAGTCCGACACCGCGATCCTCACCCTTTGTGGAGACGCCCCGTTCAAAGATGGTGTTCAGCTGCGCGGCATCAATGCCGGGACCATCATCACTCACTTCGCAGGCTAACCAGCCATTCTGATAGTGCAGCATGAGGTGGATTTCACCCTCAGTCTCCGGGTCCAGCGCCTCAAGCGCATTCTCAATTAAATTGCCCAGCACCGTAATCAGTACCGCGCTCTGCTCCTCACTGCCGCAGTCAGGCAAAAAACTGGCCTCATCGATAATCAGCTGATGGCCCTCATCGGTAACCCGGTTGATTTTACTGAGCAGGAAACCGGCAATGATCGGCGATTTGATCTTCTGCAGCAGCGAACCGATCTCCGTCTGATAGGCGTTGGCAGTTTTGAGAATGTACTCTTCCATCTGCGCATAGTTTTTCATATGCAGCAGGCCCAGAATGACATGCAGTTTGTTCATGAATTCATGGGACCGCTCACGCAACGCATCCACATAGTTTACCATGCCGTCCAGACGCTGCATCAGCTGGCTGATCTCGGTTTTGTCCCTGAAGGTGGTCACCGCCCCGATAATCCGGTCACGGCTGCGCACCGGTACGGTGTTAGTGATCAGGATGCGATTTCCCAGCGTCAGTTCTTCATCATACCAGGCTTTCCCCGCATGCAGCGCATCCTGCTGGTGGCGGTGCATCACGCTCTCTTCAGCAATCAGATCACCGCTGGCTGGCGTTTTCTGTGTGGTCTCATGCAGCAGTTGCTGCGCGGCCTGATTGATCAGGCTGACGCGGGAGTGATCGTCTACCGCGATCACCCCCTCTTTGATGGAGTTAAGAATGGCCTGGCGCTGCTCAAACAGGCTGGAAATCTCGTGTGGCTCCAGACCCAGCAGGATGGTTTTCAGCCGCCGGACCAGAATCAGGATACCCAGCAGCCCGACCACGCCGCCAAACAGGCTGGTCCAGACGATGTTCCAGCGGCTTTTCGCAATCTGAGCCGCCACATCATTCAGCGCAATGCCGATCGCCACCACGCCGATCTGCTGATGCTGCGCGTCAAACACCGGCGTAAAGACCCGTAACGCTTCCACCAGCACACCATGATTGACCGCCACATTCTCCCGACCGCTCAGGGTGGGATAGATATCGTTACCGACAAAGTGCTTGCCGATCACCGCAGCATTGGGATGCGAAAAGCGAATGCCGCGCATATCCGTCACCACCACAAACAGCAGGCCATTGCGTTTACGCGCCGCCTCAGCCAGCGGCTGGATCTGGCTGCTGCCGTCAGGCAACAGCAATCCCCGCTGGATTTCCGGGCTGTCCGCCAGCGTTCGGGCGACCGCCATCGCCTTATCTTTCAGGTGCGACTGGGCAAAGTTATCGATCTGAACGAAATAGAGCAGATGGACAGCCAGCAGTACGGTGAAGATAACCGCGGTCATCATCAGTGTGGTCAGGGTACTGAGTTTCATGGGTCGTTTCGTCACGGCGTGTCGGTTCTGTGGTTGGCTTGTCATAGGCTTTCAGTACGGATGGGAGATCGCCGGGAAACATACGCTAACTCGCCGCATCAGTACAGTTTTAGCGGCCTGACCGCCGTCGGTTTCAGTAAGAATATTTGTGTTAGGGGATTGTATAATTCAAAGGACACCCTTAATGTGTGGTTAAAATAATCGCTCAATAAAGTAAGCCTTTTGTAATTAAATTAAGGCTAAATTGCTATTTTTAATTTTATAACTAATTTCGCATTAACTCGTAAATAACATTATTTTAAACTTTGAGGACTTTTTTTAACCAGTACGGTCCGAGCTGTAGATTAAAATGATGAATTCACAAAAAGTTATTCCCGCGCTGTCTCTTGCGGCCCTGTTAGTTTCATCCGCACTTCACGCTGAAACCTCACCAGAAAAAACCGATGTTCTGTTAATTGGCGGCGGCATCATGAGCGCCTCCATGGGCACTATGCTGGAAGAGCTGCAGCCTGGCTGGAAACAGATCATGGTTGAGAAGCTGGATGGCGTGGCGCTGGAATCCTCAAACGGCTGGAACAACGCCGGTACTGGTCACTCTGCTAACATGGAGCTGAACTACACGCCTGAGCGTAAAGATGGCTCTATCGACGTGTCCAAAGCGCTGGAAATTAACGAAGCCTTTATGGTTTCACGCCAGTTCTGGACCGCACAGGTCAAAGAGGGCGTGATGCACGATCCGCGCTCTTTCATCAACTCTACACCACACATGAGCTTTGTCTGGGGCGACAACGTCGACTTCCTGACCAAGCGCTATGCTGCACTGCAGAAAACCGCGCTGTTCCAGGGCATGAAATTCTCCACCGATCACAAGCAGATCGAACAGTGGGCGCCGCTGGTTATGGAAGGTCGTGATCCGCAGCAGAAAGTCGCGGCAACCTGGACCCCGGTCGGCACCGATGTTAACTACGGTGAAATTACCCGTCAGCTGATCGGCAGCCTGAAGAAGAATAACAACTTCCGTCTGGAAACCTCCTCTGAAGTTACCGAGTTCAAGCGCAACGGCGACAACTCCTGGCACGTCACCATTAAAGATGTCAAAAATGGCAGCGAGCGCGCGGTCGATGCGAAATATGTCTTTATCGGTGCCGGTGGCGGCGCGCTGAAGTTACTGCAGAAAACCGGCATCCCGGAAGCGGACAACTACGCGGGCTTCCCGGTTGGCGGCTCGTTCCTCGTGACCGAAAACAGCGCGATTGCTAATCGTCACCTGGCGAAAGTCTACGGTCAGGCTTCCACCGGTGCACCACCGATGTCTGTTCCGCATCTGGATACCCGTTATCTGGATGGCAAGCGCGTCGTGCTGTTCGGACCGTTTGCGACCTTCTCTACCAAATTCCTGAAAAACGGCTCGCTGTTTGACCTGCTGAGCACCACCACGACCCACAACATCGTGCCAATGACCGATGTCGGTATTGATAACTTCGATCTGGTGAAATACCTGATCGGTCAGGTGATGCTGAGTGATGAAGATCGCTTCGACGCGCTGAAAGAGTACTATCCGGACGCGAAGAAAGAGGACTGGAAACTGATTCAGGCCGGTCAGCGTGTTCAGATCATCAAGAAAGATGCTGAGAAAGGTGGCGTGCTGAAACTGGGTACAGAAATTGTGACCGATCAGCAGAAAACTGTCGCAGCCCTGCTGGGTGCGTCGCCGGGCGCGTCAACCGCTGCTCCGATCGCCTTAAGCGTGATGCAGAAACTGTTCCCGGAAGAGTTTAAGTCAGCAGAGTGGCAGGCCAAGATCCACAAAATGATTCCTGGTTATGGCCAGAAGCTGAACGACAACGTGCCGTTGCTGCAGCAGGTTTGGAATGAGACTGCGGCAACCCTGCAGCTGACCACGCCGCCTGTGATCAACATGGATGGCAAATCAGCACCGGCGCCAGCGGCTCAGCCTGAGCAGGCAGCGCCTTCAGCCAAACACGATATGGCGCTGTAATCGCGTCCTGATGTGAAAAGCCCGCGCGGGTCACCCTGCGCGGGCTTTTTTATTGCGCGCTGTTCAGTGCCTCAGGCTGACGGCTTGCCGCGTCACGGCTTCCCGGCAGGCGAGCAGTTGCGTTTAGTGTCAGGCAAAGAGGGTGTTTTAAAAAACCGATCCCTTTCAGGATTACCTGAGTTCCAGTGCGTTCATTACCCCGCCAATATCCGCAATAGCTCCTGCCGGTAGCGGCTGAAGAGGCCGGGGCAGACAATCCATGTCGGTCAGTCCTGATATGCCTGCTGCTGCAGACATGACGCGAATACTGCCTTCATATTTACGGAAAAGAGCCCATAAAGGTTCCAGTCGCGTTGTCAGGGTAGTAACAAGCTCATAATCTTTCGCCATTGCGGCTTCAGTAACCTGTTTAGCCATCAGCGGAAATAAACCACCACACACTGAATACCAGACTTCACAGCCAGCATTTAATCCCAGCCCGGCATAAGCGTCTCCGCTGACACCGATGGCCACCCCCGGACGCAGATGTCTTCGTAATGCACTCACTCGCTCAGTCGCTGCTGTCGGGCTGTCAGGAACGCCGGGTATTTTGACCGAATGCACCTTTTCAAGTGATGAGAGACGGCCGTGAAGTTCATCCGTAAAGGTGAAATGAGTCGTGCCGGGATTATCATAAATGCAAACCGGTACAGACACGTGCCGGGTTACGGTTTCGAATAATGAAAAGACCTCTTCATCACGGAGTGGCTGGTAACTGACGGCCGGGAGTAAAAGGGCATCTGCGCCGGCTGCCTGCGCATCATCTGCGAGATGCAGAATGGTATCGGTGCTGACAGCCCCCACACACCATAACAGGGATGTTTCCGGCATGCTGTTTTGCCACAATTGTCACACGCCTGCGCTGCTCCCGGGTCAGATAGGCGTAGCTTCCGGTGGAACCAAGGACGCCTACAGAGTCAACCCTCGCTTCAGTGAGGCGTGAAAGAATATGGCTGAAACCCCTTTCATCCACGCCGCTGGCGGTAACCGGGGTTATTGGAAACGCCGACAGGCCGGTAAACATAAACGTTTCTCCTGAATGATATTAAGGGTGTGATTCTTCGATGAGCGAAACGTCAAACCACAGTCCGGGCATCATTTTTTCCAGACCGTCTGTCAGCATCTTCCCGGCTTCGTTCAGCATCTCCAGCGGCATCTCGGGGAGGCTCTCAAGGATAAACCACATCTGCTGAGCTTCCACGTCCAGGCGGGTTCTGATCCCCTGTCGCCAGTTCCAGCGCCGGCAGGTCACACCGGCATCATCACACCATATAATCTCACCCTGCGAGGGATATTCAATGGCAGGCTCGCCCTCTTTAACGGTATCAAAAGGTTCTGTCCCTTTTGCTACAGCCAGGCGTGGTGTACCCCGATAGGCAGAGATGTTCTCGCCACCGACCGGAACGGCATAACGAAGACTGACAGCATTATAAAGATCAACAATGGGATCGAGCGCCGGCATTGTTCCGTCGCGCAACACGCGCTTACGCAGTGCATCAGCTGAACACGGCGTGCGTTTAGGTTTAGCGCCAAATTTCTGGAAAACTTCGCCCCAGGCGGCCAGATGAGACTCCGCCCATTCTGGCTGACCAGCCAGAACGGTTCTGCATGCATACTGCAGAGCTGCTTCTCCTGCATCGGGATTCATCACCGGTGCGGCTTGCACGACGATACTTAATGCCCGAAATCCAGGTGCAATGCGATAAATTTCAGGAGCGATTGACGGAGATACTCTTAACACGGGATAATCCTTTAATGACCAATTTATATCATGATAATGACCGATGACCAAAAAAGTCAATTTACTGACCGATGCGAATGCTGTTGTCGACACAGTGAATGAAGCCGTATCTCAGCGCATTAAGTTGTTTCGTCAGCAAAAGAAAATGTCTCTTGATGAACTCTCCCGCCGGGCTGGCGTGAGCAAGGGGACCCTGGTTGAGATAGAGGGATGTAGGGCGAATCCCAGTATTGCGGTGCTATGCCGGCTGGCTGCCGCGATGGGGGTTTCAGTGGCTGACTTTGTGGATGTCAGTTCAAAACCGGCAGTCCGCCTTATTTCATCAGATGAAATACCGGAACTATGGAAAGGAGAAAAAGGTGGCAGTGCAAAATTGCTTGCTGGTTCTGGCGGCCCTGATATGACAGAACTCTGGATGTGGGAAATGCAGGCAGGTGAAAAGTTTGCCTCCCCCGGACATACAGAAGGAACGATTGAACTTTTTTATATTCAGGCGGGTTCGCTCACGCTTGGGGTACAGGACCATGAGTACCTGTTAAAAACAGGTTGTTCAGCCGCTGCCAGAACGGATGTTCCTCATTTCTATGAAAACCGGGAGGAAAACCCCTTAGTTTTTTTCATGACTGTTCACGAAAAACAGTCTGCATGATGATGTCCGCTATGAGCGATAAGCGGAAATTCGACAGTAACAGTATGTAATAAGCAGATGTGCCGGCTGATATCAGTGCCTAATAGTCAACAGGGAACAGCTCAGACTGACTCAGCGTTATAAGAAGACTTCTCACCTTGCCGATACAGGTTACTGTAGGATGCAGCCAGATGAGGTTAAATTCACATCTGGCTACCGGATGGGTATCAGAAAGTTTCCCAGTTGGCCTCTGATGCCCTGACGGACGACTGCGGCCTTAACACGGACGTGGCCACCTGAACCCTGGGCGTCAGCAATCCGGAAGTAGGCACACGGAATACGGCAACGGTTTTCTCTAGCTCGAGCGCCTGCTCTTCGAGGCTGCTAGCCGCTGCGGATGACTCTTCAACCAGCGCAGCGTTCTGCTGGGTTGTCGTGTCCATTTCCGTCATGGCCTGCGCAATTTGAGTAATGCCGCGGTTCTGTTCGTCCGACGCAGCGGCAATTTCACCCATGATGTCCCTCACCTGCGACACAGACCTGACAATATCCTCCATCGTATTGCCGGCACGGTTAACCAGCTCGGTACCGTTACTTACCCGGCTCAGAGACTCACTAATCAGCGTCTCAATTTCTTTTGCTGCAAGCGAGCTGCGCTGTGCAAGGTTGCGGACTTCACCGGCAACCACAGCGAATCCGCGCCCCTGCTCGCCGGCCCGGGCCGCCTCGACTGCGGCGTTTAGCGCAAGAATGTTCGTCTGAAAAGCGATGCCGTTAATAACGGAGATGATCTCCCCAATCTTGCCTGAACTCTCACTTATTCCCCCCATGGTGCTAATCACGTCGTTGATGATATCCCCGCCGCGGCTGGCATTATGTGACGCGTCGGTAGCCAACTGGCTGGCGTGATGCGCGTTCTCCGCATTTTGCTTAACCGTGGATGTCAGCTCTTCCATGCTGGCAGCCGTCTCGACCACTGCAGCCGACTGCTGTTCGGTACGTGACGACAAATCGGTGTTGCCGGCCGCAATTTCAGAGGAGGCGCGGGCAACATTATTCACGCCGTCCCTGACCCGTGAGATGATGTCACGCAGGCTCTGGTTCATAGTGCCCACGGCAGTCATCAGCTCGCCAAGCTCATCGGTGCGGGCGCTGGTGATTTCTGACGTCAGGTCACCTTCAGCAATACGTTTTGCAGACGACAGTGTTTCTCTCAGCGGGACGGTGATGCTCCGCGTCATACGCCAGGCAATAATGAGACTGAGAACGATACAGGCAAGGGTTGCAAAACCAATCTGCCATAATGCAGTCTGGATAGAGTTCTGAGCCATCTCTGACTGAAAGAACGCGAGGCCTGTTATGGAGTCATTCACTTTGCCTGCCGCTGCAGTCATATCATCTGAGGCAAGGCTTTCAGCCCGTACCGAAAGGAGATAATTTTCCAACAGGGCGGAGCCTGATAGCGTTTTTTGATCCACTTCCGTCAGTAATGCAGCGAGCGCACCATCAGAAGAGCCTTTAAGCTGCTTAACAAGCGGAGAAATCGACTCCCTGAGCGCAGTGTATTTATCCAGCCCGGCAGACTCTGGCTTTTTGATAAATGCCTGGACATTAAATGCCGCCTGCTCTGTTTTGAAGCTGAGAGAAAGCAGATCCGTAGCCATTTCGGCAGGCTCTGCGGTCTGACTGGAAGCCAGCTTTTCAGCCAGTGAGGCCAGGTCCAGAGCGTGTATCTGACTCAACGCGAGTGCTGCTTTGTCATTGGTCTCAAGAAAGATCCGGCGCTTTTCCTGGTACTGCGCCAGCACTGCGCCCATGAGAGAAAGCCTTTCCGCCCCTTCTGCTGACCATGAGTATTTATCGAGACTGGTTCGTAAACTAAAAAGCTGATTCGTCGCCTCACCGTTAATATCGATAAACTTTTTATCCCGGGTGTACTGGAAAATCGTGCGGTTAAGCCTGGCTTTTGCCAGCGTGTCCAGCATCTGTACGGTAACATCCCGCTTGGCTGAGTTTTCCTGAATACTTAAAAAACAGCGGAGCGCCAGCGCCGCTATGATGACAGAGGCCAGGATGACAAGCGTGAATCCCAGCGCCAGTTTGCCGCCTATTTTCAAATCCGTAATTTTTTTTATAATGTTCATTTAATAAACCCCAGTGTAAATAATACCCCATTCCTGATGTCTTCTCAGGCTCAGATACTGTATCGGTCAAAAAGATGCATTGTTTATGCTTGTTTAAACGTATTTGAAAAAATTTTTTCTTACAGGAAAGAGTCAATCAGTAATACCGCTTCGCTTAAAGCTTTATACTACTTGATGTGATTATCATTTAGGTTATCGTTTGATGCCTAACTTAATTTCGGCGAGGTGTTGTCAGGTGAGTGGAATTAATGAGAGCGTTAATCTGTTATGAAATACAATATAAATAAGGCTCGAGCGAAAAAATGAGTAAGACTGCATTAATCATGCTCAATCACAGTATGCATCCGCAAATAAACTGCACAAGCTTATGATTAATTTTTTAAATATCATGAACCCTGTGGCGAGTTGCCCATTGTCGATAGCTGAATAGGGTTAGAGTCGTGAATGCCTTAGACAGGAATCCATCTTGATAATTTCGCTTTTTAAAATACATAAGTATTTCATTGTGATAGTTGCAAATGTCAGACTTACCTTAAATTATGGCGCGATCATGCCGGCAAACTGTTTCAGGTAGGTCTGCAGCAGCAGTCCTGAAGTAATAAATTAGCTAAGAATCTTCTCTCCAAATACAGTACAGGTAACATGCTGAAAGTCCTACCTTATATCAATCGCTGAATGTTTAGTTGAAGTTACACTTTTACAATGTGGGAATTCGAAACTCAGCCTTCCAATTCCGTCATCTCTGCTGTCTTAGACCGCGTTCATCTATACTGACTATTTCAGTGGGAATTTGTAATTAAGGTCGCGCCATGGTCATCGTTCTTATTCTGATGAGAAAATATGCAGCGCATAGGCTGCAAAAGATGCTTAAGGCATTGCAAGATGCAACCCAGCGCTAAGAGGAGAAGCATTTAAATACGAAACCCTCTAAATACGCTGATTAAACCAGGAGTTTCTGACTTACATGACAGAAAATTTGAGAAATAATAAAATCCTATTTATCCGAAAGAAAAATAATGAAAACAAGTAATTTTGTCTATTCCGCCTTAATTGGCATTCTGTGACGTTTATGGCGCCCCTCGCTGCAGCACGCCTTGCCATGCGCGATACATCGGGAAGTCTCCTACTGCTGGACCGTCCGCTATTTTCAACGCGATTGCCCCAGGCTAAACAGCGAACCGGCAACACTCCCCACTGGGCACATCATGCTCCCGAGCGCCGCTGCTGCCCTGAAAACTTTATCAGCCGCCAGCCATCATTAGCGTGCCCCCGCAGCAACCGGGTCATGCATAAACTGAAATCGATCAGGCGCTGTCAGGAAGGGGACTTGCGACGGCACGCGGTCTGGTCCTTAAGCGGAAAGTAGGGCGCGCTTAAATGAGAAAATATGCGCACGTGCGGCTTCGGCTGCACGTTGCGTATCGCCTGATTCCAGCGCGGCAATGATTTCATTATGCTCAGCGATCACTTCATCCATATGCGCAACGTTGGAAAGGGTGGTGGCCCAGAAGCGCTGCGCTTGTGCATGAATCACGCTAAGGATATCGGCCAGATGGCGATTACCGGCAATCTCGGCCAGGACCTGATGAAACTCGCGATCCAGCAGCATCATCTGTTCGCGGCTGCGTAACTGGCTCGCCTCATCAATTTGCTGATTAAGATGACGCAGACGCTCAAGCTGCGCATCCGTTACCTTCTGGCTGCCAAGCTCAACACAGAGCGTTTCATTTACCAGCCGTACTTCAATCAACTCCAGTGCATCATCAATCGATAATGGCGCCACCATGACACCTTTACGCGGGATAATTTGCAGTAAACCTTCGGTTGCGAGGCGATGAACCGCCTGATTAACCGGTGTGCGGCCTATCGCCAGATCATCCATCACCTGAGCGGTATTAAGGTATTCGCCAGGTTTATAACGCAACGTAATGAGCTTGTGCCTGAAAGCCAGATAGGCTTGTTCATTAAGAGAAAGGCTTTTATCTGCACTGCCTGGGTTCACATTTTCCGCCACTGATTCACTCATCACCACGTTCCTTTTTTTACCTGTAAGACATCTTACACAAAAATCTGGCATGAAAATCGCTAGTTTAAAATTACTGTGAAATTTCACTGTGATTTTTCAACCGGAGGTTTTCTCATGCAGTTGCGATTCTCTACGGGCGACAAAGCCGCGACCACACTGAACGTGGACATTACGCATTTCATTATTGCTGGCTGGGCCGGCCGCGATAAGGAAGCCGTGTTGCACCATATTCGTGAATTAGAAGCCCTCGGCGTGCCCGCACCCGGTGCAGTTCCGCTTTTTTACCGGGTTGCGGTTAATCAGCTCAGCCAGCAATCAGAGCTTGAAGTGGTAGGCGAGCAGACCTCCGGCGAAGCCGAACCCTTCGTTTTCTCGCATCGCGGCGAATTGTGGGTGTCCCTCACGTCTGATCATACCGACCGCCATCTGGAAACTTTTAGCGTCGCGCTCTCTAAGCAGGCGTGTATCAAGCCGGTTGCCAGCGCGGCGTGGCGCATGAGCGACGTTACCGAACACTGGGATGTGCTTGAACTCAGCTCATGGATTAAGGAGCAGGGTAAATGGGTCATCTATCAGCAGGGCACGCTGGCCTCTCTGCTGACACCACAGGATTTGCTTACGCGCTATTTTGCTGGCGGTGTCGTGGAAGAGGGCGTTGCTATGTCCTGCGGCACGCTGGGCGCCATTGGCGGCATCCGGCCATCCAGCCAGTTCCGCATGGCGCTGCATGACCCGGTGCTTAATCGCACGCTGGAACACACTTACACCACCGGCGCGCTGCCGGTGGTGGCATGAGGAGAGCGCCGATGACCACACTCTGGCAAGCCAGTCAGCAGTTGCAGAGCGGCGATGCTACGCCCGAAGCCTTTACTGAATCCGCGTTGCAGGCCGCGCAGGATCCTGAACAACAGGGGGCACTGGTGTTCACGCAACGCTACGCCGCGTCTTGTAGCGCAGCAAACGCCCGCTGGCAGGCACAGCAGGCGCTAAGTCCTATCGATGGACTGCCAGTCAGCATTAAAGATCTGTTCGATGTCGAGGGAGAGGTGACCACGGCCGGTTCACGCTTACTGGCCGATGCGCCCGTGGCGGCTGCCAATGCCAGCGCCGTCGATAAGCTGCTGCTGGCGGGCGCCGCCATCGTCGGTAAAACCACGATGACGGAGTTCGCTTTTTCCGGCTTAGGCATCAATCCCCATTACGGCACGCCAGTCAATCCGTGGCAGCGCGAGCAGCAGCGTATCCCCGGCGGATCGTCCTCTGGCGCGGCCGTGGCGGTTGCTGAGGGCATGTGTCTGGCTGCCGTTGGCACCGATACCGGCGGTTCGGTGCGTATCCCTGCTGCACTCTGTGGCCTGACCGGCTTCAAACCCACGGCAAAGCGCATCAACCAGCGGGGAACGTTACCGCTTTCGACCTCACTCGACAGCATCGGGGTGATCGCGGACGACGTACGCAGCTGCTGGCTGCTGGATAGCGTCATTGCCGATCGGCCGCTGGCGTTACAGTCGCTGGATCTGCGAAACGCGCGCTTTGCTGTGCCACAAACGCGCGTACTGGATGGTCTGGATCAGCATGTGGCGCAGGCCTGGCAGCGAGCCATCACGCTTCTGAAGCAGGCGGGTGCGACAGTTACCGACATCACGTTGCCTGAGCTGGATGAGCTGAATGCTATGAATGCGCGTGGCGGCATTACGGCTTATGAAGCCTGGCAATGGCATAAAAAAAGCGCGCAGGCACACCCTGAAGCTTACGATCCCCAGGTGCTGGTCCGCATCCAGCGCGGCAGCCATCTCACCGTGCAGGATGCCACTGAGCTTTACCAGCAGCGTGCTGCATGGCAACAGCGCATCAACGCAGCGCTAGGGGATTTTGATGCGTTACTCATGCCAACCGTTCCGCTTGTCGCGCCCACTATCGCGTCGCTCAGTGATGCGCAGCGCTATATGGAGATTAACGCGCTGATGCTGCGCAACCCCAGCATTATCAACATGCTGGACGGCTGTGCGCTCTCTTTACCCTGCCATCAACCGGGCTCTGCTCCGGTTGGCCTGAGCCTTGCTTCGATTCATGGTGATGACGCCCGCTTAATCAGCTGGTCGCTTGCCGTGGAAACTGCCCTTAACCGGAGATCCTGATGATGACTCAACCCCACGGCATGCTGTATGTCGCCACCAACATTGGCGCTGAAGATGAGGCTGACTTTAACCAGTGGTATGACCATGAACACGTAGAGGAGCGTGTAGCCATTACGGGATTCCTGAGCGGTACTCGCTATCAGGCAGTTAACGCTGAGTATCGATATCTCGGTTTATATGAAACCGACTCGCTGGACGCCTTTACCAGCGCCGATTATCACGCCGCATTCACGCACCAGACGGCATGGTCGGTGCAGAATCTGCAAAAAATGGTTAACCCCATGCGCCGGGTGAGCACGGTCGTGCACAAGCATGGCAAAGGCACGGGCAATCAGTTAGCGGTGTTGACGCTGCAGGCGATCGATGGCAGTGCGCTAAGCGCCTGGCAGCAGCAAATAAGCCAGACGCCGGGCTACATCTCCTCCTGCGTGCTGATGCCAGACAGCGTCCTGAGTTCGCCGTTACCGAAGGAAAACCAGGATCAGCGGAAAATGCAGCCGATGCTGCTGATTCATTGCAGCGATGCACGGAGCTGCGATCGCCTCGCTGCGGCCGCGGCACAGCTGTTTGCGGGAGAGATACAGCGTTATGCCCTCAACTGGCAGTTAACAAAACAGGAGCTGACCCATGGCTGATACCGATTCTCTGCAACATGCAGCAGGCGCCGTGCGCACCAAATCGAAGACCGGGCGTCTGGCTGCTGCCAGTTCGATTGGCACCGCGCTTGAGTGGTACGACTTTACCGTTTACAACATCATGGCCGCGCTGGTGTTTAACCATATCTTTTTCCCCAGCTTCGATCCGCTGGTCGGCACCATTCTGGCGTTTTCAACCTATGCGGTAGGCTACATTTCACGTCCGCTGGGGGGCTTCGTGTTCGGTCACCTTGGCGATGTCGCGGGGCGTAAAGCGGTGTTGATCATCACGCTGGTGATTATGGGCGTAACCACGGCGCAATGGGCCTGCTGCCGGGCTATGCGGTCTGGGGCATCTGGAGCCCGGTTCTGTTAGTCGCACTGCGGTTTGTGCAGGGCATCGCGCTGGGCGGCGAATGGGCAGGGGCCGTGTTGTTATCGATGGAGCATGGCGACGCGAATAAACGCGGGCGTAACGCCTCCTTTGCGCAGGTTGGTCCATCCTGCGGCACGCTGATCGGCACGGGCTTTATTACGCTGGTCACGGTGATGATGAGCGCCGATCAGTTTCAGGCGTGGGGCTGGCGCATTCCGTTCCTGCTAAGCCTGGTACTGGTGATATTTGGCCTGTGGCTGCGTCGCGGTGTGGAAGAGACACCCACCTTTGTCGCAATGCAGGAACAGGAGAAAACCACGCACACCCCGTTAAAAGAGGTTTTCGTAAACTATCCGAAACAGCTATTTATTGCCGGAGGATCGCGTATCGGCTCTGATGTCCTTTACGCGCTGGTAGTCGTTTTTACGCTGACCTACGTCACCACCGTGCTGCAATTACCGCGTCCCCTGGCGTTAATGGCTACAATGCTGGGCGCAATAGTTAACGCGATTACGGTGCCGATGTTTGGCGCGCTTTCAGACAGGTGGGGACGACGCCCGGTTTACATTACCGGCGCGCTGCTGGCGATTGTATGGTCATTTCTGTTCTTTGTGCTGCTTGATAGCGCGCATCCGGTGTTGATCGTGCTGGCGGTGATTGGCGGTTTGCTGATCCATGCGATGATGTACGGGCCGCAGGCCGCGTTTGTCACTGAGCAGTTTCCGGGACATGTGCGTTACGCGGGTTCATCCCTGGCCTATACCCTGGCGGGCATTGTCGGCGGGGGCTTTGCGCCCCTGATCATCACCACATTATTTAAAGAAATGGGCAGCACGCTGTGGGTCTCTTTGTACGTCAGTCTGGCATTGGCGATTACGCTATTCGCGTTGTGGAAAGCCAGAGAGACTGCTCATCGTCAGGATTAAGATTGTCAGGGCGAAGGATTGCCCTTGTCCGGGCTATCGCTGAAAGTGATGCTGCGCATAATGTTCACCCGCGGGCTTGTTCATGCCGGGATGTGCAGCATCAGTAACAACAGAGGATAAGCTCAGACTCACCCCGGTTCTGCTTCAGAGAAACAAGTGTGCCGCGTTACGCTTTTAGCGAGGCGAGATAGAGCGCTTCCACTTCCGCCCGCGCCCAGGGGGTGCGTCGCAGAAACTTCAGGCTCGATTTCACGCTGGGATCGTTTTTAAAGCAGTTGATGTTGACCCGATTTCCCAGCTCCGCCCAGCCATACTGCGCGACTAAATGGTTGATCTGCATCTCCAGAGTGACGCCGTGCAGAGGATCTTTTGAGGTGTGCGCGTTCATTATCTTTTCGCCTGATTTAGTCAATGGCGCACATCCTGACAACGGTAAAGCGGATGTGCAAGGGCTGAGGATGAAAAAGGTCTGCCACACCGTGCTATCGCCCTTTTTCTGTGTCCGCGCTAACGTGACGGGCAGAAGCGTGCGCAGCCGGGCAGCGATTGTGCTAATCATAAGCGACCCATGATTGACTGAGGATCGCCTGCCATGTCCGCTTCCGATACTGATCTGCTCAGCTCCCCCCGCCGCAAACGTGCCCTGATTGCCGGGTCGGTCGGAAATTTCATTGAATGGTATGAGTTTGCCGTTTATGGCTTCCTGGCTACTCTGATTGCGGAGAACTTCTTCCGGCTTCAGGGCGAATCCGCGCTGACCGGTATCCTGCTGACCTACGCCTCTTTTGCCATCGCCTTTTTCTTCCGTCCGCTTGGCGCCGTGCTGTTTGGCCGGATGGGCGACAGGATTGGGCGCAAGCCCACCCTGATTTTTGTGCTGATCATGATGACGCTGGCCACCGCGGCTATCGGCCTGGTGCCGACCTATGCCCAGCTGGGCGTGCTGGCTCCCCTGATCGTTACCGGGCTGCGTATTCTGCAGGGGCTGTTTGCCGGAGGCGAGTATGGCGGGGCGGTGTCGCTGATGACCGAATTTGCTCCGCCCGGCAGGCGTGGCCTGTATGGTGCCTGGCAATCCTTTACCGTTGCGCTGGGATTGCTGGCGGGTGCAGCGATTGTTGCGCTGCTTTCGCGGCTGCTGACGCCGGAAGAGATGCTGAGCTGGGGCTGGCGCATCCCGTTCTTTGTTGCCCTGCCGCTGGGGGGTATCGCGCTCTGGCTGCGGGCTGGCATGGAGGAGACCCCGGCGTTTATCCGGCAGCAGACGCAGCCCCGCGAAAAAGTGACCGCCAGCCTGAGTGACACCCTGAAAACGATTCTGCTCGGTATCTGCCGGCTGATGGTGTGGTCGGCGGCCGGGTACACCTGGCTGGTGATTATGCCGACCTACCTGCAGGCCTCACTGCACACCGGCTTTAATGAGGCGCTGCTGATTGCGGTGATTTCGAACCTCGGGTTTGCTGTCACGATTATTCCGGCGGGAATGCTGAGCGACAGGATAGGCCGCCGGACGGTGATGGTCTCGGCGGCGATCCTGCTGCTGGTGCTCTCTCTGCCGCTGCTCAACCTGTTGCAGGCTGAGAACACCGCAACCGGGCTGAAAGGGCTGGTGGTCTTTATCGCAGGGGGTGTGGTGGGCCTGCTGGCCGGGCCGGGACCGGCGATGCTGTCAGAGATGTTTCCGACGCGGGTGCGTTATACCGGTCTGGGCCTTGCCTATTCACTCTCTAACGCGCTCTTCTCCGGCTGTGCCGGTCTGATCATCACCGGGCTGATTAAAGAGACGGGCAATCCCGATATTCCCGCCTGGTATGTCATGGCGACCGCACTGGTCAGTATTGTGGCGCTGATGACGCTGAACAAAGACGATCATAAGCGAGCGCTGGATGAGGGGTGACCGCAGGCTCAGCGCCCGGAGGGGGCATTCAGGCTGAAAATCTGATCGCGGTTGTGAACCTTGGTCCCGTGACTATCGGCGATCAGGATGATGGCGGCCATCGCTAACGCCAGAAGGAGGATGAAAATTTTACGCATGATAGTAAATGTGTATTCCTGACAGTTCAGTGAGGTCTGATACCGGGGCCGTAACGGCTGGCCAGCTCGGCTTTAATTACAACACCCATAGAGAGTGCCTGATGGCGGGATCGCATTCTTTGATCCTGATACTGAATTGACCGGAAAGCAGGAAAAGAGGGAAACAGCGGCATAAAAAAAGGGCGCCTTCAGGCGCCCTTCAGAGTTTTAGCAGAACTGTTAAACCAGCTGCTGAGCCGTGGTTTCTACCAGCGTCAGCAGGATTTTAATGTCTTCCAGCGTCACGGTCGGGTTGAGCAGCGTCATCTTCAGACAGGTCACGCCATCGTGCTCGGTCACGCCGACGTTAGCACGGCCCGACTCCAGCAGGGCATCCCCGATACGCTGGTTCAGCAGCGCGATATCCGCGTCGCTGAGGTGCGCCAGATGCGCCGGACGGTAGCGGAACAGCACGCTTGCCAGCTGCGGCTTCATTACCAGCTCCAGCGCCGGCTGCGCATCCACATATGCTGCCACGTGCTGTGCCAGCGTCACACCGTGGTCGATGATGGCGGCATACTGTTTCTGACCCAGGGCTTCCAGACCCATCCACAGTTTCAGTGCATCAAAACGGCGAGTGGTCTGCAGGGATTTCGACACCAGATTCGGTACGCCCTGCGCTTCGTCAAACTCAGAGTTCAGATACGCAGCCTGATAACGCATCAGCTCGTAGTGACGTGCTTCCTTCAGCAGGAAAGCGCCACAGCTGATGGTCTGGAAGAACTGCTTGTGGAAGTCCAGCGTAATGGAGTCCACCAGCTCAATGCCGTCCAGATAGTCGCGATACAGCTCGGAGAGCAGCAGTGCGCCGCCCCACGCCGCATCCACGTGAACCCAGATGTTCTCTTCAGCCGCCAGCGTGGCAATTTCACGCAGCGGATCGATCGCACCGGCATCGGTGGTGCCTGCGGTGGCAACAATCGCCAGAATATGCTCGCCGTTGGCTTTGGCTGCGGCCAGCTTGTGACGCAGGTCATCCATATCCATGCGGGCAAAGCTATCGGTTTTCACCTGCGTGACGGACTGATAACCCAGACCCAGCAGCGCCATGTTCTTCTGAACGGAGAAGTGCGCATTTTCTGAACAGAAGACTTTCATCTTTTTCAGGTCACCGGTTAAGCCATCCTGCTGAACAGAATGACCCTGACGGGCATACCACGCGTCGCGCGCCAGCATCAGGCCCATTAGGTTGCTCTGAGTGCCGCCGCTGGTGAAGACACCGGCATCGCCCGGCTGATAACCCACCTGGGTACGCAGCCATTCGATCAGCTTCATCTCAATCAGGGTTGCAGAGGGAGCCTGATCCCAGGAGTCCATACTCTGGTTAGTGGCGTTGATCAGCACTTCCGCCGCCTGGCTGATCACCAGGCTAGGGCAGTGCAGGTGCGCCACACACTGTGGGTGATGCACCGACAGGCTGTCTTTCAGGAAGTACTCAATGGCACGTTCAATCGCAGCCTGGTTGCCCAGGCCGTCAGGATTGAAGTCCAGCGTAATACGCTCGCGCAGCTCTGCGACGGTTTTTCCCTGATACATCTCAGGTTGTTCCAGCCACTTAACGACCGCCGCGCTACTCTGGGCGATCGCCTGCTGGTAGGCCTCGGTACTCTGAGATGAGGCCGCCAGGATTGGGTTTAACCGGGACATTGCATTCACTCCACTTATACTGGTTTCACGCCAGCTGACAGCAGGGCGTTTTCAAATTTATCCATAAACACGTCAAGTTCAGCATCGGTGATCAGCAGGGAAGGCAGCAGGCGCAATACGCTACCGTGACGTCCGCCGCGCTCCAGGATCAGGCCGTTCTCGAAACATTTCTTCTGTACCAGCGCAGAGAGCTCGCCGTCAGCCGGGAAGCTGCCCATGTGATCAGCGGCTTCGTCAGGTTTCACCAGCTCGATACCGATCATCAGACCCAGGCCACGGACGTTGCCAATCACCGGGTAGCGCTGCTGCAGTTCGTTCAGTTTACCTTTCAGCAGTTCGCCCTGTGCCGCGACTTTATCTGCGATGTTGTTCTCTTTCAGCAGTTTCAGCGTGGTCAGGCCGGTTGCCATCGCCAGCTGGTTTCCGCGGAAGGTGCCGGTGTGGTGACCCGGTGACCAGGCATCGAACTCTTTCTTAATGCCCAGCACGGCCAGTGGCAGACCGCCACCCACAGCTTTGGACATCACGATGATGTCTGGCTCAATACCCGCGTGCTCGAAGGCGAAGAATTTGCCGGTACGGGCAAAGCCTGCCTGAACTTCGTCGAGGATCAGCAGGATGCCGTGCTCCTGGGTGACTTTACGGATGCGCTGCAGCCATTCCGCCGGAGCCGGGTTCACGCCGCCTTCACCCTGAACGGCTTCCAGAATGACCGCCGCAGGTTTACGCACACCGCTCTCAACGTCGTTGATCAGGTTTTCGAAATAGTAAGTCAGCGCTTTCACGCCCGCTTCGCCGCCAATGCCCAGCGGGCAGCGGTAGAGGTGCGGATAAGGCATGAACTGCACTTCCGGCATCATGCCGTCAACGGCTTCTTTCGGTGACAGGTTACCGGTCACTGACAGCGCGCCATGGGTCATACCGTGGTAGGCACCGGAGAAGCTGATAACACCGGAACGGCCGGTGTGCTTTTTCGCCAGCTTCAGCGCTGCTTCCACGGCATCGGCGCCGGACGGGCCGGTAAACTGCAGGCAGTAATCTTTGCCCTGGCCTGGTAACAGGGAGAGCAGATACTCAGAAAACGCGTCTTTTAACGGCGTGGTTAAATCCAGAGTATGTAACGGCAAGCCGCTGGTAATGACATTTTGAATGCTCTGCAGAACGTCTGGGTGGTTATGGCCCAATGCCAGCGTTCCGGCACCCGCAAGACAATCAAGATACTGATTGTTCTCGACGTCGGTGATCCAGACACCCTGTGCTTTCGCAATAGCGAACGGCAATTTGCGCGGATAACTTCGAACGTTAGATTCAAATTCGGCCTGACGGGCTAAATAGGTTTCATTGGTTGCGTTTAATGTCTGTGCATTCGAACTGTCAATACGGACTTTATCCGTCATCATATCTCTCCTACAACCGCGACGGGAGTAACGTCTCAGTTGAATAAATGAATTAAAAAAGTCATGGGTATGTTTAAAGCGCGGCCAATATAGGGGTTTTTAAGGTCCGACTCAATGATTAATTTGATCAGAAAAAAAGTACTTCTTTACTATAGTTATCAACCAGTTGTTGAGATTGTGACCGCATGCTTTACTGCCGTTTCGCTAATGGTTAAATAATAAATGGCGAAAAAACACCGGCTTACAGCTCACAGCCTGTGCTAAGTCAATGATAATAATCTGTGTAAACAGCTGTTTCGGAGGCGAAACGCTATCAAAAAGGGCACTTTTCAGACAGAAAAAGCATAAGTCAGTTTAATTAGCGAAGCTGCATATATACCGCCATAGATGTAATGACCAATTAAAATAATAAACCTTTTTTTAACATTTAATTAAAAACGTCCCGTTGCAGTTGGGTCAGTGCGCGGTTTAATCCCTTTATCCCAGCACACAATCTATAAAGTGGTTTAAATCCGCCAGCGCTTCACGCGCCTTCGCTTCTGAGGGATTAACCGTCAGTAAGTCGGCATAACCGTTAAGCATGGCGCTGATCTGTCTGGCGGTGCGGGCGATATCGGCGCAGCGCAGTGTCCCGTCAGTGACGCCGTCACGGATAATGGTTTCCATCAGTTCCTGCCACTCTGCCGTCATCGTCTCTGCCAGCCCGGCATAGGGCTGATAGTGTGCCGCACTCTGCCAGAAGGAGGCATAAAGCTGCCAGGTGGCATCCGGTGCGGCGGGCAGATGGCTTTCAAAGAGGCGCAGCAGTTTCTGACGCGGCATGAGGCCGGACAGGGAATCTGCGAAGGCTTCATAATCCCGCCGCATGAAGCGCTCCAGTGCGGCCAGACAGAGGCTCTGCCAGTTACTGAAGTAGTGATAAATGTGGCTGCGTGAAATGCCCACCGACTCGGTGAGCTCGCGGGTGGTGACTTTTTCTATCCCTTTCTCAATAAATAATGCTATCGCGGCATCCAGGATTTTTGTCTTCAGTGCTTCTGCTGACGCTTTCATCATGACTCTCACATTGACTTTGAGCAAATGCTCAAATAGACTCTTTTTCATACTTGAGCAACCGCTCAAGGATAACACTATCAGAAACAGAAACGATGTCTTCCTCTAAACTTATCCTTCCCGTTGCGGCTCCCCGCAGCGCTATTCTGACACTGAAAGCGCTTGGCCGTCGCCATCGCCGCAAGCTCTTCTTCACGCTGCTGCTGGTGGTCGCGGAAAATGTCATGTATCTGCTTTATCCGCTGCTGGCGGGCTTTGCTATCAATGCCATCCTCTCCGGCAGAACCTGGCAGGCGTTACTCTATGCGGCGATGGTGTTTACTATGTGGGCGATTGGCGCAGCCCGGCGCAGCGTCGACACCCACACCTTTGCCCGCATTTATGCGGAGCTGGCGGTGCCAGTGATTGTGGCGCAGCGCAGCGAAAATCAGAGCGCGTCGACGATTGCGGCAAGGGTGGCGTTATCACGCGAGTTTGTCGATTTCTTTGAGAAGCATCTGCCGGTGCTGATTACCTCGCTGGCGTCGATGACCGGGGCGGCGGTGATGCTGCTGGCCATTGAGTTCTGGACTGGCGCAGGGTGTCTGGCGATCCTGCTGTTTTTCGCCTGTTTTCTGCCAGGCTTTACCCGCAAAAATGATGCGTTGTTTAATCGACTCAACAACCGGCTGGAGAAAGAGGTGAATTTCGTTACCCATGCGAACGCCGCTTCACTCGGCCGTCATTATGGGGTTTTAGCCAGCCTGCGTATCCGTCTCTCTAATCGGGAAGCCTGCGGTTATCTGGCCATCGGCAGCATGGCCGCGCTGCTGTTTGCTGGCACCATCGCGTTAATGGCGGGCCGGGGTGGCACCAGCGCGGGTCACATCTATTCGGTGATGACCTATATGTGGATGTTTGCCATGAGCCTCGATGATGGCCCTCAGCTGCTGGAGAAGTATTCCCAGCTGAAAGACATCGGCCGTCGGGTAAATACCGGCATGCCGTAGTCGCCTGTGCGGATGGAACGTGCGCCAGATCACAAAATGGGTTGCCATGCGCGGTCTGACTTTTTATAGTCTGGCCGCTTCATCCGGACGGAACACGCTCTGCTTCCTTCCTCCGGCTCACTTCAGTTTTTCAGATCAGGCCATTGGGAATCCATTTTGTTAAGAAAAGATCATAAAACCGACGATGCCGGTTTTGTCCGCTGGGCATTGCTGGCCCTTGCACTGGGCGGCTTCGGCATCGGAACCGGCGAATTCATCATGATGGGCCTGCTGCCGGACGTGTCGCGCTCGCTCGCCATCACCGAACCGCAGGCGGGCAACGCCATCGCCAGTTATGCGCTGGGGGTGGTGGTTGGCGCGCCATTTATTGCGGTGCTGGCGGCGCGGATGGCGCGTAAATCGCTGCTGCTCATCCTGATGGCACTGTTCAGCATCGGCAACGTCGCCAGCGCGATGGCCGACAATTATCACGGCCTGATCGTGGCGCGTTTTCTGACCGGCCTGCCGCACGGCGCTTACTTTGGCGTGGCCTCACTGGTCGCGGCGTCACTGGTGTCGCCGGCGCGGCGGGGGCGTGCGCTGGCCTCGCTGATGCTGGGACTGACGGTGGCCACCCTGATTGGGGTGCCGCTCGGCTCCTGGATAGGTCAGCTGTTCAGCTGGCACGTGGTCTTCACCTTTGTCGGCGCGATTGGTCTGCTGACCTGTCTGCTGATTGGTCGCTATGTGCCTTATACACCCGGCGATACAGAGGCTCATCCGCTGCGTGAACTGGGTGCGCTGAAAAACGCGCAGGTGCTGCTGACTCTGCTGGTGGGCGCCGTCGGTTTTGGCGGCATGTTTGCGATCTTCAGCTATATCGCGCCGACGCTGATTAACATCGCGGGTATCTCTCCCTCGCTGATCCCGTGGGCGATGGTGGCGTTCGGGCTGGGGATGATCATCGGTAATCTGGTCGGTGGCCGTCTGGCGGACGGGCCGGTGCTGAACATTATCGGCTGGACACTGCTCTGGAACGTGCTGGTGATGCTGGCCTTCCCGGTGCTGGTCCAGCATGTGGCAACCGGCCTGCTGGCGACCTTCCTGATCGGCACCTGTTCAGTGCTGCTGCCATCACTGCAGATCCGCCTGATGGATGTTGCCAATGAGTCACAGACCCTGGCAGCCGCGATGAACCATTCGGCGCTGAATATCGCCAATGCGATGGGCGCCTATCTCGGTGGCCTGACGGTGTCGCTGGGTTATGGCTGGCTGTCAACGGCGTGGGTTGGCGTGGCGCTGGGGGTCGGTGGCCTGATGGTCTTTGTAATGACGGCGCGGCATGCCGCCCGCCAGCAGGCTGAACTGGCCTGATAGCCGCCGGGCAGGGCGCAGCGGCAGCCGGGGTTGTCGCTGCGCGGGGCTGGCTGAGACCCGTGGGAAACGGGGTGCAGCCAGCCTCAGAACCGGGTTGCGGCTATGAAGATTCAGCGTTCGTTATCTTTTCCGCCGTTCAGGAAATAAAAAAGGCCAGATAAATCAGTAAAGATGCCTGGCCGTCTGGATGTTAAAATTAAATTAAAATAATGTTTGCTAATGTCGGGCAGGCATGACTTAATAGCGTCATCGGTTTGGAACACAGACCTTATCAAAGCAGTTTTAGTCAAGCAGTCCTCAGTGCAAGCGATATCTCAAGATACCCCTTCTTCGTGAGTCTCCTCCTAAAATCCTGGTAAGTTTATTTCTGGAAGACAGGCCATCTCTGCCACCTTGTGGCTCATTATTAAGGAAGTATCGATGTCGAATAAAATGACTGGTTTAGTAAAATGGTTTGATGCGGGCAAAGGTTTTGGTTTTATCTCCCCGCAGGATGGCAGCAAAGATGTATTCGTTCATTTCTCTGCCATTCAGAGCAACGATTATAAAACCCTCGATGAAGGTCAGCAGGTCGAATTCACCATTGAAAACGGCGCTAAAGGCCCATCAGCGGCAAACGTTGTCCCGATGTAATATCTGATGATCAATGCGGCTTACGATAGCGATGACGGCAACAGCCTGAGCAGTTAAGCGAGCATTGATGATTGAAAAAACCCGCCTTGTGCGGGTTTTTTGCGTTCTGAAGCCTGCCACTAAGCCATTCCCTCCTGACAGGGGATGAGCCGCTGACCTCTTCATGCCGTAAAACGGTGAGAAAAAAAGATAAAATGCCGTCAGCCGGCTCATCGCGGCAGATAGCCGTTTATCGCTGTGCGACTATAGAGGCAAAGAACTTCTCCTGCTGACGTTTACCACCCGGAAGGTTATCTGCTCTATGAACGCCTCTGCTGGCATCGCAATGAAGGTCATGGCTGCGCTAAGCTCCACGCTGATGCTGGCCTGTGTAAAACAACTGGATGGGGCGATACCGGTTGGCGAAGTGATCTTTTTTCGCTCGCTGCTGGCGCTGGTGCCGCTGCTCATCTGGCTGCGTATCCAGGGCAGCGTACTGGACGGCATCCGCACCCGTAACATTCGCGGCCACGTTGTGCGCGGGCTGGCGGGGACCGGTGGGCTCTATTTCAGCTATCTTTCGCTGCTTTATATCTCACTGACGGATGCCACCGCGATCAACTATGCCGCGCCGCTGTTTACCGTGCTGCTGGCGGCACTGCTGCTGCGTGAAAAAGTCCGTCATCACCGCTGGGTTGCCGTCTTTATGGGATTCACCGGCATTCTGGTCATGTTCTCCGGGCATCTCTCGCTGACGCAGCAGGGCAGCTTCTCGCTCTCAGCGTCGGCCGGGATCCTGCTGGCGTTAATGGCCGCATTCTGCACCGCCTGTGCGCTGGTTCAGATCCGCTTTCTTAACGGCAAAGAGAAACCGGGCGCTATTGCTTTCTGGTTCGCCATTACCACTGCCTTAACGTCGCTGGTTACGCTGCCTGCCGGATGGAAGGTGCCGCAGGGCAATCAACTGGCGTTGCTGGTGGGCTGCGGGTTGCTGGGCGGCATCACCCAGATCCTGATGACGCTGAGTCTGCGCTACGCCGAGGCCTCACTACTGGCCCCGTTTGACTACACCACCCTGATCTGGTCGGTGGCGGTGGGCTATCTGCTGCTGGGCAACCTGCCGGACTCTGCCACCGTGGTCGGTGCGATCCTGGTGGTAACAGGCGGTCTCTACGCCGTGCTCTATGAGCGTTACCGTTTCCGCAAAACGCAGATGGCGAATGTCAGCTCGTGATCTGCTGCATCCCGCGCGCGTGTGTAAAGTGCGCAATGATAACGCAGCGTTAATAATTTGTGATCCCGGCGAGAGAAGCTCATTTTGTAATCGATTACTTTTACACTCTGACAAGGTAATCGATGACTCACGGGTGAGGTTCCTATGATTGCAACGGTGCAGGAGAGTGCAGGCCAGCGGGTGCAGCATAAGCTGCTGGTTCCGCGCCTCTCTCTGATGATGTTTATGCAGTTCTTTATCTGGGGCAGCTGGTCGGTGACGCTGGGCCTGGTCATGACCCGCCACAACATGCCGTTGCTGATCGGGGATGCCTTCTCTGCCGGGCCTATCGCCTCGATTCTGTCGCCGTTTGTGCTCGGCATGCTGGTGGATCGCTTTTTCCCTTCCCAGAAGGTGATGGCGGTGATGAATCTGGCCGGTGCGATGATTCTCTGGTTTGTGCCACAGGCGCTTATGGCAGAGAACGGGGCGCTGCTGATCGCGCTCTTATTTGGCTACACGCTCTGCTTTATGCCGACGCTGGCGCTCGCAAACAATATCGCTTTTCACAGCCTCGCCAGCAGTGAGAAGAGTTTTCCTATCGTCAGGGTTTTCGGCACTATCGGCTGGATTGTGGCGGGGATCTTTATTGGTGTCGCCGCCATTGCCGACAGTGTGGCCGTGTTCCAGCTGGCCGCACTCTGTTCCGTGCTGCTCGCTCTTTACAGCCTGACGCTGCCGCACACGCCAGCGCCGGCTAAAGGTCTGCCGTTGAAAGTCCGCGATCTCTTCTGCGCGGATGCCTTTGCCCTGCTTAAACAGCGTCATTTCTTTGTCTTCGCGCTGTGCGCCACCCTGATCTCGATTCCGCTGGGCACCTACTACGCCTTCACCGCCTCCTGGCTGGCGGATGCCGGTGTCCGCAACGTCAGCACACTGATGTCACTGGGTCAAATGTCTGAAATTCTCTTCATGCTGATCATCCCGCTGCTGTTTCGCCGCCTCGGCGTGAAGGCGATGCTGCTGATTGGCATGTCAGCGTGGTTTGTGCGTTATGCCCTGTTTGCACTGGGCATGAGTGATGAGACGCGCACCCTGATCTACCTCGGCATTCTGCTGCATGGCGTCTGCTACGACTTCTTTTTTGTGGTGGGTTTTATCTACACCGATCGCATCGCCGGTGAAAAGGTCAAGGGACAGGCGCAGAGCATGGTGGTGATGTTCACCTATGGCATCGGCATGCTGCTGGGTTCGCAAATCTCCGGCGCGCTCTACAACCATCTGGTTGCGGGTCAGGTGAGTGCGCAGAACTGGGCGCTGTTCTGGTGGATCCCGGCGGGCGCCGCCGCGCTGATCGCGATTATCTTCTTCTTCTCTTTCCGTTACCGTGAATAAGCGCTGGCGGCGCGCAGGAGCGACAGATGAAAACAGTTAAAGGGCCGGGACTCTTCCTGTCACAGTTCATTACCTCTCAGCCTCCGTTCAACTCGCTGGCCGGGCTGGCGGAATGGGCGGCGGGACTGGGATACCGGGCGCTGCAGATCCCCTGCCATCAGCCCGCCATTTTTGACCTTGAACAGGCGGCGGTGAGCCAGACTTACTGTGATGACGTGCGGGGGGTGCTGGCCGATTCTGGCCTCGAAATCAGCGAACTGTCGACGCATCTCGAAGGGCAGCTGATTGCCGTCAATCCCGTCTTCGATAGCGCTTTCGATAATTTTGCACCGGCAACGCTGCGTGGCGATCCTGCCAGGCGCACGGAGTGGGCGATGACCACCCTCAGACGTGCCGCAGCCGCGTCGGAAAGGCTCGGCCTGCGCGCTCACGCCACCTTCTCCGGCTCGCTTGCCTGGCCCTGGTTCTATCCCTGGCCGCCCCACAATGCCGCGCTGTTTGCAGAAGCCTTTGCCGAACTGGCGCGCCGCTGGTTGCCGCTGCTGGACGTTTTTGACCAGCACGGTATTGATCTCTGTTATGAGATCCATCCCGGCGAAGATCTGCATGACGGTGTCACGTTTGAACGTTTTCTGGCTGAGGTCAATCATCATCCCCGCTGCAATATCCTGTTCGATCCCAGCCATCTTCACCTGCAACACATCGATTATCTGCAGTTCATCGACCACTACCATTCACGCATCAAAGCCTTTCACGTCAAGGATGCGGAGTATCAGATTAACGGGCGTAGCGGGGTCTATGGCGGCTATCAGCCCTGGCTGACGCGCGCCGGGCGTTTTCGCTCGCCGGGCGACGGCCAGATAGACTTCGGCGGCATCTTCAGTAAGCTGGCGCAGTATGACTATGACGGCTGGGCGGTACTGGAGTGGGAGTGTTGCCTGAAGGCGGGTGAGACGGGCGCGCGGGAAGGTGCGGCGTTTATCCAGCGTCATATTATTCCGGTGGCCGATCGCGCCTTTGATGATTTTGCCGCGTCCGGTGAAAACCGCCCGTCAGTGCGTCAGCAGCTGGGGCTGGATCGCGACGCGTGAAGTGCGCGGATAACCGGAACCGCACAGGATTAAAACAGGGAGCGCTATGTCTGTTCAGAAAATCGCCCGGATGGCCGGGGTGTCCGTCGCCACGGTTTCCAGAGTGCTGAATAACAGCGACCGGGTTAAACCGGCCAACCGGGAGAAAGTGCTGGCGGCGATAGAAGAGAGCCGCTATCAGCCCAATCTGCTGGCGCGACAGCTGCGCACCGCCCGCAGCTCGATGATTCTGGTGCTGGTCTCCGATATCTCTAACCCCTTCTGCGCTGAAGTGGTTAAAGGCATTGAGACGCAGGCGGAGCAACAGGGGTATCGCATTCTGCTCTGTAATTCGGGGGCCGATATCGCCCGGTCGCGATCCAGTCTGCAACTGCTTTCCGGCAAGATGGTGGATGGCATCATCACCATGGATGCTTTCAGTAAGCTGCCGGAGCTGAGTCAGCTGATTGGCGCTGCGCCCTGGGTGCAGTGCGCCGAACACGATGATGAGGGGCGGGTCTCCTGCGTCGGCATTGACGATCAGCGTGCCGCGCAGGCTGTTGTGCGACATCTGGCCGCCCGGGGACGCCAGCGTATTGCGCTGATCAATCATGATCTGAGCTACAAATATGCCCGGCTGCGGCAGCAGGGCTACCTCCGGCAACTGGAAGAGGAGCAGCGGGAATGGCAGAGCATCATCTGCGCCAGCGCGTTGAGTTTCAGCGCCGGTAAAGCGGCGATGCTTGCGCTACTGGCCGGGGAGACGTGGCCCGATGCGGTGTTTGCCGTGTCTGACACGCTGGCAGCAGGGGCGATGGCGGCGATCCAGCAGGCAGGCCTGCAGATCCCGCAGGATATTGCCGTGGTGGGGTTCGATGGCAGCGACCTGGCGGAGATGGTGTCACCTCCTTTAACGACCCTGGCACAGCCTTCAGGCGTGATGGGTCGTCGGGCCTGCGAGCTGCTGCTGCAAAAAATTGCCCAGCCCGATGTGCCGCCGCAACGGGTGGTGATGCCGGCTGAGCTGGTGGTGCGGGCCAGTGGTTAAAGATGCGGGTTCCGGCACAATGACGGGAGGTGAAGGGACAGCGGGGGATAATCCGGCATGAACCGGCTGCCGCTGGCAAGGCGCGCAGGCGGGTGAAAAGGGCGCAGTCGCGGCTGCGCCCTGTATGGGTCAGAGTGCGTTCAGGAAGGCCAGCAGATCCTGATTCAGCTGATCCTGATGCGTCACCGCAAAACCGTGTGGCGCATTGTCATAAACCTTCAGTTCCGCCCCCTCAATCATCTCCGCCGCCACTTTGCCGGTAGACTCAAACGGAACGACCTGATCGTTGCTGCCATGAATCACCAGCGTTGGTACCTTCACCTTCGCCACGTCTGCACGGAAATCGGTTTCGGCAAAGGCCGTCACGCAATCCACGGTGCTTTTCAGCGAGGCCAGCAGGGCAATGTTCAGCGTCTGCGTCAGGACGCCCTCGGAAACGGTCTGCCCGGCGTTGGTGCCATAGAAGGGGGTGGCAAACTCTTTGATAAACTGGGCACGATCCTTAAGCAGGCCGTCGCGGATACCTTCAAAGACCGACATATCCACCCCCTGCGGATAGTCTGTTGTTTTACCAAAGATGGGTGTGACGGCACCCAGCAGCACCAGCGCCGCCACGCGATCGCTGCCATACTGGCCGATGTAGCGCGTCACGTCGCCGCCACCCATAGAGAAGCCGACCAGCGTCACCTGCTGCAGATCCAGATGGGTGATGAGATCGTTGATATCTGAGGCAAAGGTGTCGTAATTATTGCCGTTCCAGGGTTGATCGGAGCGACCAAAACCGCGGCGGTCAAAGGCAATCACGCGATAACCGCGCCCGGCCAGGAAGTTCATCTGGCTATCCCACATATCCGCGTCCAGCGGCCAGCCGTGACTGAATAAAACAGGCTTGCCGGTGCCCCAGTCCTTAAAATAAATTTGCGTGCCGTCGGTTGCTTTAAAGGTGCTCATGATATTGCCCTCTGTCTGACGTGATGGATGATATGTCGGTGATGCGCCCGTTAAACCGGGGCCACCACCCGCTGAGACGGGTCGGCCTTTCGCCCGCAATTAATAAAGCGTTAACGTGATGCTCAACTGCTGAAAACGCCTCTCAGTCTGTATGCCGGCGGTTAAGACTCTGCATCATCAATAGTAATCCGGTATTCGGGATTCATCATGAGAGGGTAGCACCTGTATGGCTTTCGCCCCTGCAGAGTCTGTCCTGAATTCAGTGGTCCAGAGACGAGCAGATTAAGCAGCAATCTATTACAGGCTAAAGTCGGTTGACCTTTCTCATTCATCATCGAGTGCGGAGATATGAGCTTTTCGTGTTTCTAGTTACAACATACTTTAAAAGTTTTCACCAGCCCACTGAAACATTGTGCAGATAAGGTCAGGTAGCCCGAAGGGGAAGTTCAGCGTAATCAACCCCCCTGAATGAAAGCAGTAAAAAGTCATTACATTTAAAAAAAGCCTTAACTGTCAGCGATTAACCCGAATAAGCGTAGCCGTACAGATGGCGTAGTGGCTAATCCTCACTAAGCTTGTGAGGCAACCCTATAAATTCAGGGGTATTTTTCCAGCCGGAAGCTATTCGCAATGTCGCCATGGGGCTTATATGAGTGAAAATTACTGCACTATTGTTTTCAATGGTGAACGGATGCAGGGCCTGGCCGACCAGCCGCTGATCGATTTTCTGGATGCCCAGGGAAAAAAATTACCTCACGTCTGTTACCATCCGGCGCTGTCGCCCTTACAGAGCTGTGATGTCTGCTGGGTGGAAGCCAACGGTGAGCGGGTGCGGGGCTGTACGCTTCGAACCGAAGAGGGCTTAACGGTGCAGAGTGAAGGCCAGGTGCTGGAGGCGATGCAGCAGGAGGGGATGGATCGCCTGCTTAACCGTCATGAACTCTACTGCACCGTCTGCGAACACAATACCGGGGACTGCACGCTGCATAACGCCGTGGCCGATATGCACATTCCGATTCAGTACTATCCTCATCAGCCCAAGCCCTACGCGAAAGATCACTCTAATCCGTTTTACACCTACGACCCTGACCAGTGCATCCTGTGCGGCCGCTGTGTTGAAGCGTGCCAGAATGTCGAGGTTAACGAGACGCTCTCCATTGACTACACCCAGGCGCACCCGCGTGTGCTGTGGGATGGCGGAACCGAAATCGCCGGCTCCAGCTGCGTCAGCTGTGGTCACTGCGTCACCGTCTGCCCCTGTAATGCGCTGCTGGAAAAAACCATGCAGCCCGATGCGGGGCCTTTTACGGCGATGGATGAAGGGCTGAAGCGCCCGCTTATCGACTTCGTAAAAGCGCTGGAGAACAGCATCGGCATGGAGCCGATCACCGGCGTTTCAAAAATTGATGTGGCACTGCGGCAGTCGGAAATCAAACGGACTAAAACGGTCTGTACTTACTGCGGCGTCGGATGCAGTTTTGAAATCTGGACCCGCGATCGCCACATCCTGAAAATTCAGCCGGTGGCAGAGGCCCCCGCCAACGGTATTTCGACCTGCGTGAAAGGCAAATTCGGCTGGGACTTCGTGAACAGTCCTGAAAGACTGACCACCCCGCTGATCCGTGAAAACGGACGTTTCCGGCCCGCCAGCTGGGATGAGGCGCTGCAACGGGTAGCGGAGGGGTTGCAGGCCGTGGCGCGGCGACACGGCGGGGATGCGATTGGCTTTATCGGCTCCAGTAAAGCCAGCAACGAAGAAGCCTATCTGACGCAGAAAATTGCCCGGCTGATCTTCGGCACTAACAACGTCGACAACTCCTCCCGATACTGCCAGAACCCGGCGACAGAGGGACTGTTTCGCACGGTTGGCTATGGCGGTGACGCCGGAACGATTGCAGACCTGCAGCAGACGGAACTGATAGTCCTGGTGGGCAGTAACCTCTCTGAAAACCACCCGGTTATCGCCTCCCACATCAAACAGAGTCATAAACATCGCGGTCAGAAGCTGCTGGTTGTCGATCCGCGCCGTCATGAAATGGCCGAGCGTGCCGATTGCTATCTGCGCATCCGTCCCGGCACCGATCTGGTGTGGGCCTCAGCGATGGCGAAATATATGTTTGACCACGGTTATGCCGATGAATCATTTCTGGCGCAGCGGGTTAATCAGGTGGGGGCGTACCGGGCTTCACTGGCTCCCTTTACCCTGGCTTTTGCCAGCGAGATTTGTGACCTGAGCGAACCGGCGCTGATCGAAGCCGCAGAGATGATCGGCCAGGCGGGCAGTGCCTGTATCTTATGGGCGATGGGCATCACGCAGCACAGCCACGGCGCAGACACCAGCACGGCACTGTCGAATTTGCTGCTGGTTACCGGCAACTATGGCCGGCCCGGCACCGGTGGCTATCCGATGCGCGGCCATAACAACGTACAGGGCGCCAGTGACTTTGGCTGTCTGAGTAATCTCTACCCTGGCTATGAGAAAGTGACCGATCCGGCAATGCGAGAAAAATGGGCGCGTGCCTGGGGCGTGGCACCGGAAGCGCTCTCCGACAAAGCGGGGGCCGATAACTTTAAAATGGTGAAAGAGGCCGGTGAGGGCACGATTCGCGCAATGTACATCACCGGGGAGGATACGGCGTTTGCCGATGCCGATTCCGCGTCGGTGCACGCTGCCTTCAGTAAACTGGAATTTATGGTGGTGCAGGACATCTTTATGTCGCGCACAGCTGAATTTGCCGATGTCGTCTTACCCGGCTGCCCGAGCGTCGAAAAAGAGGGCACCTATGTCAACACCGAGCGGCGTATCCAGCACTTCTCTCCGGCGATGAAACCCCTGGGTGACAGCCGACCTGACTGGCAGATCTTTACCGAACTCGCAGCCCGACTGGGCCACCCATGGCACTATCCGAATCCCGGTGCGATCATGGCGGAGGCAGCAGGGATTGCAGAAATCTTTGCGGGCGTCAGCTATGAACAGCTGGTCGGCTGGCAGTCGCAGCTCTGGCCGGTGAGCGCGGCGGGCGAAAGCACTCCGCGGCTCTATACCGAGCGGTTTAACTTCCCGGATGGCAAAGCCCGGCTCTATCCGCTGAGCTGGCAGCCTCCCGCCGAGCAGGAGGATGCGGAATATAATCTGCTGCTGAATAACGGCCGGATGCTGGAGCATTTTCAGTCGATGAATCAGACCGGGCAGGGCGGACGCATGCTCTCACTCTCGCCCAACGCCTTTGTGGAGATCTCACCGGCGCTGGCGGCGTCGCGCAGCCTGACCGAAGGGGAGTGGGTGCGTATCACCTCGCGGCGCGGTTCGGTGGATGTGCCGGTTGTCATTACCGAACGCGTGGCCGGTCATATTCTCTTTATGCCAATCCACCACGGAAAGGATGGCGTTAATGCCCTGACCGGGGAACATCACGATCCTGATGTCAACACACCCGCCTATAAAGAGATTGCCGTCAATATGAAGCGCATTGACCGCCGGCCGCAGCCCGATCCGATGCCGCTTCACAACTTCCGGCACGGCAGCCGGACCCCACTCGATCATCTGCCCATTGAGCAAAAGTGGCAGCAGGCCGGCTATCGTGAGCCACCTGAACATGTTGAAAAACCGGAGAAATTTTAATGGCTGAACGGATAAGATATCAGGTTACGCCTGCGCGAACCGAACCGACCGCCAGAGAGGCGATGGATGAGCTGATTGAAAATCTCCACCAGCACGGTTTTCTGCGCCTGGCGAACGATCTGGTGAAGTCGAATAGCGAGGTGGGTAAGATTCTGGTGTCGGGCCTTAATCAGCCCGGCACGCAGAATGCCCTTCAGAACATTTCGCTGCTGATGATGACGCTGGGCAGTGTGCCGCCCGAGCGGTTCAATCATCTGTTGCAGGCGATCCGTGATGCGGCAATGGCCGTCAAACCGGCGCGGGAAGAGGCCCGTCAGGAAAAAGCCGCGCCGGGTATTCGCGGCATCATCCGTCTGCTCAATGATGAGGAGCTGTGGCGCGGCCTGCGACCTCTCCTGACGGCGCTGGATGTCTTCTCTCAGCAGATCGACAGGGAAGAGGAGAAGCCGATCACCCGTTTCAGCGGCAAACCGAGCCGGGAATAGTGCTTCCCGGCTGGCTCAGCGGGTCGGGGTGTAAACCAGATGCCCCGCGATCCCACCGGCGCCGCCATCTTTGGGGTGATTCATGCCATCGGAGACCGGCACGTCGGTGAAATCAAAGGGCGAAACCCCGTCCAGGCAGGCGACGTTCACGCCGAACTGATCGGGTTGCGACCGGCTCTGATGGAAGGTGTAGATGCCACAGACCGAACAGAAGTAGTGTCCCACCTGTTTGCTGTTAAAGCGATATTCGGTGAGCTGTGCGTCACCCTGCGTTAACGCCACGTGGGTGGCAAATACCACGACTGCGCCGCGCATCCGGCAAAATGAGCAGTTGCAGCGGCGCACCGTGTTAAACCCATCTTTCAGCGTCACCCTGAATGCCACTGCGCCACAGTGGCATTGAGCCGTTAGTTCTTCGTGCATTGCCTTCTCCCGTGTCGTAATTCCAGCCAGCTTTCAGCCTACGCCAAAGCCTGAGTTTTGACAGCCTCCGCGCCGGATTTGTTGCTAACACGGAGAGCGGGGGTGGTCAGCGCGGGGTAAAGTGGCTGCTGAGAGTGAACGCCGTCGCGGTTACCTCTCCAGCCTGACCCAGCGGCGGCCCGCCAGCACCGTCAGAGCCACTATGGTCAGGCCTGCGGCCAGATGCATGGAGAAGTCGATGGCATGCAGGTGGGTTTCATGGCATAGCGACAGCAGCATAGATGAGGTGAATGCGCTGCTGCAGCCGGTCAGGGCCAGACTGCGCGCCGGATGGAGTGATCGGGTGCGCTGCAGGGCAACCACGGAGATCAGCATCATCGGCACACTGGCAGAGAGCATAAACAGATAGCAGTGTATCCCTTCACCAAACCGGCCTGCTGCCGCTGGCGGTTCTGACGATGACATGTTGATCAGATTCAGCGCCAGCCAGATCGCCGTCAGCACCGCCGAACCGCGCAGGCTGAGGGGTTTCCTGCCCGCAATGCTCAGTGTAAAGGCCGCCGCCAGCATGTTGCCCGCGATGATAAGTGACAGCACCAGGCCAGCAAGCGCCAGTAACGCGCCGGGCTGTGACCAGTCTGTCTGCCTGGTGTGAAATGCCCAGCTGCTCAGCGCACCGCACGGCAGGGCCAGCGCGATCCAGCCCGCCACGCGCCAGGGTATTGGCCACACCCGTCGTACCGGCTGCGCAGAGGCGCTGAGCTGATTGATTAACTGGTCATGATTTTTCATGATGACCCCGTCCATATTTACGAAGATTAACCATTGCGCGATGCAACAGGGATTTAACCGCAGAGAGCGACTGATGCGTTTCAGCGGCCGCCTGCGCCAGGCTCTGCTCACGCAGATGTACGGATTCAACAATTTCCCGCTGACGCAGCGGAAGGGTGTCCAGATAACCCGAGAGGATATCGGCATCGGCGGCGGTGTCAGCCCCGGCAGCAGGCTGGCGTTGCAGCACCTCCTCATCCTGGACTTCCTGACGTCGGCCATGCTGACGCAGCGCATCAATGGTCCGGGCAGCGGTGATAGCCGCTACCCAGGGGAGGATAGGCCGCTGCGGGTCGTAGGTATGCCGCACCCGGTGGATCGCCAGCAGCGTCTCCTGAATCACATCCTCAGCCAGGGCCTCGTCGCGGATTTTTTTGCACACCAGTGCCCGGATGGCCGGAACCATCGCTTTCAGTAACTGGTTATAGGCCGCTCTGTCGCCCGCCTGTGCGCGTGCCATCAGCGCTGGCCACTGCTGTGCGCGCCGATCAGTTTCTGGCATCGGACATCAGCCGGTCAGCGCCCCAGGCGCATGTTGGTTCAGTCGTTTCAGGTTTTCTTTCCTTTTTCCGTCGCCTTATCCAGCGCTGATATGACAATCCCCGGCGTCAGCACCTGTGGCAGCACTTCCGGTTTCCCCCCGTCAGCCGGGTAGACCACGTAGAGCGGGAGTCCGCCACGACCGAAGTCGCTGAGTGCCTGTTCCACATCAGGATTGTACTGGGTGGAGTCCGCCACCATGTAGATCGTACTGGTGCGCGCCATCGCGGCTTTTACCGCCTGCGTCGACAGCGAGGTGCGGTCGTTGACCTGACAGGTGATACACCAGGAGGCCGTGAAGTTCACTAAAATGGGCTTGCCCTGGCCTTTGATCGCGTCAACGTTTTGCGGTGACCAGGCAACGGCAGCGGCCGCCTGTGAGGCGGTATCTGTGTCGGCAGGCGCGGCGGCAAAACTGTTAAGGTTCATCAAAGGCACCACGACCAGCGCGAGAAAAAACGCGGTGGCAACATGCAGCAGCCCGTGACGCTGACCCATCATACGGCGTTTCTGCGCCATGCCATACAGCCACGCTGCAAAACTCAGCAGCAGGCAGCAGGCCAGAATTGCGGCCAGAGCGGCTGAGCCTGCCTGACGTTCCAGCACCCAGATCAACCAGCCCACCGCGCCGAGCATCGGGAAGGCCAGGCCCTGTTTGAGCGTGTTCATCCAGGCGCCCGGTTTTGGCAGAATCCGCGCCAGTACCGGGAAAAAGGAGATCAGGGTGAAGGGGGCAGCGAAGCCCAGCGCCAGCGCGATAAAGATCACCAGGCTGACCAGCGGGGGCTGCGTCAGCGCGTAGCCTACTGCGCTCGCCATAAAAGGTGCGCTACAGGGCGTGGCGACGATAATAGCCAGCGCGCCGGTCAGTGCCGACCCCACCAGACCACCGCGGTCGCTTCCCACGCCGCCAACCCGCTGTATCGACAGCCCGACTTCAAACAGTCCGAGCAGGTTCAGCGCCGAACCCAGCATCACCAGAATCAGGGCAGCAATGACCAGTGGCGATTGCAGCTGAAAGCCCCAGCCCACCGATGCACCGCCTGCCCGTGCCAGCAGCAGCACCGCCGTCAGGGCGACCATGGTCACCACGACGCCCAGCAGAAACGCCACGCCCTCCGCTCTGGCGTGCGAAGGGGTGGCATGATGGCGGATCAGGCTCAGCGCTTTCAGTGAAATCACCGGAAACACGCAGGGCATGAGGTTCAGTATAATGCCGCCCAGAAAGGCGGCTGCAATCGCAGTCAGCATGATTTACCTGCTCAGATGATGAAGTTATGCCGGGTTGGCCTGACGATATTTCTTAACGGCATCCATGGCTTTCTGGATATGCGCGTCAGGGTTTTTATCGGTGTAGCTCAGCAGGATTTTTCCATCGGGCGCGATGACGTAAGAGGTGCGGTCTGACACCTTCTGCCCCTTCATCTCCATCGTGCTCTTATACTCTGCGGCCACTTTCGCACCCGGATCGGCGGCAACGGTAAACTTGTCACGGCACTCAAGCTGAGAGAACTTCGCAATCTGATCGGTGTTACCCGCGGTCACGCCAATGACGGTCGCACCCAGTTTACTGAACTCGTCGGTCGCTTCAGCAAAATCATGCGCTTCCAGCGTACAGCCCGCACTGAAGGCCGCAGGGAAAAAGTAGAGCACAACCGGGCCTTTTTTCAGGGCCTGTTGCAGTGAAAAGGTGGTGGATTTACCCGCCAGGGCCGCATCCAGTTTAAAATCTGGCGCTTTCTCTCCAGCCTGTAATGCCGCAAAGGCGGAGGTTGCCGGAACACTCAGGGCCAGCAGCGTCACGACAGCCAGGGTTTTCAGGGTCATTTTCATTGGCTTTACTCTCTCCATTGACGATCAGACGGGGTTGTCTGACGTCCCTGTTAACAGGTTCGTTTAAAAGCGGAAAAAGTTGCGGCGTCTGAAAATTTTTTTATCGTTTTTTTAATCCACTGTTATCTGCCGTTTATACGAACAGTGCGTGTCACACGCTGAATCGAGTAAAGCCAGGCCTGTTCAATTTCACAAAATCCGTCGTGATTATTCATTTCCGGACGCTTTTTATGTGATTCAGCCCGCATTACTGTCGCTAAAACAGAGCCATTTCACGTCAGGTGAGCATCGTCACGTTTCTTTTAACCTTCAGTCAGTAAATTTTACTTATGTTATGAAAAAACGATTCAGCTAACGGAGCTATAAATGAAGATTAAACTGGCGTTAACGGTACTGGCGGTGCTGGTTTCAGGTTCTGCTGCGGCAAAAACCTGGGTGCTGACGAGTGCTGAACAGGGCACTGAGCAGGGAAACTGGCAGATTTCCAGCGGTGAGCTGAAGTTGCAGGGTAAACCGTTCAGCATCGAACAGAAAGTGCTTCATGGCGGTAAGCAGGAGGGCAGTAAGATCCTGACGATTCGCAGTCAGGATGGCCTGACCATTACGCTGAGTCCGACCCGCGGGATGAATCTGTTGCGCGTGGAAGGTTTTGGTTCCCGTATGGGCTGGGATTCTCCCGTGAAAGAGGTGGTCAACCCGGCTTACATCAATCTTGAAAGCCGTAATGGCCTGGGCTGGCTGGATGGCTTTAATGAGATGATGGTGCGCTGCGGCTATGAATGGACCGGTCATCCGGTGACGGACGAAGGGCGCATCTATACGCTGCACGGCAAAGCCGGTAACACACCTGTCTCTCAGCTGGAAGTTGAGGTGGCTGACGCAGCACCCCATGAGATCCGCATTCGGGGTCTGATTAAAGAGAGCACCTTTAAGAAAGCCGATTTGCAGACCCTGACCGAACTGCGCTATGTGCCGGGCAGTAACAGCTTCAGCCTGCACGATGTGCTGACCAACCATGCTGACTATCCGCACGACTATCAGATCATCTATCACAGCAACTTCGGCACGCCGATTCTGGAAGAGGGCGCACGCTTCCTGGCACCGATGTCCGGCATCAGTCCGTTCAACGACTATGCCAAAGCCGGATTAAAAGAGTGGCAGACCTATAAAGGCCCGACCAAAGATTTTGATGAGATGGTATTTAACATCAAGCCGCTGTCGGACAGCAATCACCAGACCGTTGCCGCAGTCATCAATAAAGCCGGGACGGGCGGTGCCTCAATTCAGTTTGATACCCGCCAGCTGCCGCTGCTGACCCTGTGGAAAAATACCGACACCCTGAAACAGGGTTATGTCACCGGCATTGAACCCGGTACCAGTTATGCCTATCCGGTGACGATTGAACGTGAGCAGAAGCGCGTGAAGCAGCTGCAGCCGGGTGCAAGCACCGCGTTTGATCTGACTTACACCCTGCTGCACAGCAGCGAGCAGGTCAGTGACGTAGAGAAACGCATCAGGAACATTCAGGGCGAGACGAAGATTGACGAGAGCGAGACGCCGATCGCGAAAGAGTAACGCCCCTGACGTCCCGACGCTGCCGATAGACACGTCGGGATCTTCCTTCTGAACCGGATAACGTCATGAGGCTGTTGAGGGTCTGAAAGCGCGAAAAACCACGCAGCCGGTAAAAATCAGGACCTGGATCGTGTTTGAGGACGCGCTGAAACCCTGCAGCGGATTATTACTGTGCCTTCACTCATTACAGCAGGGCATCACTCATGGTCAGAACACGCCTTATCGCGTTATCCCTTTTATTTTTCTGTGCAGGAGGACAGGCAGCGCCGGGATTCCGGCAGGTGGAGTTATCAGACTCGGCGGGAAGTCCTCTCAGTGTGGCCATCTGGTATCCGGCAATCCAGCAAGGGAAGAGAGAAACGGTCGGAGAAAATGCCGCTTTTGTCGGGGTCAGCGTGATCCCTGATGCCTCCCCGATACCTGGCAGGCATCCTCTCGTTGTGATTTCGCATGGCTACAACGGAAGCTGGAGAAATCTCTCCTGGCTGGCAGACGCCCTGGCCGCGCAGGGATACATTGTCGCCGCTCCCGATCATCCCGGTACGACGACGTTCGATCAGAATCCTGACGCGGCCAAAAAACTGTGGCGGCGCCCCCGTGAACTCTCGCGGGTGATTGATTTCATCAGCCTCCATTCCGATCTTGCTGGCGCGGCGGACACCACACGAATCGCGGCTATCGGGCACTCGCTTGGCGGATGGACGGTGCTTTCACTGGCCGGAGCGCGTTTCGACCCTTCGCTTTTCCTGAGCAACTGTCAGCGATTTCCGCGTCGTGGTGACTGCAGGCTGACAAATAAGCTGGGAATGAATGAGGTGGCCGCACAGGATCGCTTCTCTGATCTTCGTGATAGCAGGATCGGTGCCGTGGTTTCACTCGATGCGGGTTTAGCGCCGGGTTTTACTTCCCAAAGTCTTACCCGAATGACGCTGCCCATTCTTATCCTGGCGGCGGGTAATGACAGCCTGGGAGAGCTGCCTGCGGCGCAGGAGTCTGCCTACATTGCGGATAACCTGCCTGCATCTCTGCACCATTACCGCATCGTTAAGGGCGCTACGCATTTCAGTTTTATGCAGTTATGCAAACCGGGTGGCGAGAAGCTTATAGATGAAGCTTCTCCCGGCGACGGCATCGTGTGTCAGGATGATCGGGGCGCTGACCGCAGAGCACTGCATCAGCAACTGAGGAGCCAAATCACGCTTTTTCTGCAGTCAGCCCTGAATTATCCCGCGCCTGCTGACGATACGCCCCCGGCGACGTTCCGGAAAGCCGCAGGAATTCACGATTAAAATTAGACTTCGTCATAAAGCCTGATTCCATCATGATTTGCGTCACGGGCAGAGCGGTGTTAATCAGCAACGCTTTTGCCCGTTCAACCCTGAATCCATTAATCCACTGTGAAACATTGCACTGTCTGACCGAGTTAACGGCGGCAGAAACATGGCGGGCAGGTATGCCGGTTTTCCTCGCCAGCAGCGCCAGTGTCACATCCGGATTCAGGTAGAGTTCATCCTCACGAACCTGCTTTTCCAGCTTCCTGTATAAGGCGGTCAACTCAGCCGTCCCGGCTCTCTCTTTTTCTCTGTTCTGCTCCTGACCGGGGGCTGACCCGATGAGCGGAGGCGGATTGATGAGTCTGAAGATAAGCGTTCCTACCAGAGGCAGCAGCGCAAATTGCGTAACTGCCACGATCGAGGTGGCATATTTCCCCCCGCTGAAGCCGAAGTCGACAGCAATCAGAAGGTCAGTCAGCGCAGAGGAGCAGAGAAAGAAACCCGCAAACAGCGCGAGCCTGTCAGAGTGAGAAATCTCACCCGGTCGCAGAGAGTGGAAGGGGGGCTTTCCCGTCGCTCTGAAAAGAGCCACGCCATAACTGAAAAACAGTATGCCCAGCACGACATCTGTAGCCGGCGCCCACAGCAGTCGGATCAGTAGTGACAAAACGACGGGTACAAACAGCATCAGCACATAGCGCTTCTGCCTGTGCTCGCCGGGCAGCACGAAACTGCTCCATGCAATAGCGGGCAGAAAAATGGCCATGACTGACTGCAGGTTTCTCAGTAGATCGGAGTGAAACTCCCAGCGCAGCGTATTGGTTAATATCAGGATGAAGCTGGCAAAAAGAAAACGCAGTGCGCCATTATGGCGTGCGCCTGCTGTGCAGAGGGCCGCGATCAGCAAAAGCAAAGCAATCAGCGTAATGACGGGAAAGGGCACCGAGAGCATAGAGGTATAACCAGAACAGGAATTTTACTGAATGATTACATAAATGTCAGAAGGTTGTCTTCTCTGCCGGAAGTCAGTCACCGGATTGACCAGATGCATGCTCATTTAACATAACGGCGCGTCACGACTGACTGTTCATGGCACGCAGCGCCATCCGCAGATGGTGTTCTATAAAATCGGTCTTGAGCGCGCTGTAACGCTGGCTGTCGTTGCGGCACAGTGAAGCTGCCGCCTGTTTAAGTTCAGCGTAATCATCAGCAACCCGTCTGTTTTCTCTCAGGTAATCACGAAAGGCAAGATGCCGCAAAACCTCTTTATCTCCCGCCGAAAACGCATGCAGATGATGACTGCGCTGTTCGCCTCCCTTAGTGAAATATCTGCGTCCGGCAATGCCCGATTCACCGCGCGCAAGGTATCCGGCGCGGCTCAATGCAGGGGAGCAGGTATCCAGCGCATTAATATCAGTTACCTCCAGCAGGATATCAATAATGGGTTTGGCCGCAAGGCCGGGTACTGATGTGCTGCCGATGTGATGGAGGCCGATAACCGCGCCATTCAGCAATGTTTTTAGCATGACACTTTCGGCCGCAAACAGTGCAGGCCATTGATTATCGTAGGGCACAACAACAACAGTTCGCATAGCAGCATGCTCTCTGAATCACTTATTTAACATAAGATAGATTATGCGCATTTAGCAGCCATCTGATTTTATGCCTGCGGCAACGCTGTCTCGTGCAGATGGCGCCATCGTATATTGCCATCATCCTCTGATTCAAACACCACGGTAGAAAAACGGAGCGTGGCGTTTTGTCCCGGAAGCTGCTGCCACTCTTTATAGACGACGGTGGCAGATTTTTCGCCTTCAGCAATGACCTGCATATCGCCGATATCAATGTTCAGACCCGGTCTTGCCCCACGCTGCGTGCGGAAAAAAGTGTTCAGAGCAGCAAAGTCCAGCACGGTGCCGCCCGGTGTCACCATGGAGAACGCAGGACTAAAACGGCCCAGCAGTTTCTCGCAAACGTCATCGTGAGCCGTTTCATCGCCGAGCCAGCGGCTGATCAGCGTATGGGCATCCAGAACTTCCTGACAGTAACGGTTCATTTTTCACTCCTCATTAAGGGTACTAACAACCTTTTGATTTGAAATACGAAAACAGCACAGCACAGGAACGATAGCGCTGCATGCCGCTATAACAAAACAGAGATGATAAGCGCGCATCACCGGGATGCCTGTATTCACCAGCAGATTAAACAAGAGGCTGACCAGTGTGACACCCAGGCAAAAACTGAGTTGCCGGTTGATATTCCATATGGCACTGGCATCAGCCAGATCGTTATGGGTGATTTGAATAAATGCAGAACTCTGAGCCGTGCTGCTACACAAGCTGCCACCCAATCCCATCAACGTGAATGCGATGACAAAAACAACGGCATCTGCTGGCTGGTCTGTCATTGCCAGCATGCCAATGCCTGCGGCCTGCACCAGACATCCAGCGATAAACAGCGGGCGCGGTCCCCAGAGGTTAAATCGCCTGCCGGTCAGACTGATGGCGGCAAAGGAAGCCAGTGACCATGGCAGCATCAGTGCGCCCGCAAAGCCTGCGTGCATAGCAAGCTGGTTTTGCAGATAGAGCATGGTGAGCATACTGACCCCGGTGAACACCCCAGGTATGAACTGATAAATCAGCATAGCGGTCTGCAGAAGCGGCTCCCTGACAAGGTGCAGGTTAATCAGGGGATGGCGCTTTCCCAGCGCGTTCTTCACGTAGCCAGCCAGCGTTATCACACCCATAAGCAGCATCCCTGCCCCCTGAGCAAAGCGGTCAGCTTCACCCAGCGCGGTCAGTCCGAGAAGGATCAGCGTGAGTGCGGTACAGCTGCTGATTAAACCCACCAGGTCCAGAGCTTCAGATGATTCCACCGCCCTCTCTGCTTTCAGCCAGCATGCCGCCAGGACAAACGTCACACCCGCGAGTGGCAGGCTGATCAGGAACACCCAGCGCCAGCTGAGGCTCTCAACTAGGACACCCCCCAACAGAGGCGAAAGTGCAGGTGCGAGCAAAGCAACCAGCATGACGGCAGACGATAACTTTGCGCGTTCACTGCTCCTGTAGAGCTGATAAGTCATCGTCTGACCCAGGGGGATCAACAGTCCACCACCGAGGCCCTGGATGAAACGCCACAGGATGAGCTGAGCCATTGAGGTTGATGCGCCTGTGCCACAGGTGCCAGCCATAAAAACCAGCAGTGAAAGCATAAACAGGCGTCTGGACCCTATACGTCTGGCCAGCCAGCCACTCAGCGGGATGACCAGCGTCAGACCCAGGATGTAACCATTACTTATCCACGCCAGCTGGCTCACCGGTGCATCAAACTGTCTGCCGATCTCAGGGTATGCCACATTGGCGATAAACATATTTACTAAATCGACGAAAAAACCCAGCAGATAAAGGCTGGCCACGCGCCCGCGATAACTCATATTTTTTCCGGCGGAGAGAACAGGATGCACGCAGTATAGGGGGAGCCAGTATGGGGATAAATTCACTCCCGCTTGTTACACTGTCAAAATTATTTTGACAATGGTCTCACCCAAAGGAAGCACAATGATCAATATGCAGCGGCTGGGAATCTTCGTCGCCGTCGTTGGGGCTGGCAGTTTTACCGGGGCCGCTCAGACGCTCGGACTTACCCGGGCCGTCGTGAGCTTCAACATCAAACAGCTTGAAGAAGAGCTGGGTGTCTCGTTACTCGTCAGAAGCACCCGACGTGTTTCAGCCACCGATACCGGCGAACGATTTTATCATCGCTGCCTTCAGCTGCTTCAGGATGCGGAAAGCGTTCTGGAGGATGTTCGCGGCGATCACACAGGGTTAAGCGGCTCACTCAGGATTACGACTACCCCTGAGTATGGTGCGCGCGTCATCGTGCCAGCCCTGGCTGCGTTTGCGGAAAAACACCCTCAGCTACGAATACAGCATGTGTCATCGTCTCAGACCGATGACCTTATTGCCGGGCGCTTTGATGTGGCGATACGACTGGGACATCTTGCCGATTCGACTCATCATGCGCGACGTCTCGATCAATTTGCGATTTATGCGGTTGCAGCGCCCTCTTACCTCAACACCCTGGCTCACTCCGCCATCCAGAATCCCGAACAGCTCGCGTCAGCAACATGGATAGCGCACAGTCGTCTGTCGACGCCCTTAAGCTGGCAGATAGTGACCCCGGATGGAGAAAATGTGCTTCTGAGCGCCCGTCACCCCGCCAGGATTGTCGCCGACAGCGCCTCATCTTTACGGGCTTTTGCGTTATCAGGGGCAGGCGTGGCGATCCTGCCTGAGTGGCTTGTCGCAGATGACATTGCGAATGGCGGATTAGTTCGCTTGCTGGCCGATCATCACTTTCCGCAGCAGGGGATTTATGCGCTCTACCCCAATACGCGCCATGTGCCTGAGAAAGTCCGATCGTTTATCGATTTCCTGCATCAGCGGCTCACGTCCCTCAGAGGGTAATGGTCCGTAATTAAGCAAAAGTTAATACCGCATAAAAACCCGCTAACTCCTTTATTACTATAAGATTTTGCTCTGGTTCAGTGCGGTTATTCGCTGGTGATGGGAGAACCCCCATGTTATTAAATCTGAGGTCACTATGACATTCACCTGACTCCGGGAAATAAACATGAAAAAGAACGTCTCTCTCGCGTTACTGTTTTCGCTCACCGCTTTCTCACAGGTGGCTCTGGCGCAGCAGACGCTGCGCTTCGGGGTTGACCCGACATTCCCCCCTTTTGAATCTAAGGCGGCAGATGGGTCGCTGCAGGGTTTTGACATCGATATTGGTAATGCCATCTGTGCGCAGGCAAAGGTGAAGTGTCAGTGGGTGCAGATGGGGTTCGACAGCAGCATCCCTGCCCTTCAGGCGAAGAAATTTGATGCCATCCTGTCAGCGATGTCGATGACCGATAAGCGTCGCCAGCAGGTGGCTTTCAGTGACATGCTCTATAACACCCCCAGTGCGTTACTGGCACCGGCGGCCAGTAATCTGACGACCGACGTTACCTCATTGCGCGGCAAGACGATCGGGGTGGCTCAGGGCACCATTCAGGAAACGTACGCCAAAACTAAATGGGAAGGCCAGGGCGTGAAAGTCATCTCTTACCCTAATCAGATGGAGGTCTATCCCGATCTGGTTGCCGGGCGTCTCGATGGCAGCCTGGCCAACGCGGTCTCCGCTGAGCAGGGATTTCTCACCACTCAGGAAGGTAAGCCCTACGCCATTAAAGGCACCCTGGTGGATAAAGCGATATTTGGCGATGGTGTGGGTATCGCGTTACGCAAGGGCGATGATGCTAACCTGAAGATGATCAACGCGGCGCTGGCGGAGCTTCATCACAACGGCACCTACGACCAGCTGACCAGAAAGTACTTCAGATTCAGGGTTTACCCGTGACGGTCCCGCGCGACGATGGCAGGCGTCTGGATACTATGGCCTTGCCCGACTATCAGGTTCAGCGCGCACGCTTTCTGGTGGCTGCAGAGCGTACAGGTGCGGTGGTGACCTCTTACCGCCATCCCCTGCCTGGCCCGCAGGGCGAGGCGCTCTATACGGATGTGGCCCGACGGGGTCCTGCCGACGCGTCACGCGTGATGCTGGTTATCTCCGGCATACACGGCGTCGAAGGTTATTATGGTTCGGATTGCCAGATAGCCTGGCTGGAGACGCGCGACGAAAACGCGCTCCCTGCTGACACGGCGCTGGTGCTGGTGCATCTGCTTAATCCCTGGGGCGCGGCCCATCTGCGGCGCGTCAATGAAGATAATATCGATCTTAACCGTCATTTTATCGACTTCAGCCAGCCGCTGCCCGCTAACCCCGCCTACGCCGGGTTACACTCCCTTTATCATGGCGACCGTGACAGCGCTGATCGGCAGCTGACCGAAGTCCTGCGTGACACCGGCTGGCAGGCAGTTAAACGCATTGCAGAAGCGGGACAGTATACGTCTGCTGAAGGCTTTTTCTTTGGCGGAACACAGCCCGCCTGGTCCTTTAACACGATGGCGGAGATCGTTGCGCAGCATCTCTCCGTGGCGAAAACCATCATCAGCTTCGATCTCCACACCGGAGCCGGAGCCTGGGGCCATCCCATGCTGCTCTCCATTGCAGGGCAGCATTATGCCGCCCATGAGTGGGGCAAAGACATTTATGGCGAGTGGCTGACGCTGCTCTATACCGGCGCCGGGCGGGACAGCGCCACCGGCATTACGGCAACCGCGACAGGCTATCTGTCACAGTATCTGCTGACCGCCCTCGACGGCACGCTGATTTTACCGCTGGTGGTCGAATGCGGAACTTATGAAGGGGAAGAGATGCATCGGCGGGTGCGGGACGATCACTGGCTTCATCTCTCTGGCGACCCCGCCAGTGCAGAGGGCCAGAGGATCAAAGCAAACCTTGTCGAAGGATTCTGGCCCTGCGATGCAGACTGGCGGGCGTTAGTGGCTTTCCGCACGCAGCAAATCTTTGAGCGCGGCTGGCGTGCCCTGATTTCACAGTCTGCCGTAAAAAGTCATCCGCGCGGTTTCGGATAGCGCAATGCCGGGCTGCGTGTTGTAAGCCAGCACCGCCAGCATGCGGGTCACCTCACCTTCGGTCGGGGTCACGCGGTGCAGGGCGTTGCGCCCGCGAAACAGCACCAGATCGCCGGGCTCAATCGCCAGGGCCTCGACCGGCTGGCGTTCATCCAGCACCGCCGCGACGCCTGCATAATTCATCTCACCGGCATCGGCATCCCGCAGATCCTTCACATACTGAAACACCCCGCCCGCCTGCGGTTTTTGCACCAGCAGGGTGATAGCAAAAGAGGAGTTGTCAAAGTGCCAGCCCAGCTCCTGGCCGTGAGGCGCATAATGCAGGTTGATCGACGAAAGCGGATCGGCATAGGGATAGAGCGCGTCCTCTCCCAGCACGTCGCACAGGAACTGTTTGAACAGCTCATCCGTATAAAGCTGACGCAGCGGGGAGTCGGTCGCGATAGCGTCATCGGTAATGCAGCCTTTGGTGCTGATCACGTCACGATTGCGCGGATGATCGGCGCTGAAGGCCGCATCAGGTTTCATCAGATAAACGTTATGTTTGCTGAGCGTGTGATAAGCCAGGTGACGCTGCGCGTTGCCCTCCTGAACTATCGCTTCCAGAGCGGCGGTCTGTAAGAACTGACGCAGGACCAGCGCGCCAGCGTGATTTAATTGTTCACGACAGCGGTGACGCCAGCCACGATCGGCCAGCGGATGAAGATCGAGACGAACCAGGGAGTCAGTCATAGCAACAGTTCTCATCATGAGCAGGAGTGATGCTACTCTACCTGTCGCCTGCTAAGCCTGTGTAACGATAAAAACTTAATACCCTGATAAGGAAGCGTTAATGCCTGCCCACTCACCCCGGTTGCCCAAAATCAGTGTTATCCAGTCCTTTAAAGTGGCCGCCGAACTGGGCAGCCTGGCGAAAGCGGCGGCCCAGCTGGCATTGACGCCGGCGGCGGTGAGCCAGCAGATTCGTCAGCTGGAGGAGCAGCTCGGCAGTGCGCTCTTTTTACGCACCCAGAGCGGCGTGATGCTGACTGACACCGGCAAGGCCTATCTGCGTTACGTCACCGAAGCCTTTGATATCCTGCACCTGGGTCAGCAGAATATCCGCCATGCAGCGAAAGCGCCGACACTCACGCTCTATGCCTTACCGGCGCTGGCGTCCAAATGGCTGTTGCCCCGGCTGGCGAGCTGGCGCGCCTGTTGCCCCGATAGCGATCTGTCGTTACACGGCACGCACGCGCAGGTTGATTTCACAGCGATGCCTGCAGACTTCGTCATCTGCTTTGGGGAAGATCGCTATCCGCAGCTGGACAAGCAGTGGTTATTCCATGATGAGGTGCTGCCGGTTGCCAGCCCTGCCTTACTCCAGCGCTATACGCCAGAAACGATCTTCCGTCAGGCACCTTTAATTCACCTCGACTGGGGCAATGAGGGCCGGTTCCTGCCGGACTGGCGAAGCTGGTTTCAGGCCAGAGGCGTGGACGAACCGGCTCCGCAGCCCGCATTCAGTTTCAATCTGACCTCGCTGGCAATTGATGCTGCCGTGGCGGGGGCCGGTCTGCTGCTGGGGCAGCGCCGCCTGATCGCGGCGGAGCTGGCGCGGGGCGAACTGGTGATTGTCGACGATTTCAGTCTGCCGCTGAGCAAACCCTATTATCTTGCCTGGCCGCAGCGCACGCTGAGTCAGCCGGGCAGCGAGGCGCTGATCGGCTGGCTGCGTGAAGCGGGCGCAGGCTAAGAAGCGTTCTGCGTGACAGGTGACCCTGTCACGCAGGGCTGTTAAGACCGATCTTTAAGAATGATGGCTACCCGCTGTCCTGCCCGCACGGCGCTGCCCGGCTGCACGCTGACCTGCTGAATCACCCCGTCACAGGGGGCCAGCAGCGGAATCTCCATTTTCATCGATTCCAGCACCACCAGCGTATCGCCCGCCTTCACGCGGCACCCCGCTGCCGTCTGAACCTGCCACAGGTTGCCAGAAACCGGACTTTCAACGCCCTGCTCCCCGGCCTGAAGCGGCGCGTCTCCCGTTTCCGCCACCTCACTCTCCTGCGTGATGTAATGTGCCTGTCCGCTGGCTATCCAGCGGTCACGCTCAGCATTGAACGCCTGTTGCTGATGTTGACGAAACGCGCTGATGCTCCCGGCTTCACGGTCGAGGAAATGCTGATATTCCGCCAGCCGCAGCGTGCCCTGTTCTATGCGCAGCGGGTAGCGCCCTACGGGAAAATCGCGACGGATCTGCAGCAGCTCATCAGCCGAAACCGGATAGAAACGAATCTGGTCGAAAAAACGCAGCAGCCAGGGCTTACCGCCAAAATCGGCGACATCGCGATAGCGATTCCACATCTGCAGCGTGCGGCCAACAAACTGATAGCCGCCAGGCCCTTCCATACCGTAGACACAGAGATAAGCCCCGCCAATCCCCACCGAGTTTTCGGCCGTCCAGGTGCGTGCCGGATTATATTTCGTCGTGACCAGACGATGGCGGGGATCCAGCGGTGTGGCGACGGGCGCGCCGAGATAGACGTCGCCCAGCCCCATCACCAGATAGTGGGCATCAAACACCGTCTGCCATACGGCCTGCTTATCCGGCAGATCGTTGATCCGGCGGATAAACTCCAGGTTGTCCGGGCACCAGGGGGCGTCCTGCCGCACGGTGGTCATATATTTTTCGACCGCTTTCTGACAGGCGGGATCGTCCCAGGAGAGCGGCAGATGCACCACGCGTGTCGGCACCTGAAGGTCATCACTTGTGCAGACCGCCTCCCATGCCTCCCGCACCCACGCCAGCAGCGCCTCCGGGGTCAGGGTTTCCGGCTGGAAATGGATCTGCAGGGAGCGGATGCCGGGCGTAATATCAACGACCCCCGGACGGGATTGCGCTTCTATCGCCTGCATCAGCGCGTGGATGCGAAAACGCAGCACCAGATCCAGTTCCGGCTCGCCAGCTTCCAGCAGCAGATGCGTATCGCCTGAGAGACGCGCCACCAGACGCTTATCCTCTTTGCCGCAGGTCATCACGACAGGCGACGTAAGCGGTGCCGGCTGCCAGGCGATCGCCTGTGGCTCGAGCGTTGCCAGCTCGGCACGTCCTCCTGCGGCCAGTCGGCGGGCGGTGGGAATGTCCACCGCCACAAACTGCACCTTATCCCCGGCTTTAAGCTGCCCCAGCTGCCAGAGATCCGCTTCGATGACCGTCACCGGGCAGACGAAGCCGCCCAGGCTGGGGCCATCGGGGCCGAGAATGACCGGCATGTCGCCGGTGAAATCCACTGCGCCAATCGCGTAAGGATTATCATGAATGTTGGAAGGATGCAGTCCCGCCTCACCCCCGCTCTCGCGGGCCCAGATCGGCTTCGGTCCAATCAGGCGAACACCGGTACGGCTGGAGTTGAAGTGCACTTCCCATTCGGTGGCAAAGAAAGTCCCGATATAGTCGGGCGTAAAAAACTCCGGCGCGCCGTGGGGGCCATAAATTACCCTCAGCGTGCGCACCGCGGCCAGCCCCGTGCAGAGCGAGGCGGGCAGTGATGTGCCCGTCACGTCTGCCGGGCGCGGTGCCAGGTGAAGTACATCGCCGCTGCGCAGCGCCCGGCCTCCGTGTCCCCCGAACTGGCCGAGCGTAAAGGTGCTTTTGCTCCCCAGATAATCCGGCACCTGAATCCCGCCGCTCAGGCAGAGGTAGCTTCTGACGCCTGAACCTGCGATCGCGCCCAGCTTCAGCGTTGAGCCTGCCGGAACAGCAAAGACAGTATTCATCGGCTGATCGACCCCCTCCAGCGTGACGGGGAGCGGCGCTCCGCAGACCACCGCCTGCACATCGGTATTCAGTTTCAGGGTCGGGCCGTTAAGGGTGATCTCCAGCGCGGCGTCGCCCTCAGCGTTGCCCAGCAGGCGGTTGCCGAAGCGCAGCGCGCGGTCATCCATCGGTCCCGAAGGCGGCACCCCCACCGCCCAGTAGCCCAGACGGCCGGGATAGTCCTGAACGCTGGTCTGGGTTCCGGCACTCAGCACCTCCAGCGTGGCCACCTGATAACCGAGCTGCTCCAGACAGCGGGTCCAGGGTTCCCCCGTGGTGAATGGCGCAAAAGCCAGTATCTGCAGCAGATAGAGGCGATTGGTCTCGACGCCATATAACCGGGTTTCCGCCAGCGCCTGAGCGAGCGTGGCAATGGCTTGGTCGCGAGTAGGACAGCAGGCGATGGTTTTCGCCAGCATCGGGTCGAAAAAGGGCGGCACTTCACTGCCCGCCTCTACCCAGCGGTCGATACGCAGCGTCTTTCCTCCGGCTGGCGGGAAAAAAACATCGGTCAGCAGACCGGGTGATGGCTGAAACTGCCGTCCCGGATCTTCCGCGTAGATCCGGGCCTGAATGGCGTGGCCCTGTGGTTTCAGCGTGGCGGCTAAACGATCCAGCGGCGGGAGCGCCCCGGCGGCCAGTTCGATCATCCACTGCACCAGGTCAACCCCCCACACCTGCTCCGTGACCCCATGTTCGACCTGAAGGCGGGTGTTCACTTCCAGAAAATAGAAGTGCTGCGCCGCGCTGTCATAGACAAATTCCACCGTTCCGGCGCTGCGATAGTTCACCGCTTTGCCCAGCGCGATGGCGGCGGAACAGAGTGCCTCTGCCATGCCGTCAGGCAGATTGGGTGCAGGTGTCTCTTCAATGACTTTCTGATTACGGCGCTGAACCGAGCAGTCACGCACCCCCAGCGCGATCACTCCGCCTTTGCCATCACCGAAAATCTGCACCTCAAGATGACGGGCGCGTTCGATATATTTTTCGAGAAAGACCCCGGCATCGCTGAAGTTGTTATGGCCAAGACGCTGCACCGTGTCAAACGCGTCGGCGAGTTCATCCTCATCGCGGCAGACGCGCATACCGATGCCGCCGCCGCCTGCGGTGCTTTTCAGCATGACCGGATAGCCAACCTGGGCCGCTGCCCGGCGGGCTTCATGGCGGTCCGCCAGCAGTTCACTTCCCTCCAGCAGCGGAACGCCTTCGGCTTTTGCCAGAGCGCGTGCCGTGTGTTTCAGGCCGAAAGTACGCAGCTGCTGCGGCGTGGGGCCGACAAAAATCAGGCCCGCCGCCTCGCACGCCTCGGCAAAGGCGGCATTTTCCGAGAGGAAACCGTAGCCGGGGTGGATCGCTTTCGCCCCGCTCTGCCGTGCGGCGGCGATGATCTTCTCCGCCACCAGATAGGTTTGCGCGGCGGGCCCGTCGCCCAGGCTGATCGCGCTATCCGCCTCACGGATATGCAGGCTGCTCAGGTCAGCCTCAGAGTAAACGGCGATGCCTTTCACCTGCATGGCGTGCAGGGTACGCAGAATGCGGCAGGCGATCGCGCCGCGATTGGCAATCAGTAACGTATCAAACATAGGTGATGCTCACAGGGAGGCGGGTCGTCCCGCAGAATTTGCTATTCCCTGGGGCCGTCCCCGGGGATGACCGGCACCTGACAGTGCAGCGGCGGTAGAGGCAGACAGGCGATCGATCAGAGCGGGAATGTCAGGCCCGGCTGTCGCGCTGTCGGATGCAGATTCAGTTCCACACCAGCACCTCTGCAGGCGTCGGGTTCCAGCCGTTGCAGGGGTTATTGAGCTGGGGACAGTTCGAGATCAGCACCATCACGTCACACGCCGCGATCAGATCAACATATTTGCCGGGGGCTGACAGTCCATCTTCAAAGGTCAGCCGCCCTTCCGGCGTTACCGGAACGTTCATAAAAAAGTTGATATTGGCGCCGATGTCGCGCTTGTGAAGGCGGCCATCATGCAGGCAGGCGCAGAGAAAGTTATCCCGGCAGCTATGCATGTAGCGCTTATCGTGGGCATAGCGCACCGTGTTGCTCTCCTGGGAGCAGGCCCCGCCCAGGGTGTCGTGGCGTCCGCAGGTATCGGCAACCAGGGTCAGCAGCGGATTACCGAGATTGGAGTAGAGCACGCTGCCGGTAGTCAGATAGACCTTTCCCTGACGACGCAGGGTGCGCTGGGGATCGTAACGCTCGCGGGGGTTATCGGCGCGATAGAACAGGGTATCGATCGCCTGGTTACCTTCGAGGTCGAGCAGCCGCAGCCGCTGCCCTTTTTTGACCTCGAACAGACAGGGCTCCCCGGCCGGGATCACATGACGCCAGACTGCCGTTTCAGGATGATAATCAGGGGTAATCGCTGTCATCACAGCCTCCTTACAGGGAAAAGTGTTGGGTGTTTTGCATGGCGCGCTGATTTTCATCGCGGGTGAAAATGGCGTCGCTGAGGGCCTGACCCGCATCGGCCTGATACCAGTTCAGCTGAATCGGGCGCGGCAGATACTCAGTGGCAGGATCCTGAGGGTGAGGCAGCGCGGTCAGGACGATCAGCACGTCCATTGGCGCATACAGCTCAACGAAATCGCCGGGCTGACTGTTGCCTGAAATGAAGGCAAAGCGTCCCGCCTCATCCACCGTGACTTTGCTGAAAAAGTTCACCACCATCAGCAGATCTTCCAGGCCGAGATCCCATTTGCCCATTTCCACCAGCAGGTTATCGACGCCGTTACGGTAGAAACCGTTGCGCAGTTCCTGATAGCGTCCGCTGCCGTACTTGTCGTGCGTCTCGGCGGCGTTAAGGACGCCGCCGAACGGGTCATGCCAGCCGCAGCTGTCCGCCACGATAGCCGCCAGGACGCGACCCATATCAGAGTAAAAACAGTGGCCGGTGGTCAGCCGCGCGGTGTGCTGACCCTTAAGGGTGTCGGGCAGGTTCAGCCGTTCACTTTTTTCGTGCGGATTGAGCATCATGGCGCTGACGTTAGCCCCGCCGTCGATATCGGTCAGGCGCAGGATCCCGCCCTTACGCAGGATCAGCGAGGTATGCGCGCCGCCTGGAATCTGCTCTTCGCGCAGGCTGGGGCCGGAGTGAAAAAGTGCCGTCATTGAGCGTTCTCCTTTAAGGGGTAAATGTTGTCTTTGCGGCCGGTCGCCAGCTGGGACAGCCGCGTCTCGTTGAGCGGAATGTCATAGGTGATACGCGCTCCCCACGCATTGGGTGCCTGGGGATCGAGGCGCACCTTGTCAAAAACCAGCAGCCGGGTGCCCAGGTTGAACCCTTCGGCAAGGTCGTGCGTGACCATAAAGACGTTCATGCGGGTTTCGCTCCAGAGCTGAAGCAGCAGGGCGTGCATATCTTTGCGGATGCCAGGGTCAAGTGCGCCAAAGGGCTCATCCAGCAGCAGCACCCGTGGCTGCATGACAAACGCCTGAGCAATCGCCAGCCGCTGCTGCATCCCGCCCGACAGCTGCGCCGGATATTTGTCGAGCGCATGGCTCAGCCCCACTCGCTCCAGCATCTCTCTGGCCTGCTGACGCGCCTGACGTTTTCGGGCGCCCAGCAGCCGGCCCCACAGCGGTGACGCCGGCAGTTCCAGACCGATGGTGACGTTATCCAGCACGTTGAGATGAGGAAAAACCGAGTAGCGCTGAAAGACCACGCCGCGACTGCGATCGGGCTCCGCGGGCAGCGGCTCACCATCGAGCGTGATGGTGCCGCGCGTTGGTCGCTCCTGACCGAGCAGCAGTCGTAAGAAGGTCGATTTCCCGCAGCCGGAGGCGCCCACCAGCGAGCAGAACTCACCTTCCCTGACCTGCAGATTGATGCGCTCCAGCACCACGTGATCGCCATATTCCTGCCAGATGTTTTTGATATCGATAAAACTCATTCCCGGCCTCCTTCCGCCCACGGGAAACAGGCTTTGTGCAGCTGACGCAGCGCCAGATCCATCAGCCAGGCCAGCAGGGTTATCCAGATGACATAAGGAATGATGACGTCCATCGCCATGTAGCGGCGGACGAGGAAGATGCGGTAACCCAGCCCGGCGGTGGCAGAGATGGCTTCGGCGGAGATCAGGAACAGCCACGCCGAACCCAGCAGCAGGCGCAGCGAGGTGATGAGTCGCGACAGCAGCTGGGGCAGCACCACCCGCAATACCACCGTCCAGCTGTTCGCGCCCAGCGTCTGGGCTTTGATGAAAAGTTCGATCGGGATCTCCCGCGCCCGCTGTTCCAGGTCGCGGGCCAGCATCGGGGTGATGCCGATGACGATGAGCATCACTTTTGACAGCTCATCCAGCCCGAAGACGATAAACAGCATCGGCAGCAGCGCCAGCGGCGGGATCATCGACACGACGGTCATAAACGGCGACAGTGCCGCGCGGGTCATGGGAAACACCCCGGCGGCAATACCGATGCCCAGGCCGATCAGCGCGGAGATCATCAGGCCCGTCAGCAGACGGGTGAGACTGATCAGCGTATCCGCCCACAGCAGAAACTCACCGCTGCGTTTATCGGGCGTTAATGCCATCCGGTCAACCGCGGCGATCATCTGCGACAGACCGGGCAGCAGTTTATCCTGCGGGTTTGCTTCCAGCCGCACCGCCGAGCTGATAAACCAGGCGGCGATCAGCAAGACAAACGGCAACAGCATCAGCGTCAGGCGCATTCCCTGTCGGGGATAACGGTTAATGTGGCGCATGGCGTAAGCTCCTCAGCCCGGAAGTCAGAGCTGGCCTGCCGCGGCCATCTTCAGATAGCTGTCGTCAAAGCGCAGTCTGATGTTGGCTTTGTCCCCGAGGGTCTGATTGCCGGGAAAGGCCATACCGATGAAGTCAGCGCTTTGCGCACCCTCGCCGAGCAGCCCCTTATCAAAAGAGAACTCGGCCACGCGCTGCATGGTTTTTGCCAGGTCGGGCGAGGCGACAAAGGCCTCTGTGGCGGCGGGAGTCGGGAACAGATGGGTGGTTTTGAGCTGTGCCTGATAACCGGCGAGGTCAGTGCCGGAATCCGCGGCCATCGCACTCAGCGCCTGGGAATCGCCCGCCTGCATTTTTGCCATCATCTCAAACCATGCACCGGTCAGCGCTTTGCCCAGTGCGGGGTTATCGTGGAGGGTTTCTGTGTTCACGACCATCATATCGATCAGCTCGCCCGGCACGGCGGAGGAGCTGAACACTTCTGTGGTCTGCGGGCTCTTTTTGATGACGGAAAGCTGCGGGTTCCAGGCCACTGCGGCTTTGACACCGCTGGTGCCAAAGGCGGAGACGATATCGGCATCGGAGGTGTTCACGACCTTAACATCCTTCTCCTGCAGTCCGGCCTTTTCCAGACCGCGTACCAGCAGATAGTGCGATACGGACAGCGCGGGCAGATAAACCGACATGCCTTTCAGGTCGCTGAGTTTTTTATTCACGCCTTTCAGAACGATGCCGTCGTTACCCTCGGAGTAGCTGCCGGTGATCAGCGCCGTGGAATCGACGCCGCCCGCGGCGGGAATGGTCAGGGCATCCATATTTGTCATGGTGCAGCCGTCGAACTGCCCTGCGGTGTACTGGTTGATCGATTCGATATAGTCATTCAGCTGGACGATATTGATTTTAATGCCATATTTGCTGGCCCACTTATCGATGATTTTTTCATTAGCGATCGTGCCCCAGGGCATCCAGCCCGCATAGATGGTCCAGCAGACGTTGAACTCTTTTTTAACTGCGGCGAAAGAGGGCACACTGGCCAGCAGTGCCAGGGAGAGAATGAGCGTGCGGAGAAGGGAAAATGTCTTCATGGTTGACCTCTGGTTGGCACAAAAAAACGGGAGCAGCGCAAGACACCAGATGGTGCCGCTGTCTCCCGGGCTTTTGTCCCGCCGTGTAACCTCGCAGAGGTCGCCAGCTCTCGGACCAGACATTCACCTGCGTGAACCGGAACCCTAGCCAGCTATTCAGTATCAGTTGTGTAGTGCGCTGCTTAATGAACGGGTTATTGCAATTGGCGTACCAGAATTTAAATCCTATTTAATCATGCACTTATAAAGGCTGTAAAACGACAGGCCCCGTGATGGTGAGTCAGCAGCGTGCGTTGCACATAATCAGTGCCGGGATTCACTCCTCTTCAGGATGCCATTTCTGAGCGCAGGTGAACTCAGCTGTGACGCGCCTCGCCTGTCGCTAAAACAGCGGTTTCAGGATGTGGATATGCAGGCTCTGGCGAATCGCTTATCAGGGAAGTGAATAGCGGCGGCGCTGCGGGCGGGATGAATAACGGCAGCGCGCTGCACTGCCGTTTTTGCAAGAGTGTCAGAACTCTTCGGGTTCTCCCGGCAGTGGCTCGGTCAGCGCCTGTCCTTTGACACCGGCATAGGTAATCACCAGTTCGGCGGGCTCCTCCAGCGTGTAGCCGCGGTGCGCACTGTTGACCGTCTCATTCAGCGCTTCTCCGGCGTGGAAGGTACGCTGCTCCCCGCTCGCTTTGTCTTCCACAATCAGGGTGCCTGAAAGGATAAACGCCGCATTCGGCATCGGATGCGTGTGCCACGGCAATGACGTATGGGCAGGCAGTGACAGGCGCATTACGGTCAGTTCCGGCTCGCCGTGCGGATAGGATTCAATGACCTCCCCGTTCCAGGCCTCCCCGCTGCGCATGACTTCAACCGCTTCGATCCCGTTCTTTTCATCTTTTGACATCAGTATTCCCTGTTAACAATCAATGCAATGCTGCAAACCGCAGGCTTTAAGCGTAGAAGAGAATGCGCGGACTGGCTGAGGGGATGTTGACCGGATGAGTGCGCCAGAGGAATAAAACCGCCCGGACCGCCGTGAATGGCATCGGTTAATTCACGGGCATAAGCCGCCAGCCTGATGAATTAATGAACAATATCCGGTATATGGTTATAAGATATATCCCTCCGTCAGTTCGCAACCTTACATTTCTGTATTATCTTTGAAGCCATCAATTCTCTGAGGGATTTCTGATAATGAAAGGTTTGTTTGCCGCATTACTGGCCAGTTCTGTTTTATTATTATCCGCCTGCTCTAAAGATGACGATAACAAAGTCAAAGTGGCGATTAATACCGGGCCGGACGAAGCGATCTGGCAGGTGGTGAAACAGGTTGCAAAAGATAAATATCAGCTCGATGTCGAAGTGCTGAACTTCAATGACTATGTACTGCCGAACGAAGCGCTGAATAACAAGGAAGTCGACGCCAACGCTTTCCAGAGCCTGCCTTATCTGGAAGATCAGTCTAAAGAGCGCGGCTATAAATTTGCGGTAGTTGGCAAGACGTTCGTCTTCCCGATTGCAGCCTATTCGCACAAAATCAAGAACATCAGTGAGCTGCAGAATGGTGCGACAGTGACCATCTCTAACGAAGCTACCACCCTGGGACGCAGCCTGCTGCTGCTGCAGGCGCAGGGCCTGATTAAGCTGAAAGAGGGTGTGGGTTATTTACCCACCTCACTGGATATCATCGAAAATCCAAAAAACCTGAAACTGGTTGAAGTGGATACGCCGCAGCTGACCCGCACGCTGGATGATCCGAACGTGGCGTTCTCGATCATTAATACGAACTTCTCGGCTCAGGCGGGATTATCCGCTCACCGCGATGGTTTATTTATGGAAAGCGCCTCTTCGCCTTACGTCAATGCGCTGGTTTCACGCGAAGACAATAAAGACAGCGATAAAATTCAGAAGCTGAAAGCGGCGCTGCAGTCGCCTGAAGTCGCGGCTAAAGCGGAAGAAGTTTATAAAGGCGATGCAATTAAAGGCTGGTAATCGCCCGCAACGCATCCCTGGGATCAGGAAAATCAAAAAAGGCCGCATTCCGATGCGGCCTTTTTTATGTCAGCACAGTATGAGCGGATGCCTGCGCCTTAACCTCTGCCAGTCACGCCGCGCCAGCCCGCCAGGCCAGAGGCGCCGCTACGCAGCGGCCCCTTTTGGCTGAGCGGAAAGATGCGCTGCCCACAGGCTGGCCACCCATTTCACCCCTTTTGCGGTAAAACGCGCCTGTGAGAAGGCGTGCTGGTTTTCGCCGGTGCCGGTGTGCAGCGTAAAGTAGCCGGCCTGCAGATGGTAATGCTGCGGCGTCAGGGTACCTTTGGCGCGGTACATGATATTGCGCTCCAGCAGAAACTGACGAAACTCCGGCTCTTTCGCTTTCAGCATTTTGCAGAGCTGACGAAAGCCCAGCGAGTCATCCACCTGAACGAAGTTATCAAAGAAGGCGGCCTTAGGCGCGGAGAGAGCCAGCTGCTGCTCCGCCGCCTGACGCTGTTCAAACTGCTCAGCCCAGGCACGTGCAGCCTCAGCCGGGTTGGTAAAGTCCGGCAGATGGGTGGTTCTTTCCCGGTCCTGCCAGCGATCCAGCACTTCGGCCGTAAAGCCTGGCGACAGGCGTGCCACGGCCAGCAGGGAGTCACGCTTGCTCAGGCGGTACTCCTGACGCACCTCCCCTTCGCGCTCATAGTCATTCACTTTGAGCGGCTGAGAAAGACGCTGAGCCGTTTCCAGACTTTTGATTAACCGCTTCACTTCTCCATGTGTAATACCGGTCATCTGAGCCAGCTCACGGCTGCTCATTGTGACCGATTGTTCCAGAGATTTGAGGCTTTCAGTCGAAATCATCATGGGTTCACCCCTCGCTAACGCTACCAATACCCGGCGGGCAGTCCATTTATTATACAAAATACTGTTCAGATATCCAGTATTTTATTTAAGCAGTTTCATAACCGGAAGCTGTTACGCAAACCGGGCGGTGAAAGGGATTTTGCGGGCAGGATCAGGCGTCTGAACGGCTCTGGCGGTTGTCTGACAGGGTTTAATGCCCGCAAAGAGAGGAAAGGTTATTCACACATAATGACAATGGTGGACACAGGCTGTTTACATTACAGTATAGTGATGAGAGTCAGCAGGTTACCGGCCTGTCCGGCTTAACGTTTCATCCGGGGTTCAGGGACGTCATCGCGCTCATTACCACGGGATATTACCTTTTACTGGAGTAAGTCATGCAGCCGTTGAAAGTCGCCTTTATTAAAGCTAACTGGCATAGCGAAATCGTTTCTCAGGTTCTGACCGGATTCGAACAGGAGCTGGAGAGCCGGGGAACCTCCTGTGAGATCAAAACCTGGGATGTGCCAGGCGCATTTGAGATGCCGCTGCTGGCACAGCGTCTGGCGCAGACCGGCAACTTTGATGCGATTGTCTGCGCGGCGCTGGTCGTGGATGGCGGCATCTATCGCCATGACTTTGTGGCTCAGGCGGTGGTGAGTGGTCTGATGCAGGCCCAGCTGGCCACCAACGTGCCGGTCTTCTCGGTCTCCCTGACGCCGCATAACTTCCAGCCTTCGGCGGAGTTTATCGACTTCTACACCCAGCACTTCGTGAAAAAAGGTCAGGAAGCGGCCCGTGCCGTCTGCCAGATCCACGCGCTTGAACTTTAATATGGCCGTAACTCAGCCCGGTTAGCGATAACATCCGGGCCTTTGCGCCATTAAGGAGAAACATTGGAAACTTCACGTCCGCCCTTACCCCCTTTTACCCGGCCTGAAGAGGCGGCAGAGAAAGTGCGTCTGGCTGAGGATGGCTGGAACAGCCGCGATGCCGGGCGGGTAGCCCTGGCCTATTCTGTGGACAGTCAGTGGCGCAACCGCGATACCTTCCTGACCGGCCGCAGTGAGATCATCGCCTTTCTGGAGCAAAAATGGCAGCGGGAGCAGCAGTACCGGCTGATTAAGGAGCTGTGGAGTTTCGATCAAAACCGGATAGCGGTGCGCTTTGCCTATGAATGGCACGATGAGCGGCGGCAGTGGTATCGCTCTTACGGCAATGAGAACTGGGCGTTTGACGAGCAGGGTCTGATGAAGCAGCGCTTTGCCAGCATTAACGATCTGAAAATCAGCGAAGCGCAGCGGCTTTTCCACTGGCCGCAGGGACGACGGCCTGACGATCACCCTTCCCTGAGTGAACTCGGCTTATAACGCGGCGCGTTCAGCGGAGAGCGTTGCTCTCCGCTATCCTCTGCTCAGCCCTGCTCGTCCTTATTCTCGACAAAGGTGGCTTTGTTGCGGGTGACCGTATAGGCCACTTTCTTGACGTCCTGAGGTGACGTGGTCACTTCCACCGGTGCGATGGTGACGCGCCCCATCCCGAACAGCGTCGGTACATAACCTCCAATCTGGTGTTTTCCGGCCGGAACGTGCAGCAGCATGCTTTCGCCATTCGGTAATTTACCGGCATCTTTGCCATCTACCGTCAGGAAGACGCTTGAACCATCATCGGCACGGGTTTTAATGTGTGAGACATCAATCTGCGTCGGACCCGCAGCAAATTCATCTGGCGTATTGCTGGGCGTCTGTTTCGCACAGCCGGTTAATAACGCAGCAACCGTCAACGCGGCGAAGGTAAAACGATAAGGCATTGGGCACTCTTTCTCCTGATCATCAGAACCCCGTATTTTAGTCGTTTGCCTGGCAGATAAAAGAGGAGGAGAGATCGGTATCCTCTTAAAAAAGTTAAAATATCCCTGGATTGCCCGGTATAGTTGCGTAAAGAATTTTTACTGAATAAATAAACAGTCTTTTTTTTCACGAGCCGCAGATATTTTAACCTGCTGATCAGCCTCAATTTACCCGGCTGTTCACGACGAATAAGCGCAGCGTCACGCCGCGTGGCTGCTGTTTTTCCTCCGGAGCCCCCCTGTTCATTAGCGGTTATCAGGTTCATAGTAGACGTTCATCCCCGGTTAACTCCGGCGGCCATTCCCTCAACAGAGGGCACAATATGCTTTTTCATACAACGGAAACGGTCTGTGCAATAACCGGCACGCATCCTGCGAACCTGAAGCGCTGGGTGAAGCAGGGGTTACTGACGCCCAGACAACACGCTGAACACTGGAGTGACGCACAGCTCAGTGAAATCCGCACGCTGGTTGACTTAACTGCCACGGGCGCGACGCCCGAGGAGATCAGACAGGGTCAGCAGACCGCCACCTCGATCATGACCCACGGCTGGGCGGCGCGTAAAGGTGACATGCTCTGGCAGCTTGAGTTCGGGACACCCCTGTCGCTTTCGCGTCAGATGAACAATATGTCCGGTAACTACAGCGGGGATGACTTCATTATTAATCTGCTGCGCCCTCTGAGTGTCTGGCTTCACACAGACCGGCGTCAGGGTGCCACACGCCGTCTTGCCCGGTTTGAAAAAACGGTGCAGCAGCAGGCTGACCTGATGATGCGTGATGCGGCGCGAAACCACGCCTCTGTTCCGCTGTTTCTGGAAGCCGTGAGCGTCATGGACAAAACCGAAATCTGGCTGGAAGCCATTCGTCTGACCGCGATGGGTTTTAGTGTCGAGGTGGACGCCAGTGCCAGCGGACGACCAGCGTTCAACACCGGACGCCATGCGCATCATGTCATGTGGTGTGGTGCTGGCATCAGTCAGGTGATGCAGGACTATTTCAGACAGCAGAGTCAGCAGGGGTATCCCGTTATGCTCAGTGGTCCTGATTGCCGTCTTAGCCTTTCCCGGTCAACCGCTTCAAGCGCTGCCTGACAGCAGGCAGCCTTTCCCCCTCTCCGCTTTTTCCGCGCCAGTGAATATTTTTTTCTGTTAAGAACCGCTTAAGGCGGCTTCGTATACTGTTGTCTCCACCTCCTGACTCATAGATGAGACGACAATGAAAAAGACCTTACTGGCCCTCAGCCTTTGCCTGCTGCCCCTGACCTTCACGGCGGCGCATGCCGACTCTGCGTTAACCGGTTGTGCAGCGAAAAAGCAGGAGATTGAGACGCAGCTCTCCTTTGCCCGACAGCACAATAATTCTCACCAGATTGCCGGGCTGGAAAAAGCGCGGCGTGAGGTTGAAGAGCACTGCACCGAAAGCGGCCTGCTGAAGCAACGTCAGGAAAAAGTGGCCGAAAAGCGCAGTAAGGTTCAGGAGCGTGAACAGGAACTGGCTCAGGCGAAAGCCGAAGAACGCAGTGCCAGCAAAATCCGCAAGCGTGCAGAGAAGCTTGCTGAGGCGCGTCAGGATCTGAAGGAAGCGGAACAGGCACTGACTCACTAATCTGATAAGGCCAGCCAGCGATGCTGGCCTCTTATTTTATAATTTATCCCGCCTGTTTTCTAACCTGCTGAATAATCACCGCTATTCACTTTTTTTGCATTACTTAATGTAATCGGTTGATTACTTATTCTCATGCACTTAATTGGTGCAATAAAGTCAATATCGCGTCGATCAATTCTTTAACTTTTTGAACGCCTTCAAAGAATTGAAAGATAGCGAGTTTTCTCACGCTATTCACAAAATACGCACTTCACGCGCATCATTATTCGCCTTGTGCGGGGTGTAATCAGCAAACTATTCACTTTCTCTGCCCCAGAATGGGGCATGACCCGGTCGGGAACGGGCGCCTGCCACATCTTATTTGTTTCAGGAGTGTTAGATTATGACGGCGCAAAACAGTACGCGCGTCATCCACGGCTCCACACAATAAATAACTTCATTAAGAAAGGTTTTTTATGGATAAGTTATCTTATGCGTCTGAAAGCAGCACATCTGCCTGGTCAACCTACCTGCAGCAAATCGACCGGGTGGCGCCCTATCTGGGCGATCTTTCACGTTGGATAGATACTTTACGTCATCCCAAGCGGGCACTGATTGTCGACATTCCCCTGCAGATGGATGATGGCTCAATTCGCCATTTTGAAGGGTATCGCGTTCAGCACAACCTTTCACGCGGTCCCGGCAAAGGGGGCATTCGCTATCATCCGGATGTCGACCTTAACGAAGTCATGGCGCTTTCCGCCTGGATGACCATCAAGTGTGCGGCCGTCAACCTGCCCTACGGTGGCGCTAAAGGGGGCATCCGCGTCGATCCTTTTAAACTTTCTGAGGGCGAGCTGGAGCGTCTGACACGCCGGTATACCAGTGAGATTGGCATCATCATCGGGCCGCAGAAAGATATCCCGGCTCCGGATGTCGGCACCAACGGTAAAGTGATGGCGTGGATGATGGACACCTACTCCATGAACCTCGGCACCACCGTCACCGGCGTCGTCACCGGTAAACCCATTCATCTGGGCGGCTCGCTGGGCCGTGAGAAAGCCACCGGCCGCGGGGTGTTTATCACCGGACGCGAAGTGGCGCGTCGCGCAGACATTGAAATTGAAGGTGCCCGCGTGGCGGTTCAGGGGTTTGGTAATGTCGGCAGTGAAGCGGCCCGACTGTTTGACGAGGCGGGCGCGCGCGTGGTGGTGATTCAGGATCACACGGCCACCCTGTTCAATGCCGACGGTATCGACATGGCAGCCCTGACGGAATGGCAGATTGCGCACAAGCAGATCGCCGGTTTCCCGGGCGCGCAGAGCATTGAGAAAGAGGCGTTCTGGACGACGGAGATGGACATTCTGATCCCGGCGGCGCTGGAGGGTCAGATTACCCGTGAGCGTGCAGAAGTGCTGAGCTGCAAAATCGTGCTGGAAGGCGCGAACGGCCCCACCTACCCTGACGCCGACGACATGCTCGCTTCGCGCGGCATTATCGTGGTGCCGGATGTGGTCTGCAATGCGGGCGGCGTAACCGTCAGCTACTTCGAATGGGTGCAGGACATGGCCAGCTTCTTCTGGAGTGAAGATGAGATCAATCGTCGCTCAGACAAGATCATGACAGAAGCGATGGTTCACGTCTGGGACAAGTCGAAAGAGAAAGCGTGCTCACTGCGCACCGCGGCCTACATCGTGGCGTGTGAGCGTATCCTGATGGCGCGTAAAGATCGCGGGATCTATCCGGGCTGATCCCGGTGGCGCTGTTGTCTGCAACAGCGCCATTTGCTCTCTACTTCATCAGCACCTGAAACTGCGGGTTAAACTCATCAAAGATGGGCAGCGCGGCGGCACCCAGTGCGGCGGTATCGCTGCCGGTCATGCCGGTCTTCAGTCGCATCGCATTCAGATAGCGTCCGCGAACCGACTGATAGAGTGGCGGTAACTGCGCGACCATCTGCTCCAGCAACGGCGCGGGCATCATCCCGCCGATAATCACCGCTTCTGCATCAAACACCGACTCCAGAATATTGATTGCCTGGCGCAGTGGCGTCTTTATGCTTTCAATCCAGGCACTGAAACGCGCAGGATCAATCTGCAGCAGGTCGTCAGGCAGCGCCCGCATCGGATCGAGGCCGCAGAACTCGTAGGCAGCCTGTAACGAGACATAACGCTCAAGACAGCCCTGATTGCCGCAGTAGCAGTCGCGCCCGCCCGGCTCGACCACGATGTGGCCGATCTCACCCGCGTTATGGGCATGGCCGGTGTAGATGTGGCCATCGGTAAAGATCCCCGCGCCCAGGCCGGTGCCGATATAGAGATAGATAAAGGAGTTAAGCTGACGGGCGATGCCATGAAACCGTTCACCAATGGCGGCCACGGTGGCGTCATTCTCCAGCGTCACCGGCAGGCCACTGATCGCGCCAAGTTCAGCTTCAATATCGACCTGCTCCCAGCCGTTCAGGGTAGTCGGCCCCACCGATGAAATGCCCTCTACGCCGAACGGTCCCGGCATCACCACGCCTATGCCTAACACCTTCTGCCACTGCGCGCCGAGAAAGGCCCGCATCTCCGTCAGCACGTCAGCAATGCACGCCAGGGTGGCAGCAGGCTGGGGCTTCTGCACCAGCAGGAGGCGGCGGAAGTGGACTTCGCCGCTGAGATCGACCAGAACCAGCAGCAGGGTCTGGTGATCGAGGTGAATCCCGATCGACCAGGCACTGGTCGGATTCAGCGTGACCGGAATGGAGGGCTGACCACGCCCGCTGCGGCGTGGCTGGCGGCTGGTCAGCAGTTCAGCCTGCTCCAGCTCTGCAACGATGTTGGAAACGGTCTGCGGCGTCAGCGCCGTCAGCCGTGCCAGTTCGGCACGGGTCAGCTCACCATGCAGACGAATCGCTTCAATCACCACACGGCGGTTATGCGCCCGCGCATGTTCAAGGTTGGTGCCCGAGGTTCTCATGTTGTTTTCCCTTACAGCGCGACCTCACAGTATTGGTATGCGGAGCAATGGAGGCAAACAATATCTTTGATCGTGTACGCAATTTCCGCGGTTCAGGATAGGCAAGGCGGCGATAAAAGCGCAGGCTGGGCGCCAGCGTTGTTACGACGTTGTTAATGTTACCGCCCTTTACTGGCACGTCCTTTGCTTAATTCCTGACAGGTCAGCCTGCCCGCTGACCATTACGCCCCTGATTAAATCAATCAAATTGATTTAATTAACCGACAGCCTGTTGCTGCATAGTGGAGAAGACCATGTCACAGCGTTATACCCCCCGACTCAAAGCCGGCTTTGCCGCCTTACTGATGTTAAGCGCAGGCAGCGCCGCGGCGGCCACGCAGATTAATGCCCTGTTTATGACGCAGGCCGCCTACAGCGAAAATGATATCCGCGCCATGACGCAGAACTTTCAGAAAGCGCATCCGGATGTCAGCGTCAATCTGGAGTTTGTTCCCTATGAAGCACTGCATGACAAGATCGTGGCGGCGCGCGGTGCGGGCGGCAATGGTTATGACGTGGTGCTGTTCGATGCCATCTGGCCGGCAGAATTCAGCCGTTTCGATCTGCTGCAGGATGTCTCATCACGCATTACCCCTGACGAAAAAGAGAAGGTATTCCCGGGTGCGATGAACACGGTGGTCTTCAAAGGCAAAACGCTCGGCATGCCGTGGATCCTCGACACCAAGTACCTCTATTACAACAAAGCGATGCTGGCGAAAGCGGGCATTACGACGCTGCCAGAGACCTGGCAGCAGGTGCTGGATGACGCGAAAATCATCAAAGAGAAAAAGATCGTCACCTATCCGCTCGTCTGGAGCTGGTCTCAGGCGGAAGCGCTGGTGTGTGATTACACCACGCTGGTCTCCGGCTTTGGTGGCCAGTTTTATCAGAACGGCAAGCTCAACTTCTCCAGCCCGGCCTCTCTGAAGGCGCTGGCGCTGATGAAAAGCTCACTCGATCAGGGGCTGAGCAATCCGGCGTCGCGTGAATATCTGGAAGAGGATGTGCGTAAATCGTTCTCCAATGGCGATGCGGCGTTCGCGCTGAACTGGACCTACATGTACAACATGGCCAACGATCCAAAGCAGAGCAAAGTGGCGGGTGAGGTGGGCATCATGCCTGCGCCGGGGGATGCACCGGGCAAAGTGGGTGCGGTCAACGGCTCAATGGGGCTGGGTATCACCAAAGGCAGCAGCCATGCGGATGAAGCGTGGCAGTACATCCGCTATATGACCTCTCAGCCGGTGCAGAATCAATATGCGAAACTCAGCCTGCCGATCTGGAAATCGTCTTATCAGGATGAGGCGGTAAAAAAAGGTCAGGAGAGTCTGATTGCCGCGGCGGATAAATCGCTTAACGTGATGCTGTCACGTCCTGAGACGGCCGACTACTCGCGCCTGTCGAACCAGCTCCAGCAGCAGTTGCAGCAGGTGTTACTGGGCAAAACGTCGGCCCAGGATGCGATGGCGACGGTCGATAAAAGCGCCGCCCGGCTGCGTTAAGGAGTGATGATGCTGAGTCTGCGTCAACGCGAACAGCGTCAGGCATGGGTGCTGCTGGCACCCATGCTGCTGGTGATGCTGCTGCTGACCGCCTGGCCCCTGGTGCGCACAATCTGGCTCAGCTTTACCGATGCTGCGCTGATTGGCAGTGGGGAAACGCCAGGCTGGGTCGGGCTGGAAAACTACCTCTATGCGCTGAGCGATCCCGATTTCCGGGCTTCGATCTGGCGTACCCTCTATTTCACCGTGGTTTCTGTGGTCTGTGAAGGGATCATCGGCGTGCTGGTGGCGCTGCTGCTGAATCAGCGATTCCACGGACGCAACGTGCTGCGGGTGCTGGTGATCCTGCCGTGGGCGCTGCCTACGATTGTCAACGCCATGATGTGGCGGCTGAACTTCAACCCCGACTACGGCAGCATCAACGCCCTGCTCACCCAACTGGGCATTATTGACGGCTATCGCAGCTGGCTGGGGTCGCCGGATGCCGCGCTGAATGCGGTGATGTTTGCAGACATCTGGAAAAACTATCCGCTGGTGACCCTGCTGGTGCTGGCTGCGCTGCAGTCGATCCCCGACGATCTGTTTGAGGCGGCGCGACTGGATGGAGCCTCCGCCTGGCGTCGTTTCCGGGCGATCACCTTCCCGGCGATTGTCGCGCCGCTGGGCGTGGCGCTGGTGTTGCGCACCATCGATGCCTTCAAAATTTTTGACATCATCTATGTGATGACGCGCGGCGGGCCGGTGGACAGCACCAAAACCCTGAGCTTCTTCGTCTATCAGGAGTCGTTCAGCTACCTGCGTGCGGGCAGCGGCGCTGCCTACGCGATCCTGATGACCCTGATGTGCGCCCTGCTGATCACGCTCTATCTGCTGATGTTATGGCATCAGCGCCGCCGGAGTTCCGCCTATGAAAACTAAACTGCGCCAGGGGCTGCGTTACGGGGCTGCGCTGCTGGTCGCCCTCAGCATTCTCGCCCCGATGGGCTGGCTGTTTCTGATGAGCGTCAGTTCCGCCAGCGATCTCTCACGGGTGCCGTTAGAATGGCTGCCGCGCCAGTGGGATTTCAGCCGCTATCAGGGGCTGATTTCGCTGGCACCTGGCCAGCCGGGCGCGATCTTCCTGCATGCACTGGGAAACAGCCTGCTGGTCGCGTCGGTCGCCACGGCGATCTCCCTGCTGCTGGCGATCCCGGCGGCGTTCAGTTTCTCGCGCTACAGCGGTCGCGAGGCCTGGCTTTCCAGCGCCCTGGCGATCTATATGGTGCCGCCCGTGGCCTTTGTACTGCCGCTCTACTTCCTGCTGCAACAGCTGGGGCTGCTCAACACCCGTCCCGGTCTGGTGATGGTCTACTGCTCGCTGATCCTGCCGTTTCTGACCTGGATGCTGAAGAATCAGTTCGACGCCCTGCCCCGTGATATCGAACAGGCAGCCCGGCTGGATGGCCTGCGCTTCTGGCAGGTTCTGCTGCGCATCACGCTGCCGCTGGCAAAACCGGTGCTGGGTGCCGCTGCCCTGTTTGGCTGGCTGCTCGCCTGGGATGAATTTTTTTACGCGCTGCTGTTCACCAGCAATCTGTCGGCCCAGACCCTGCCGGTCGCCATTGCCGGTTTTACCGCCGGGCGGGCGACGGATGACGGGCTGATCGCCGCCATTGGCATTCTGGCATCGGTACCGCCTCTGTTTATCGCCATCTGGCTGCAGAAAACGCTGGTCAGTGGTCTCACCAGCGGGGGAAGTAAGGGATAACTATGAACCATTCCACTGTCGCCACCCTCTATGTGGTGGGTAATATCAACGTCGATTTAATCATGAGTACGCTCAGTGACTGGCCGCAGCGCGGCACCGAAGTGATGCTGCAGCACAGTGAGCTTCGGCCCGGCGGCTCGGCCGGAAACTGCGCGCTGGCGCTGGAGGCGATGCAGGTGCCGCATCGCGCTATCGCCAACCAGGGTAATGATGGTCTGAGTCACTGGCTGGCCAGCCATTTTCCGCACAGTGCGAAGCAGTGGCCGCGCTACGCCTGCGAGACGTCACTGACGGTAGGCGTCACTCACCCCGATAACGAACGCTCCTTTCTCAGCAACTACGGGCACATTACCCTGCTGACCGTCGACGATGTGCTGGCTCAGCTGCCGCCGCAGGCCGTCCCGGGTGACATCGTGCTGCTGTGCGGCACCTTTCTCTGCCTGGAACTTTATGCACACTATCCCGCGCTGCTGGCTACCTTACAGCAGCGTGGTTTTTGTGTGGCGGTGGACACCGGTTGGCCGCCAGCGGGCTGGAGCGATGCCCTTCGCTTACAGATTGCGTCCTGGTTAGCGGACTGCGACTGGCTGCTGCTGAATGAGGTGGAGGCGCTGGGTCTGGCGGGCGCAGAGCTGCTGGAGCAGAGCGGCAAACAGCTGTCAGCCCGGCTCAGCGGCCGCGGCGGATGTGTGATCAAGTGCGGCGCGGAGGGCGCACGCCTCTGGTCTGCCGCCTCTGTGCAATTTGCCGCCGCACAACCGGTGACGGTGGTCGATACCATCGGTGCGGGGGACAGTTTCAATGCCGGTTTTCTCACGGCCCTGCTCTATCAGCACTCCTCTCATACCGCCCTGCGCTGGGGCATTGACGTGGCGTCACAGGCAATCAGTAGCTCACCGCGCCGCTATCCCAGCTGGCAACAACTCCAACTTTCAAATGAGGTGCGCTGACCATGGCCAGTGTTGAACTTGTACAGGTGGCGAAGCGCTACGGTAAACAGAACGTACTGCAGCCGCTGGATTTAACCATTCCTGATGGCACTTTTACCGTGCTGGTCGGTCCCTCCGGCTGCGGTAAATCCACCCTGCTGCGGCTGCTTGCTGGTCTGGATAGCGTCTCTGACGGCGACATCCTGCTCGACAAAAAGCGCATCAACGATCTCGACCCCGCCGACCGGGATATCGCGATGGTGTTTCAGAGCTACGCGCTCTATCCGCACCTGACCGTCGCTGAGAACCTGGCGTTTCATATGCAGGTGAAAAAGGTGAAGCGCGAGGAGCAGAAGAGCAAAATTGCCCGGATTGCGGGCATTCTCGGCATCGATCAGCTGTTGCAGCGCTATCCCCGGGCTTTATCGGGCGGACAGCGGCAGCGCGTGGCGATGGGCCGGGCGATGGTGCGCAACCCGCAGGTGTTTTTATTTGATGAGCCGCTCTCGAACCTGGATGCGCAGTTGCGGATGGAGCTGCGCGCCGAAATCAAATCGCTTCATCAGCGTTTTAAAACCACCATGGTTTATGTCACCCACGATCAGGTCGAAGCGATGACGCTGGCCGATCAGATCGTGGTGATGAAGGATGGCGTTATCGTGCAGCAGGGTGCGCCGCTGGCGATTTATGATCGCCCGGTTAACACCTTCGTGGCGCGGTTTATCGGCTCACCGCCGATGAATCTGCTGGATGCCCGCTTTGAAGTACGGGACGCCGTGCCAGGCGTCTGCTGTGGTGAGCAGTGGCTGCGGCTCCCTTCCCGCTGGCACCGTGCCGCACAGCAGCAGGCGAGTCAGCCGGTCACGCTGGGCGTGCGCCCTCACGATCTGATCACCGATGTCAGCGGGCAACCGGCGACGGTGAATATCGTTGAGATTACGGGGGAGTCGACGCTGTTACATCTGACGTGGCAGGGATTTTTGCTGCATATGCAGCTGAGCGGCCGCAGTGATGCCGTGCCGGGTGGCACGCTGCCGGTAACGGTTAATCCGGACAGGATGCACCTGTTTGATGCCGTCAGCGGTGAGCGCCTGACAGAGGCGTAATGAATCTGCATCAGACAGCCCACACAGAGGGCTAACCCGCCAGGGATGGCGGGTGTTGCGACTTTGCGGAAGAGGTCTGCGCCGTCGCCCTGTCCGGCAGCGACGGCGTTGTCAGTGCGTTTTATGCCAGGTGAAACTGCTCCACCGTCTGCGCCAGCTGCTGCGCCTGATCCTCCAGTGAACTGGCGGCGGCGGACATCTGCTGCACCAGCGCGGCGTTCTGCTGGGTGGTGCCATCCATCTCGTTGACGGCAATCGTGACCTGACTGATGCCACGCGCCTGCTCGTCAGAGGCAGTGACAATCTCACCGATAATCCCCTGCACCGAGTTCACCGCCTGCATCATCTCCTGCATGGTCTTACCGGCATCGTTCACCAGCCGGACGCCGCTTTCGACCCGCACGCTTGACTCTTCGATCAGCGCGCCAATCTCTTTCACAGCGTTGGCACTGCGCTGGGCCAGATTACGCACCTCGCTGGCGACCACGGCAAAGCCGCGTCCCTGTTCACCAGCACGCGCCGCTTCTACTGCCGCATTCAGCGCCAGAATATTGGTCTGGAAAGCGATGCTGTTGATCATCGTGGTGATATCGCCAATTTTTTTCGAGCTGTCATCGATCTGCGCCATGGTCTGCACGACCTCACCGACCAGCGTGGCACCGCGGCTGGCGATGTGCGTGGCGTTTTCGGTCAGGCTGGTCGCCTGCTGTGCGTTGTCGGCGTTCAGACGAATCGTGGCGCTAATCTGCTCCATGCTGGCGGCGGTCTGCTCCAGCGCAGCAGCCTGCTCCTCGGTGCGCGACGCCAGGTTGAGGTTGCCGCTGGCAATTTCCCCCGCTCCCTGACGCACCGATTCACTGGCATCTTTAATCTGTCCGACAATCTGTCGCAGCTGGGTCTGCATGGTCTCAAGGGCAAAGAACAGGCTGCTGCGATCACCCTTCTGCACGGCAATCGCGTTATCCAGTTTGCCATCGGCTACCGCCAGCGCGATCTGAGCCGCTTCAATCGGCTCGCCGCCAATCGGACGCAGCACCTTACGGCTGAACAGCATACCCAGCACCGTACCGACCAGCAGAATGCTCACCACCATCAGGATCACCGCCCACATCAGCTGGCGGTTGGCGGCGGCCATCACCTGGCTGACTGGCGCGACCACACCCAGATACCAGGGCTTATCGCTGTTGCCGATCACGACCGGCTGCCAGGTGACCAGCGCCTCTTCACCCAGTACCCCATCAAAATGCTGCACCACCTTCGAGGTAAAGTTATCGGTTTGTCCTTTCCAGGGTTTTCCGGCCTCCTCTTTAACCGGCGATGAGACCACATTGCCGCCATTGGAGAGCAGCAGCGCATAGCCGGTGCCCTGCCAGGGTTTAATCTGGTTCACTTTCTTTTGCAGCGAGGCCAGCGAAATATCTGACGTGACGACCGCTTTCAGCGTGCCCTGATCCATAATCACCGCAGCAACCGAAGTGAGTAATGTCGGCACGCCGTTATAGGCGTAGCTATAGGGTTCGGTAAGCGTATCTTTTTGAGACTTTTGCGGGATGAGATAGTAGTCGCCCTGTCCCGGCGTGAGGTAAGAAAGCAGAGGATGCATGGCGTAATGGCCTGAGGCATCACGGTCAACAAACCAGGCATAGCGGCCCTGTGGCGCCTGACCCTGCTGGGTGGCGAACTCCGCATCGCGGCCATCGAACGCATTCTGTTCGAATATCACTGACATCGACAGATACTCCGGATTGGCGCGCAGCGCATATTCCATCACTTTGTCCGCTGCCTTGCGATCGGTAATGCCTGCATGCGGTAAAGCGATCAGACTTTGTCCAAGATGACTGGCCACATCGCGTGCATGCGTCAGCTCCTGCTGCACCTGCAGACCCCGGCTCTGGGCAATCTGCTGCAGATACTTCTCTGCCAGCGCTTTCTGCTCTTTACCGGACTGCCAGCTGAGGACACCGATGGTGACGGTAAAGCCCAGCGTGATGGTTAAACCGCCCATGAGCAGCATCTGCGCACGGGTACTCATTTTTTTCTTTTTTAGTAACGAACTGGACATAATTTTTTCCCCTGGAAATGATCCTGCTCTTTACCTCCTTGTGGTTATAGTGCTCCTGAGATCATCTATCGGCGGCGTTTTTTTGAACTTTACCCTGCGCTCAGCCTGCGGCACGCAGAACGCCGCCTGATTATTTCGGGGAAATTGATCGCTAAGGGATTATGTCGTGAATGATGAACGGGATTTTTTTGATCTGCGACAATACAGCCGCTCTCCACAACTGTCAGTTTATGTAAAACATTGCTGCAGACCCTTATCACTGTGGAGAGAAATCAATGATTGGTAAATTCGGTTTAACAGGTGGGTTAATTATCTGGCTGGCTTATGTTGCCTGGATTGTACATTACTACTCAGACACCTTTATTCAGTTCTCCCGCTAAACAGACAGGGCCTTCGGGCCCTTTTTTCTGTCCTCAGGTTCGCCAGCGTATTCTGTGAGCCGATTGTTTGTTATTATCGCCTCATTCTATGAGCCGAATAAGGTGCGTTATTCGGCTCATTTCCTGACCCTGAGCTGACGATGAACACCCACTGGATCTGGCAACAGGCCGACTGGCCCCACTTTCAATGGCAGGATGCCGTGCTGTTACCGCGCCTGCGCCATCTGCAGCAGCAGCGCGGCCTGCTGCTGGGCCGCGCCAGTCTGCACCCCGACAGCGAAAGTCAGACGCTGGATACCCTGCTCAGTAATATCCTCTCCTCATCGGCCATTGAAGAGGAGCGGGTTAACGTGCAGTCGGTCCGCTCGTCGCTGGCGCGGCGGCTGGGCGTCACGGAAGAGCAGCCCTGGCCGGTCTCTGACCGCTCAGAAGGCCTGGCGGCGATGATGCTGGACGCGATCAACAACCGCAGCCAGCCGCTGACGATGGAGCGACTGTATCAGTGGCATCACTGGCTGTTTCCGGCAGATGAATGGACGGTGCAGCGTCTGAGCGTCGGGATGTTGCGTGGCAGCGAGCCGATGCAGGTGGTCTCAGGGCGTATCGACCGGCCTACCGTCCATTTTGAAGCCCCGCCGCGTGACGGACTGGAGCCGCAGCTGGCGCAGTTTATTGCGTGGTTTAACCAGAGCCAGCAGGACGTCATGCTCGACCCGTTGCTGCGGGCCGCGATCTGTCACCTCTGGTTTGTGACTCTGCATCCCTTTGATGACGGCAACGGCCGCATCACGCGGGCACTTACCGACCTGGCACTGGCGCAGGCCGACAGTCAGAGTATCCGTCTCTACGCCATGTCTCCCGCCATTCTGGCGCACCGTGCGGACTATTACCGCATTCTGGAACAGACGCAAAAAGGCGACACCGACATCACCCGCTGGCTGGTGTGGTTTCTGGATATCCTTGATGAGAGCCTGCAACAGGCGATGAGCGTGATTGACCGCACGCAGATTAAGGCGCGATTCTGGCTGCGCTATCAGGGAACGGGACTGAGTCAGGAGCAGGTTAAAGTGCTGAACCGGCTGCTGGATGGCGGCGAGCAGGGATTTGAACAGGGGATCAGCGCCAGTCAGTATCAGAAGGTGGCAAAAGTCAGTAAAGCGACTGCAACCCGACATCTGGCGGATCTGGTCGAAAAAGGGTGCCTTTACCGGCTGGAAGGCGGCGGCAGGAGCACCCGCTATCAGGTTAATACCGGCGAGACACCCTGACTCAGCCGGTTTTGCACGGAGGGAAAAGAGATCGCAGGCAGCGCGATGTCGCTTTCCCGCGGCGATCACCCTTTCAGGGATCCTCCACGGGTGGCGATGACCTCTTTATACCAGTAGAAGCTTTTCTTGCGGCTGCGCGCCAGTGAACCCTCACCGTTGTCGTCGCGATCGACGTAGATAAATCCGTAGCGTTTAGAGAGTTCGGCTTTCGAGGCGCTGACCAGATCGATCGGGCCCCAGCTGGTATAGCCCATGACCTCCACGCCATCTTCAATCGCCTCACGGACCTGCACCAGATGATCGTTGAGGTAGCTGATACGGTAGTCATCCTGCACGACCCCGGTGGCATCGGGTTTATCTTTCGCGCCAAGCCCATTCTCAACGATAAACAGCGGCTTCTGATAGCGATCCCACAGCAGATTGAGCAGCGTGCGCAAGCCGATCGGATCAATCTGCCAGCCCCATTCAGACGCGGGCAGATGGGGGTTCGGCACCATACTCAGGATATTGCCCCGTAGCTGCTGATTCAGCGCGTCATCGGCGGTGACGCAGCCGGTCATGTAGTAGCTGAAAGAGATGAAATCGACGGTCGATTTCAGCGCTTCACGGTCGGCGTCGGTGATCTCCAGGGCGATATGGTTGTCGCGGAAGAAGCGCAACATGTAGCCCGGATAAGCGCCACGGCACTGAACGTCGCCAAAGAATTGCCATGTCCGGTTCTCCTGCAGGGCTTCCAGAACATCTTCGGGTTTGCAGCTCAATGGATAGACCAGCCCACCCAGCAGCATGTTGCCGATTTGGGCGTCAGGGATAATCTCATGGCAGGCTTTTACCGCCAGCGCGCTGGCGACCAGCTGATGGTGAATCGCCTGATACACCTCCCCTTTGCTGGCGGTTTCCGGCAGACCCACTCCGGTCAGAGGGGCATGCAGCGACATGTTAATCTCATTAAAGGTCAGCCAGAGTCTGACTTTATGCCGGTAACGGGTAAATACGGTACGGGCGTAGTGACTGAAGAAATCAATCACCCGCCGATTGCCCCAGCCCCCATACTGCGTCACCAGTCCCCAGGGCATCTCATAGTGTGACAGTGTCACAAGTGGCGTGATGTTGTGCGCGGCCAGCTCGTCAAACAGCCGGTCATAAAAAGCCAGACCCGCCTCGGCAGGCTGCTGCTCATCACCCTGCGGAAAGATGCGTGTCCACGCAATTGAGACCCGCAGGCAGCTGAAACCCATCTCGGCAAACAGGCGGATATCCTCCGGATAGCGGTGGTAAAAATCAATCGCCACATCCTTGAGGCTGTGACTGCCTGGGCCCCGCTCGCAAACCGGACCAAAAATCCCCTGCGGCTGAAGGTCGGAGGTCGAAAGGCCTTTACCCGCCTCACGCCAGGCCCCTTCCACCTGATTTGCGGCAACGGCGCCGCCCCATAAAAATGAATCCGGGAAAGTTTTCATGCTGTTCTCCTGTTATTGATGGCTGAGGCTGAGTAACGGTTGTCCGGCCGTCACGGTGCTGGCTGCAGCCGTGATGACATCAGCGTAGTCATCGCTGTTACTGATAATGATGGGGGTGGTCAGGTCATAGCCGGCATCAAGAATCGCCTGACGATCAAATTCCAGCAGCAGATCGCCCGGTTGAATTTTGTCGCCTGCGCTGACGTGTGCGATAAACGGCTTGCCGTCGAGCTTCACCGTATCGATGCCGACGTGGATCAACAGCTCGACGCCGCTATCACTCAGCAGGCCGATGGCGTGCCGGGTCTGAAACAGCGAGGCGACCTCACCGGCAAATGGCGCGATGACTTTGTTATCAAGCGGAATGATGGCGACACCGCGTCCCAGCAGGCCACTGGCGAACGTGGCGTCCGGCACCTGATCGAGCGCCAGCACGGTGCCAGACAGCGGGGAAAGGATCGCGTTTTCGTCTGAGGAGCGGGCTGTCGCCGCAACAGGGAGGGCGGCTTTGGGCATACCGGCAAGCAGGGTCATGCCGCAGCTCAGAAACAGCGCCAGCACTGTTCCGGCAATCCCGCCCCATAACGTGCCATCGACCCCGGTGGGCGGGATCATCTGCGCAATCGTGAAGACGTTGGCAAAGCCAAAGGAGTAAACGTGTGTGTGGCTGAAGCCAACAATCGCCCCGCCAATAGCACCCGCCACGCAGCCAAAAATAAAGGGACGACGCAGCGGCAGATTGACACCATAGACAGCCGGTTCGGTAATTCCAAAAATCCCTGCCGTTACGGACGAGCCAGCCAGGACCTTCTGCCGGGCATCGCGGCTGCGCAGGAAAATCCCCAGCGCGGCGCCAACCTGACCCATGACGGCGGGCAGCAGCATCGGCAGCATTGAGTCGTGCCCCAGCACCGCCAGGTTGTTGATCATGAGAGGCACCAGCCCCCAGTGCAGACCAAAGATCACACAGACCTGCCACAGCGCACCCATGGCGGCGCCAGCCAGCCAGGGGGCCAGCGCATAAATCCACTGGTAGCCGTTGGCCAGCATCATGCTCAGCCAGGTGGCCACGGGGCCAATCACCAGAAAAGTGAGCGGCACGGTAACGCCCAGGCAGATCAGGGGCGTAAAAAAGTTCTTCATTGAGGCAGGAAGCCGCCTGTTGCTCTGTTTTTCAAGCCAGCAGCTCACCCACGCGGCAAGAATCACCGGAATGACCGACGCACTGTAGTTGAACCAGGTGACAGGGATACCCAGAAACGCGTCCGCCATGGCGCCGGTTTGCTGGCTGGCATTAAAGGCGGCGATCATGGTCGGATGGGTGAGTGCCCCGCCGATCACCATAGTGATAAAGGGATTGCCACCAAACTTCTTACCGGCGGTATAACCCAGCACCAGCGGGAAAAAGAAGAACAGCGCATCACTGGCAGCAAACCAGATTTTATAGGTGCCGCTCTCAACGGAAAGCCAGCCGCAGACCACAGCCAGGGCCAGCAGGCCTTTTAGAATGCCCGAAGCGGCCAGAATGCCGATAAAGGGGGTGAAAATACCTGAAATGATGTCGATAAGTCGGCTGAAGAGATTCCCGCCACTGTCGTTTTCATCCGTTGCGACAGGTGCGTCATCGCGCAGTCCCGCTTCAGCGCGAACCGCCTGCCAGACTGCATGCACATGGTTGCCGATGACGACCTGGAACTGCCCGCCGCTTTCAACCACCATAATCACACCCGGGTTTTTCTTCAGTGCCTCCGCATCCGCCTTCTGACTCTCTTTCAGTCTGAAACGAAGCCGGGTGGCGCAATGCTCCAGGCTGACGATGTTCGCTTTACCACCCACATGGCTGAGGATCTCCTGCGCCAGTTTCTGATATTCCATCTCTCTTTCCTTACAAGCGATGTCCGCAGACATCCGTTGAGGGAGCCAAAAATAAAAAAACCTGAGAACGACCTCTTTTCAGAGGCCGCGCTCAGGTTTTGCCTGCACTACGCAGTAACAATCCAGGTTGAGGGTGTTAACGCCCCTCTTTTCTCACCCGTTCGATATGAATGGCGAGAAACATCATCTCTTCCGCTGTAAGATCGCGCTGATAGCTTTGCTGCAGATGCTGCGCGATCTTCACCGCGCATTTCCACGCTTTGGGATAGTTCTCTTTGACCGCGGTATGGAGTGACACATCATCGTCATCAACGACGGTTCGTGTCAGCATGCGCTGGGCAAAAAACTTCAGATGGGTGACGAACCGCTGGTAACTCAGCGATGACTCGTCGTAGTCCAGCTGCAGCTGATACTTCACCAGTTGCAGAACGTCCTGCATCACCCGCGTCACATCCATCACTTCCGGCATTTCGTTGTTGAGCTGAGCCGTTACCAGATGAAGCGCGATAAATCCGGCTTCATCCTCAGGCAGTTCCACATTCAGACGACGGGCGATGATGGCGCGGGCTTCCTGACCCAGCTCAAACTCCCGGGGATAGAGTCGCCTGATATCCCAGAGCAGCACGTTTTTTATCGCCAGCCCCTTCTTCTGCCGCTCGATGGCAAAGAAACAGTGATCCGTTAATGTGATGTAGAGACTCTCCTGCAGTTTCCCTAATCGCTGTGCTGCCAGGTTGATAATGCGGTCACAGGTCGTCATGACCTCAGCAGGGATCTGGTTCAGTAACTCCTCAAGACGGCGCACCAGCAGATCGCTTTGCAGCGCGAATACTTTCTCAATCTGGGCGGTATCGAGAGTGTCACCGGCACGTTTCTGGAAAGCCAGTCCGCGGCCCATCACGACCTGCTCGCGTCCCTGTTCATCCTGAACCACCACCACATTGTTATTAAGCACTTTGGCGATTTTCATCCAGACCCCAAAAACAAAAAACCTGACCTCCGGCTGACGCCAAAAATCAGGTTTTGCCTGCCTGAGCAGTAACAATCCACCAGGCGCACTCTACCATTTTTAAGGCGGACCTCAATCTGCCTCGGTGAAAAGCGTGACGGCGATCCTGCTCCACAGGAAAATTTAAAATGTCACCACGGTTTTAAGTTCCGTCACCCAGGCATCCTGAGTGCGGGCGATACCCGCCGGGCGATGCCAGTACTGAATGCCGGGCTGCAGTTCCAGCCAGCTGAAGGGACGAGCAAGGCAAAAAAAACCTGAGCGCCTCACAGTGGCAGAAACCGTGAAACGCTCAGGTTTTTCCTGTTAACCAGTAATAACCCTTTGCAGATGATGGGGCCCACACTAATATCGAACGCGGGCAGTGAAAAACCGGGGAATTTCTGTTTGAGAAAAGCGTGAGCGAATTAACATGCCACCGATACTGAGATCGCGACGGCACAATAAAAAACCGGAAATAGACATCCTGAATAATGACAAATAATTTAAACGACTCCTTCCGGATATCAGGCTGGAGAAGATTTATTATTTTATCATGAAAAGAGGTTGGCTTCCGGATTATTGACAGCCTGTCTGGCTTATGCAACCATCAATTGAAGGCGGAATTATTTTGTAATAAATTTGCCATTTATTATTGTGATAAGGAAATTTCAATGCGTGAACTTACTATAAGCGAAGTAAACTCAGTCTCAGGTGGCAACGTTGGTGAAATTATTGTTGGTGGTGTAAAGCTGATTAACGACTTATTCAATACCCCCCTGCTCTCTTTTCCAGGGAGACTTTTGGATGCCATCGGCTTAGGAAGCATTCATCACGCCCTTGACTCGATTGGCTTTGCTATATTTACAACGATTGCTTCATTAGGCAGTGCGCTGGGTGGCGATGCCAGTCAGATTAACTACCATTTCAATGAGGAATGGGGTGATTAAAAATAAGCTATCCGGATATGAAGCCACCGTTTAGGTGGCTTCATTCATAGCGACCGAATGATGACTACAGGGTCGCTTTAAAAAGCCTCATGGTTAAAGGTGAAGAGTAGAGGTAGTGAGGGTCATACTTATCGAGCGTCGCTTTTGCAAAACGCCAGTCATACCCATCGGTGATACCCTGAGTTAAGCTATCAGGAATAAGGGTGTCGATAACCGTCTCATTATCCCAGGCATCTTTTTCTGAATATCCCCAGCCTTTGCTCCACTCAACGCGTACCGTTGCATAATCGCCAGAATAGTGATTGAACACCCACTCTTCCAACTCTCTGAAAAACTTCAGTGAGTCAGGAGTACCAGGCATTGTCAGATTATCCAGCCAGATTGCAACATCCCATTCAGGGTGAGCATCAACAGGCCGGGCTGCGGAGAGTGCAGGAGGAACAGCACCAGCAATATCGGTATCAGCTGGATTATCTAAACCGGTCACACGAATTTCAATCGGACCATTCATGGGATAAGCGTTAGATTTTTTGTAGATATCCACCATGCTCTCATATTTCGCCTTAAATTCACTGAGTACCTTTTGAATGTTCTCTCTGCGGGTGATGATGACATAGCCGTTAGCCGTCACCCGAAGCGTGTCTGGCTTGATATACATCAAGACATCTTTGCTCCACCCCCACAGGTCGCTACTGATTGTCGCACCAAGTCCGATATTGACCAGATTGAACATCAGGTTTCCTAATGAAGGTGTGAGTTCCGGAAAGCCATTGTGAATCTTCCTGACCAAATCGGAAACCTGAACAGGAATATTATCCGAAAAAGGATAGTTAAAGGGAGAATGGACGGGTTTAGATATCCTGTTGTAGGCTGGAGACTCTGTCCAGATTTTTAACCATGGTGTGGTAGTAAACGGAAACCAGATGATCTCAGCACGCCCGCATTTATCCAGATAGGAGGTATAGGTTCTGATACCTTCACCCTCCTGACCAAATAATTCGACGGCGGGAACATTGACAAAACTTTGGCAGCGTAAACGCTTGTTACGCGGCACCTGAAGTTTAACTTCATAAATAAATGCCCTCCCGACATGAATCATAAAGGCTGATATCTCCGGGTTGGTTCTTTCGAACGTTTTCAACACGTACTGCTTAAGATTGTCATCCCATACAATGGCTTTGAGTTCGATAATGTTATTGCTGACGGTTCCCCAGCTCCCCCCTGCGGGGCGTTCCTCATTGACAGAGGGGATGCCGGTTCCATGTCCTCCTATTGCGATGACACCGCCAAGCGTCAGATCGCCTGGTGCAGGCATGCTATAAAAGCCTAATTTCTTTTTCTCAAGGAGAGTAACAAGAGCTTCCATCTGAATGCCGGTCTGCGCCGTGACATAGCCGTAATCACCATGTTTAACTATCGTTGCAGCATTAAGATGTTTCGTCATGTCAACCAGGACAACATCGCTGTTGTCAGCATTATTATCAATAGTCAATCTTGACCAGTTATGCTGAATACCTACCGGGCGAACTTTGAATTTATTATCAACAGCCCAGTTAATGACATCGAGTAATTCAGCACTGGTCTTAGGTGAACATGAGAGAATGTTTTTTCCGGATGTCTCTTTTGACCAGTTTAAAAAATCAGTGCGGAACGTTTTTAACGGGAATGCAGTTGCAATCTGGTTGCTCATAGAATGTCCTTATTTAACCTCTTCAGATTTAACGGTAAACATATCCACCACAGAAAAATGAGACAGACCCACTTATAACAATGGCTTCATACAGACTTAATCCATAATTAACACATATAATACCTCCAAGAAGTCCCCAGAAAATTGAGATGGTCAGCGCAGATAAAAGTGTTTGTATCGTTGGCGCTGCTCTTCCTGCATGAGCACTTAACAGATATCTTGTTACGCCCCCGAAAAAGGATATCAGCAAGAAGATCACCAGCCAGATTGTTTCAGGTTCATTTCTCATATATCTCCCCTGACATGTTAACGCCTCCTGTCGTAACTGGAGTGGATATAGTGATAATGAATATCAGCGCAATGCTCAAATAAAAAACAGAGTGCGGCGTGTAAATTTTCTGAACCAGGTGATTTTCTTTTGTAAAAAGAAGTAGAGCTTTTCATTACAGGTGATAAAAACGAGGTTTTTGGGTATAAAAAACTGAACGCCTTTGCTTTTTGAGTAAGTCAGATTCAAAAGGGGATCTATAATCTGAACTTTTTTTCTCAACAGATAGAAAAGTTGAGAGATATTATTGGCAGAGATGGATTTATATCTTGCTTCCCATACCTGTAAAATTAAATCGGCAACATCAATCTCCCTTGCCTTCCTGCTTTTGATCATAAAAATAAAAAGTGTGAATTCGTTCCTGCTCAGGGAAATTACCTTTCCTTTACAAAACAGGCTTCTGGTTTTTTTATTCACAAGTATAATCAAAATCGAACCTCCTCTCCGTTTTTATGATTTCTATACATGACAGGCGGTAGATGTTAATTAAAAAAAAGTCCAATATGATAATTTTTTTGGAAAGCGCGTTTTTAACGTACAGGTTCATAAAAGAATTAAAAAATTCAGTAGCATCTTCCTGGTCAATGACTGGGGAAGGGTTTTCACATTTTCTTTCCGGACTTAAGCAGGATTTACCCTGTTTCAGGATGCCTTATTTACTGCCAGGAGAGATTGATAGAGGCGGAACAGGCATGCTGACCCTGTCTGAGCACTACTGTCATCACTGATGGGTCGCACAGAATGGCAGAGGGAGAGTGCGGGCAAAGAGTTTTGATGAGCTTATATTTTTCAGAAAAGAATTTTAATGTGCATTACCCCCGCCTGTTCTGTCAGAATCAGAGCGCTCAGGAATAACGATGAACGATGGGACTCATTTAATGAGCTAATACGGATGAGACGGGAAGAGAATCTTAAGTCAGAAACAGCAACGCCGGAAGATTCGCTTCCGGCGTTGTAGTGAAGATTAGGCCGCTTTTACTGCGCGCACTTTCTTCGCCGCAGGCTCATCAGCCTGGTTGTCAGCATCGTCTGAGCGGGAAGCGTGGGTCGTCGCCTCCGGCAGTTTGCTGGTGCGAAGGATATGCTGTACCGACTCTTTCTGCTCAGCAATCAGCAGGCCCAGCGTTTCCGCCTGTGCTTCGTCCATCGCGGGCTGATGCTGTAACAGCCAGTCGGTGAAGGCTTCGGCCATATCGAGCATTTTGTCGTAGGCATCGGCCTCTTTCTTATTGGCAAACGTCATCTTCTCTTCACCCTTTCTGACTACTACAAATTTTGTTTCAACAGCCATCTTTTCGCCCTCAGGTACTGTGTATACATACAGTATATCATGCTCAGTTTGCTTTGCCAGCAGAGAATGGAGTTTATCGGAGATGTGCAATTGAACCTTATCATCGCGCAGGCTTTTCTTCGATCAGGACGTTAATCCGGCGATGGGGTCAGATTCCCCTGTCTGACGCAGCTTCAGGAGAGGGCGGAAAGATTCTGTCAGGAGGGTGGCAGTAAAAACGCTGGAAAGTGTATGGAAAGCGTAAAACAGCAGGTACAATCCGCAAAAAATAAAATTGATGATGATGGCAAAAGGATCAGTTCGCCAATGATTTACGATTGTTTCCTGTACTACGATGAAGATATGCTTCTTGAACTGCGTTTAAATACACTTTATGAGCATGTTGACCGCTTCGTCATCGTTGAATCTCTCTATACTTTCACGGGCAAGCGACGAGAAAAACTTAATTTCAATATTGACCGGTTCGCCGCGTTTCGCGAAAAGATCATCTATGTGATAAATGATTCCGTTCCCACCATTTATCAACATGAATTCCTGTCCGGCAGTTCTGTGGTGAAAGCCGGGGAATCCGATCCGTGGGAAAATGAAACCATTGCGCGTAACAGCATTATGCATGGTCTGCGCCATGCTCAGGACGACGATATCATCATCATTTCCGACGTTGATGAAATTCCTCACCCTGCTGCCCTCACGCAGTTCAGTCGCCGTCATCTGTGCACGACGCTGTATCAGAACTTTTTTAACTATAAATTTAATGTTCAGGTACTCAACGATGATGGCTCGGCGCGCTTATGTCGCCTGCCGAAAATGACGACGATGAAAAACCTTAAGGGCTTTTTTCAGGGACAGCCAGAGTTGTTACGCAACGTGAAGCGTAAAGGCACCCCAATACGGGATAGCTGGTGGCGCTGGAGACTTCTTAAGATGCGCACCCGGATTGTCATGAACGCGGGCTGGCATTTTTCCTGGGTAATGACAGATGCACGCATCAGCGAGAAGATGAAGACAATTTCCCATACAGAAAATAATCTTCCCGAGTTCAATAATCCGGATCACATCCGGCGCTGTGTTGATAAAAATATAGATATCTGGAACCGGCCAAGGAAGATGGTCATCCGGCCTATTGATTATGAATATATGCCGGCCTGGCTGGTAGATAATCAGGAAAAATTCGAAGAGTTTATAAAACGATAAGACCTTTAACCTGACAGCCCGCTTTGAGCGGGCTGTTTTATCGCAACAACCCGCCAAAGGTGGCCGTTTCCAATGGCCTGAATCGTCGCGTTGCTCAGTATACTACTCAGACGCGAACTCAACGGTGAGTTTGCCGCAATCCAGCATGCCGTACTGCTTTCTGCCCGTAACGCGTTCTGCATAAAAAGGGACCAGCCATTGCTCAGCCGGGCCGCTTATCTCTGCGTCAATGAACCGTATGCCCTTCTGGCGGGCGACTTCGGCTGCTTCATGCCAGTTTTGCCAGTCGTTGGGCTGTCTCAGCCAGGCACTCAGCACGGTCTGTTTTGCCTGCTCAACCGTGTAATGTTTGCACGCCGCAAGATTTTCCTCACTGTAGTACTGGTCACCCGTTTTCAGATAGATCAGCGCTCCTGTCCCTGTCAGGGCCAGCAGAACAAGCCCCATAAAACCGATCACTGTACCCTTCACAACACTTCTGATCATAACGCCACGCATTGATTCATTTTTAAGCAGCCACTCTCTGAGCAGGCGATACGGGCATTACACCAGCAACTCTTCCAGGAACTGTGCCAGCGCTTTACGCGGATCATCCTCTTCTGAGACGATCACCTCGATCCCCCACTGCCCCAGCACCTCTTTGGCCACCGGGTTGTTGCGGTTGGTAAACAGGTACGATTTTGGCCGGGCCGTTGCCAGCCCGGTGCGGCCCCACATTTTCGTCAGGCGGTAAAAGAGCAGGCGAATGTTGAAGTCACTGATGCTGTAGCCGACAAACAGCACCGAATTGCCCATCACGTCGTGGGTGAGTTTGATGTCGAGCGGCGAGTCGAAATAGAGACGTTCAAAATAGCTGCTTTCATCCAGCACGATGGAGGTATCGTCGTCGAAATCGCCGTGAAGTTTGATGATATGTCGCTTCTCTTCGGTCAGCGACACCAGATCGGCAGCGTTCGCCACTTTATAATAGGGAACCCCGTGCGCGTCGTGCGCCGCTTCCAGCCAGCGATCGTAGTTAGTGGTGTAGATACGCGAGAAATTACCCTGCGTAATCATGGTATGAATTTCAGAAGAGCGGACATCAATATCGGGCCGGTGCCACTCGCGATCCATCCAGCTGCGCAGCGGACCCAGCGAGCCTTTTTTCTGTTTGTAATACTCCGCCAGCGACAGGTGCGTGCCGTAAGTATTAAAGATTTTTGGATCGTAGCCCAGTTCATGCGCAAGGTGAGCAATCAGCTCATGCCACTCCGGCAGGCCGAAATTGCGTGAGATACCGGCACCGGCAAACAGAATCAGTTTGCCGGAATCATAGGCGCGTTTGAGTTCAGGTTTCATGCCACTCCCCGGGCGGTTTTCAAAAAGGTGGCGAAGCGATCCAGCGCAATGCGCCGCATGGAGATCTCATTCTTGAGTTCACCCATTTCGGCGAAGGTCTGCTCATAGCCTTCGGGAATAAAGACGCAGTCCCACTGAAAGCCGCGCGTGCCGGCGGGTTTTGCCGCGATGGTGCCGCGTAGTTCGCCTGAAAACTGATACATCTTGCGGCCGTCACAGTAACCCAGCACCGTTTTGGCCGTGACGGCCTGGCTGTCGAGTCCCTGCACCAGCGCCGTAAAGCGCTCAGCGTCGAGGCGATTCCAGAAGATGCGGGTCAGACCCGCGGGTAACCCATTCAGGCCATCCAGATAGAGGCCGGTGTGCTCAACAAACAGCGGCCGCCCGATCAGCGCGAAAGCCTTGGTCAGCTTGTCACGCACCAGGTCAAGCTCGTTTTCTGTCTGTATTTCTTCGATGCGACGGGCGATGGGCAGCACTTCGACTCCGACAGGTTCGAGTATCTTGCGCACCTCCGCCAGCTTTTGCTCATTGGCAGAAAGGAATCTGATTTTCATGGGCTTCCAGGGCTGGTACTCCGCCACACAACAGAATTTTTTATGAGTTTGAGGGGGCAGGATAAAACAGTCACGCCGGAGAGTGTAGTGCAATTATCGGGTTATCAGCATGCCGTGCACCAGACCGGTTAGCGCAGAGCAACCGGTCTGGCGGTGTCAGTAAACGATACCCGGCGGGTTTATCAGGGAGTGGTCGACGACCTCATCCTGTTCACCCCAGCGGGCCAGCACCTGCTGATACTGGCCGCCCGCGATGGTGCCATCCAGCGCAGTCTGGAGAGCGGGGGCCAGGCCATTGCCCTTTTTGGTGGTGACGGCGACCCAGGCACGAAACGGCCCGTTGCCCACCAGTCGGGTCTGGCCGCGCGACGCGGCTTTCCAGGCGGCCATGGAGTGCGGGCCAAACAGGGCGTCGGCCCGTCCCGACAGCAGCGTCAGCGTCGCAGAGGCATCATCGGTCAGGTAAATCGGCGTTACGGCAGGCAGACCTTTCGCCCGGTTCTGTGCATCCCAGCTCAGCAGGATCCGCTCCTGATTGGTGCCCGACGACACGATAATGCGCTTCCCGGCAATGTCAGCAGGGGCACCGATCTGTCTGATCGGACTCTCCTTTTTCACCGCGAAAGCGTGGTTGTCAGCACGATAGGTGGCAAAGTCGAACTTCTTCTTACGCTCTTCGGTGACGGCGATATTAAACATTGCCACATCATAGCGTCCGGCGCTGATCCCCAGCGGCCAGTCCTCCCATGAGGCCGGCACCAGCTTCAGCTTTAACCCCAGACTGTCAGCCAGCAGCCTGGCGATGTCGGGGTCGCTGCCGATGCGGGTCACGTTGTCAGAGGCCAGCAGCGCCAGCGGCGGCGAGTTTGTGGCTGAGGTCGCCACGGTCAGGGTACCCGGCTCAATAAAGTGATAGTTCGCCGGAATTTTAGCGATCGCCAGCGGATTAGCCGGAGCATGGATGGGCGTTTCGTTGCGGCGGATGTCGGGCTTTTCCGGGGCGGCCATGGAGAGCGCCGGGATCAGCCCCGCGAATGCCAGCGCCAGAGGCGTCAGGCGCCTCATAAGACGCGCGCCAGGAAGCGACGGGTGCGCTCGTGACGCGGATTGCTGAGCACCTGCTGGGTCGTGCCCTGCTCCACAATCCGGCCATCCACCATAAAGACCACATGGTCAGCCACTTCGCGGGCAAACCCAATCTCGTGCGTCACAATGACCAGCGTGGTGCCGGAGCGCGCCAGCTTCTTGATCACATCGAGCACTTCGCCGACCAGTTCCGGGTCCAGCGCCGAGGTGGGTTCATCGAACAGCATCACCCTGGGATTGAGCATCAGCGCCCGCGCGATAGCGATGCGCTGCTGCTGCCCGCCTGACAGGTGGCGCGGCCAGGCATCGGCTTTGTGGCGCAGGCCGACAATGTCCAGCAGTTCACCGGCCCGCTGAATCGCCGCCTGCCGGGAGAGCTGGCGATGCGCAATCGGAGCTTCAATCAGGTTATCCAGCACGCTCAGGTGCGGGAACAGGTTAAAGTTCTGGAAGACGTAGCCGACGTTAATGCGCTGCCGCAGAATCGCCTGCTCCTTCAGCTCATAGAGCTTGTTGCCGCGCTGCTGATAGCCGATATAGTCGCCATCAATCTGAATAAAGCCTTCATCGACCCGCTCCAGATGATTGATGGTGCGCAGCAGGGTGGATTTACCGGAGCCGGAGGGGCCGAGGATCACCGTGACCGAGCCAGGCGGCAGGGAGAGTGAGACATTATCCAGCGCTTTATGTTTGCCAAAACGTTTACTGACGCCGGTGATGCTGATGGCCCCGCTGGTGTGAGAAAGGCGATAATCAATGGCTTCGGACATGGCTGATCTCCTCGGTCGGTTGAAGTGGCGAGACGCGGTTGCGCCATTGACGCCAGCGAGAGGGTTGCGGTTCACGCGTTACGCTGCGGGCCATCCAGCGTTCTGCATTGTACTGAATGACGGAGAGCACGGTGGTGATAATCAGATACCACGCGGCACCCACCATCAGCAGCGGAATGACCTCCTGATTGCGGTTATAGATCATCTGAATGGTGTAAAAGAGCTCCGGCATGGCCAGCACATAAACCATCGCCGTGCCTTTCGCCAGGCTGATGATCTCATTGAACGTGGTCGGAATAATGGTGCGCAGCGCCTGCGGCAGAATGATGCGGAAGGTGCGGCGCGTGGCAGAGAGGCCGAGCGCAGAAGCCGCCTCCACCTGCCCCTGATCGACACCGAGAATGCCGCCGCGAATGATCTCCGCGCTGTAGGCCGCCTGCACCAGTGTCAGGCCGATGACCGCGGCCGGAAACTGTCCCAGCACATTGATGGTCTGAAACGCGCCCCACGACAGGCCGGTAAACGGAATCCCTATCGAGAGCGTTTCATAGAGATAGGAGAAGTTATAAAGAATAATCAGCACGACGATCAGTGGCAGTGAACGAAACAGCCAGATGTAGCCCCATGCCAGCGTGCTCAGCAGCCAGGAGGAGGAGAGGCGCGCCAGAGCCAGCAGACCGCCAGCCAGCAGGCTGAAGATCGTCCCCAGCAGGGTGAGCAGCAGCGTCTGTCCCAGACCGTGCAGGATCACCGGATCAAAGAACCAGCGTGCAAACACCCCCCACTCCCAGCGCGGATTAAAGGCCACCGACTGCACGACGCCTGCCAGAATAAACAGCGCAACGATCGCGCCAGCGGTGCGTGCCGGATATCGGGCCGGCACCACCTGTAACTGTTGATGCTGAGGTTTACTCATCGTCGATCCTTAACTCGCTTCCGCGACGTTATACACGCCAATCACTTTAATAAAACGCAGTCGCCCGTCATGGGGCGGCTGACCGTAACGCTCCAGATCGCCGCTGAGATCGAACTGAGGCTGATATCCGTGACCGGTGTAGAGCCGGACGGCCTCAGGCTGACGGAAGCCGGTGGTGAGAAACAGCCGCTGATAGCCCGCCTGCAGGGCCCGACGCTCCAGCTCCTGCAGGACCACCAATGCCAGACCCTGACGGCGCAGATCGCTGCGGGTCCAGATGCGCTTAAGCTCGGCGGTCTGCAGGTCATAAGGTTTGTAGGCGCCCATCGCGATGATCTCGCCGTCGCGCTCCAGCACAATAAACAGCCCCTGCGGCGGCAGATACCACTCTGTCAGCTCCTGCTCCTTAAGCCGGGCAAAATAGTCGCCGTAGCGTGCGGCATATTCACCGAACAGGCCGCCCAGGATCGGTTGCAGCTCTAGCGCCTCAGGTGACACCTCGCGAAACGTTAATTCACTCATCTCAGCTCCTTAATCGCCCAGTCCGGCGGGATTAACTTCAGAATGACCAATCTGCTCAACGCCTTCGCCCCAGCGGTTAAGCACCTTCTGATAGTCGCCATTGCCGATCACGCCATTCAGCGCCGTGCTGATCGGTTCGGCCAGACCGCTGCCTTTTTTCACCGTCACTGCAATGTGAGCCGCTTTTGGCCAGCCCCCATCCACACTCCCCACCAGCCGGGTTTTCCCGGTCAATGCCGCCTTCCAGGCCCCGATCACATTCGGCCCGAAATAGGCGTCTGCCCGACCCGACTGGAGCGCCAGCGTCTGTGCGGCATCATCTTTGGCATAGATCGGCGTAAAGGGTTTCAGGCCCTTAGCCTGATTCTCTTTATCCCACGCGAGCAGGATCGCCTCCTGATTGGTGCCGGATCCCACGATGATCCGCAGTCCGGCAATCTCCTCCGCTTTGGTCAGCGACTGAATCGGGCTGCCGGTCCGGACATAAAAGCCCAGCGAGTCTTTGCGATAGGTCGCGAAGTCGAACTTCTCTTTACGTGGCTTCGTCACGGTGATGTTCGAGATCGCCGCGTCATACTTGCCCGAGGCGACGCCGAGCGGCCAGTCCTCCCAGGAGGTCGGGACGACATTCAGCTTCAGTCCCAGGCTGTCGGCGACCAGCCGGGCGATATCCACCTCGCTGCCGAGCAGGGTTTTGTTGTCGTCAGAAAAGACCGTAAGCGGCGGAGAGTTAAGCGCGGCCACCGCCACGGTAAACGCGCCCGGCACCACAAAATGGTGACCGGCGGGCAGCTGCGCGATGGCCTCCGCATTTTTCGCGGTGTTGATCGGCGCTTTGTTGGCTTCCACGCTGACACGCTGGCCGTTGTAGGAGACGCTGGTGCCCTCTGCCAGAGCGTGGCTGCTGGCGGCCAGCATAAGCAGAGCGATGAGACGTAAGGGTTTTTGCATGATCCGGACTCTTATTGTGAGGTGAACTGATTAACGGGAGATTTCAGGGCGAAGCTGTCGCGCAGGGTGGTGCCCGGATAGTCACGGCGCGTCAGGCCGCGTGCCTGCAGAATCGGCACCACCCGATCGACAAAGCGTTCAAAGGTGTCAGGCGTGCCGCCATTGATGATGAAGCCGTCAGTGGCGTGGGTTTCAAACCAGAGCTGCAGGCCATCCGCCACCTCTTCAGGCGTGCCGTGAAACAGGGGGCGCGGGGTGGCCGCTTCCAGTGCCGCCTGACGCAGGGTGTGCCCCTGCGCTTTTGCTTTGCGTTTGATCTCGTCGGTGGTGCTGCGGAAGCTGTTCTGTCCGATGTCGCCGATATCGGGGAACGGCTGATCCAGCGGGTATTGAGAAAAGTCGTGATGGTCAAAGAAGCGTCCAAGGTAGTTCAGCGCATCAGTCACCGAAACCAGCGCCGCAGTGGTCTGGTACTGCTGTTCGACGTCATCGGCGTTATCGCCCACAATCACGCTGACACCCTGAAAGATGTGCAGATCGTCCGGCTGACGGCCATTGGCTACCAGTTGCTGTTTCACATCCTGATAGAAGGCCTGCGCCTCTTCGCGCGTTGGCTGATGGGTAAAGATGGCGTCGGCATGGCGCGCCGCCAGCTTTTTGCCGTCTGCGGATGCGCCCGCCTGGAAGATAATCGGACGCCCCTGCGGCGTACGGCCGATATTCAGCGGCCCCTGCACCTGGAAGAAGTCACCGTGATGATCCAGGGTGTGCAGCTTCGTCGGATCGAAAAACTGCCCGCTCGCCTTGTCCCGCACAAACGCATCCTGCTCCCACGAATCCCACAGCCCTTTCACCACCTGCAGATACTCATCGGCAATGCGGTAGCGCAGCGCATGTTCCGGATGCTGCTGACGGGAGAAGTTTTTTGCCGATCCTTCCAGCGGTGACGTCACCACGTTCCAGCCTGCGCGCCCGCCGCTGAGATGATCGAGGCTGGCGAACTGACGCGCCACGGTGAACGGCTCGCTGTAGGAGGTGGAGACAGTGCCGACCAGCCCCAGATGCTCCGTGACACCGGCCAGCGCCGAGAGCAGCGTCAGCGGCTCAAAGCGGTTAAGAAAGTGGGGAATCGATTTCTCGTTGATAAACAATCCGTCGGCGACAAACAGAAAATCGAGTTTGCCCTGCTCCGCCTTACGGGCGATTTTTCTGGCGTAATCCAGGCTGATGCTGGCATCGGCCTGGGCCGCCGGATGGCGCCAGGCGGACATGTTGCCTGAGGCGCCATGCAGAATGGTGCCCAGCCGAAGTTGTCTTGTGGTCATGATGTTCTCTCTTTTTTAGTCGTCGCGGTGCCTGACGACGCTGTTCAGCACCGTCGTGCGGTTACGGCAGCAGATAAATGCCATTCAGAGTGGAAGGGATGCCGGACATCGCGCACTGAGATGTTGCAGCGCCTGGCGGGCCAGTTGAGCGAAGTAGTCAGCGGCGGGCGCAATCAGCGCCTCGTCGGGGGTAAAGCTGGCGTGATGCAGGCCAAACTCGCTGGCGCTGCCGATGCTGACAAAGGCGCCGGGCACCTGCTGCAGATAAAAAGCAAAGTCTTCACCCAGCAGATGCAGTTCGGCGGTCTGCACCCGATAACCCGCCTGGCGGGCCACATCGCTGCAGAATTCTGCCCAGTGGGGATCGTTGATCAGCACCGGCGGGCCAGGCTGCCAGGTCAGGGTCGCCTGCGCGCCATTGGCCGCGGCAAACTGCTCAACCAGGGTACGCACCCGCTGCTCCAGGTCGGCGCGCACCTGCAGATCGTGCGTACGCGCCGTGCCGCCAAACTCCACCCCGCCCGGCAACACATTCCAGCTTTTGCCGCCGTCGATGCGGGTGATGCTGAGCACCAGGCTGTCGAAGGCGTTGAAACTACGGCTGGTGAGCCCCTGCAGTGCCTGAATAATCTGGCTGGCCGTCACGATGCTGTCGACGCCCTGCTCCGGGTAGGCGGCATGCGCGCCTTTGCCGGTCACGCGGATGATGAATTTGTCGGCATTGGCGTAGAACGCGCCGCTGCGGGTGGCAAACGTACCAAGCGGCAGCGAAGGTTCGTTGTGCATCCCGAAGATAGCCTGCACCTCATCCAGCACGCCCGCCCCGATGAACTGCCGGGCACCACGCGCAATCTCCTCGGCGGGCTGAAACAGGATACGCACCCGTCCGGGCAGGGTGTCGGCCTGAGCCTGAAGCTGCAGGGCCGCGCCCAGCATCACCGCGCTGTGCAGGTCGTGACCGCAGGTGTGCATCACGCCGGGATGACGGGAGTGAAAACGCACCCCGCTCGCCTCATGGATCGGCAGCGCGTCGATGTCGGCGCGCAGAGCAATCACCGTTTCACCCTGGCCGATTTCAGCAACCACGCCGGTTTCCAGCGGGTAATCGCGCAGCCGGATGCCTGCGGCCTGCAGCCAGCCGCGCAGCCGTGCGGTCGTCGCAAACTCCTGACCGGACAGCTCCGGCCAGGTGTGCAGTTCGCGTCGCCATTCAATCAGTTGTGATTCAGGGTACATGATGACTCTCCGCTGGCTGGGGATCAGGCCGCAATCAGATGGTGGGTGGCCAGCAGTTCCAGCGAGCGCTGGCGGGCAACCGGATCGGTGACGGGTGTATCGATGACGAACTCGTCGATAGCAAAGTGATGATGCAGGGCGTCCAGCTGAGCATGCACCTGCGCCGCCGTGCCTTTCAGCAGTGACGGGGTGCGAGGTTCAATCTGATAGTCGCGATAGCCCCCCTGACGCACGAAGCGCTCCGCCTGCTCCAGGCTGGCGACGTTGACACCCGGGCCCCCTTTCACCGCCACATGATAGTGGCGCAGAGAGGCAACCAGCAGGTCAGCTTCAGCGGGCGAGTCAGCCACCACCACCTGAACCGCAACCAGCGCGCGCTGACCGTGACTCAGGCGGGTATAGGTACTCAGCGCATGCTCAAGCAACGCGCGGTCACCATTCAGATGCGCCGCAAAGACAAACTGCCAGCCCAGCGAGGCAGCCAGCCGTGCACTCTCTTCGCTGGCCCCCAGCAGAAAACGGTTAGCCGGACGTGCAGGCAGCGGTGTCGCCGCCAGCCCCTCTCCATCCGGTTTCGGCTGATCCGGTTTCAGCCAGCTATCCAGCAGCTGAAGCTGTTCGGCAAAGCTGCCTTTGCTGGCGGTATCAACACCCCGCTGCAGTGCCTGGGTGGAGAGCGGTAATCCGCCTGGCGCTTTCCCGACGCCGAGATCGATGCGCCCCGGCGCCAGCGAGGCGAGCAGGTTGAAGTTTTCGGCCACTTTATAGGGGCTGTAGTGCTGCAACATCACACCGCCCGATCCGACCCGGATATGGCGGGTCTGCGCAATGATCCAGGCGATCAGAAGCTCCGGTGAAGGGCTGGCAAGCTGTGCAGTGTTGTGATGTTCCGCCAGCCAGAAGCGGTGATAGCCCCACGCCTCTGCCCGCTGCGCCAGTTGCAGCGTGCGCTGAAGCGCCGCCGTGGGCGTCTCGCCCTGCAGGATGGGCGCTTTGTCTAAAAGACTTAATTGATATGCCATTCACCTGGTCCTTATTGATTCCGGTTGCTGACCAGTGTGCTGCGCAGGCGATTATTGGTAAAACATCATATTGTTTTATGCTTTATTGAATTCGTCATATTGGCGGGGCGCGGCGAAATAAAAGACAAATAAGCGACGAAAGCCCAGAGATCGGGCCTGCTATCGCCTTATCAGGGCGGGTTCAGAATGAATATAACGTGCAGAGTGGCAAAGGATTGCACAAAATCGTCTTATGTGAAGCGCTGAATTGCCCGCTTTATTCAGGGGCGCTGAGAGTTCTGCTTCAGTGGAAAAAAGCGGGTGTTGATAATCGCCACATTAACCTCGCACGGAACGCCATCATCGAGAAAAACCGTCTCATTAATCTGGATAACCGCATCCCCTGCCCCTAATTTCAGTAATGCCAGCGTCTCAGCCTGCGTCAGGTTAATGGCCGTTAAATGCTGGTCGCGCAGCTGCACTTTTTTTCCGGTCACTTCCTCAATATAGGCATATTTCGACACTTCCAGCTTGCTGAACTCCATGCTGTTAAACATATTCACCGGCAGATGGATATGTTCCAGCGCCACCGGCGTCTCATCGAAGCACATCAGTCGTAATATTTTGTAGATCGGATCGCTGGTTTTAATGCGCAGCGCCTGCGCCATCTCTGCCGATGGCACCCGGATAATGCTGGCAGAGATAATTTTACGGACGCCTTTGTGTCCGTTTCTCTGGGCCTGATAATCAAACGGGGAAAGCACGTGATATCGGTGAGCCTGGCTACTGATCTCCGTCGCACCCACAAATATCCCCGATCCCTTCACCCGATAAATACGCTGCTGCTCCACCAGAATTCGGGTCGCTTCACGCACCGTTGTGCGGGTAATACCGAGGCACTTTGCGATAGCTATTTCCGTATCCAGCTTTTCGCCGGGTTGAAGGCCGTCATCTTTAATCCGCGTGAGGATATAATCGACCACCTCTTTCTGCTTTTCAGTCATGCCATCAGCCATCGACGTTCTTCCCATTTGCGTGAAGGAGAGACTCCCTGTATCCGTGCCACTCCCTTTCTGCCTGACATTGCCGGAGAAGTACTACTCCGGTCAGGTGAATATGTGACCAACCTATCAAATTGGCACAGATGTTAAGCCTGTGTAGCCATATTTTAATTTTAGCGGTTGTGTCCCTACACGTCGAAGGACATCATCAGGATGACTAGACATCTTTAACCTGTACAGATGTGTTGCCGGGTCACTTATCCACCGGCTGGCCCCCTCACAGCGGGAAGTCATCAGGGCGAATCTCTGGAAAGTGTCTGTACAGGTTCACGGAGAGTTAACGAACGCAGCCATGCCGAAGAGCGCGGCGACGCGCAAACGGCATCTGCGTGGCGTTAACTTTGAACGCGCAACGAGAGACAGGATTACAGCGATGTCACATCTGGCGGATTGGTTGAAAAGCGAGCGAATTCAGTACGTGGAGCGCGTGGCTGACTGGCAGGAAGCGATTGTGCTGGCAGGGCGTCCTCTGCTCAGCGAAGGCGTGATCTCACAGGCTTACATTGATGCCATCATCCAGCAAAAGAAGGCGATCGGCCCCTTTTTTGTTATCGCTCCGCAGATTGCCATGCCTCACGCTCGTCCGGAACAGGGCGCGCTCGGACTGGGGCTGTCGGTGCTGCTGCTGGGAACGGCGGTGAAATTTGATTCTGAAGAGAACGATCCGGTGAAAGTCCTTTTTATGTTTGCCGCACCGGACAGTAACAGCCATATCGAAATGATTTCCCAGCTGGCGGAAGTCCTCTCCGATGAGAACATTATGGCGCAGGTTTTTAATGCAGACAGCCATGAAGCGCTGCTGGCAATTTTGTCAGGCGTCTGATGTACCCGTTAACACGTTAATTTTGATCACCAGAGAATGAGGTCGGATATGAAGATGATGGCAGTGTGTGGTTCAGGTCTGGGCAGCAGTTTCATGATGGAAATGAACATCAAAAAAGTGCTGAAGACATTAGGGGTGGAGGCTGAGGTTGAACATTCCGATCTCGGCTCGGTAACGCCCGACGTGGCGGATATTTTTGTGATGGCAAAAGATATTGCCTACAGCGCCAATCTTCCGGAAGAGAAAATCATCATCATCAATAACATTATTGACCTGAAAGAGATTGAGCAAAAAATACGAGACTATTTTGAGAAAAACGGACAGTTATAACCCGATAAACACTTACCCTCGAGGTTAATATGTTTACTCAAAATCTTTTGCAGTTCGTCGTCGACGTGCTGAAAGTGCCCTCTATATTAGTCGGACTGGTGGCATTTTTCGGCCTGGTTGCGCAGAAGAAACCCTTCCCGGATGTGATTAAGGGCACGGTAAAAACGATTCTGGGCTTCCTGGTGCTGGCCGGTGGCGCGACCGTTCTGGTCGGTTCCCTGACGCCGCTTGGCGATATTTTTAAACATGCGTTCAATGTTCAGGGCATTATCCCGAATAATGAGGCGATGGTCTCTATCGCACTGGCAAAATATGGTGCGCCGACCACGATGATTATGGCCTTTGGTATGGTCGCCAATATCCTCGTCGCCAGGTTCACCCGGCTTAAATATATTTACCTGTCAGGGCATGTGACCTTTTATATGGCCTGCATGATCGCGATCATATTATCGGTCGCGGGTTTTGAAGGCATTCAGCTCATCTATACCGGTTCGCTGGCACTGGGGATGCTGATGGCCACGTTTCCGGCCATCGCTCAGCCCTATATGCGGAAGATCATTGGCGGTGACCAGGTGGCGCTGGCGCACACCGGCACCATCGGTTATGTCCTGTCGGGCTGGATCGGCTCTCTGGTGGGCAAAGGCTCGCGCTCGACCGAAGAGATGAACATGCCAAAAAACCTGAGTTTTTTGCGCGACAGTACCATCTCCATCTCACTGACGATGATGATTATCTACTTAATCCTGTCGATCTCGGCCGGTAAAGCCTATGTGGAATCCACCTTCAGCAATAGTCAGAACTACCTCGTTTACTCGTTTATTCAGGCCATTACCTTTGCCGCAGGCGTCTTCATCATTCTGCAGGGGGTTCGCTTAATCCTGGCTGAAATTGTCCCGGCCTTTACCGGCTTTTCAGAAAAACTGGTGCCGGAAGCCCGCCCGGCGCTGGATTGCCCGATTGTCTTCCCCTATGCCCCGAACGCGGTTCTGGTTGGCTTCATCTCCAGCTTTGCCGGGGGTCTGGTGGGGCTGTTTGTCCTCGGCCAGCTGCACTGGGTTTTGATTCTGCCAGGTGTGGTTCCTCATTTCTTCTGCGGTGCCACCGCGGGGGTGTTTGGTAATGCGACCGGCGGCAAACGCGGGGCGATTTGCGGTGCCTTTGCACATGGGCTGTTAATTACCTTCCTGCCGGTGGCGCTGCTGCCCGTGCTTGGACAGATTGGGCTGACCAACACCACCTTCTCGGACACCGACTTCGGCGTCACAGGCATTCTGCTGGGCAACATGGCTCACTTTATGGATAAGGGCACCATTACCCTGATCGTTACCGGTATTTTCGCTCTGTTAGTGCTCTATAACTTCACCGCCAGAAAGAAAATGCCTGCCGAAACCGATGCAGGTTAGTTTCCATTTTTGATCCCAACCAGAAAGGGCAGGCGTGACTTTCTGGTTGTTCCTTTTCAGGTGAGTGCCGCCCTTCTCAGACCCGTTAAACGCCCCTTTATCATCCCCTCTCCGTTCTCTTCTGCTCCGCCTGCAGCCGCTATTTTGACTGTTTCACTGCCTTCTACTGGCCCTGAAAGCCGCAAAAAAAGGACTATTCCGATTCAGAAAAGTGATCTGAGTCACACTTTCAACATTAGATGCGCTAATAAATAAAATTTAACAACAAAACATTTGAATGATAATGATTAACATTTACACTCTCATCCGCATATAACAACGCGATAAACGCGGCCTAATCCACAAAAAATATGCGGTATTTACCTGTTTCAGGATGAAAACCCTGGTCCCCAGGATTGTCAGGGCTTTTATCTGGTTAGTCATTTTTATGTTTACTGGAGTTTTGAGCGGATATCCCACGCTGCTGATTCAGGTCGGCAGGGTTATGGTTTTAACGCACAGGAACTGAACATGCTTTTACGCTCATCTATTCAATCGGCACAGGACTTCGAACCGGCCTCCACTGCCTGCACGGCCGAAACGGCGATTTTCAACGATCGGCAACTGGCTGCCTGGTCGCAGCAGACGCAGGAGGTGCTGGCGCTGATGACCCGCACCGTCACCGGTGTTGAGAAGCCGTTCAGCGGCATCCTGCCTCATGAACTGGCGGCGGAATTCAGCGATGTCGATCTTGACCGTCCTCTGGGTAACAACGATGACGCTCTGGCGGAGCTGAGTCAGCTCTATCTGCGTGACGCCGTCTGGTTCCATCACCCGAAATATCTGGCACACCTCAACTGCCCTGTTGTACTGCCTTCGCTGATGGCTGAACAGATCATGGCGGCGGTGAACAGCTCGGTGGATACCTGGGATCAGAGCGCAGGCGGCACCCTCATTGAGCAGAAGGTGATCGACTGGACGCTGGGCCGCATCGGCCTGCCCGCCGGATCAGACGGGATCTTCACCAGTGGCGGCACCCAGTCGAATCTGATGGCGATGCTGCTGGCGCGTGACAGCTGGTGCGCGGCGCATCATCCCGGTCACCTGATCAAGCAGCGCGGCCTGCCAGAGACCGCTCCGAAGTGGCGCGTCTTTACGTCGAAGCTCAGCCACTTCAGCATCCAGAAATCGATGGCGATTCTGGGGCTGGGTTACGATGCGGTGATCGCTATCGATCACGACGAACAGTTCCGCATGGACCCGGCCTTGCTGGCGCAGGAGATTGAGCGATGCCGCAGCGAAGGGCTGATCCCGATTGCGGTTGTCGCCACCAGCGGCACCACCGATTTTGGCAGCATCGATCCGCTGCCGGAAATCGCCCGTCTCTGTGACGATTACGGTTTATGGATGCACGTTGACGCCGCCTATGGCTGCGGGCTGCTGGTCTCTAAGCAGCATCGCTCACGTCTGAACGGCATTGAACTGGCGGATTCCGTCACCGTCGATTATCACAAATCTTTCTTCCAGACCGTCAGCTGCGGGGCCTTCTTCGTCCGGGATAGTCAGAACCTGAAGCATGTCACCCACCATGCCGACTACCTGAATCCGCTCAGCGCCCAGCAGGAAGGGACGCCAAATCTGGTCAACAAGAGCATTCAGACCACCCGCCGTTTTGATGCCCTGAAAATGTGGCTGACGCTGCGCGTCATGGGGCCGGCGGCGCTGGGTGAGGCCTTTGATACCCTGATCGCGCTGACGCAGACGGCGCATCAGCTGCTGAGCGATCACCCGTCTATCGAAGTGCTGCACGCCCCGGAGCTGACCACCCAGATTTTCCGCTACGTGCCGGGCAAACACGCCAGTGATGCGCAGATCGACGAAATCAACGCGGCGATCCGCAAAGCGCTGTTCCGCTCCGGAAATGCCGTGATTGCCGGCACCAAAGTTGACGGCCGCCAGTATCTGAAATTTACCCTGCTAAATCCGACTACGACCCCTGCCGACCTCGAAGATGTGCTGAGCCTGATTGCGCACTATGGCCGCGAGCAGGTCCGGGCGTCTGCGCTGCGCGCGGCGAACCAGGGAGAGATGTGAAATGAAGAGTCCTGTTTACGATTTTATTGGCATCGGCATCGGCCCTTTCAACCTGAGTCTCGCCTGCCTGAGTGAGCCGGTTGAGGGTCTGAACGGTCTTTTCCTGGATGAGAATCCGGGATTTGACTGGCACACCGGCATGATGCTGGAAAGCGCCCATCTGCAGACCCCGTTTATGGCTGACCTGGTGACGCTGGCCGATCCGACCAGCCCGTACAGCCTGCTTAATTACATGAAGGAGAAGGGGAAACTCTACTCGTTCTACATCCGGGAAGACTTCTTCCTGATGCGCAAGGAGTACAACCAGTATTGCCAGTGGGCCAGCTCAAAGCTGTCGAATCTGCGCTGGAACAGCCACGTCGAGTATGTCAGCTACGATGAGGCCTCCGGCCTCTATCAGCTGGAGGTCAGGGAGACCCGCAGCGGCGAGAAACAGCGTTATCAGGCGCGTCATCTGATTCTCGGCACCGGCCCGGTGGCCTGGATGCCGGAATGCAGTCAGCCGCATCGTCAGCGCCTGACCCACTCCAGTCACTATCTGGCGAACAAAGCCGCGTTGCAGCAGAAGCGGTCGATAACCGTGCTGGGCAGCGGTCAGAGTGCAGCGGAAATCTACTATGACCTGCTGACCGATATCGATCGCTTTGGTTATCAGCTCAACTGGATCACCCGTGCGCCGCGCTTTTACCCGCTGGAGTACACCAAGCTGACGCTGGAGATGACCTCGCCGGAGTGGGTGGACTACTTCCACGCCCTGCCTGCCAGCACCCGCGACGAACTCAATGCCCGTCATAAGAACCTCTACAAGGGGATCAACAGCAGCCTGATTAATGACATTTACGATCTGATGTACGTTAAACAGCTCGATGGCGATCTGAACGTCAATCTCTTCACCCACTCGGCCCTGACCGCGATGCGCTGGCTGCCGGAGGGGGAATTTGAGCTGACGCTGCATCAGGAGGAGCAGGACTGTACCTTTACCCGCCGTACCGAAGGGCTGGTGATGGCAACCGGCTATCACTATCGGCCACCGATGTTTCTGGAGGGGATCACCACGCGTCTGCGCTGGGATGAGAAAGGCCGCTACGACGTGCAGCGCAACTACAGCATTGACCATCACAATCAGGTCTTTGTCCAAAACGCCGAGCTACACACCCACGGCTTTGTCACCCCGGATCTGGGGATGGCCTGCTACCGCAATTCGGTGCTGCTGCGCGAACTGACCGGACGCGAGGTTTACCCGATCGAGCGTCAGATCGCCTTCCAGACCTTCCCGGCTAAAACGGAGCGCTGAAATGAGTTCATCTGTCCTGTTCAGCGCCCGCCGTCCCGCGGGTCTGTTCACCCTCCGGCCGATGCAGGCCAGCGATGCGCCGCTCATCCACAGCTGGGTCACCCGCGACTATGCGCGCTTCTGGGGCATGCAGCAGCAGAGCCTGGAGCAGGTTGCGGCGTTCTATCAGACACTGACGGCACAGGATCCCAAAGCGGCACTGATTGGCTGCTGCAACGATCAGCCGATCTGTCTGATTGAGTGCTATCGCGCCTGTGATGATGAGATTGGAAAATTTTACCCGGCTGCGCCCGATGACTACGGCATGCACATCCTGATTGCCCCGGCCAGCAAGCCGATCCGCGCGTTCAGCTGGCAGGTCTTTTCGCTGGTGATGGACTATATGTTCAGCCGTCCCGAAGTGAACCGCGTGGTGGTCGAGCCGGACGTGCGCAACGAGAAGATCCACGTTCTGAACAGGCGTGCCGGTTTCCGCTATCAGCATACCCTCGACCTGGGCCATAAAACCGCCTGGCTGGCCTTCTGCCAGCGGGAAGATTATCAACACGCGTTACTGCAGGAGTCGCAGACTATGACCACCCCCTCTTCACTGATGAACGGCACGCATCTGACGGGCGACCACTGGGCGCAGGCAAACCGCATGCTGATCCGCAAAGCGATTGCCGAGTTTGCGCATGAAAAAATCATCGCGCCGCAGGAATCCGGCAACGGCAGTTATCAGCTGGCGGTGCCAGGTGGCGAGGCGAGCTACCATTTCCGCGCGGCGCGGCTGGCGCTGGATCACTGGGAGATTGACGCGGGTTCACTGCGTAAGCAGGAGAATGGCCATGATCTGCCGCTGGATGCGCTGAAGTTTATCGTGGAGTTCAACGGGGAGATCGGCATTCCCCAGGCGCTGCTGGCTACCTACATGGAAGAGATCAGCAGCACCCTCTGCAGCGCTGTCTATAAGCTGCAGAAGCACAATCCGGACAGTCAGGCGCTGGTCTCCGCGGATTTCCAGACCGTTGAAGCGGCCATGACCGAAGGTCATCCCTGCTTTGTCGCGAACAACGGCCGCATCGGCTTTGATGCGCAGGACTACCTGGCCTATGCACCCGAAGCCGCCGCGCCGGTTCACCTTATCTGGGTCGCGGTCCACCGCCGCAATGCACATTTCGCCAGCCTGAGCGAGCTGAGTTACGAGCAGCTGCTGCGTGATGAGCTGGGCCAGAACACCGTTGAGCAGTTTAATGCGCAGCTGGAGCAAAAAGGGCTGGCGGTTGAGGAGTATATCCTGATGCCGGTGCACCCGTGGCAGTGGCAGAACAAACTGCTGACGGTTTTCGCCGCGGACATCGCGAATCACGATATTGTCTGGCTCGGCACGGGCGACGACGCCTATCAGGCGCAGCAGTCCATCCGCACCTTCTTTAACCGCAGTCAGCCGGAAAAGCGCTACGTGAAAACCGCGCTTTCGGTACTGAACATGGGCTTTATGCGCGGTCTGTCGCCCTACTACATGGCGACCACACCGGCCATCAACGGCTGGCTGGAGCAGCTGGTGACAGGCGATGCCTGGCTGAAGAAGTGCGATTTCCGCATCCTGCGCGAAGTTGCTTCGGTCGGCTATCACAACCGCTATTACGAGCAGGCGATTAAAGGCGACTCCGCTTACAAGAAGATGTTTGCCGCCCTGTGGCGCGACAATCCGGCGGCCAGCCTGCAACCCGGTCAGCGTCTGATGACCATGGCCTCGTTCCTGCACGTCGATCACCATCAGCAGGCGTTGCTGCCCGCGCTGATTGCCGATTCCGGTTTACCCGCGAAGCAGTGGATTGATCGCTATCTGACCTGCTACCTCAGTCCGCTGCTGCACTGCTTCTATCAGCATGACCTGGTCTTTATGCCGCACGGCGAAAACCTGATTATGCTGCTGGAGAACAACGTACCGGTCAGCGCCTATATGAAGGATATCGGCGAGGAGATCGCGGTGATGAACCCGGATGCCGTGCTGCCGGAAGGTGTGCAGCGACTGGCGGTGGATGTGCCGGAGGATCTCAAACTGCTGTCGATCTTCACCGACGTCTTTGACTGCATTTTCCGCTTTATCAGCGCGATCCTCGACCAGTCAGGCACACTGCCTGAGGAGCAGTTCTGGCAGTCGGTAGCGGAATGCGTGAAGGATTATCAGCAGGCGCATCCGCAGATGGCGACGAAGTTTGCGCGCTATGACATGTTTGCGCCAGAGTTCACCCGCTCCTGCCTCAACCGCCTGCAGCTGGCCAACAACCAGCAGATGATTAACCTCACCGACCCGGCGGAAAACCTGAAATTTGCCGGTACCCTGGTCAATCCGATCGCGCGCTGGCGCTAAGCGTTACCCTGTCACGTAATGGTCAGGCGGTCACCTGGGTGGCCGCCTTTTTTTAATGAGTTATCGCAGGAATCTGTAATGTCCTCTTTTATTCCGGTCGCAAAGCTGACCCGGCGGCATCTGATCTTTCCCCTGTCGCTGGTGCTGTTTGAGTTTGCGACCTATATCGCTCATGACATGATCCAGCCCGGGATGCTGCTGGTGACTCAGGAGTTTAAGGTGGGGCCGGAGTGGGTTTCTACTTCCCTGACTGCTTACCTGGCCGGTGGCATCCTGCTGCAGTGGCTGCTTGGCCCGCTCTCGGACCGCATCGGACGGCGTCCGGTGCTGATCGGTGGCGTGACCTTTTTTATGCTCTCCTGCATCGCAACGCACTGGGTACAAAGCATTGAGCAGTTCGTTCTGCTGCGCTTCCTGCAGGGGATCAGCCTCTGTTTCATCGGTGCAGTGGGTTATGCAGCGATCCAGGAGGCGTTCACCGAGTCGCTCAGCATCAAAATGATGGCGCTGATGGCCAACGTCGCCCTGCTGGCTCCGCTGGCCGGGCCGCTGGCGGGCGCGGCGTTTCTGACTGTGGGAGAATGGCGCACGCTGTTCTGGCTGATTGGCGCTGTTGCGGCGCTGGCGCTGGCCGGGCTCTGGTATGCCATGCCTGAAACGGCGGGCGATCGTCAAAAAGCGCTGTCGCTGCGATCGATTATCAGCGGTTACGCGGGGTTGCTGAAGGATCGTCAGGTGATGCGCGGTTCACTGGCTATCGGTCTGGTCAGCGTCCCCTGCATTGCCTGGGTGGCGCTTTCACCCGTCATCCTGATCCACGGCGCGCAACTGAGCCGCATCGACTATGCCCTGCTTCAGCTGCCGGTCTTTGCCGCGATGATTGCGGGCAACCTGACGCTGGGCCGTTTATCCAGCCGTCTGCCGATTGAACAGCCGGTAAAGCTGGGTGCCTGGCCAGTAGTCTGCGGACTGACCGTTGCGGTGGTCGCCACCCTGCTGAATCCGCAAAGCTATCTGTGGCTCACTGCCGGAATGAGTCTCTACGGCTTCGGCACCGGGCTGATTAACGCCGGACTTTACCGTATGACGCTCTTTTCCAGCAGCGCCGGAAAAGGCAGCGTCGCGGCACTGCTGGGCATGGTGAGCATCCTGATTATTGCGCTGGGCATTGAAGCCGCGAAAACGGCTTATTTCAGCTTTGGCACCGGCGGCTTTAGCCTGGTGAATCTGACCTGCGGTCTGCTATGGCTCGTTCTGGTCAGCGCGTTTCTGCGCGAAAGTCAGTGTCGCCAGCAGGCACTCTGTACTGAGTAGCGTCTCGTCAGGGTAAGGGGCCGGACGCAGGCCTCTTGCTCTGACGGCATCACAACGCAATCACTCAATCCTTATAATCTTTTGATTTGTTGTGCAATTCTGTTCACCTGTTCGACCGCAACAAACAGCGCATTCACCACCGGGACGGACAGATGCGTTGATATGCCTGCCAGCCAGACAGATTCAGGCGACACGCTGTGGGCCAGGTGCAGCTGTAAATGGTTATTCAGCCGGGGCGGTGCGGCTGAAGTGTCACGGGCATCCGCGAGGATCAGCCCATTATGGGTCATCGAATGTGTGGGCGGTGCGTAGCCGGTGGCACAGACAAGGGCGTCAAAGTGTGTGATTTCGCCCTGCGGGTTGCTGAGGGTCCAGCCCGAATCTGATTTCTGCAGAGAGTCAGCCCTCAGCTTTTCAACGCTTAATAACCCGCTATCAACATAACCAAGCAATTTTTCGGCATTCTTTAAGGGCATCGCGCTGATATAGCGTCCCGTTGCCCGCAGAAAGGCGCTCAGGGAATGCTTAACCGCCTCGGGGAGTGTGTGCGAATGCTGATTGATCGCGTTAATCATTCCGACAATCCTGTACTGCCATTCCGTTTTGTCCTGACGCGCCAGTTCACTCTCTTCCCGCAGTCGCTGGATACTCTCCGCCTCTGCGACAAACTGCTCTCTGAGCGAGATCGCCGAGGCGTGAGCCAGCAGCCGGATCACCCATTTTCTGATGTCCGGCCTGACCTGTTCACTGATTACCGCGCTGTCTGTAAGCCAGGCGAGTCGTGAAGCCTGAATGGGTCTGAGCATGACGGCAGAGCGCACCGCCGGCAGGTCGCCGGAGGGAGAAACCAGGCTGACGCGGCACCCCTGTCGGCAAAGAACTAATGCCGCATCTATCGCGGAGAGCCGTGTTCCCACGATGAGGACATGACTATCCGGCCGGATCTTTTCCAGCATCAGTTTTTCCGGATAGGGTGAAGCGAAAAACAGAGGATCGCCCTGATAGGATGCCAGGGCCTCAGGAATAGCGGGATGCGTGTAACCGGTGCAGACGATTACCGCATCCGCAGCAATGGTGCCGCTCTGCCGGGTTTCGATCAGATAATCACCGCCCGGCTGACGAATAATCTGTTTCCCCGCATCCCTGATAAAGGAGACGCTTATGCCCTGCTGATAAGCCAGAGAGAGATAACGGGTATATCGATCCTGAATATAATCTCCGATGATTTTACGGGAAACAAAATCTGCCAGCGTAATCTCGTTATTTGTATGCTCATGCAGGTAATGAAGTAAATCGTGATAGTGCGGCGGTAACAGAGACATTAATTCGACAGAGGTATTACAGAGGAGTTCCGGATGCTGACTGGCATAAACCTGCCCGATGGCAGGCCCCGACGCATCCAGCAGCGTAATGCGTTTGCAGGCCCCCTGTCGGACAAGGGCAATAAACGCGGCCACGCCGGTTGCGCCAGCACCAATGATAGCAACATGCAGATTATTCATAGAAACTCCATTGGGATAGGGTTATCTGTTAGCTACGAACAAAATATGCACAATTATAACCGCTATCATAGAGAGTGGCGGATGATTCGACTGGTATGAGAAGCTGACAGCAATCCGCATTTATTTTTTTCAGATAAGCTTTGACCAATTCGTTTCTTTATCTGCGCCCTGCGTCATTCGATGATGATTCCGCCTGCTGAGGCAATTAATAACAAAGGAATTTATCATGAAGACGTTATTTCACCCTGCGCCATGCTCTCCCTGCCCGCTCTGATTTGTGCCCAACCTTTTTTGCCTGGGCCAGCCGCCTGACGCTGACGCCGGGCGAGCCTTTTCTGCCGGAAACACAGGGATAACCATGACATTGCCTTTAACCGAACAGCTGGTGCAGTGGCGGCGTGAACTGCACCAGCATCCTGAACTCTCGAATCATGAATTTGCCACCACGGAACGCCTGAGCCGCTGGCTCACCGAGGCCGGGATACGGCTGTTGCCGCTGGGGCTGAAAACGGGCGTGGTGGCAGAAATGGGTCACGGTGAAGCGCTCATCGCCCTGCGTGCTGACATAGATGCGTTACCGATTGAGGAGATCACCGACAGCCCGTGGCGATCCCGTCAGCCGGGTGTGATGCACGCCTGCGGTCATGACGTTCACAGCGCCGTCATGCTGGGCGTTGCCCTGCAGCTGAAGCAGCAGGAAAGCACGCTGCCAGGCCGGGTGCGGATTCTGTTTCAGCCTGCTGAGGAGACCTTCGATGGCGCGCAGCAGCTGATCGCAGCGGGTGCGCTGGAGGGCGTGAAGGCGATATTTGGCCTGCATAATGCCCCCGACCTGCCGCTGGGCACCCTGCGCAGCCGCCCGGGCGCGTTTTATGCCAATGTGGATCGCTTTGTGATCCGCGTTGCGGGCAAAGGCGCGCATGCTGCCCGCCCCCAGGAGGGCATCGATTCCATTGTGGTGGCCAGCCATATTGTGACGGCCCTGCAGACCCTGCCGAGTCGGGTGTTCAGCTCGCTGGAAACCGTCGTGCTGAGCGTCACGCGCTTTACCGCCGGGAATACCTGGAATGTGCTGCCCCAGACCGTCGAACTGGAGGGAACCGTGCGCACCCACAACAGCGCGATCCGCGAGCAGATCCCGCATCGCATCCGGGCGCTGATTCAGGGTATTGCTGGCGGATTTGGCGCGACCGCGGAACTGGTGTGGACGGCTGGCCCGCCTGCGCTGATCAATACCCCGGCGTGGGTGGAGGTGGCGCTGGATGTCGCCCGCGAGAGCGGCTATCTCGCTGAACAGGCGGAGACGCCACAGATGGGTGGCGAAGATTTTGCTTTCTACCTGCAACAGGTGCCGGGCGCCTTTGTCAGCATCGGCAGTGCCAGCGAGTATGGTTTGCATCACGCCGCTTTCGATCCGGATGAGGCGCTGATAGGCCCGGCCGTGGCGTATTTTACCCGGCTGGTGCCGCGCGCGCTGCAGAGAGTGGTAGCGCAATGACGAAAAAAAAGCGTATGACGATCGCTGTTCCGGTGCCGCAACCGGTTCTCGACCACGCGGTTATTAATGTGGCCGACCAGCTGGATAACGCCAGCGCCCGCTTCCGGCGGCTCGGCTTTCAGCTCACCGCGCGGGGCCACCACTCGCTGGGTTCAAGCAATCATCTGGCTATTTTTGGCGAAAATTATCTGGAGCTGCTCGGCTATGAGCCCGGCAAAGGCAGCCAGCGTGCCGACCTGTGGAATCCACCGCTGGGACTAAGCGGACTGGTGTGGAAAAGCAGCGATGCAGAGAGTGAGTTTCTGCACCTGGAAAGACAGGATCTGGATGGCGACCCGCCTGCTGCCTTCTGGCGGCCGGTGACCCTGCCGGATGGCTCGGTCAGTGAAGCGCACTTCCGGACCGTGCGGCTGCGTGCCTCACTGATCCCCAATGGCCGATCCTTTTTCTGCCAGCATCTGACGCCGGACACGGTGTGGCAGCCCGCCTGGCAGCGCCATCCCAATGGGGTGCAGAATATCAGTGAGTTTGTCATCGTCGCGCAGGACCCGGCGCACGCGGCGCAGGTTTACAGCCGCCTTTTTGGTGCCGCAAAGGTTCTCGCCTGTCCGGAAGGCGCTTTCGTGCTGCGCGCCGGGGCTGCCACGGTGCGCTTTGCCTCCGCTGACTATGCGCAACAGCGCTTCGGCCCATTGCCGGAGGATTATGATGGCAGCGCCCGGATGGTGGCGCTGGGGTTTGCCACAACGGATCTCGCCCTGGTGAAAAACGCGTTGCTGGCAGGGAATATTCTGTTTCACGAGCAGGCTGAGGCGATTGTCGTGGCGTCCGGAGAGGGCTTTAATCTGGCGCTGCGTTTTGCCTGAAGGCGGTGTGATCCGAAAAAAAACGCCCCGGCTGAGGCGTTTTCATGGAGTGCGATCAGAAGGTGTAGCTGGCGGTGACCGAGAAATTACGCGGCTCGCCGTAGACCACCGAACTGGCGACGCTGGTGTCATACGCCTTGTCGAACAGGTTATTCAGGTTACCCTGCAGCGACAGATTTTTATTTACCTGATAGCGGGCAAAGAGGTCAACCAGCGCGTAGCTGCCCTGACGCGCCCGCCAGGTGCCATTGCCTTCCGGCGCACCGACATCGTTCCAGATGTGCGTCTGCCAGTTGACGCCGCCGCCCAGCGTCAGTGCCTGCAGGGCAGGCAGACGGTAGCTGGTGAAGAGGTTGAAGCTGGTCTGTGGCAGTTGCGGATTAAACGTCGTGCCATCGCGGTTTTCTGCGATGTAGCGCGTGCCGCCAAAGGTCATCTGCCAGTCATCGGTTAATGCGCCGTTGACCTCAAACTCCACGCCGCGACTCACCACCCCTTTGCGGCCAATATAGGCCACATCGCCGGAACCCTGAACGATCTGCGTGGTGGCTTCTCCGACATTATCCAGTTCGGTGCGGAACACGGAAAGTGAGGTAGTGAAGCGGCTGTTCATCCAGTCTGATTTCAGACCGGCCTCATAGTTTTTTCCGATCACCGGCGACAGGTACGCCCCGCTGACATCGCGATAATCCTGCGGCTGGAATACCGAGGTGTAGCTGGCGTAGGCAGACCAGTTTTCGGCGAAGTCATAAATCAGACCGCCATACGGCGTGGTGTTGTTCTTCTCCATCTCACCGCCGGGTGTTTCGCGATTCCAGTTGGTGTAACGGGCGCCGAGGATCAGATGCAGCGGATCGGCCAGCGACAGACGGGTTGCCATATAGGTCGACTTCTGGTGCACCAGCTGGGTATCGCTGGCCGGCAGGCGCGGTGTCCAGGCTGATTCCGGATACTGGCCGTTGAAATCGTTGAAGTTGCCCAGCGATTCAGGCGAGATGTTCTCAAACGTACTGAAATATTTATTATCCTGACGGCTGTAACTGACCCCCACCATCAGCTCATGCTGACGTCCCAGCAGCTCATACGGTCCGCTGGCAAAGGCATCGACTGCATCCACCTTACGTTTTCCGGTGTTGTAGCCGGTCCCGCCCACCACCGGGTAGTTGGCATAGGAGGAGACACCCGCGCCGCTGTTGCGATCGAAGAAGCCATCGAGATAGATCTGCTTACTGTCCAGACGCATCTCATTGTGCGTGCCGTTCAGCGTCAGGTTCCAGCCGTTAGCGAAGTCCTGTTTCAGGTTGACGAAGAGCTTGCGGTTCTCTTTGTCGTTGTAGGCCCAGTCAGGCGCGGTGTTATAGCCGCGACGGGCGTGGATCTGCGTTCCGTCGGTATACCAGCGCGGCGCGCCCCCCCACATCGTGGAATCGGTGTTAACCTGGCTGAACTCATACCCGACCGAGAGCGTGGCAGAGTCGGTCAGGTCGGCATCAACCACGCCATAGATAAACTGTTTTTTAGCGCCGTAGCGCTCAATGAAACTGTTGTTATCCTGCCAGCCCGCGATCAGGCGGCCACGGACATTGCCGCTGTCACTGAGCGGTGCCGAGAGATCGGCCACATAACGCTGTTTGTTCCAGCTGCCGTAGCTGGCGGAGACGGTGCCGCCGAACGTTTTGCTGTCCGCATGTTTACGCACCATGTTAATGGCGGCCGAGGGATTGCCCGGACCGGTCAGCAGACCGGTTGCCCCGCGCACCACTTCAACACGCTCATAGAGCGCCATGTCAGTCTGCGCGTCACCCAGATTCCAGCGCTCGGCAAACGCGGTAGGAATACCATCGACCATATAGTTGTCGATCAAAAAGCCGCGGGAGTAGTAGCTGGTGCGATCCATATCGACACTGACGCCGCGGATGCCGGTGGTGTTAGCCAGAACGTCATTCAGCGACTGCAGTTGCTGGTCAGCCATCCGTTGCGAACTGACGATGCTGACAGACTGTGGCACATCCCGCACGGTACCGAGCATTTTTGTGCCTGCACGGGTAACCGGTACGCTGTAATCGGTAGCTGGTGACGTTGTCACGCCGTCATCGGCAGAGGCGCTGACGGTGAGGGTCTGCTCATCGCTGACGGCGGGCGCCGCGCTTTCTGCGGCGCGGGCCACGTTCTGTCCCAGTGAGGTGGCGACCAGGGCAGCCAGCAGGGAGAGGCGGAACAGGCGGTGCGAAGCCGTCGCGCCCGTTTCCCCGGCACGCTGAAATTCAAATGCGTTCATTTATTCCTCAATTATCTTTATGATTTTTATCTGCCACTGTCACGACCGTGCATCCTGCGGACATCGCTGCCCTGCTTTTGGTTTGAGGAACCAGAAACGTTTTCCCTGTGCGCCTGAGGCGGGTGTGATAAACCTTTAAAGCAAATGAGAAATATACGCATTGCGATTTTCATTGCAAGATTTTGTTAACAGATGATGCCGGTTTTTTCAGGAAATGATCGGTGCCGGAGAAGCCGGGAAGAGGGAGATGAGAAAAGCTGCCCGATTAATCCCGGCGGCTTTATCAGAAAAATTCGGGTGCCGTTTCGCTTACCGTCACTATAATATCCCGTAAGGGCCGTTCATTGACCTGAAGTTGTCACTCTTCATGCCACAATACCCGCCTTAACCCTTTTATTACCTTATTAAACACCAGAGATTGCAGGAATTCGCACATGCGCAAAACTTCCCTTTTCAATGCGCTGATGACGACGACCGTTTTGAGTCTGTTTTCAGCCCCTTCTGCCTGGTCTGCCACGCTGGTGCAGAATGTCAGTGCTGGCTGGAACACCTTCAGCAATAACGTTGCCACGACCTGGCAGCAGCCACAGGGTATCGATTTTTACCTGCCCGCTATCACGTGGCACAACCGTGCGACCTACGACCGGGAACATATTGATAAATATAATGAAAGACCCTGGGGCGCCGGTGGCGGTATCTCCCGCTACGATGAGAAAGGCAACTGGAACGGTATCTACTTAATGGCGTTCAAGGACTCCTTTAATAAGTGGGAGCCCTTTGGCGGCTACGGCTGGGTGGCGACGTGGCGTCCGCTGGCCGATCAGAATTTCCACTGGGGCGCGGGTTATACCGCCGGTGTGACGGCCCGTCACAACTGGGATTACATCCCGGTGCCGGCGATACTGCCGCTTGCCGCCATCGGCTATGGCGATCTCGATTTCCAGATGACCTACATTCCCGGCACGCATAATAACGGTAACGTCTACTTTGCCTGGCTGCGTTACCACTTCTGACGGTCCGGTCAGCGCGCCATCGCCATGATGGCGCGCTCGTCGAGTAACAGGGTTTCACCCTCATAGCGGTGTTGCAGCTGATGATAACTTTCGCAGGCGATGATCTGTTCAACGGCAGCAGAAAAACGGTTCATGGCGATGCGCATCTGGCTCAGGTAGTCATGCGTGTCATAAACCCGATCGATCCCTTCCAGCGCATGGTTCATGATTTTGCGGGCAACGTCGTTGGGCGTGTCGAGCGCAGAGAGTTTGGATCGCGCGGTGCGGCGCAGGTCGCGCGGCGTGAAGGCTTCCAGTCCCAGCCCGCGCGGGGCGCGGATCATCCGGCGCAGCGCCTGATTGAGCGCGCCTTTAGAGAGCGGCTGCTGCGGATCGCGGGGTGCGGGCACCAGCCAGGGGGAGTCCGGATCGGCGGCCTGTAGCAGAGCCTCGATGCACTGACGCATCAGCGGTGAGATTGGCAGCACATGTTCCCGCTGTGATTTATTACGCGTGCCCTGCTTCCAGAGTTCCAGCTGCAGATCAAACTCCGCTTTCTGCGCCTGCACAATCTCATCCGGTCGCCGGGCGCTGACCAGACACAACCGCAGCGCCCAGCGCGCCTGTTCCGACAGTGCCCAGTTATCCAGCCCGTGCCAGAAAACCCAGATCTCCGCATCGCTCAGCTGGCGACTGCGCGGCGGTGATGCCCGGCCCGCCACATCGCGCTTTTTCATTGAGGCAATCGGGGAGTGATCGAGATAGCCCTGCATCTCGGCCCAGGCCAGAAACTGTTTCGTCAGTGCAAAGACCCGCCGCGCCTCCTCCTTTTTCCCTTCCGCAATCAGGATGTTATAGAGACGGTTGAGACGCAGACGCGTCAGATTTTTCAGCGGCTGAGAACCAATACCGGGCAGAACATGTTTCAGCAGAGAAGAAACGGCGATCTCCGGGCGGCGGCGGCTGATCAGCAGCGACAGTTTGACCCAGACCTTCATGACCTGCTCTACGGTTCCTTCATCCCCGAAGTTATCCAGCTCACCTAACGAGGCGGCCTTAACCTGCTCCAGCCAGATCATGACGTGCTGGCCGACATGCGCGGAGCGCACCGGGCTGGATGTCCGATCGATCACATTACTCTCCCGTTCACTCTACAGGCGGGCCATTCTACTGACTCAGTCGTTGTGACTCCAGACCTATTAAGTCTGGAGTCACAGAAACGCATTCTGATGAAATCTGAGAATCAAAACGGGCCACGACACAGAACCCGACGCCTCCCACCTGTACGCTTTCTGCACGAATTTGTCGATCTCTGAGGCGACAGCACGATCGCGAATGCGGGAATGTAAAGATTCCCTGCTGCGATATACAATGCGAACTATTATCATTATCATACGCATTTGCTTACATACATTAACGATTCAGGGAGAACTTCTAAGTGAATGTAACCATGCGTGTCTATAAACGCCCTGCTGCGCTGCTGCTGGCTGGCGTATTAAGTACTTCTGCCAATGGGGCGAGTCAGGAAGAGACGGAGAAGCTGGCCGACGATCAGACCATGCTGGTCACCGCCGAAGAGGAGTTAAAGCAGCAGCCGGGGGTATCGGTGATCACCGCGCAGGACATCAGAAAGAATCCGCCGGTCAATGACCTCTCCGATATTATCCGCAAAATGCCGGGTGTTAATCTTACCGGCAACAGTGCTAATGGTGTGCGCGGCAATAATCGCCAGATCGACATTCGCGGCATGGGGCCGGAAAACACCCTGATTCTGATCGATGGCGTTCCCACCACCTCGCGCAATTCGGTTCGATACAGCTGGCGCGGCGAGCGTGACTCCCGCGGTGACTCTAACTGGGTGCCACCTGAAATGGTCGAGCGGATTGAAGTCATTCGCGGACCGGCGGCAGCCCGCTATGGTTCCGGCGCGGCCGGCGGTGTGGTGAACATCATTACCAAACGTCCCACCGATCACTGGAGCGGTTCGCTGTCGCTCTACACCAACCAGCCGGAAGATAATAAAGAAGGCGCAACGCGCCGCGCCAACTTCAATCTGAGCGGGCCGCTGGCAGGCGATGCGCTGACCATGCGTCTCTACGGCAACATCAACAAAACCGACAGTGATGCCTTCGATATTAACCAGTCGCAGAATGGCTCGGCTGCCGCCGGTCGTGAAGGTGTACGCAACAAAGACATTAACAGCGTGCTCTCCTGGAAGATCACGCCGCTTCAGGTGCTGGATTTCAGTTACGGCTATAGCCGCCAGGGCAATATCTATGCCGGTGATACGCAGTACAGCAACGGGGCCGGTAATGCGCTGATCGAATCGCTCGATGGCGCGGAGACCAACCGGCTCTATCGTCAGACCTGGGGTCTTGCCCACAATGGGATCTGGGACTGGGGGCAGTCGAAACTCACCTTCAACTATGAAAAAACCAACAATACCCGCCTGAACGAAGGCACAGCCGGTTCAGGTGAAGGCCGGATCAACAGCAGAACCTTTTCGACCAGCCGTTTCGACAGTTATCGTGCTGGCGGAGAGATCAGTTTCCCGCTGGAACTGCTGCGTGAGCAGACCGTGACGCTGGGCGCCGAGTGGAACCGGGATGAGCTGAACGATCCCAACTCCATGAACGGCACCCGTGCGCCAGGCGTGTCGATCAATGGAGTCAGTGGTGACCCCGGCAGTCGTAACAGTAAAAACAGCGCCACGCTCAGCTCCCTCTACGTTGAAGATAACATCGCCCTGACGGACAGCACTGAAGTGATCCCCGGATTGCGCTTTGATTATCACGATACGTTCGGCGCTAACTGGAGTCCGTCGCTGAATATCTCGCAGGGACTGGGCGACAGTTTTACGCTGAAGGCGGGTATTGCCCGTGCTTTTAAAGCCCCCAACCTCTATCAGTCCAGTGAAGGGTATTTACTGGCGACCCGGGGCAACGGCTGTCCGGTCAATGTTGCGCGAGGCAGCTGCTTTCTGCTGGGTAATGAAAATCTTGATCCGGAAGTCAGCGTTAATAAAGAGCTGGGTATTGAGTACAGCCAGCAGGGATATATTGCGGGGATCACCTGGTTCCGCAATGACTATAAAAACAAAATCGTCTCCGGTACCGAGGTGCTGGGCTATGCCTCCAATGGCAATAATATTCTGCAATGGAGTAACGGCGGCAAAGCGGTGGTTGAGGGGCTGGAGGGTAACGTCACGATCCCACTGGTCCAGGACACACTGGAGTGGCGCACTAATGCCACCTATATGATCGAGTCTAAGGATAAGGAGACCGGTAACCCGCTGTCGATCATCCCCAAATATACCATTAATACCCTGCTCGACTGGCAGGTTACGCAGGATTTCTCGACTGACCTGAACTGGACGATGTATGGGCGTCAGAAACCGCGCCGCCATGCCGAGTCGCGGACGGAAAATGGATCGATGTCTGATCGTGAAGTAGGTGCTTATTCCGTCTTTGGCATTAACTTTAATTATGATATTACAAAAAACCTGCGCGCCAATGCCGGGATTAATAATCTGCTGGATAAACAGCTGTATCGCGAAGCAGACGGTGCCTCAACCTATAATGAACCGGGTCGCGCCTATTATGCCGGTCTGACGTTCACCTTCTGAAAATAACGCGCTTCCCTCCGGAAGCGCTTTTTCATTTTCACATCAACTCCTGAGCTCAATACCCCAGCCATCCACGCCCGGAATCTGCTATTTAAAGTCCACCTGCATCAGTTCTGCAATCGTGGAATTGCGCGTCGTCACCACACAGCGATCCAGATAATCGGTGAAGCGTGAAGGCCTGCTCATTCCCAGCTGCAGTAATTTTGAATTATCAAAGACCACATTCAGATTGGAAAAATGACCATATAAATTCATGGCACGCAGCATGATGCGTTCGTTACAGGGCCCGAACAGATCTTTAAAGGTTCTTCTGCTCTCCGCCAGGTGTTTATAGGAGACCTTCTGATAATCCGGTCCCAGGGCTTTTTCACCGGATGCTCTGGCCATCGCTTCGTCAATTTCCGCGAAGGTGACACTGCTCTGCGCCCCGGCAGAAATGTGAATGACCTCGTTGATCACCGCTTCCGCATCAAGCAGCAGTACCAGTGCCTCTGCGCAGTAATCAACCGGCACCACATCAATCCGATCGCCAAGTTCGCAGGTGAATTTACCCAGCGCCAGCACCATCCGGAACACCCAGAAAATGCTGGCTGAGGGCAGACAACCCTGATCGGAATGGCCCACGACAATCGAAGGACGCGCGATAACCAGCGGCAGCCCGGGCAGCTTTTCCGTCATCAGTTTTTCAATTGAGGCCTTACTCCAGGTGTACTCGACAACGTGCTGATCGCGGCTGGAGTCCAGCTCGCTCTCGGTCACCAGCGATCCCGGTTCCGGGGCGCAGGACATGGCCGTACCCACGTGGATAAACTTCTTCAGCCCCGCAACCCGGCTCATGCGCTCGGCAAACTGAAACGTGCCCTCAACATTCACTTTCCAGATAAAGGGGTTGTTGCCAAAGGATGCGACGGCGGCGCAGTTAATCACGTGCGTCACGTCGTCAAGGCGCGTGTCGTGGATAAAGTTTTCCGTGAAGGCGAGGTCGCCCAGAATGATATTTTCACTCTCTATCGTGCTGATTAATGACTCATCTAACCCAAAGTTTTTCAGGTTTGTTTTAACGCGGTTTACCCCCTCCTCAACATTTTCGCCTCTGACAAGGAGCAGCAGTCTGTCCCTGGGACTGTTCTGCAATAAACGGGCGACGACAGCGCCGCCTAAAAAACCTGTTGACCCGGTAATGAGTATATTTTTCATGATAGTGTCATTCGTTCTGGTTAATCACAGGAAAGCATTAAAGAATGTTTTCCAGAACAGGAGTGAAATTCAGTTCAGTGAACTCCCCTGCATGGCGTTAAATAATTTCACCGTGCTCATCTATTTAGATTTTGTTTATCTTTCAGCTGAGAAAGCTAAACAATAATTAAATAGCCGCCGGCTGAACCTGCCGCCTGATTTCAACAATCTTTGCCATATGGGATCAACTCATTTTTTAATTTTTTTTCGCTGAACTAATAAAAATTTTCAGGAATGAAAATAAAAACGGACTATTTATTTTTTTTGCTTCATTACAGCCTTCAATATTCTCATCGCCGGTTAAACAGAGAGAAAAGAGATGAACGCATTCTGCTTTCGTTTATCTGTCGTTTAATTTCGATCCAGTATGACACCCGCTGAAATAAATCACGCATTGAGGTGAAGAACGACAAAAGCGTAACGACCGGTAACTAACTTCGCGATAACTCTGACCGGGCCAGCCTGAAGTGAAAAAAAGCGGCTATGCTCTGTCGGCATGAACATACAACCACGAACACCAGGACAGGAAGAGATGAAAAAATTATCAGTTATCGTTATGGCTACCGGTCTGTTTTTGTCCGTCAACCTGCAGGCTAACGCCGCCGGATGTCTGAAGGGTGCCGTAGCAGGCGGCGTGGCAGGTCATCTTGCCCATCATGGTGTGGCTGGCGCCGCAGCCGGATGCGCAGTCGGTCATCATATGGCGAAGAAAAAACAGAAAGAGGCTGAGCAAAACACGCAGGCACAAAAATAAACTGACCGCACGCCGCGTAATCAGGACGTCGCGCACAACAAAAGTTAATGCGTTGAGATAGCGATTATTCTTAATCTTATCCTGATATTTCTCCTGTACGATGGCGGAAGCAGACAAATATCAGATTGTGTGCATACATTCTGCTGGAACGATTAGCCTGCCTCGTGCAGGCTTTTTATTAACCCAAATCCGCCCCCGCCAGGCCTCCTCTTTTCGCGCTTCGCTTTCTGGTAGTGCCAGCCAGAACTGGAATAAAAATCACGGACGTTACAGTATCCTTAGATATCTATATTTCTCATTAAAAAACAGTAACTTCTCCTCTGGTTACAGTTCACCTATGCTGGGGGCTCACACCGTTCCGCGTCAGAGGGATCTGTTATGTTTGATATGCCATTATCCTACAGTGCAAAGACAGTTCAGGGCCTTTATGAGGTGCTTCATACTTTCAACCTTAACGGCGCACGCTGCCATGTCATCTATGACGGAAAAGCCACCCGCGCAGCCGTGATAGAGGCTAAATCGAGCGTTAAAGGGGGAGAGATGCGGCATCAGGTGCTTGCCGTGCTGGAGATGGAGCGCGTCGCCAGGATCAACACCACACTGCGTATTAAATCGTTCTGGGCTGATCCCGACGGCGAGCAGTCGGAATGTGGCGTGGTGGAACCTGACCGTCTGGCTAAAGCGCTGTATGAAACGCTGACCGCCCGGAAACGCATTACGCTGGTCGGCCTGTAGGCGTATTCAGCCCGCCCGGTGCGGGCTTTATGATGAAACGTCTATGGCTTCAGGCTATGCCGCCTTCGTTGTAAACCTCTCCCAGACTTTCAGCGCAGCCGTCACGGCTGCATCCAGTTCCTCTCCCGTTGCCCCATCCCGCGCTTCCGTCGAAAGTCCTGTCTCAAAACTGTGAAAGGTCTGTGCCAGCGCGCGCGCATCGGTGTCGGCAGCCAGCTCGCCCGCCTCTTTGGCTCTGACGACACAGCGCAAAAACCCCGACCGGGTGCGCTGGCGTTGGATTGCCAGTAAGGTGCGGATGTGCTCGTTTGAAGGGGAACAGGTATTTACGGACAAGGCGATCAAACAGCCGCTGGGATGCCCCGGATCGGTCTGCATCTTTGCGGAAGCGCGTAATGCCTGTTCTATGGCATCAAACGGCCTGAGCTCGTCGTCCCAGAGACAGTCGTTAACCTGACCATATGAGGAGAGATAACAGTCGACAACCTCTTCAAACAGCGCCTCTTTTGAGCCAAATGCAGCGTAGAAACTCGGTGCGGTAATGCCGTTGCCGAGACTGGCCTTGAGCAGAGCAAGCGAGGTGGACTCGAAGCCATGCTGCCAGAAAAGAAACATTGCCTGACGAATCGCCTCGTCCCGGTCAAACGAACGTGGACGTCCCATCTGAGCCATAGCCCCTCCTGTTCATGCCTGTGAGACTTAAATACTAATCGATACATATGTGCTTGACAAGTGACGACCCGATCTCTAGTTTCGATAAATATACCAATCGATACATATGTCACGAAGTCCGCTGTCAGCGGCTTCTTTCCTTCAGTGAGATTAAAAGAGGTTAACGTGTCCGCCCATATCGAACCCCGTGAAGTCACCGCTCAGGCGGGTCTGCCGCTCGCCTCCCTGCTGGCCTTTGCCATGACCGGCTTTATCGCCATTCTGACCGAAACCCTGCCGGCCGGTCTGCTGCCGGACATCAGTCAGGGACTCGGCGTCTCTCAGGTGATGGCAGGACAATTAGTGAGTCTCTATGCTCTGGGGTCACTGCTGGCGGCGATCCCGCTGACCGTGCTGACCAGCGGCTGGCGCCGCAAAAAAGTCCTGCTGCTCGCTATCGGGATCTTTGTGATTTTCAACACCATCACCACCTTTTCTGCCAGCTACTGGCTCACGCTGGCGGCCCGTTTTATGTCCGGTGTGGCGGCCGGGCTGGCCTGGGGAATGCTGGCGGGCTATGCGCGGCGTCTTGTTGCGCCAGATTTACAGGGTCGCGCCCTGGCCATTGCGATGGTCGGCATTCCGGTTGCGTTATCCCTGGGCACACCCGCAGGCTCCTGGCTGGGAAACATGCTGGGATGGCGGGTCGCCTTTGGCGTGATGGCTGCCCTGGCGATTGTGCTGTTTATCTGGGCATGGGTTGCCGTTCCTGATCTGCCGGGACAAAAGGCAGACCGCCGTCTGCCCGTCTGGCAGGTTTTCAGTATGCCGGGTGTTCGCCCGGTGCTGGCGGTCATCTTTCTCTGGATGACGGCCCATAACATTCTTTATACCTTTATCGGGCCCTTTCTGGCGCTGTCGGACATGAGCAACGCTGTCGGTCTTATCCTGCTGGTGTTCGGACTGGCCGCATTAACCGGGATCGGGACGACCGGCATCTGGGTCGATCGCCACCTGCGCAGGCTGGTGCTGCTCAGCCTGGCGGCACTGGCTGCGGTCTCTGTGGTGCTGGCTATGGGCATGCGGGAACAGGTTGTTATCTTCCTGGCGGTTATCGTCTGGGGATGGTCATTCGGTGGGGCATCAACCCAGATGCAGACGGCCGCCGCTGATTCGGCAGGCAACCATGTGGATGTGGTTCAGGCGATGGTGACGACCGCCTGGAATCTGGCGATCGCCAGTGGCGGCATTCTCGGCGGACTGTTGCTCAATCGTGCCGGTGCCGCTTCATTTCCGTGGGCGCTGATGGCGCTGATGGCAGTGGCGTTTATGATCGCCTTGCTGGCTAAACAGCAGGCTTTCCGCCCTGGTGCCAGACATCACTGACCGGTTGCAGCGTTCACGCAGGCATAATCATGGCGCAGAGAACAAAACAGATGCGGTCTGCGCAACACGCAGCGGTGAACCGAAAGACTAAAGCAGATAAACGAATGACGATGCGGGCCTGACTATTTCCGTCCTCTTCCCGCACTTATTAGCGCCCTCGCCTCAGCCCGCGACGATCGTTTACAGGATATTTCCCTTTTCTGTCGGGTCACTATTCAGGACGCCGTTTCGGGTTTTCTGATTATCCTGGCGGGCAATAAGAGGTGCTGACTTCTGTTATTTCACTCATCGCTGACCTGAATCCTGATGTCGTCACGGGATTGACTTAGTACAGCGTGTTCATTTTTCCAGATAAAAATATTTTTCTTGTACTTTCTCTTTTTTGGGTGAAACAGAAACTCCGTTTCTAAACGCATTCAGGTGATTGAATTTTAAGAATAAAATAACCAGTAAGCCTGACGGCAACCCGACAGCCGATCGGAAAACGAAACGCTAAGAAACAGAACGTAACATCACCGTTCTTTTTTAAATCAGATAACGAAGGCTTTTCACCCTCTTTATTTTAATCCGCAGGCGGAAATCGTCCTGACAATGAGCAGGCTGCTGAAATCGCCATATACTGAATGCATATTCTTTTCGGAATATAAACGCATTCAATTTATGGCAACGCAGCAGGCGGGATTTCCGCGCTACTGCTCAGGAGAGATTAACATGGATCAAACCGCATTTTTGATCGGGTTTTCGGTCATGGCAATTGCGTCACTGGTTATTTACGCCACCGGCGGCAAAACATTTCCTTCCCGTCATCATACCCTCATGCATGCATCCGTCCCTTTTATCGCCGCCACCGCCTATCTGGCCATGGCATTCGGGTTCGGTAATCTGACGCTGGACAGCGGCAGCACCGTCTATCTGGCGCGTTACGCTGACTGGTCGATTACGACGCCGATTTTACTGGCAGGACTGGTTATGCTCGCCTTCCATGAACACGGTAAACCCGGTGAAATGGGCGGTTTTCTCACTGCCATCATCGTGCTGGATGTCATGATGATTATCACCGGTCTGGTTTCGTCACTGGCTGAAACGGCGGCGGCGAAATGGGTCTGGTACCTCTGGTCCTGTGCCGCGTTTCTGGGTGTGGTTTACCTGCTGTGGGGACCGCTTCGCACCATGGCGGCCAATCGCGGCAGTGCACTGGCAGGTGCCTACAATAAAAATGTCGCGCTGCTGACCGTCGTCTGGTTCATCTATCCGATTGTGTTCCTCGTCGGTCCGGAAGGCCTGAAAATCATTACCGATCCCTCATCGGTCTGGGCATTTTTAGTACTGGATATCATCGCGAAGGTCTTCTATGCCTTTTACGCGGCGGCTAACCTGGAAAAAGCGCTCGACCATACCCGCCGCACGGGTACCGTGAAGTGATAACACGATCAGGGGCCGGATGGATGGCTCTGTGGGGGGCAGCCCTGGCGGCCTCCTTCTGCCCGCTGTCCGTACAGGTGCTGTTTGCGGTTATCGCTATCGGGATTATCGGCATGGCGCACGGCGCCAGCGATCTGGACGTGGTTCAGCGTCGCCGCCGGCTGCCGTTTCTTGCCCTGTATGGCGCAGTGATTGCGCTCTGTCTGCTCTGGTGGCACCGCGCGCCAGGGCTGGCGTTGCCCGGTTTTCTGGTCGCCTCAGCTGTCCATTTTGCCCTTGAGGATGCACCGCACGGCGGACTGACAGAACGTCTGGCGCGGGGGATCACGATGATAGCGGCCCCGGCCACCCTTCATCTGCCCGCGTTCAGATCTATCCTGCATCAGGCCGGGCTGGCATCCGTGATGCCGGGGTCTGTGACGGCGGCCCTTGCGATCCTCGGTGGCATTGGTGCGCTGGGGCTGACCCTCACCGGGCTTCTCCGGCGGGATGGACATCTTATCGCGGGCATACTGGCGCTGCTGCTGCTGCCGCCTTTCGTCGGCTTTTCGATGGGATTTTTGATTCTGCACGCGCTGCCACAAACCCGACTGCGCCGTGACCAGCTGGGCTTTACCACGTACGCGGGCTATCTCCATCTGACCTGGCCGATATTCACCGCGGCCATAGTGCTGGCCTCGCTGATCATTTATATGATGTTACCCGGTGACGCTGCGGGCATCCGGTCGCTGTTTGCCGCCCTTGCCGCGCTCGCACTGCCGCATATGCTGGTGACACCCTGGTTTGAACCGTCGCAGCAGGCGTGACGCGGTCTTAAAGGGCCAGTCCCGATTCAGCAATAAAATCGATAAAGCAGCGGACCCGGGCGGAGAGGTAGCGGCCGGAGGGCCACACGGCGGAGAAGTGCCCCTGCTGTGTACAGCAACCCTGCATTACTTCTTTTAGCTGTCCCTCAGCCAGCGCGTCGCGAACGGCGAAGTCGGGCAGATAGCTGATACCCATTCCCGATAAGCTCAGGCCAATCGCCGCTTCAATGTTATTTACCGTCAACACCGATGCCGCTCTGGGTTCAGCCCCGGGCCGCAGCCCCTGAAGCTCCCACGTCTGTAGCAAGCCGGTGGCGGGCAGGCGGAAAAAAATGCACCTGTGCTCAGCCAGATCATCCGCTGACGCCGGAACCCCGGAATTGTTCAGATAAGCGGGACTGGCGCAGAGGAGGAAGCGGAAATGACCCAGCCTCTTTGCCGTCAGCCTGGAATCAGCTAACTCGCCGCTGCGGATCGCCACGTCAAACCCTTCGTCGATGATATTCACCAGCCGATCGCTGAAATCCAGATCCAGTTCGATCTGAGGATAACGGCGGGTAAATGCGGGGAGCGCAGGAAGCAGTAATCTGTAGCCCGCGGCGGGCAGTGAGACCCGGAGTCTGCCTGCGGGTTCTGCGGCACTGCTCGCCAGTGCTGACTCGGCTTCCTGAAGCTGCTCCAGGATCGCTTTGCATCGGGTCAGGAGTGCCGCCCCTTCCGTCGTCAGGCTCACATTTCTTGTGCTGCGGTTAAAAAGCCGCACGCCCAGTTTTTGCTCAAGTCTGGCGACGTTTTTACCGACTGCTGACGCTGAAATCCCCAGCAGTCGCGCAGCCTGAACAAAGCTCAGCGTCTCGGCTGTCCGCACAAAAGAGGTAAGAGAAGTCAGGCTATCCATCGATTATCAACTTTATGTCCATTGAGACCGTCCATCCAGTCTATTTATCCACTCAGATGTCCGCAATAACATCGCAGCAGTTTTCACTCATTCGCTGTCAGGATAAAAGGTCTTGTTATGTCATACAGAGCCCGCGCGATTTTTCGCCACACCAGAACCCCAGCCGCCCTTACCGTTTTTATGGCGGCGCTGCTTTTGCCCTTGAGTTTCACCGGCGGTGTGGTTACCACGCCTGCCATCCAGCACATGCTGGGCGGTTCCCCTGGCGAGCTGTCATGGCTGACGAATGGATTTATGCTGACGTTTGGCAGTTTTCTGCTGACAGCAGGCATTGCTGCAGACGCCCTCGGCAGAAAACCTGTTTTTATCGCTGGCGCAGCGCTGTTCTGTCTCTGCAGTCTCATCATCGGCGTGATGAACAACCTGATAATGCAGGGCCTGCTCAGGTCCCTGCAGGGGCTGGCCGCGGCCATGCTCTTAGCCAGCGGCAGCGCGCTGCTGGCCGGGATCTATGAGGGCGCAGACCGGACGCGGATGTTCAGCCTGCTCGGCATCCTCTTCGGCGCTGGCTTAGCGTTTGGACCGCTGGCGGTGGGCTTTATTACCGATACCCTCGGCTGGCGCTGGGTCTATACCCTGTTTGCGCTGCTTTCAGGCGGCGTGCTGCTCGCTGGCAGAGCATACCTGCCGCTATCGGCGCTGAACGCCTCTCATCCGGCAGACAAGGCCGGGCTGACGCTGTTTACCGCGGCGCTGATTCTGTTTACCACTGCGATGATGCTGTTACCCACGGTCGGGTTTTTATCCCCTCTGCCGCTGGTGCTGTTCCTCTGCTCCATACTGTTTCTGGGTGCATTTATTGTGCGTTGCCAGCACATTGCCCATCCTGTGCTCGATATTTCTCTGCTGCGCAGCCCGCGCTTCGCCGGGATTCTGCTGCTGCCGGTGGCAACCTGCTACTGCTACGTTGTGCTATTAATCATCGTCCCGCTGCACTTTATGGGGGGAAATGGATTCAGCGAGTCGCGAAGTGCGCTTTTTCTTATGGCCCTGACTGCACCGATGCTGGTTCTTCCCGCCTGCGCCGCCGTGCTGACGCGCTGGTTTTCACCATCCGTGGTGTCAGCATCCGGGCTGATGATCGCGGCAACCGGGTTACTTTTCCTCGGGCAGGCGTTACAGGGTCACAGCACCCTGCTGCTTATCGTCGCATTGCTGATAACCGGTGCAGGCGCGGCGCTGCCGTGGGGGCTGACGGATGGACTTGCCCTCTCTGCGGTTCCGGTTGAAAAAGCCGGGATGGCGGCCGGCCTGTTCAACACCGTTCGTGTAGCGGGAGAAGGCATCGCGCTGGCGATGGTTTCCGCCTTTATTACCAGAATGAACGCTATGAACCTCAGCAAAAGCGTTCAGGGGCTGACATCAGCGGAGATTCACCAGGCGGCAGCCTGGCTGGGAGGCGGCAATCTTAAGCAGGCACTAACACTTTTACCCGGCGTTTCCCGCGCAGTGGTCCAGAATAGTTATGACAGCGCCTATCTGTGCCTTTTCCGGGTGCTGGCAGGCATCACACTGTGTTGCGCGCTGGCCGTCCTGGCCCTGTCGGGCCAGCCGCGCCGGGAAAACACCTTTTTTGAGGAGAGTGAATAACCTATGCGAATCCCTGACTATCCCTCGACAGATTCAGATAAGTGGGCACAGGTGGATGCCTGGTTTTCTGAAAAGCTTGCGCCCGAAGATGCTGAATTAAATTTCGCGCTCTCTAACAACGCAAAGCAGGGCTTACCTGCTCATGATGTGTCTGCTTTGCAGGGAAAAATGTTGTCACTGTTCATCCGGATGTCGCAGGCCGTCCGGGTTCTTGAAATCGGTACGCTTGGTGGTTACAGCACGATCTGGATGGCCAGAGCGCTTCCTCAGCATGGAAGCGTGACCACTATCGAATACAGTGCGCATCATGCAGAGGTCGCCCGCCAGAATATCCATCAAGCCGGGCTGACGCACTGCGTTACGCTGCACACTGGCGCAGCGCTTGATATCCTGCCTGACCTGGAGGCGCCCTTTGATCTGATTTTTATTGATGCCGACAAGGTGAACAATCCACGTTATCTGGAATGGGCCATCAGACTCTCTCGCCCGGGCACGGTTATCGTCGGTGATAACACGGTGCGTGGCGGACAGGTGCTTGATGCGGAGAGTCACGATCCTAATGTCCGGGGCCTGCGGGAGTTTGTCCGGATGATTGCTGAGGATGAGCGGCTTGACGCTACCGCCATTCAGACGGTGGGTGAGAAGGGATGGGATGGTTTTGTGCTGGCCCTGGTTAAGGCCGGGCGCGCTGTCAGTCCAGGCTGATAACAATCTTCCCGAATGCGCCCCGGTCAAGATGCGCCAGTGCCGCAGGCAGTTCATCGAACCGGTAGGCTTTATCGATGACCGGCTTCATGTTTATGACATCCACCGCCCGGACCAGATCTTCCAGCGCCCGCCGATGCCCCACGCCGATGCCCTGAACCGTCGGAGATTTGAGCAGCAGCAGTCCGCCAGAGGCTGACGTATCGTGCGTGTCCATCATCCCGATCAGAGAGATGCGGCCATGAGAGGCGACAGCGCGGACACAATCGGCGAAGTTACGCCCGCCGACGGTGTCTATCACATGGTCAATACCCCGATCGTGCGTCAGGCGGTAAACGGCTTCGACCCACTCTTCCTTTTGACGGTTAATGCCATGGGTTGCCCCCAGCGCGGTTGCTGCCGCCAGCTTCTCATCGCTGGAGGAGGTGATAAAGACCTCTGCACCCATCGCACGGGCGATCTGAAGTGCAAACAGAGCCACCCCGCCGGTTCCCTGCACCAGAACGCTGTCGCCCGCTTTAAGGCCGCCGCGTTCAATCAGTGCAAACCAGGCGGTCAGCCCCGCACAGACCAGGGTGCAGGCTTCCGCATCGCTCAGCGTTTGCGGGGCGTTGACCAGTCACGCTTCGTTCATCACCACATATTCTGCCAGCACGCCCTGCAAGGCGTAGCCGAGGGTGTTGTAGTGCGGATTTCTGGCGTTGTTAACCGCCTTTCCCTCGATCCACTCTGCGTTGAACGAGGAGATGACGCGATCACCCTGTTTAAAACGAGACGTGCCCGAACCGACAGCCTCAACCACGCCGGCCATATCGGAACCCGGCGTAAAAGGCATCGGCATTCCTTTTCCCATCCCACCTTCAATAATGACCTTATCCCGGAAGTTAAGGGCAACGGCACTTACCCGGACCAGCACTTCGCCCGGACCCGGCTGCGGGATGGCTGTCTCGGTGAGTGTCAGATGCTGACGGCCAATCTCATTCAGTGTCCAGCGTTTCATGGTGTGATTCATCGCGATTCCTGTAGGGGTTAAGAGCAGAGATCAGAATCGTAGCATTGCCTTTTAAGATACGACGGCGATACTATTTCTCTTCATTGATTCCGCTGAGGCGACAATATGAAAAGCGAAATGAACACCATTCCGGTATTTGTGGCCGTGGCTGAATCCATGAGTTTCTCTCAGGCAGCTGAGCGGCTGCACGTTACGCGCTCTGCCGTCGCAAAAACCATCGCCCGTCTCGAAGAGAGACTTGGCGTCACGCTATTTAACCGCACCACCCGCAAACAGAGTCTTACCGATGAAGGCGCGCTCTATTATGAATATTGTCGCCGGGCGATGAACGAACTCAAGGCTGCCGAAGATCTGCTGGAGAGCGGCAAACTGCAGGCCAGCGGTAAACTCCGCGTATCGGTGCCGGTGCTGCTGGGGCACCTCTGTGTCTCGCCTGTCTTCTCCGCGCTGGCGAAAGCGCACCCGAAGCTGGAACTGGAGATATCTTTCAGCGATCGTCAGGTCGATTTGTCCGGGGAGGGTTTCGATCTGGCAGTCAGGATTGGCGCGCTGGCTGACAGTAGCAGCCTGATAGCCCGACGGCTGGCTTATCACACGATGGTCTTTTGCGCGTCACCGGACTATCTCAGCCAGGCTGGCGAGCCGGCTTCCCCGGATGAACTCCGGCACCATGCGGCAGTGGCCTACATCCGTGGCGGACAGGTGCTGAAGTGGCAGGTCAAAAATGAACGGGGTGACGCGGTGGAGATTTCGCCGCCTGCCCGATTCACCCTGGATGATATGCAGGCGGTAAAAGATATGACGCTGACGGGGGCCGGTATCGCCTGGTTACCTTACTGGCTGGTGCGGGACGACCTCATCAGCGGCAGCATGAAACAGATACTGAAAGAACATACCTCCGGAAGCTGGCCGGTTTCTGTCGTCTGGCTGCGCACGCCGCATCAGTCGCTGAAAGTCAGGCTGGCTATTCAGGCGCTGTTCAGCGCCCTGCCAGCGATGATGGACGCCGCCGAAGCACAAGTCTGATGGCGTGCCATAAACATCAGACACAAACCTGATGCGTGATGACAGCGCCGGGGCTGTAGCGCTGTAGGTTAGGGGCTTTATGTCCTGGCGAGTCATTGAGATGAGCAGACCGAAGAGATCCAGCCCAAAAAAAAGCCCTGACAGGATTGCCAGGGCTGAATAAAAAATCTCTCGAGGGTCATCTACCCATCGTTAAAGCCAATCTACCACAAAAAATGCCAAAGTAAATAGCAAGCGATAAAATCGCTGATTTATTTATAGCTTGCTATTCACATAGCCGCATAACCGCTTTTATCAGATACGACGCTGACGTTTCTTCATGCTGTTTAAGCCGCCTTCCCATCCCCCCCTCCCCCGCCGTCAGGAGAAAAAAATCAAATTCCGCCAGGAACTGCCGATAACAGCAGATAGCGACATTGCCTACGCAGGAGAAAGCACCCATGTCATTACCCGATACCCATAGTGAGCAACAGGAAATCACCGAGATCACGGCGCGTGCGGGCGCTATCCTGCGGACGCTTCGGGACAGTCTGCAACAGCTGGGACTGGATAAAACCATTGCCGAGGTTGCGGGAAGCATCCCCAACGCGCGTGAAAGACTGGGCTACGTGGTCACACTGACCCGTGAAGCCGCAGATGAGGTTATTAACAGCGTTGAAATCACTCAACCGGTGCAGACTCAGCTGACAGAAAAGGCGGATCGATTACTGCAGCGCTGGAATGCCACGTCAGCAGAATCCATGACGAAAGAGCAAACACATCTGTTAGCGGCAGATACCGTTGCCCTGCTGGATGATGTCCCTCATGCCACGAATCTGACACGTCAGCATCTGCACGCCATTATGATGGCGCAGGGATTCCAGGATATTACCGGGCAGATCGTGCAGGCGATGATGGCGGTGCTGAATCAGGCAGAGCAGCAGTTAATCCAGGTGATCCGCGATAAATCAGCCTCACCATCCAGCGCCGCGCGCGCTACGCCGCCGGCACCTGCGTTCTCCGCTGAACCAGCCGCCAGTCAGGATGATGTGGATGATCTGCTGGCCAGTCTGGGGATATAGACCGGCTGCGTGAAGACGTATGGCGGCCATCAACGCCGCCAGAAGATCCTTCCTGTCAGTGATTGTGATCCCGCAGAAAAACGGTCAGCACATCTTTGGGCGGAACACCACCGCACTCCGAGATTAACCAGCCTGTTGCGCCGCGGTGGTAGCTTCCATGCAAAAGCATGTGATTCAGCATATCAACGGCCCTCATCCTGCCCTCGCCTCCATCGACAAAACGGAATGTAATCGTTTCGTCTAAATCGGCGGGAGAGAGTGCGCTGACATATTCAATATATCCGTTGGTACAGACGGCCATTTTAACTTCAAGTTCTTCTGCTGAGGGTGTTTCAGGCGTGTTCAGGGCCGTATAGCCGTGTGGCTTCCCCGAAATATTGGCGCTGAAAATCATGTCTGTCACATAGATGTGGTTCATCAGCCTTAACATCAGGTGACGTTTATGTGCATCAGCATTGTCGCTGAGGCCTTTAATCGTTTTAAGGGTTTCGGCATCAATCCAGCGTTTGAATTTTAAAAGTGTAACCAGCGTGTCCCAGTCCATGCTTTTTCCTGATTAACCTGTTCTGATAGCCTGACAATAATACACAACTTATCGCAGCGTTTAATCTTTCAGGTATTACCTGCCCTCACCCGTTTTTCAACCTGACGATGAACCTGGCTGATAAGACTCCGCCAGCGTTGAGCGGAGTCTCTGTTACAGGGTTAATCAAATACACCGTTGATGACGGCGGTCACGATTGCCGTACTCAGGGCAATCAGCACTAAATCGTCGCCCACGGCTCGCCACTCGTAGCCCGGATAGTAAGGCAGATCGTTTAGCATGGAAGCGGGCAACGCTTTTTTCGCAATGCCGGGCGGCAACGGTTTACCGCGTGCCACTTTCTTTGCGATGCCCGGCGGCAGGGACTGATAGCCAACCAGGCCATAGTTGACGGCAAGGCTCCGTGCACGAGAGAAGTTGATGTCGGCGTCTACGCGATCGGGTTTCCCGGCATTTTTACGATGTCCATGTTCGTTTTTTGATTTTGCGTTACCCGGCCCTTTATTGCCGTGCGCGCCATTGTTCCCGTGATTCCCGTTACCCTGACCACCGCCGTGACCGTTGCCATTGCCATTGCCATTGCCAGGATTTGCATAAACCGGTGCAGCACAGACGGCAAAACCTATAACCAGCGCAACGGCTGCTTTAAGAGTACGTTGCTTAAGCATGATGGAATTCCTTAATATCGATTGCGTCTCTGAAATATTAGCTAACGCGGCAAAGTTAACAATCTCACGATCTCTCAAAGCAGCGTTTCCTGCTTTAAGAAAAAGATTATTTTAATGTTCGGACAGACAATGAAGAAATGGTGTTTTAACGCAAACTGGCCGCATAAAATAGTCATTCTGATTCTGTCTGAGGATTTAATTCACCGGCACTTCATGGTGACAGATGCCGGTATTAAGGCAGCAAGTCGAATGGCCTTTTTCAGCGCTTATTAACGCATGCAGACTTATTCAGAGAAGAATGATTCCAAATCGCTTCAGTAATATTGCCCAGAGGGCAAAGAGCACGACGGTTATCGCGCAGGCGATGAGCAGTGTCAGCCAGAAGCCAGCACGCGGGTAAATAAAGGGGAACAGGATAAACATCGGCAGTGTCGGCACCACGTACCAGAAGGTATACCAGGCGTGAGCGGCTATTTTTTCCTGTGCCTGCCCTTCCAGCTTCATCCAGATAAGCACCAGCAGGGTCACCAGCGGCAGGGCCGCGAGCAGGCCGCCGAGCCGGTCGCTGCGCTTTGCCACTTCTGAGATCAGTACAACCATAAAGGCCGTTATCGCATATTTTGTCACGAGCCAGATCATCACACTCTCCTGAATCTTAAACCCACAAGTCAGCCCTGCGGGTTTAATAAAGCACCAGCAACGGCAGCAAGACTCTCTGGCGGTAACGTTGTGAAGATCATCACGTGAATGCGCTTCACGCCATCGCAGCCATTATTTCTGCAGCCATTTTTCCAGCTGTTCGATTTCACCCTTCTGCGCTTTGATGATCTCCTGCGCCATCTTTCTCATTTCAGGATCTTTACCATATTTCAGCTCCGTTTCAGCCATGGCAATCGCTCCTTTGTGATGCTCGGCCATGCCGCTGGCAAAGGCCCTGTCAGGATCCTGCTCTTTCATTGCCGCCATCATGTTGTGATGCATCTTCTGCATGCCCGCCATGTACTCTTTTGATGCGGCGGAGTCAGGCATATCGTGCGTCATGTTCATCTCTGCTTTCTGCGCCATGGCCGTCACCGGCAGAACCACCAGCAGTGATAGCAGGGCCATCTGTGACTTTTTCATGTTCTCTTCCTTTTACGGGTTAAGAATGCTGAGTGTAGCTGACGGCAACCTGCATTTGCGCTAACCTGGTGATTAAGCCGGTCTGAGCGGATTTGACCTCTGAGCAGAGATCGGGATGCAGAACAGACCTGAATCACTAAGCTCATCAGCGTGAGAGATCATGAAAAAACCCATCGTCCCTGAAGACTTCAAACACTATTACCATGACTGGCACTTCTCTCCGGTTATCGAATCCGATGGCACATTCTATCTCTCAGGGGTTACCGCTGCGCGTAAGGACAAACCGATAAGCAAAGATCCTGGCGAGCAATTTCATGATGCGTTTTATAAGCTGGGCGTCTACCTGAACGCTGCCGGTCTAACCTATGACAACATTGTGGAGATGACCACTTTTCATATCGACCTGAAAAAACATATCGCCCTGTTTTCCAGCGTGAAAGATGCCTATATCAAGGCCCCCTATCCGGCATGGTCTGCGATCGGCGTGTCGGAATTCATTCCGGAGAATGCGCTGGTGGAAATGCGGATTGTGGCCAGAAAATAGTGTCAGCCCGGCGTCAGTGTGAAGAAACGAAAACTGAGGCGTCCTGCGCAGGCGGAACAGCAAAGTGTTTCTGCATGCGTTTGATCTCCTCTGCCGGAGGCAGGCCAAACAAACGTTTAAATTCACGATTGAACTGCGAAGGGCTCTCATAGCCCACGGCGAAACTGGCAGAGGCCGCGGTCATCTGCTGACGAACCATCAGCATTCGCGCCTGGTGGAGGCGTACCGATTTCACATACTGCATCGGTGGCAAGCGGGTGATCGCTTTAAAATGAAGATGAAAGGTCGGCACGCTCATGCCCGCTTCATGAGCCAGCTCAGTCAGCGTCACGGATTCTGCATAGGTGGCATGGATGCGCTGCAATACTTTTCCTATCCTGCTGAACTGCCCCTGTAACGCCAGCGCGGCTCGCATGGCATTACCCTGCGCACCGGTCAGTACGCGAAAATAGAGCTCCCGCAATCGCGCCTGGCCAAGAATCTCAGCTTCAAGCGGATTGTTCAGGACCTTAAGCAACCCCTCCACAGCTGACCTCACCGGCTCATCCATCGGGCTGGAGATCATGCTCTGTGGCGCGGTTGCAGGGTGCAGCGCCTCATGCTGATTGATCTGCAACATAAGCTCAGCGGCCAGCTGAAAATCCAGATGCAGATAAATGGCCAGCAGGGGATGTGCTGCTGACGCGTCGGTTTCCATCGTAAACGGAACCGGCACGGACACCGCCAGATAGTGCTGTTCATCATAGATGTAGGTCTGCTGGCCAAAATAACCGCGTTTGCTGCCCTGACAGACAATCACAATCCCGGGGTCATACAGCACCGGCGTTCTGGCCAGCGGGCGATCGGACCGCAAAATGCGCACACCCGATAAGGCGGTCAGGTTATAGCCCTCCTGCGGGGCAAGGGCTTTTATCAGGGTGATCATGTCGGACATCGCTGCACCTCATAAGATCAGGCAAGAAAACGAGAAGAAAGGGCCTGAAAATCCGGCTCCACAGAGAATACCATGCAATTCCGACAATTCATGGAGGTTCTGATTATGACAACGGCAAAAACAATCCTGATCACAGGCGTCAGCAGCGGCTTTGGTCTTGCTCTGGCACAGGAGGCACTCAGGGCCGGGCATCGTGTCATCGGCACGGTGCGTAACCGTGCCGCGCTGGAGGCATTTGAGGCACTGGATCCTGCGCGTGCGGCAGGCCGTCTGCTGGATGTGACAGAGGTTGAGCGTATTGATGAGGTGGTCAGGGAGATTGAATCTACCCTCGGTAAAGTTGATGTGCTGGTAAACAACGCCGGTTACGGCCACGAAGGCATCATGGAGGAGTCTTCTCTGGAAGAGATGCGCCACCAGTTTGACGTTAATGTCTTTGGCGCGGTCGCGATGATCAAGGCTCTGCTGCCGGGCATGCGTCAGCGCCGTCGCGGCCATATCATTAACATCACCTCGATGGGCGGATTTATCACCCTGCCCGGCATCAGCTACTACTGCGGCAGCAAGTTTGCATTAGAGGGCATTTCAGAAACCTTAGGCAAGGAGCTGGCACCCTTTAATATCGCGGTTACCGCTGTGGCCCCCGGCTCATTCCGCACAGACTGGGCGGGGCGTTCGATGGTAAGAAGCGCGCGCGCGATCCCGGACTATGACGCATTATTCGACCCCATCCGTCAGGCCCGTGAAGAAAAGAGCGGAAAGCAACGCGGCAACCCCGCAAAGGCTGCCCGGGCCATACTGGCGCTGATTGAAAGCCACAATCCACCCGCTCATCTGTTGCTGGGCAGTGATGCCCTGGACTTAGTGCGCCAGAAGCTGACGGCACTCAGTGAGGAGATCGATCGCTGGGAAACGGTTACGCGCTCGACGGATGACTAACCGGTTCCGCGACGGCGAGATGAAAGGGAAACGCTGGCTGAGACGTCCGTGCGCCCGGAGGTGCGCCGGATTAAGCGGATACTCAGCCCTGCCCCCACCGCCAGGCAGCCGGCCATCGTCAAAAGCGCAACGATAAACGCCTGCGAAATCCCGGCTGCACTTTTATCACTGCCGAGCAGGCTGTAGAAAAGTCCACCGATGACGGCCACGCTGAGCGCCGTGCTGATTTGTAAAGCGGCGCTGGTGACGCCCGCAATCATCCCTGAAAACGGCGCCGCAACCTGGCCTGTCACCATCCGCACCAGCGTTGGCATGGCCAGCCCCTGACCCAGCCCCGTCAGGAAAAGGAGCGCCGCGAGCGGCAGCATGGCGGGAGAGTGGCCTGTCTGCGTCGTGGCGATCAGCCATGCCAGCCCCGCCAGTCCCGCGGTCTCGCATGCCATCCCGATGGCGCTGAGCAGGTTGCCGACAAAGCGTCTCAGGTAAGGGGTGAGCAGTGGCCCGATCAGAAATCCCAGACCAAAGGGCAGAAAAAGCGTGCCTGCTGTCAGCGCGTTCAGATGCAGCGCGCCCTGCAGATAAACTGAAAACAACAGAAAGAAGGTACCAATCGAATAGAAGAGTAAAACGATGACCAGTCCCTGCCCCAGGCCCGGCGCGCGCAACACAGTCGGATTCAGCAGTGGCGTTCCGCCCTTCAGGCTAAGGCGATGCTCATAACGCCATAATGCCGAGGCCAGCAGCGGGACCGTCACAAAGAGCAGCCACGTCCACCAGGGCCACCCTGCCTCCCGGCCTTCGATCAGCGGAACAATCAGCGCGCTCAGCGTCAGCGTTGCCAGCAGTGTGCCAACAGGATCGAGTCGCTGAGCGGAGGATGCCCGCGTTTCCTTCAGCAGCGGCAGGCCAAAAAGAACAACCAGCAGCGCTACCGGCAGGTTAACCAGAAAAATTGCCCGCCATCCGAGATGAAACAGATCGGCCTGAATCAGGATGCCCCCCAGCACCTGCCCGATAACAGAAGCCAGCCCAAACACGGCACCATAGATACTCAGCGCCAGCGGTCTCTCCGCTTCAGGAAAAATAGCCTGAACGGAAGCCAGCGCCTGCGGGGCCATAATGGCGGCTGTCACCCCCTGCAGTAGGCGTCCGGCAATCAGAACCCAGGGTGACCAGGCAAAACCACACAGCACAGAGGCAGCGGCAAAACCGATCAGCCCCAGAAAGAACATTTTTCCACGACCATAAATATCACCCAGACGCCCTCCGGTAATCAGCGTCACCGCATACATCGCTGCATAAGAGGAGATCACCAGCTGCTCTGCCGAGGATGACGTACCCAGTTCATGCTGAATCGCGGGCAGTGCCACGTTGACGATAAAGAAATCGAGCGGCGGCAGGAAAGCGCCGACCAGTAAAATGATAAACATGGCCCAGCGACGTGGCTCGGCCTGCGGGATGTGATGTATGGACATTAATCACTCCTTAGAAAATGGCAACGTCCCCCATCAGGGACATGAGGCAAGGGATCGGAAGGGGCGTGTCGCCCCTGTCAGCCCAGCGGCGCGACAATCAGCGCATACCGCCGGAGGCCAGTATCACTTCACCGTTTATCCAGCCCGCTTCCTCTGAAGCGAGAAAAGAGACGATCGGTGCAACATCCTCTACCTGACCGATACGGCCGAGCGGCGTCTGCGCTTCATTCCACGTCCGGAACGCCGAATTCATCGCGCCAGCGCTGTGACTTCCTTCTGTTTCGATCAGACCGGGATTGACCGCATTTACCCGGATGCCGCGCGGACCAAGCTCTTTCGAAAGTACGCCCGTGATGGCATCTATCGCGCCTTTAGCCCCGCTGTAGATGGCGCTTTCGGCGATGAAGACGCGGGTGACAAACGAACTGATGTTGATGATGCTGCCTCCCCTGCCCATGTAAGGGACGGCCGCCGCGGTGACTAACAATGGCCCCAGAACATTGATGTCGAACTGGCGGCGATAGAGCGCTTCGGTGCTCTCCTCAATGGCGGCGAACTGATAAACACCGGCGTTATTCACCACGATATCCAGCTGTCCGAAATGCGTGAGCGTGGTGCTGACCAGAGCTTCAACCCCGGCCTGGCTGGTGACATCGGCTGCTACAGCCAGCGCCTCACCCGCGGCCGCGTCGATAGCGGCGACCACCTGCTCAGCCCCCTCTCTGTCTGAGAGGTAACTGACAACCACTTTTGCCCCCTCGGCGGCCAGCTGACGGGCTATTGCGGCTCCGATACCTTTTGAACCACCGGTAACAAGAGCGACTTTGTCTTTTAATCTCTTCATAGTTAGCTTCCTGATAAAGACGCCTGCGGCGACCCAATGGAAGCTATGTTGATACCTTCAAAGTTGTTTGAGAACTGACACTTTTGTATATTCAATGTTCATTTTTGTACGGAGGTGCGGCTGTGGAGTGGAGTGATGTTCAGGTATTTCTTGCCGTCATGCGTAACGGCTCTTACGGGAAAGCGGCCCTGAGTCTGGGCGTGAGTCATCCGACGGTAGGACGCCGCATAAAGGCTCTGGAGGATGAGGCGCAGCAGGCACTGTTTCGCCGGACACAGGATGGCCTGGTGCTGACAGATGCCGGTGACGGCGTGATGAAGCTGGCCGAAGCGATGGAAAATTCGGCGCTGGCGATGGAGCGACGCCTGGCCGGAAATCATGAACGCCTTGAAGGGATTTTACGTATCTCAGCGGCAGAGTGGTTTACTAACTACGTGCTGGCACCGGTTCTGAGCGAACTGACGCGCCGTCATCCGGCGATCGTGCCGGAGGTGATCGCCAGCTTTCGCCTGCTCGATCTGTCGCGCCGCGATGCCGACGTCGCATTTCGAATTGTGCCTTTTACCGATCCCGACATCGTTCAGCGACGTCTGATGAGCGTGCCTTATGCCCTCTACGGGACGCCAGAGAAGGCGGAGGCGCTGTTAAGCGACCCCTCTTCGGTGGGGCTGATCCTGATGAACAGCGCACAGTCACACTTTCCTGACGTTTCCTGGCTTCTGGAACGGTTTCCGCAGTCGGCCCCGGCATTCAAAAGCACCAGCCGGGCTGTTCAGGCGCAGATGTGCCTGCGCGGGATGGGCGTCGCCGTTCTGCCTCAGCCACTGGGCGACGCCACGCCGGGCCTGCAGCGCATTGCCACGCCAGATATGCCGCCTTCAAGGGATATCTGGGCAGGTTATCATCAGGACCTCCGTCATATGGACCGGCTGCGTGCCCTGCTTGATCTTGCAGAAACGATGCTGGCCCCGGAACCCGACTGACAGTGCATGACGGCGTCAGGTAGCTACACCGTCACTTTACGCCTGCGACCATTTTTAAGGGTCAGCGTGATGGCGGAAATCAGGAAATAGAAGACGCCAAACGCCGCGTAGGGGGCAACCGTGGTGACATCCAGATGCATATCACTGCTCGCCTGCCTGAACATAAAAATGCCCGCCAGCGCAGATTGCGCACCACTTAAAATCATCGCCCACTGCCCATTGGAAGATTTCCAGCGGCGGAGGGACGCCGAAAGCTGAAGCAGGCCCGAAAATATTGCCCAGATGCCAAAGACTTTAATGGTCGCATTTATGCTGAAGTAGAGTGACCAGATAATCGCCGCCGCGACAATCAGGCTCACAATCAGGTTAAATTTCTGCGGTGGATTTACCGCTAATCCGCCTGATTTACTGGCATCTAAATAATTTGCCAGGGCATCCCAGGCCGGATAGAGAATAAAGAGAACGGCTCCGATGCCGGGATGATCTTTACCAATCAACACCGCGAGTAAAATCCATATAACAGATGCGGTCGCACGGATATAGTAATAAGACTGAAGCCATTGGTTCTGGGCGTGCGTAATAGATGATTGAGGGGTCTGCATAATAACTCTCCGGTTTGATCTGAAGGTAAATACTTTCACAGGCGCTGACTGACTCAGTGCCCGGCGTTTCAGTGAGACGGGGCAATATCATTCAGGTCGTTTTCGCTGATTCCCCTCCGGCGATAACCGGCTTTGTTTATCAGACGAACACTGCGTATTCGCAATAGCCCTCCTCTGGGGCTCAAAGCAGGGAACCGGACGATCTCAGGCGCAGTCCAGATAACAATCGGCGTTAGCGGGCTCACACTCCCTGGCGGATAAGGTGGCGGGCAGACAAACGGCACGTCCGGGATCAGTGAATAAACGTCAGCGTCACATCTCAACGCGAGTTCATTTTTATTCATCAGCTGGCACGGCAATGAAGCAGATTCACGATGCTCATCCGCATGACAGACGGCCTCTGAGACTCGCTTTCTGTCCGCCAGCAGTTGCGCAAGTAGTGCATCAATGTGCGTCCGCTGAGGAGTGGCAGCGACCGCTATTTTTTGCCCGGCGGGCAGCGGGACCTTATGAGCCAGTGAAAGCCGGACCTGATTCTGCAACTGCGTCTGAAAACCGGCTGCAATGGCGTCAGGCTGGTTACTCATTCTAAAACAGAATGAAGAGAGAACAGGTAATGATGGCAGAGCACGAACTGTCGTCATAAATAACTTCCTCGTGTTTGCTGAGACAAAAGCGATCTGTTCCGCCAGCGGATGCATGGCAGTGATTCCGGATAATGTAATTACCGGGAATAATTAACCGTTCTTCTGGATAGCCCGCAATAAAATTCAGCAGCAGCGCGCTGAATTTAAATGAAAGCGGGAAAATAGTAACAGGTGCCGCAAAGGCGGCTATTTACCCGGACTCGATTAGTGCCTTTTCAGTAATCGTTTTATTACCGGTTCGACAATTTGCAAAAATATGTCGGGATTATTAAAAGCGCGTGCAGCAATAATCGCACCATGTACCGTCGCCATAACCGATTTCGCTTCTGCTGCTGCACTTTCCTGCAGGTTAAACACGTGGCTCTTATTTCCCCTGTCCAGCACAGCGGTCAGCCATTCCGTGAGATCGCTAAAATGTCCGGTCACTTCCTGAGCGACCTCTTCAGGTAAAACCGGTAACTCCACAGCCAGCATCACACAGATACAGAAAGGCGAGTTGTTCTCTTTTATGCAGGTGGCCCAGAAGTTCACATAGCTGTTAATCTCCCCCAGGGCATCTCCGGCGAAGTGCTGACTGATTGCCGCCATGCCTGTCTGTGCCTGCTGACGATAATCACTCACCACCGCCTGCACCAGATCCGCTTTGGCGGGGAAATGGTGATGAATACTGGATTTGCGGATTTTTACCCGCTCAGCCAGATCGGCATAGCTGAAGCTGTTATATCCGCCGGAGGTGAGCAGCATTCGGGTATGGTGCATTATTTCTTCGGCTTTCTGTGAACGTTCGGTACTCATGCATGCTCCGGCAGTTGAGATCAATTAACAGCAAATCGGTAAACGGCCCTGAACCTACTGACCGCCATGCGGGTTGTCAAGCGAGCCTGGCGCGCCTCCTTTACGCTTACTCAGGCCAGCCATACTGCTGAACACCCCATCACGCAGTATCAACCCATGGAACAGGGCAGCGGCAAGGTGCAACATCACCGTCAGGAAAAGGGCCAAAGCAACCCAGCTGTGAAGCGGCCGCAGCACAGCATAGGCGTCGTTGCTGACAGGAAAAATGGCCGGCAGCACCCGGTTACCCAGGGTAATGGGATAACCAGCGGCCGACTGCATCGCCCAGCCGATGAGAGGCTGAGCCAGCATCATGGCATACAGCGCCCAGTGGGACAGATGCGCTAACCCCTTCTGCCAGCCCGGTAGCGTGGCCGGCAGCGCAGGTTTAGCGGTAGTGAAGCGCAGCCAGAGCCGCACAATCACCAGCAACAGAATCATCAGGCCCAGCGGTTTATGTATGGCCACCAGCAGGCTGTGCCATGACGACACCGTGGAGACCATGGCGACACCCATAAACAGCATTGCCATGATGGCCGCGGCCATCAGCCAGTGGATGATGCGCAGTGCCGGGTGAAAAGTGTTTTTCTGTTTCATCAGTGAGCCCCGGCCTGTTCGTGGGTGCGAGCATTATAAGATTTGGCATACGCAGATGAACGCGCATTCAGAAGCGGGTCATCCGAGGCTGCAATGCCATCCGGTAAAATCAGCGGATCGTAATTGATGTCGTTACACGCGCCATCCTGCTGAGCCGTCATCGTATGGATGGTGAGGGTTCCGGCAGTGATCTTCTTGCGGTCTTCTGGCCACGCCACCGACGCATCATTGCCTTTATCCCCTGCATCCGCTTCGGTGATGATCAGGTCCCACTGCTGCGGCCCCTGTGCCAGTCGCTGCTGCAAATCGTTTCGTAAGAAGTCAGCGTCCCCCTTCTCTTTTACCGCTATCGGCTGATAGTCAGCGTGCGGCACCATACTCCAGCGCACCAGATGGGAATGGCCTGCGGCATCGATAAAATTAAAGGCGTTCAGGCTGTTAAAGCGATCGCTAATCCAGCTGGAAGAAGGCACTGCCTGCTTTGCCCAGCCAAAAAAGCGTTTGATCTCCGGGTGCTGCTGCACAAAAGCCTGAACTTTAGCGGGATCGGGTTTACCCGTTCGGGCATCCGGCAGCGTCGCGACCTGCAGATCGTAAAAACCCTCCACGCTCTGGACCGGAAAGAACGGCATCGCATTCATGCCGGTTCGCCACTGTTCACCATTTTTCTGATAAAAGGCCAGCGCCATGCTGCGCACCGGCACCGTATAGTCAGGCGCATGGGGATTGCCGCCTGCAATTGCCAGACGACCCACCACAGGCGTCACCCCTGGCGCGAACAGCGCGGCGCGCGACAGGGCACTGGCGTTACCGTTTGACGAAAAGTCGCCCAGAATACAGACGCCTTTAGCATGATTGCGGCGAAAGCCTGGATGCCTGCCGCCCGACTTTTCTAAAGCCGTGACCAGCTTATCCGATGTCAGCCGCGACCTGTCCAGCCAGCCACCCGCCCACAGTAAGAGCGCAAGCAGCAGTAACGGTATGACAGCGATTATCGCCAGACGCGCTAATTTCTGACGGTCAGAAAGAGAAGATTTATTCATTAACACACTCAACATTGCAGAAATTAACGTCAACGCTCATTCGCGCGTCATCCTTCACGTTTTGCCTCTGACAGAACGATGACCCCGTAAATCGCGCCGGGCCTGCAATGAATCTACTAGTAGGTAGGCTAAGGTGTCAAACGACTTTGCGTCTTTCTTTTAATCATCTGTGCTTCAGAGAGGAAGCTGGATGAGGGGCGTATCAGGAGTTACAGACAGCGTCTTTTCCGGCCGGTACATCGCGACAAATGGCGTCCACCCTTCCGGACGCCCTGCCCACCCGGCACGCTGTTTACTCAGTAAACCCTGAGCCGGTTACTGCGACATCTGTTGGGCAGATTTCAGGTGCTGCTCGACAACCGGGGTATGCGCGTCGGCCAGCGCTTTTACATCCGGATCTTTTATCGTCTTAGCATCACTTTCCAGCGTTGACAGCACCATTTTATGGTCTTTCAGGCCGGCATTTTCCATATACATTTTGTCAAATGCCCCGCCGCTCTGCTTTTCCAGTTCCAGGGCCATCGCCTTATGCGTGGCATCCGGCTCAGTGGGTAGCGCGACCCCTTTTTGCTGAGCGACCGTCTGCACTTTGGTCAGGGCAGCGCCGTGATCGGCAACCATCTTCTGAGCGAAGGCCTTAACGTCAGCGCTTTGCGACTTACTGAGCGCGATTTTTGCGGCGGCAATTTCATTGATATTGGCCTGCGCCATCTCTTTAACCGCTTTCTGGTCGCCGGCGCTGAGTTTTCCGTTCGATGCGGAGGAGGCGGGATTACCGCTTTGCGGTGTGTTCGTCTGCGTCTGAGCCTGCACGCTGGCAGTAGAGAACAGGGTCACCACTGCTGAGACAGCCAGCAGCCCTTTCACCGTTTTTGTATATTGCATTGTGTACTCCTGAATAGGGCGGGAGAAAATGAACTCTGCACGGCACAAAGTTCCGGACAAAATAGATCTGAATACCGTGCAGCAATAGCGGAGTCAGGCACGGGTTTCCTGCGTTTTACCGCGACGGCTCACTGAACCCCTTTACGTCCCGCTTCAACGGCCCGTTCAGGGTTATTTTTAAAATTCCCACTACTGGCTTTTCCGCCAATCCGTCCCGCTTCTGAAGCCCGCTGGGGATTTTCTGCGAAATTACCCGATCCGCCTCTGTGCTTGTTCATATTCATCTCACTTTAAATGTTAAGGACTTAACAAGCGTGGTTTGAATGGTGTTTAAACACAAACTTTTAGCATTATTTCCACTGAGAAAATCATCGCGTTAAATATTCCCGCTTCGCTCAGAAAAAAATATATCGTCTTTATAAGCAACAGGTTCACTCTGAAATCTGTACCAAAGCGAAAATCATTGCATCGCTTTCCTGATGCGTTTTTAAGACGATTCTTAGCTGTAACCCGGGCAGAGATAACCTGCTGCCTGATCAGGATTTTAAATAATCTTACGAGCCTGATGCCACGGGTAAAATCAGCAGGACTGGCGCTAAAAGAAGAAAATCACAGACTGCTTTTACGAAATAAAGCGTAAGCGGCAAAAAATAAAAAGCAGGAATGAGACAAAATCGTGAAGCTGGAATTTTCAGTAAATGTTTCCTGTTTCCGGTCCAGCCGTTGTCATGGATGGCAGATAAATGAACTGCGCCAGTAAAGTACCGCTTCCCTTAAAATGTGGCAATCTGTCAGAGGGCCAGGAGCAATCCGGAATCGATGAAAATAAATTTACCGAATTTCTGCCAGCGGCGCGGGACGCAATCCGGAAAACAATTCAATCTGCGTTTCCGACTGAGTCAGGTTCAATAGCCTCAATCAGAGATTTACCCTGATTATGAATGTTGCCGACTTTGCGGGTAACAGGATGCCAGGTAAAGGCTGTCTCAGTTAAGGCTGCGTCACGTGCGATCTCCTGTGCACGTTCTGGCGTGGTTTCTGCACTCAGCCATTCGCGTACTGCATCGGCACGCAAAACCAGCGGGCGACGGTCATGAATATCAACCATGCCTTGATTGCTCGCGGCCGTTACGATGACAAACCCCTCGCGCCCGTGATCCCTGCCGTAAGGCGCCCTGCCAATCGCAGCAAAGAACAGCGGCTCCTGCTTTTTGTGGCAGATAAAATAGGGCTGTTTTGCTTTGCCGTCCCGCTTCCATTCAAACCAGCCATCTGCCGGAACAATGGCGCGTCCATGCTCCCAGAGAGGTTTAAACATACGCCCTGTGGCAGCCGTCTCACCCCGCGCATTGATGAGTGGCTGCTTGTGCCACCACTCCGGACCATAACCCCAGTTGACCGGGTCAAAGTGGATCTCCTCCTCCCGCTCATTGAGCAGCAGGACGTTTGTTCCAGGCGCAACGTTGTAGCGCCCTATCGGTTCCGGATCGTAAATGACCTCATCGGGCGTCAGCCCCAGTGCGTCAAAGTATTCATCTCTGCTGCTGTACTGCGCAAACCGTCCACACATAGTCACCTCCTCTGCAAAGGATAGTGTGTTACGGGCAGGCCGCTCAGGCTATTTTCAGGATGCGCTACTCTTATTCTGGTCAGCGTCAGCGAATACTGAGGTCACGACGCAGCTCATCAGACAGAGGACGCGAAAATGAAAATTACGGTGGTTTTTGAAGATACAGGCGTGGAAGAAGAGCATGACTTTGACGCGAAGCCCCGCGCAGGCGATTTAATTACGTTGCCGCGCGACGGAAAAGGAGAGGATTTTATCGTGCTGATTGAGCCCAATCCTGATCACACGCATGACGATGGCCGCGACGGACATCCCACTAAGGCCAGAGTCCGGCCTGCGTAGTGCTAAGCGCGAGGCAGGAGTTCAACATGTTGAAGCCCGTTGCGAAAAATTCACCAGAATATAATGTTGGTGACGCAGTCAAATGCTAAATCTGCTTAGCAGGGGACCGCCGAGCTGCTGGCTTTAAGAACATCGCTATCAACTCAGGTAAGCATAAAGCCGGTGAATAACGAGCAATATTTACAGTAAATGAGTTCCGGGCATTATGCGACAAACGTCTAAGGTCAAGCGTTTGTCGCCAATGCCCTCATCAACTCTGCATGCGTTTTCAGGACAGTGCCGTTCTCCGTAATGCCAAGGTCTATAGTGAAACTATTCTGGCCGCCAGAATTGAGCCGCAGGTTAATCGCTTGCCATAATCAGAGCTATTCAGACCAGATACGAACATATTCTGTCACGTCCAGTACTCCTTTACATGTGAGTAATCTCAGAAAAACGCTATCTCCGCAGCGCTAAAGACGCCTGCTATACCAGTAATGTAACCCCAGCGTTCAAAATTAGTATTCTGAAACCTTAAAGTTCACATGCTTTATGCCGATATTATCAGCGATATTGGATGAGTTTAAAGCAAATCAAATATTCAGTAACTTAATGGGAGTAATATTTGTCGATAGATTTCTTCATGACAACACTTCCAGTTTCATTTCTATTGCTCTTAGGGAATTTTTAAAGTGAAAACGCTTAAAAGGATTGCGGTTAGAGAAAATGAGCAGGACCTTGAAATACTCTTAGGCTCCTGGATAAAGGCAATTGTACGTTACACCTCTGCTAACCCATATGATAACCCCTGGTGGTACAATGAAAGGGCATCATTGAGTGTATTAGCGGGAGCAGCATGGACTCTAAAAAAATGGCATGCATTAGAGGAATTTTCAACATTCAAACGCCATCGCACACTCGAGCCTGGAGTTGATAGTGGCTCATTGCGGCATGGCCGATGCGATCTCTATATCCAGTCTCCAGGCACGAGCTTTGCCATTGAGGCCAAACAAACCGTGCAGTCAATTGGTTTTCGTTCAGATGGCTCTACTTTTGCCGAACGGGCTATGCGAAAAGCCTGGCAGGACTCTGGTGACCTTAATAAACAGGAAGCACATCGTCGGTTTGCTGTAACATTTATCGTTCCTTCAATACCAAAGAGTGAAGTATCAGTTAAAGAAAATGGCGAAGATAAAATTTGCGAAAAAAAGGTTGAAACAGCAATTAATGCCTGGCTGGATAATCAAAAAAATTTAATTGAGCAGTCTGCCAGACCTAAGGATTTTGCTTACGTCTTCCCGCGACTTGGCACGCCGAATTACTTATACGGTAACAGATATTATCCTGGGGTAGTGATGATTTTTGAAGAGCGCTATCGTGCTTATCGCCGTGAAAACACCAATGAATAGAATTTGAACATTCAAACCTTTCAGAACCATGAAGTTCTTCATGACCCTAATGTAGATTAGGGTGATCTTTATCGACAATCAATTGCACAGCTTCTTACCAAGTCAGGAAGAAGCTGTGCCGCGAAATATAATTTCGAAACTCTTTATTCATGAAAGAGCTATGACTATCTTTGCGATATAACACCAATAATAGATGTCGCTTCAAGGTTATCTCTTAAGCCTTTAGTAGGTGGCTTTTATAAACTTGTTCGTATCACCTTCCTCCCACTACCATTTGATGAGCGCGAATGTTTCAGAGGATGATGGAGACTATCACAATAAAAGTGGTTGTCCGGTCCCGAATAAACCTCAAAAAAAATTCTTAACTTCACGTTTTCGGTTTATCTCATTGCGATTTAACCGATCCTGGCCGCCCGGCTTATGCCACACCGGGCGGCCCTTTCATGACAACGCAATAATTATCAGGTGCGCACGCGCAGTGCGGCCTCAATCCTGTCGGCAATTTTCGTGACCACATAGGCAATCACCATGTAGAACGCTGCCGCAATCAGGAAGGCTTCGAGATAGTAGAAGTTCAGGGCTGCCGTTAACTGGGCCTGAGCAAAAATATCCACCACTTCGATGGCAAACGCCAGCGACAGGGCTTTCATGATCACCATAAATGCATTTGCCAGGTCGGGGATTGCCGCCACGATGATCTGTGGAAACATCACCCGACGGAACAGCTGTCCGCCGCTGTAGCCGAGCGATAAGGCGGCATCCGACTGACCGCTGTCGAACGAATTCAGCGCGCCTTTCCACACTTCAGCCTGGAACGCCGCTACGCAGGCACTCAGCGCCACAATGATGATGACCCAGTTCGGTAGCGAGTGAGCATTAACCGCTATTCCGGACAGCGTGGCGACAAAGTGCAGCGCCGGGGGCAGACCGTAGTAGGCGAGGAAAATCACCACCACCATCGGCACACCTTTGAAGGCAATTTTGTAGGCGATGACCAGCTGCCGCAGCACCGGGATGCGCTGATGCTCAATAAAGGCAAACAGTCCGCCCAGCAGCGTCGAACAGATGAATATCGTCACTGCCATCAGCAGCGTTACCGGCACCGCATCCAGAATGCTCCAGAAGTCCGGCAGTAACACCTCAGCATCAAACATAGTTTTTCTCCCCTGCTCAGACGCTGGTGGTGAACTTCACGCGCGGTGCAGACTTAGCGCTGTACTTCGCATGACGTTGTTCGAAGAAGCGGATAACCAGCCACGCCACACCGCACAGCAGTGAATAGAGCACGGCCAGCACCAGATAGGTGCCGAACTGATACTGGTTGTAATCGCGTTCCATAATCAGGTGCGCGGTCGCCATCACATCAGCTGCACCGATGTACATCACCAGCGCCACATTATGAATCAGATAGATAATGGCATTTCCGTAGCCCGGCAGCGCAAAGTGCACCGCCTGTGGGCCGATGACACGCAGCATTTTCTGGCGGAAGCTGTAGCCCAGGCTGTCGGTGGCATCGTGCTGACCACGCTCAACCGCAAGATAGGCCGGGCGCATCACTTCCGACAGGTAACCTCCGTGATAGAGGCTCAGGCCGATCATCGCCGCCACGTTGGCGGTGAAAAAGTCGCGAAAACCGAAGTTATCGGTAATCAGTGGCATGCCGTAGAAGGCGACAAACAGCTGCAGCACCACGGGCACGCTGCGCGCGTAGGAGACATAGAGATCGGCCAGCTGGCTGATCACGGGAAGACGGCGCACGCGGAAAAACGTGGCGATAAGCGCCAGAAAGAACCCGATAATCATCGCCACAAACATGATGCCGAGCGTCAGAGGCAGCGCCGACAGCAGTTCTGGGATCATGGAGGATAGATTCACGGTGAAACACTCCTGCTAAAAAGGACAGCCTGCGCCCGATCTGACACCGGGCGCAGTGAATCTGTTACTTCATGTACTTCGTCACGTCTTCGCCAAACCACTTCTGCGCCAGCTTATCCAGCGTGCCATCCGCTTTCAGCGCCTTTAACGATTGAGCGATGTCATCACTCAGCGCCTGATTCTCAGCGGAGCGGTGGATCAGCACATAGGTGTTGTTAATCACCACCGGCTCACTGGCTTTGATCGCCAGCTTCTGGTTGTCGATGACCGTCTGCTCACCCAGATTTGACGGCAGGATCAGCGCGTCATATTTCCCGTTCTGCACCTCTTTCAGGCGATCCGGGTAAGGCACACCCGCGCTGGACGCTTTGATGGTGATTTTGTCGTTCGGATTTTCCTGCTGCCACTGGGTGACAAACTTATAGACACCACCGCCTGCGGTCACCGGCACGATATTCTTACCGACCAGATCTTTCATGCTGTTGATGTTGCTGTCGCTGCGACTGTAAATCTTCATCAGGCTGGCACCGATCGGTGCATCGGGGATCAGGAACTGTTTACTGCGGGCAGGCGCTTTATAATATCCGCCCGTCGCCATGTCATATTTGCCGGTCACCAGACCGGTTTCCTGAGCGATATCCGCCGCGCCTTCCATCACAAATTTATACTGTGGCAGTTTCGCGTTGATCGCTCTCAGTACGTCCGGCTCGTAGCCCTGTGGCTCATGGCCGATTGCGCCCCATGACAGGGGTTTGGACTCTGCTGCGGTAGCGATCTTAATGGTGCGAACGGCATCCGCAAAGCTGTTACCGCTAATCAGGGCCAGTGCGATGATGCCAGGCGCGGCCAGGCGATGTAATGTGGTTTTGATTGCAGGCATGTCTCTGACTCCTGTGATTATTAGAATACTTTTTCTGAGTTGAGGAACTGGGCAAGGCGCGGCAGCGTGGGGTTATCAAACATCTCTGCTGGCGTCCCCTGCGCAGCCACCACACCCTGATCCATAAACACGATGCGGTTCGAAATGCTCTTCGCAAACTGCATTTCGTGCGTCACCAGCAGCGAGGTAATGCCGGATGACGCCACATCTTTGATCACTTTAAGCACTTCCCCCACCAGCTCGGGATCGAGCGATGAGGTCGGTTCATCAAACAGCATCACGTCGGGACGGACTGCCAGCGCCCGGGCGATACCGGTACGCTGTAACTGCCCGCCAGACAGCTGTGACGGATAGTGATGGTGCTTCGCCCCCAGGCCTACGCGCTCCAGCTCCTGCACGGCGATGTCGCGCGCCTGCTGTCGGGTTTTACGCTGGATAACGATCAGCGGGTCCATCACGTTCTCCAGCACCGTCATGTTCTTGAAGACGTTAAACTGCTGAAACACCATGGCGGTACGCAGACGGATCGCCTGAATCGCCGCTTTGTCGGGTGACTGATAATCCATGCGGATCTGATCGAGCTGAATCGTCCCCGCGGACGGCTTCGCCAGATAGTTGATGCAGCGCAACAGCGTGGTTTTCCCGGTGCCGCTTGGCCCGATGATCGACACCACATCGCCACGTTTGACCGACAGGTCGACGCCTTTAAGAATCGGGTTGCTGCCGTAAGCGAGCGTAATATTGTTGAGTTCTAACATCCGGTGCAGCCCTTATTTGTTCAGGTCAGCATGGCCGAGCACATGCATCAGACGGTTGGCCCAGCCAAAGATGGCGATGGCGTGGATGAGATCGAGGATCTCCTGATCGTTCATGCCGACAGCGCGCAGAGCGGCCACATCGTCCGGCGTCGCCTCAGAGGGCGTGACCGATAAACGACGGGCAAAGTGATAGATCGCCGCGTCGCGTTCACCTAATACATCGGCCCTGTCGAAGTAGACCGCACTGACCACCGCGTCATTCCCGGCCAGCTGGGCATGACGGCGCGCATGCACCACCGCACAGTAACGACAACCGTTGACGATGGATGCACCGAGCGCGCCCAGCTCTCGATCCGCGCGGTCCAGTCCCCCTTCAACATACATAATGGCGTTGAACAGGCCGGTGCGGGCGGTGTAGCTTTCGGGATCGTGTACCAGCGTGCGCACGTACTCTGAGATTTTCTTGTTGGAGGGCGTCACCTTCATCGCATCAAGCTGCGCCGGTGTCGCCTGTTCAACCTCGACCGGCGTGATATAGGGATGCCAGTGCAGTGGTTTGAGGTTAACTGACGGAATCATGCGGACCTCATCAGGCGTAAGCCAGCCGCCACGCGCGTCTGGAAGTTAACAAAGGCGATCAGTTCCGAGAGCGCGACGATTTGCGGATTGCTTAACCCGGCCTGCTCAAGCAGCCGGATATGCTGTTCGGTCGCCTGAATGGGTTGCTGGGTCACCAGATCGGCATGGCGCACAATCGTTGCCAGCGGCTCTTCACTCACCCCACCGCCCGCAGCCAGGGTCAGCAGCACGTCAGACGGATTTAACGCCGCCAGCTGAGCCTGGTAATCCCGTTGCAGCGCGGCATCGTCGTTCTGGTATGCCATGCGCTGGGCCAGCGCCAGACGCAGATCCGCCGGTAAACCCTGTTCATCTTCGGGCGCCAGCACGGACAGACGGCACGCTTCTGCACCCTCAACAAATTCGGGGCGCAGGCGGCGCGTCTGATACAACGCCTCATCGGGTGTTAATCCGGCTGCCTGATCAATAACGTCGATCACAACGCGTTCTCCTGTTTTAGTTGCGGGGTTGAATCCACCCATTCATCGCCCTGCAATTCAGGGGTGTCATAAGCCTGTAAACTGGCGAAGTGCTGTTCGACATCCTCGGCAAACAGCGAGGCCGTTATGCCGCGCACCAGACGATCGGCCCCCGCACTCACGGCCGGGATATCGCCGGAGACTTTGCCGTGCGTCAGCATCGCGGCATCGTTAAAGCAGTGGATGTGTGCCAGCATCGGGCAGGCCCCCGGCGTCACTTCGCGAAACTCAAAGGAAGGCCCCAGATCCGGCGCGTCCAGCAGGTTCTGACGTGCTGGCCCCATCTCTGGCTGATAACGGCCGTCGGCCCAGCTGCGGATATGCGGCTCGATGGCAGCAAACTCCGGCCGGCCGTTGAAATCGTTGGTGAAGCCGGTGGCGGCGATCAGGAAGTCGTAGCGCAGTGCGCCCTGGGTGGTTTCAATCACCAGGCCCTCTGCTTCCTGCCTGACGGCGTTAATGGCACAGTCGAGAAAGAAACGCGCATTGTCATGGCGGGAGACGCGCAGGGTTGACGCGCGAGGCGGCGGCGTTTGTGTCGCGGCGGTGTAGTCGACAAACTTCCATTTCCACGCATCCGGCAGAGAGTGCATGCCGTGTATCACCCCCTGGCTGCCGATGCCGGTCATCTTGTTGATACGCGGCATCGCTTTGCGCCGGATCAGCAGATCGACCGCTGCGGCACCCTGCTCCAGTGCGGTGGCGGCGTTATCCATCGACGACGCGCCTGCTCCAATCACCGCCACGCGTTTGCCCTGTAACGCCGCAAAATCGATCTCATCGGCGGAGTGTGCCCAGAACCGGCGATCAATACCCTGCAGGAAATCCGGAACGGCAAACCCGCCCAGTCCTGAACGTCCGGTAGCCAGCACCAGACGGCGTGTGTAAACACGGCCGGTTTCGGCGCCGTCCAGATCCAGCGCAATGACATCTCCGGCCTGTGCGATAGTGCAGACCCGCACGTTGTTCTGCACCGGCAGGTTCAGCACCCTGCGATACCAGATCAGATAATCCATCCACTGCGCTTTAGGGATTTTATCCAGCGCCTGCCAGGCTTCCTTGCCCCACTGCGCCGTAAACCATGCGCGGAAGGTCAGCGGTGCAAGACCCAGTGCCGGGCCCTGCAGCGTTTTCGGCGAGCGCAGGGTTTCCATGCGTGCAAAGGTCACCCAGGGGCCTTCCCGCCCTGCCGGTGCGGCGTCATACGCCACCACATTGCTGATGCCGGTGAGCTGTAATTTAGCGAGCGCAGCCAGACCGCACATACCGGCACCGATGACCACAACATCGCGAACCGGCGCCCCCTGCCAGGTGCGCTCCGGCACCCAGGATTTGGCGGGCAGTTCCAGACATTCCAGATCCTGCTGCAGCTGAGCTTCAAGCGCGGCAAGGCCTTTGGCGGCATACGTCATATAAAGATTTCCCTGGTGTCAGCGATCGCCGGATAGCGGGCGAAAACGATTAAAACGCGCCAATGACCCTGCTTTTTTATTATCTTAAAAACACATAGTAAGCGGATAAGAATCATCATAACGCATAGTAAGAACTCAGCTTTCGCATATTCCTCTTGCCCCAAATCGGAGTCAAGAAGCACGCTCACCCATTGACCAATGGATTTCTTATATCTTATGCCGCATAAGTTATAAGCATTGAAATCACAGGGATTATTCAGAAGGCTGCGTCTGGTTAACCCTGACGGGTATCTGTTGATTTTGGCAGGACGAGAGGTCACCCTGCCGGGTGACCGTGAGAGGCGGTGTTAATTCTGGTTGATAATACGCATGATGCGGGGATGTTCACTGGCTGTCAGACGTTCAAACCCCGGCAACAGGTGTGCGGCAGCATCGGCCAGGGCCTCCACCAGCGCCTGGGCCGCACTGGAAATCTGGCGGCCCTGCGGGGTGATGACGCCAAAGAAGTAAGGAATATCTTCCTGAATCGGGCGGATTGCCACACCGGCCAGCGGCATGCCCCAGCCCGTTACCGGTTCGAGGATCGCCACACCTAATCCAGCCCGCACGCAGCCCAGGATATTGGCCGAGGAGTTGGTTTCAATGGTTTCCAGCAGCGGGGCTCTGACCTTTTTCAGCGCTTTTTCATAGCGTCCGCGTAAGCGCTGCGGGCTGAAGGGAGCGATCAGCCGGCGGCCTGCCAGCTGGTTCAGTGAAAGCTCACTGTTCGCCGCCAGCTCATCCTCTTCCGGCAGCGCCACGACGCACTGCGACTGTCCAATCCAGTGCAGTTCAACCGCGTGATGTTCCAGCGGCAGACTGCATAAACCGATGTCAGCCTCTGCGGTGATCACCGCGTGCGCCGTCTGGACGGCAGATTCACTGATGATCTGGACTTTGTTCTGCAGGTTCAGTGCCGCCAGCGCCTGCGGCAGTAATCCGGCCGCCAGCGCAGGCGTAGCAGCAATACTGAGCGGGCGATGCTGCTGATGCGCAATCTCCTGGGCGCGTAAGCGGATCTGCTGCAAAGAGAGCAGTGCTTTTTGCACATACTGATGCAGCTGTAACGCCTCTTCAGAGGGATGAATACGTGGGCCGTTGCGGATAAACAGGGGGTAGCCCAGCGACTGCTCCAGCTCCTGAATCAGACGGGAAACAGCGGGCTGCGAGCGGTTCAGTGCTTTGGCTGCCGCCGTGACGCTGCCCGCAGAAATTACCGCCGAGAAGGCCTCCAGCTGACGCAGATCGAGGTCATTTAACATGGTCATCGCGAAGATACTTCCCTGAGTCGTTGATCGTTCCCGACAGAGAGTCGGAAAAAAGTCATCATAGAGAGAGTGTGCCGAATTAGCCACCACGAGCAATCTGCGGGGCAGCGCAGTCTTCATCCGCCATCACCCTGCTGCGTGTGAACTCTGGTAAAGAGATAACGGAAATGTCACCCTTCCATGATGCTGATTACTCAGGAAGGTCCGGGGATCCGGAAAAAGAATTAAGGAAAGGAGACGCTGGCGTGACGGTTTCTATAGGTGTACTTGCAGGTATGGGACCCCGTTCTACGGCCCCGTTCATTGATATGCTGGTGACAGAGTGCCAGCTGGGCTATGGTGCAAAATATGATCTGGATTTTCCTAAAATGCATATCATCTCTTTGCCGACCCCGTTCTGGCCCGGCAGGGACATTGACGATCACGCTATGGTTACCGCCCTGCAGGAGGGCATTGCCGACCTTGTTAAGGCCAGAGTCAGCCTGATAGCCGTTCCCTGTAATCTTGCACACTGCTATTTCGCCGAAATGAAAAAGGCCTGTGGAGATATTCCCCTTCTTCATATTGCAGAGAGTGCCCTGGCGTCGCTACCCGCAGAAGCCAGCAGAATCGCAGTACTGGCGACAGAACCTACCCTCGAGGCCGGTTTCTATCAGGCACGCATAAAAGCGTCTGGCCGCGAGATGATTGATTCACAGCGGCTTCGTGAAATGACCACAGCTTTAATCGGGCAAGTGAAAGCAAAAGGCTTCCACGACGCTGAGGTGCAGGCAGGATGGAAGGCGTTAGTCGCTGAAGTGGAAAGGCTTGAGGCAGAGGCGCTTCTGATTGCCTGTACCGATCTCAGCCCCCTGATAAAGGATCACTCTTACCGCTTTACCATTGCCGATACTGCAGCAACGCTGTCCAGGGCAACTATCCAGACCTTCAGGCTGCTAAGTGGTTACAAACCAATGCCGTGGTGATCGCCACGGCATTGCGCTTTCAACTGATGACACGGCTGGAAGCCGATCCTGTATCACCATAAATCATCAATGAATTAGTGGCCGCTCATCAGCTTTTTTACCTCTTCAGGTTTGTCATGCACGCCGAACCGGTCAACCAGCGTCCGGGTCGCGTCGTTCATTCCCCTGATGTCGACATCGGTGCCCTCACGGCGAAACTTAATCACAATGCGGTCCAGCGCATTGACTGCGGTGATATCCCAGAAATGGGCGTGCGTCACGTCGATCACCACACGATCCAGCTTCTCGCGAAAATCGAAATGGCGGGTAAACCGGTCAGCTGAGGCAAAGAAGAGTTGTCCGCTCACGGTATAGGTGCGGGTATTGCCCTCTACGGCAGAGGAAACGGCCATAAAGTGGGCCACCTTAGTGGCAAAGTTCAGTGATGCAATCAGTACCCCGGTCAGCACACCAAAGGCCAGATTATGGGTGGCGACCACCACGGCCACGGTCGCCAGCATCACAATGCTGCTTGAAAGCGGGTGGGTGCGCAGGTTCGCAAGGGATTGCCATGAAAAGGTGCCGATGGAAACCATAATCATCACCGCAACCAGCGCCGCCATGGGTATCTGCGACACCCAGTCGCGCAGGAACACCACCATCAACAGCAGCACCACGCCCGCCGTAAGCGTGGAAAGCCGTCCCCGCCCACCCGATTTAACATTGATTACCGACTGGCCAATCATGGCACAGCCCGCCATCCCGCCAATAAACGAAGTGCAGATATTGGCAATACCCTGTGCCTTGCACTCGCGGTTCTTGTCACTCGCTGTGTCGGTCATGTCATCCACAATCGTGGCGGTCATCATGGATTCCAGCAGCCCTACCACGGCCAGCCCCGCCGAGTACGGCAGAATGATCAGCAGGGTCTCAAGGTTAAGCGGGATATCCGGAATGAGAAACACCGGCAGGCTGTCAGGCAGTTTACCCATATCGCCCACCGTGCGAACGTCCAGGTGCAGCCAGACAGAGATAGCGGTCAGCACGATGATGCAGACCAGGGGGGAAGGAATCGTTTTATTCAGGTACGGGAAGAGATAAATAATGCCGAGCCCGGCAGCCGTGAGCGCATAGACGTGCCAGGTGACATGCGTCAGCTCCGGTAACTGCGCCATAAATATCAGTATCGCCAGTGCGTTCACGAAGCCGGTCACCACCGAGCGCGAAACGTAGCGCATCAGGCTGCCGAGCTTGAGGTATCCGGCTATCAGCTGGAACACGCCCGTCAGCACAGAGGCCGCAAGCAGATATTCCAGTCCGTGGTCTTTAACCAGCGTGACCATCAGCAGTGCCATCGCACCAGTTGAGGAGGAGATCATCGCCGGGCGGCCGCCAAAGAAGGCCATGACGATGGGAATACAGAAGGCGGAATAGAGGCCGACCTGGGGATCGACACCAGCAATGATGGAAAAAGCGATCGCTTCCGGAATAAGCGCGAGCGCGACAACAATACCGGCAAGGACGTCACCACGGACGTTACCCAGCCAGTCCTTACGCGTCGAGGACAGCAGCATAATAATTTCTCAGATTTTGAATAAAGTCAGCCCGCAGGGGCAATAATTTTCAGATACGAAAAGTTCCATCCGCAGACGGGATGTTCAGGGCGCGCAGCTGAGCGGGCTCAGTGCGACAGAGGAGGGGTAAGACTCAGGGTGGCGTAAGACGCATGATTCTGGATTCTCCTTTACGGCAACAAAGTGCCTTCAGGACGGAAGTCATCCCGCGCAATGCTGTTCTGAACGCGGGCCGTGATATCTGATCAGAGCGAAAAGCTGACCAGACAGACCCGTTACTATAAACGAATGCCATGACAGATCAATCCCGCTTGCAACAGGTCAGCGCCTTTCCGCGCAGGGCGAGCGGGTGTCAATGCGCCAATCCGTGGCTATTCTTACCTTGCAACCAGCCAGCTCTGTAAATGAAGGTTTCTGCCCAGGCCGATGGTCAGGAAAGAGAGGTGACAGAGTGGCTTTATAAGGACAGCGGACGAAGGCCTGATGCGAAGCCGCGACGATAAACTGATTAAAAAGGTGACATGATGTCTAAAACGCGGTGGCTTCTTCTCCGGCTGACCCGACAGCTCTGGTTTCGCAGTTCATTATTCGCGCTGCTGGCGATTATCACTGCCCTTGTCGCTATCGCCATTAAACCCTTTATACCGGTTTCGGTATCAGGGATTGTGGGCAGTGACGCAGTCGATAAGATCCTGACGATACTCGCCTCAAGTATGCTGGCCGTCACCACTTTCTCGCTCAATATCGTGGTTACCGCTTATAACTCTGCCAGCAGCAGCGTGACGCCACGCGCTACGGTGCTGCTGCTTGAAGATGGCACGACGCAGAATGTGCTGGCGACCTTTATTGGCTCCTTTCTTTACAGCCTGGTGGGCATCATCGCTCTCGGTATGGGCGCCTATGGCACCCAGGGGCGGGTGATTCTCTTTTTTGTCACCCTGGTGGTCATTGCCACGATTGTCGTGACGCTGCTGCGCTGGATACAGCATCTGGCCCAGTTTGGCTGCATGTCTGACACATCACATCGCGTCGAAGAAGCCACCACGGCAGCCCTCCACGATCGCCTCCGGCAACCCTGTATGGGCTGCTCTGCCTGGAACGGTGTTCTGCCAGAGAATCGCGCCCCGCAGAGCATCTTTCATCCGCAGACCGGCTACCTGCAACATGTAGACCTGCAACATCTTTCCGACTTCGCTCAGGAGAACGACTGTCATCTTTATCTTGCCGCTCAGCCGGGCAGTTTTATTCATCAAGGCGCCCCGCTGCTCTGGTGCGATCGGCCACTGGAGGAGGATGAGATGCAGAGAGTGTGTCATGCCTTCACCCTGGGTGAGCAGCGTTCCTTTGAACAGGACCCCCGCTTTGGGCTGTGTGTCCTGTCCGAAATCGCCTCACGCGCGCTATCTCCGGCGGTTAACGATCCGGGCACTGCGATCGATATTATCGGCCGGGCGGTCAGGTTGTTCACCCTGCCCGCCTCTGCAGACTCTGCAGACTCTGCCACCACGCACTACCCGCGGCTCTTTATGCAGCCCGCACAAATCTGCGACATGTTTGACGATATTTTCACAGGGATTGCACGCGATGGTGCCGCGATGGTCGAAGTTCAGTTGCGCCTGCAGAAAGCGCTGCACTCGCTGGCGGTGATTTCCCCTCAACGTTATGCCGCAGAGGCGCAGCGCCATGCCCTGCTTGCGCTGACGCGTGCCAGTCACGCGATGCATTGTGAGGCAGATAAAGAGGCAGTTAAACGTGCTTATGGCTGGCACTATTTAAACGGGACGGGAATAAGTAAAGAAGAGAGCCTGATATGAAACAATATCGACTGGCAGAGAAAGGATTTAATTAAAGTTGCCAGTAACACTGCGGCAGCGCTTATTTATTGATAATTGGTTTCGTAAATTAAACCTCATCTCTCAATGAATTAAAAATGAAAGCCCCGGCAGGAATGCCGGGGCCTGAGGCTAAATCAGCATTAACATCTCTGATTATTCAGACTTACGTCCGCCCCCGTGGCTATTCTGGCCACCTTTTTTGCCCGCTTCTGAAGCTTTTTCACGGTCATTGGCGAAGTTACCGCCGCTGTTTTGCCCGCCTTTTTTACCCGCTTCAGATGCTTTCTCAGGGTTTTCTGCAAAATTACCTGAACCACCACGATGTTCGGCCATATTATCCTCCTGGATAACTTTTCTAAAAATAGATGGTAACCGGCATGATAAATATCGCCAGCCGTATTCGTGTTGCACTGTTTATTCTAGAGGGGGCAAGGATGTTTGCAAGCGGACCCGTTTAAACTCTGCGGGGAAAACGCATAAGCGAGACGCACGCCAGACGAAATAAGCCAGACGACAGGGCTGAATATTTTAAAATTAAAACAGATTGTTATGACGCCGAGTTGAAAGTTTTATTTTTCGCGACCCGTTAATAAAATATTACCTTTATTAAAATTTATAAAAACAGAGTGCTGTGACGCCGTGCTAAAGCATGCATGTTCAATCGAAAAGAGTGGAGGCAGGCTCTGACTCACTCATGCTGCAGAAAGAGTGGCAGATAAGCGTAACCGGGTCTGTAAAAGCCCGTATGATTTTACTCAGTTCCAGGTTCAGAAAAACACCAGGTGCAGTTTGTTAGCAGCCTGATGGATCTGCAGCGCGGCTTGGGGCGCCTGGCCATCCGCCGGAAACACACCTTAAGGATTCAGCCCTTTCAGGGGCTATCTCACAATAATTTACGCTGGCAAACAGTCTGTTTTAGTCAGAATCAGCAGGCGTTTTGACTCCTTTCTGATGTGCGATCCGCTTAACCCAGCTCCTCTGGATTCGTAGTGTATCTTCAGCGCGCCTGTTGAAGAGCCCTCCAGCCTCGCCGTGCCAGTTTGTCCTGAATGCAACATATCTGCTCTTAAACAGTTTCTGCATTAATCATTAAATAATCAGAATTAAAGAGGTTACAACCTTCTGAAATGCAATTTTTTCATTACCTATCCAATTTTTTAGATAAACATAAAATTAATGCTTAATAAAAATGTAATACGTTTCAGCCTGTAAAAGCTGTTACCGTGAACTGTATCTCACTTTCAGAGTTGGCCTGACAAAACAGCACCCGCCAGAAAGATACATTCAAGATCTAACAAACCTACCTGCTACTTTACACACAACAGTTAATCACCAGACACTTCTTATTACATCTGCATCCCTTCTCTTTTCATGCTTTTTTTAATTTACTTCAGGCAACCCCACGGCGGGGTTATCAGCAATGTGTTTTTTACTCATGTATTTCTTAATTTAAGGATGGACTATGAGACTCAATAAAATCACTTTTGCGTTAGGAGTTTTGCTAATTATGTCATCCCGGCTATCAGTCGCAGCGCTGTTGGACAGTGAGGCTGTTAAATCCGACTCTGCGAAGCCCTATGTGTTAATCGGCGATGCGAATGGCGCTGCAGGTGCTGCAGGAGGTAATGGGGGGAATGGTGGAAATGATAATTCACCGGGAGCGCCAGGCGGGGATGGCGGCAATGGCGGTAATGGTGGTAATGCCGATAGTGGGAATGGCAGCAGCAATGGTAATGACAGTGGAGATAATAACGGAACCGGTAATGGTGACGGAAGCGATAATGGCGGAGGAGATAATGGTGGTGAGGGTGGTTCATAACAGGCAGCTTTAATTTTAATGCGCGGCGAATGATTTCTCCGCGTTTAATTTATGGAGATATAAAATGAAAGTTCGCTCATTAACCATCAATATAGTTATCCTTTCAACTATTTTAGTCAGTGCTTTGAATGCTCAGGCCTCAAACAGGCATCATCATAAACATAATGACTGCTCATATCTGAATGGGAAAGATGGCGGCACGACTAAAAGCGGTGACGCTAATGGTGAGAATGGCAGGCAAGGTGTGTCGGGAACCCCATGTATCAATGGCGGCAATGGCGGTAATGGCGGTAACACGCCTGATGGAAACGCAAATGGCGGAAACGGTGCGCCCGGAGCTAATGGAGCTAATGGAGCTAATGGAGCTAATGGATGAATAACAAAATAAATACATTTTTCTCGTTAAGCCTGTTTAGCGTAGTAATTCTCAACTCAATGACCAATGCCTGGGCAAACAAGGAGAAAAAATTGTAATACCGGCTTCTCATTTCTTTCATCTGACAGCTGATAGCGGCAATGGTAGGGATGAGCGGTGCCAGAGCGTCTAAGTAGACAGACTTTTCGTAATGAATCTCTTTCAGTCAGGTTGATGTAGTTCAGGTATTAAAACCTGATATCGCTCTGACTGAACGTCTGACTTTTCACAAGGTCCGCTTTGTACCAGAAGCGGCCTCTTCGCTTAAATCTGTAAAGAACAGAGCGTTTGCTTTTTTGACTGGAGACCTTAAATGAATCATTTCATCTAAAGTTTTATGTCGCTCTGTCGTTACTTAAAAAAACCATCGATATTTATCACGGACTGAGTGTTGTTCAGGATGGAGAGGCATTGGCAATGAACATCAATACGTTAAACAATATTTACAGGCAGAATCCATCTGTATCAGTTAAAACCCCTGAAAGCTCCAGCCTCTACTCTGCCAGCGAGAGCAACGCTACAGTCGTGCAGCCTGTCTCGTCAGGCCAGTCTACGATAAGTGGACGAGGACTGATGATGTCTCGTCTTTTTGGTAAGGTAAGCACCTTACCTGAAATGCAGACTCAGCTTACCAAAAATAACCAGGGAATGGATGCCTCTGTTTTTCTGACGAAGAGCGATTTGGGCGCACTTTCACATCTCTATGAACAGGCACAAGCACAGGGAAATGACTTACGATATGTTGATGATATAGCACGCGATTTAGGTAATTACCGTAAGTTCGGAAGCGTGTCAGGTAGTTATAATACAGGGAATAGTTACGATACGACTGGTCGGGTTCAGACGGTATCATTCACAGATAAAGATGCTGCAACAGCATCCCGTATTCTGAATGGTGATAACCTTGCAAACTCTGGCCTCGACCCTGCTTTTATCAGATATGAACTCGACCCTGGGTATTCTTTCAGTCATACCGCGAGTTTTGACTATCTGGAATCCATCATGAACACTACCGTTTCTGATGCGACATCGAAAAACCAATTCATGGCATCTCCGTTCACAACTTATGTAAGTCAGGGACAGAATAACTACATAATAAAAACGGCCAGCGAAGCCACGCTGAAAATTGAAGAACCTGATGTCATCAGCAAAGATGGTGTATTTACTGTCACCGAAGCCGGCAAGAAGCATGGATTCAGATTAGAAGGCAATGATGTCATACAGGATAAAAACACAGGCATAAATGACACTCAGTATGGAAAGCGCTGGGACAAAACGTTAATGGACTACTTTCTGAACCTGAAGAATACATAAGATATTAATCCTGAAAATTCAGAAGCCAGAACTGTTTGATCTGCTTAGTCAGTAACTTTTATCAATAACGCCTTTCAGTTCTATCTGCAGTCGACGGCTCTCAGACTGGGCATGAGATTGCTTTTAGAAGAATGATCATTTGCTCAGAATCACAAAGAAAATGGGGCCTCAGGGCCCCATACATTCTCCACGGAATCTTCAGCATCCGCTATTCAGGTAAAGCGTAAACCACCACCTGGTCGCCCACCTGATCCTTGAGGATGGTATTACCGCCGGCGACAAACGCCACGTACTGGCGGCCTTTATACTCATAGACCGAGGGATTGGCTACCGCAGGGGCTTCTGCCTGATCGGACCACAGCTCCTCGCCACTCTCCACGGAATAGGCACGAACCTTAGCATCCATTGACGCACCAATAAATATCACGCCGCCCGCAGTGACTGCCGGGCCGCCGATGGTCGGTGAGCCCCAGCTTTCTGGCATAAAGAAGCCATACTGCTGAGATGCGCCAACAGGACGACGCCATTTGACGTCACCGGTGTGCATATCAATCGCCACGATTTCACCAAAGGGTGGCTGCCAGCACGGCATGCCCAGCCAGTTATTGGCAACCATGAGACGCATGCCGTAAGGCGCGCCTTCCTGTGGTGCAAAACCACTCTCATTGCCCGCGCCATTATCCGCTTTTTCATAATCTTCGCGGCTGTAGAGCTTAACGTACTGCACGATATGGGAGGTGTTAACGATCGCGATCTGTTTTTGAGGATCGAACGCGACGCCGCCCCACTGCACGCCACCCGCACTGTCCGGATACGTCAGTGTGCCTTCGCCTTTGGTGACAGGCGGCGTGTACATGCCTTCGTAGGTCAGCTTATCCCACAGCCTTGAACACTGACCTGCCCCCACCATATCCGCCAGTTTCCAGATCGCTGGCTTTTTCGACTGGTCAAGCAGCGGTGCAGGTTTCGTCGGGAATGGCTGCGTGGGTGAAAGAACTTCACCCTGAACCGAGCCATCACCCTGCGGCACAGGTCGCTCTTCAATCGGCCAGACATCCTCACCGGTCAGCCGATTCACTACAAACAAAAAGCCCTGCTTGGTTGCCTGAATCAGTGCCGGGATCGGTTTGCCATTGACCGTGATATCCATCAGTGTCGGCGCCGAGTTGATGTCGTAGTCCCACACATCGTGGTGCACCCACTGACGGGACCAGACGACTTTACCTGTGTTCACATCCAGTGCAGTGGTTGAGGTAGCCAGTGGGATAGGTGCAGTGCGGTTACCTCCCCAGTAGTTGGGAGACGGCGATGAGACCGGCAGATACACCAGTCCATGCGCCTCATCAGCTGACATATGTGTCCAGACGTTAGCCGTACCGGTCCGTTTGCGGACCGCTTCCGGAATAGCGTCAAACGTCCACTCGCGTTTGCCGGTCTGCGCATTCACAGCGAAAACTGTGCCCGGAGGCGCTTCAGCATAGGCCCAGTCCTTGCCCGCCCAGCCAATCAGCAGGTGGTTACCCACGACCGTTGGCGGCTGCAGAACTGAAAGCGGGTATTTGGCGTTAATCGTGTTCCACTGATTCAGATCGAGAACGCCATTATCAGCAAAGTCGCTGCATGGCTTTCCGGAATCGGCATCCAGCGCAAAGAGCTTGCCATCAACCGTACCCATATAGACGATTTTCTGACACGCCTGTCCGGCGACGGGGGTTTTTGCCTGCCAGTAAGAGACGCCCCGGTTTTTCAGAACGGGCTGGGTCAGGGCTTTACGCGGGGATTTGGTGTCGTAGTGCCATTTCTCTTTGCCCGTACCGGGATCGAGGGCAATCAGGCGATCGAATGGCGTACCGATATACAGGGTCTGATTGGCAAAAATAGGGGTGGCTGACCAGACGGTCGCGGGCGTGTCACCCTTGCCGTCCGAGACATCACCGGTATGAAATTCCCAGATCTTCTTTAACTGGCTGACGTTGTCTGTATTGATCTGCTTCAGCGGGCTGTATTTCTGCGCGTTAAGCTGACCATGAAAGCTGTCCCAGGTCGCACCCGATGGCACCAGAGAAGTCGGGGGATTGTCTGCCGTTGCGACCTTATCTCCATCACGCTTGCCGGTTGAGGCATCGTCTGTGGTGTTAGTGGTACCGGGAGATTGGTGATCAGCCGCATCCGGACTGACCTTCTCCCGCGCGCCCATAGAGGCCTCCGCAGCTTTATCCTGCGCATGGAGTGCCAGTGGGGTAAGCAGCAGCGCCAGCGCCGTCATGCCGACTTTCATTACCGGAGTCGTTTTATTGTTGTTCACGAAGGTTTCCTCAGGCTTTAACGCGATGGTCAGGACGGGCGGGGTTTCTGCAGAGCGTAATCAGACCAATAAGGCCTGCAACCATCGCTGCCGTAATGATGTACTGATGCAGCAAGGCGGCGGCAAAAGCAGTGCCGAATAACACGACCAGGGTCAGAACAATTACTGTCGCACGTGCACCGCGACCGGATGCACTACGCAGAATAAATGTCAGTATCGCCAGAATGACGCTGGCGATAGCCACACCTAACGCGCCGATTGTACCGGTCACACCGGTCAGTGGCGTCAGCCACGCATACAAAGCCACCGCGAAACCGATCGCTGCCGCGATCAGCAGCAGTAAGCCGCCCAGACGTGAAGATTGAGGTTGTAACATAACAGGAAGTCCCATGGTGTTTGATTAATCATTAAATATGGCGCACTGGCAGGTTTATGCGGCTGTTTTTCACCGGAAAATGATAAAAAAACCTGCCATCTGTAGCAGACTGGATACCCAACGTATTCAGATTACCGGTTAATGCGTGAGTTTCATCAGGCCTGGAAGGAAAATGGAATTCCGCAAGCCGGGATGTTTTGCGGGCAAAAAGTATTTTTAAATAGAAGAGGCGATTTTATGAAGTGTGTGAAACCCCGGAAAGGTTATTAACTCATTCCAGAATTGCATAATCAGTTATCTCATCCATGCTTAATCTGTAACTTTAGCTGAGGAGATATCATGTCAGACGAATATAAAAAATGCATCGAATCCTGTTACCTGTGCGCAGCTGCGTGTGATAACTGCGCGGCTTCATGTCTCGAAGAAGAGAATCTTGAAATGATGCGCGAATGCATAAAGCTGGATATGCAATGTGCAAATATCTGCCGTCTCGCAGCTCAATTCATGACACTAAATAGCGACTCAGCACAGGCGCTCTGCCGTCTTTGCGCTGACGTTTGTCAGAAGTGCGGTGATGAGTGTGGAAAGCATGAACATGACCATTGTCAGGAGTGCTCCAGAGCTTGTCATCACTGTGCTGAACAATGCCGAAAGATGGCAGCCTGAGAATGAATTAACTTTGCTAAACCCGCTTCGGCGGGTTTTTTATTCCTGGTGGTAAGCCCGCTTATGCCAGAAGCGGACGCTAAATGCAGGCCTGGATATTTAAATTTTAAACCGCGCAGGCGTCGTACCAAATACTCTGCGAAACAGGGCGATGAAGGCACTCACATTGTTGTACCCAAGTTCCAGTGCAACTGTTGTCACTTGCTTGCCTGAAGCCAAAAGCTCAAGAGCCTTGAGTAGCCGTATGCGCTGTCGCCATTCATTAAAGGTAAAACCAGTTTCAGCGTTAAACCGACGAGACAGTGTGCGCGAAGATATTCCTGCCCAGACTGCCCATTCCTTAAGTCCGCGATCGTCGTTCGGGTTGTCAGATAGTGCCTGAGCAATTCTGACGAGCCGAACATCCTGCGGCATGGGCAGCCCAAGATCGACCTCAGGAAGGGAGCCTATTTCATCCAGAATAACGCCAGCTAAACGTTTTTGAGGCGCATTTAACTCTGCATTTTCCCATGAGGCAGCCCGTGTTATTGCCTCACGCAACAAATTTGTAATTGAGAGAACAGCAGGTTTATCAGTTAGTTCACTGCATAGGGTGGCAGACACATAGATACTCCAGCCAGAATAAGGGCCGTGCGAGCGTAGTCCATGCGAAACATCTGGAGGTATCCATACGGCATGCGTTGCCGGTACGACCCACCGATAATCTCCGGCATCGACCGTAAGCAGCCCATCCTCAGCTCCGAGTAATTGTCCACAGGAGTGATGGTGGCGAGCCGTTTCCCTTATTGCATCAGACTGGCTGACTGTGACAATCAATGGGGGGCCATCTGGAGCTAAAGTCCGGGTGAACGAAATCAATGGTTCAGTCATATTGGCGCGTCTGAGGTATTTGATGTCTTTTATACCGTACCGAAGCCATCGAGTCGATTGTAAAGTACGCCTGACTTTTACTGAGGGCAGACCATGAAAATGATTTCTATTACTGACGTACTGGATGAGATTCTTAACCAACAGCAGATGCCACTCGATGTGATAATTAATCGCTATTTTAGTCCCGGTTATCGGCAGCGTACTGATAACGCGTGGGAGGACTTAGATGGATTTACTCAACATGCACGTAAACTTCGCGAGATCATTGCTTCCGGCATAATTGAGATGCACGACGAGTTACGGGATGGAAATCGCTATGCTTCAAGGCATCGTGTTTTGTGTTTTAAGCGTGATGGTGAAGAGGCAGATATGGAAGTGTATATGTTCGCTGAAACAGATGATTCTGGACGATTTATTCGTATCGAAGAAGCCACGCTAATGATTAAAGGTCTGGAAAGTGACCGAGACTTAGGAAGCGCCAGATAATCAGGTTTTTATATCTGCTGTTCGCTCACAGGCGGCAACCCGAATCACATCTACTGACCCGATTGAGATTGAACATGACAACATCATCCTGCAATAAAAGCCACATTCCTGGTCAGAAGCGGTCATTTTCAGCGCCCAAAAAGACAGAGGAAGTGGTTGTGGCCTGATGTACAAATCTGCTTGAGCAGATTACACACAGGATGACACCCAGCGTTATCATAATCATTACCGGGCTTACCGTTTCAGACAGCAGCGTTGCCGAAATTCCGAGACCCAGCAACGGCTTCAGCAACTGTAACTGTCCTTAGGAGGCGATACCGCCAGCGGCCAGCCCTCTGGCCATGTCTCCATAGAGGCACTCAACATCAGCGGCAGCGAAATAAGCATTGCCCGGCAGATCACCGGTTACTGAGACAGAACCCGCCTGACACATAGCAAACCCCTCTACCAGAAGGCTACCGGGTACAGAGAAAATTCAGAATGTCAGTCTGGGTCTTTTGCCTGCCCCCGCTCAGCTGAGCCTGTACGATCTTCTGCCTGTCATAATTGGCAACCTGCCTGGGCACTTCAAACTCATAAACCGAAGTCGCCCAGCATCAGCCGGGTAATGGACGTATCAATACCCTGTGCGAACCGGCTGACATGATGCAGAAGTGTCATATTCATGTGCCTTTGTCAGAAGTATCTGTGCGCGAAAAAGCAGAAAGACAGCAACACAAGTAAAGTTGGGGCCTGGGATAATAACAGGATTAACTGATAACAAAGTAGCGGGAAGTATTTGTTCGTATGCGCGGCTATTCGTTTTAGTCAGTTATTGAAGATAGTGTCACATCAAACGGGCCAGCAAGAGATTGGGATTGATGTTTCATCATCAATCAAATCAGCAAGCTGACCATATATATTAATGATAATGAACTGCCGGAAAAGATGGTTTATGCAGCATGACTGCTACGCCATTCATCAACCATTTCTTTCGTCACTTCCTTTTTATAGCAAATGGGTGCATATCCGCCCTGCTTACTCCAGGCACTGCGCCTGCCGCAGCTGCTGCCATTGCGTGCAGAGTTGAACGGGCATGCACATACGCCCGGATAAGCCGAAATGGAGTCTTCAATTATGAGCTGGCGAATCTGATCGTCAGTTTGCTTCGATGTTTTCGCCTCAGAAAGACCAGCCCAGAACATACTCATAACAATGGCCAGAGAAATAACCGTTTTGTTTTTTATCATAATCCCCTCCAGAAGTGAGAGGAACACATTAGCGCGACAGAACAGGTTCCAATCGAGCAAAAAAGACACAATACACCACCTATTCAATTCGCCTCAATTATTCCAGTTATACCGAAATAATTCCGTACTGGCTTACCACTTAGGCTTATTTTCTAATTAAAACAGATGATTATAAGGTGGCCACAACGATGAAAGATGGTTTATTGCCCTGAAATTATTCGGCGCAGCTGACTGACTATCAGTAGCTCCCAAGTGGCATTCACTGAGACGCATAAATCAAGACCTGCACCAACAGCTTACTGAGCCTGCAAGCCTTAATGTCTTCAAAGATCAGCGGGCTTCGTCCTGCAGCCGGTGGCGATAATGTTTCAGGACAACGTGTGTCACGATCTGACCGTAAATAAAGCCGCCCAGCCCGCCACATATTACGGCGCCGGTTATGCCGCCACAGTACGCTCCCACGCCACCGAGGCCCCCGCAGAGCATGAGTCCCACCCAGGTCTGCCAGTGCCGGAAGGCCGATTTGTATGCTCTACGCCAACGACTTCCCCGCTCCCGAAAAGATAGGTCTTTTAGTTCGGGAATACTCTTTTGGGTCCAGTAGATTTTCACGATAGTGTCCTTGTTACGATTGCTAAACGAAGAAAAACATAAAGTGCTGGCCCAGAAAAGGTTTATCCGCCCGGCGCTTGTCGATCATCACGGAAGCTGGCCTGACGTCAGTCCGCTTTGTGTCAGAAGCAAACGTTGAAGCCGTAATACCATTTTTGCAACATTACAGGTATGAGGCATTTGTATTTTTATGGCAGCCTTCGGATAAGGCTATTCTTCCCTGAAACCTCTTTAATCCAGACAGGTTCTCGCGATCTGCCTTCGCATCATCCGGTGAAATTATTTTATTCCCGGAATATCTTTCAGCCGCGTTGTATAGCGTGGCGACAACCTTTCACGCTTCATCTGCCATGAGCTGTCGCGCGCTCCCTGCCCCGCAAACCAGACCTTGCCTTTCCCTGAACGATTAATGCCGTCCAGTGCCGCCATTAAAGCATCTGCGTTTGCACGGGGCTGCTGCTCACTGAACAGGTCAAACTGCGTCATGCCGGACGGGTAAAAATCTCCCAACATCACCCCAGCTTTGGCATAGCGGAAGCCCTCCCGCCAGATAGTGCCAAGACCGCGAAGCGCTGATTCTATAATGTCCCGCGTATCACTGGTCGGATAATCGCACATGCAGGATGCCGTGTTGGAATATCGCGGCTCATCGCCATGTCTGCCGGTGGCAACTGAGACACTGATATGTCTGCAGCGTGAATTCTGCTCCCTGAGCTTTTCTGCCGCACGCGTGGCATACAGCACGATTGCCTGCTGCATCTCTTCCAGTTTTGTGACTCTTTCACCAAACGACCGCGAGTTCAGTATGTGCTCTTTCGGTGGCGGTGCATCCTCAAGCGCGATGCAGGACTCACCATTCAGCTCACGGGTGATACGCTCAACGATGACGTCAAAATTTTTCCGTATCATGCTGATGTTGCTGTCTGCCAGCTGCAGGGCCGTTGTTATTCCCAGCTGATTCATGCGTTTGCTGATGCGCTGACCGATGCCCCAGATATCACTGACGTCGGTCAGATGAAGGAGCTTTCGCTGCCGGTGTCTGTCAGACAGGTCCACGACGCCGTTAGTCTGTGTCCATTTCTTTGCCGCATGGTTGGCCAGTTTCGCCAGCGTTTTTGTCGGCGCAAACCCCACGCCGATAATGAGTCCCGTTTCCCTGCGGATACGCTCGCGCATCTGCTGTCCGAAGGTCTCAAGCGGGATGAGGCTGTTAATCCCTGTAACGTCCAGAAAACACTCATCAATTGAGTAAACTTCCTGCCCCGCAGCCATCTCCCCCAGTATCGCCATCATGCGTGCCGACATGTCGCCATACAGCTCGTAGTTGGAGCTGAATACGTATACCCCGTTCTCCCTGAAGAAACGCTCATTTTTAAACAGCGGGGCCGCCATTTTTATGCCCATTCGCTTTGCTTCAGCCGAGCGGGCAATAACGCAGCCATCGTTATTCGACACGACCACAATGGGTTTTCCGCGCAGGTCGGGCCGGAATACCGTTTCACAGGAGGCGTAAAAATTATTGGCATCGGCCAGCGCAAACATCCCTACTCTCCTGCCGGCCCGTTGAATCCCACCCCGGCCACATCAGTGAGCGCATAGGCAACCACACCCCAGACGGGCAGCGTCTGGTTCACATCCAGCACTGTTACCGTTTCGTCCTCATCTAGCGCCTGCAGGGCGGGAACCGGATTGAGCAGCAGTCGTCTCAGCGTCAGTTCCCCATCAACCTCAGCAACGATTAGCTGGCGGTGTACAGGCGTCAGTGCACGATCGATAGCCAGCACGGATCCTTTCACAATACCGGCATCGGGTCAGTCGCTTTCGCTGCGCATCAGATAGGTTGAGTAAGGGGAAAGGTGAACGAGATCGCCCAGGTTAAGGCGCGTTTCGGTGTAGTTCTGAGCGGGATTCTGAAAGGCCATTAAAATGCTCCATTCTGACCAGCATTGCTGCCTGTCTGCATCCAACAGGCATACACATTTATGACTCCTGTGATGAGTATAAGTCGTTACAGCCGGCAATGCGCATGTGTGTACGCCGGTGTCTGCTACAGGGGAAAAGCGGAAGTTTGGGCATGGTATTACTACATAAATAACTTAAGGTGTGTGTTAAACCCCAGGTAATTGATTTGCTCTCGAAGATATAGACATTCTTAAGGCCGAGTTCTTTTGATAGGGATCGCGGCCGCTATAGAATTTACTTTCTTGAGGAGCCAGGTTCTAATTGGCTTATAACAAATGAGATAATACCCTTCCAGAAGATAGATAAGCAGGAGAAAATCTATGATAGCTCTAATAAAGGATCTTTTAAGTAATCCGGTGGTTTCCGCAGTAGTTCTTAGCATCATCGGAGCTGTTACAAAAAAGTATATTCAATTTCATCGCAGAGATTTTTTTTCACGCTCATCCTCCGAGCAGATAAATGCAGTCGAGTGGCTTAGGAACTCATCTGTACCAATGTCCGATCCGTTAGCTAAGGCGGAACAGCAGTTCCGTCTACAGTCGTTCGGACTACACAGAGACCGGGATTTATCTTACAAAATCATATGTTTTTACTCAGAACATACGCAGTCATTGATTCCGTCCCTGAGGGCAGTCTTACGTTACCAAGGGATGTACACAATTGCTGATGGAAACATATACCCTCATAAATTCCACAAGTGGTTAGTATCTTTAGTATTTGTATGGTTACTATCGATTAGCGTTACTGAAATATATAGGGGTTATTTACACAGTTATAGCGTAAAGGCTTTACTATCTCTGTTTGTCTTTTTTATGGCTTTTATAGTATGGTGTTGGGTTGCTGCTTGTGCTGTGAAAGTTTCAAGCATCAGTAAAAAACTCAATTCTTATACCCCACCTGCAAAAGACTATAAATCCAGCACAAACAATTTCTGTTCAATACTCAATAATAAATATCCTTAGTGTGGCTGATTTGCTCCTCATTAATACTTGTATACCGTTGTTAGTGACGTCCGCTTCTGACACAAAGTGCACTGATACGCAGGCCTGTGTCTGTTAAGCGCGAGAAACGGATGCGGTTCATTCATATCGTGACGATTGTTACGTTGACCCGCCCAGACGTATATCATTCATTCAGCGACTCATGGGTATGCCCGGAGGTTGCATCTGTTGATCCATAACGTTTTTGAGCGGCATTTTAGTGCTCAGCGTGAGGATGATCGGTGACTGGTATTTCGTGCAGACCTGTCAGAGATAAAGTTTTCTCGGCTCTATGACGTCTCGATCCTGGACGATATGACAGATGATGAGATTACTGGCTGGTCAATGCAACCGCAGATGGAAAAGGAGAGTGTCCTGAACGCATTGCTGATAGCTGTAAGGCGGCATACCACCCAAAAACAGGCGCGGGTTCTCTGATCAGGGCAGTCATTACACATGTCATGAGTGGCAGTCGTTCCTGAAATCACATGGACTGGAGGGCGCCATAATACCCCCTCCCTGCACCATTCAATGAACTCATCCGGTAACGGCCAGAACGGTGAAACGCTGTCGCTGTACGTTCTGTCCTCATTGCCCGACTGCGTCTGATAACACCCTGCCTGCCCGTTAATTTGCATCAGAGACTGACATTTCTGAGGCACCACTGGATCTCCGGAAGTTATCGATGTCCTCACAATCCGCGCTTTTTCGTGCCCGAAGCAGACAGGGCAAATACCGGGGAACGGGCGGCTCTCCTCTGACCAGCTAAATAAACTGGACATTTTCTGAACATCCGCAGGCGCCTGCCGATAATCAATAAGGGGTATATCACCAGGTTGCTTTCCACAGAAAGCTCGTCACATAAAGAAAATAATTTCCTGATAAATAAGGATAAATATGTTTCCTGCACGTATTGCTACAAAAATGACATTGGGTGGCGTCCTGCTGTTAGGCGTGACGACCGCAATTGTCTGTTTTGTACTGTTGTTACGTGGTCAGCCACGCATTATTGAAGCCAGCGATAAATTAATTGAGCAAGCCGGTGGAAACCTGGTCAGCAGGCTGGACCAGCAGCTGGCGGGCATTCAGGGAGAGGCAGTCAGCATGGCGCGTCTGGCAGAGGTGCTGCCACACGATGTTTCGCTGTGGCAGAACAGTTTTCCGCAAATGATCGACAGTAATGGTAATCATACTATCGCCGGTGGAGGCATCTGGCCTGAGCCGGATGCGTTTGTTGCAGGCACTGCACTGCGCAGCTTCTTCTGGGCGCGTGAAGAGAGTGGCAAACTCGCTTACTCTGACGGATATAATCAGCCTGCTACCGGCGATTATCACAAGGAAAGCTGGTATACACAGGCACGCAATGCGCCACGCGATCGCTGTACCTGGTCCGATGTTTATCAGGATCAGGTTTCAGGCGTCAAAATGGTGACCTGCAGCGTGCCCTACTATGCCGGTGACCGTTTCGCGGGTGTCGCTACACTGGATGTGATGCTGGATAACCTGGCACAGTTTGTGAAAACTCAGGGTAATGTGACGGGGGGTTATGCCCTTGCGGCAGACAAGACCGGTACGCTGCTCTACTACCCTGGCGTGGATACCAAAGTGCTGAATACCTTATCCACTGTTGCTCAGAAAGAGATCTGGCTGCAGCCCGTTGTGTCAAAATTAAAAAGCCTCGGGCCTGATGCAACCCTGACCAGAGTCGATCGTATTAATGATGCACACCTGAATCAATCCGCACAGGTTACCCTGTTCCGCATGCCGGGAACTGGCTGGATCATAGGTCTGGTTACGCCGGAGAAAGTGGTCAGTGGCATGGCCCGCACGATCATGTGGGATATTTTCATATTCCTTGTGCCTGCCATGATTATTCTGCTTATTCTCACCTGGTGGTTTACACAGCGTATTGGTCAGCGCCTGCGTCATACCTATGATGCTCTGAACGAGATTGCGACAGGAGATGGCGATCTGACGCGCCGTCTTGACCGTAATGGGCACGACGAACTTGCCGACATTGCCGGAGCCTTCAACATTTTCGTTGATAAGATTGCGGGTGTAATCACGCGTGTTCAAGGCAGCAGCGAAACGGTAGCGATCAATGCATCGGGGCTGGCTCAAAGCAATCAGTCATTTTCAGACAAGATTGCGGAGCAGGCCGCTGCGCTTGAGCAGAGTGCTGCTGCGATGGAACAACTTAACGCAACAGTACAGCAGAACGCTGAAAACACCCGGCTGGCTGATACGGTCGCGGAAAAAACTTCACAGATTGCGCAGACCAGTTCAGGAACAATGGAGGAAATGGTGCACACTATGGCAGCCATTCAGAACTCCTCACAACGCGTCGCTGAAATCCTGGGACTGATTGACAGCATTGCCTTCCAGACCAATATACTGGCGCTGAATGCGGCAGTAGAAGCAGCGCGCGCCGGTGAGCAGGGAAAAGGATTTGCCGTTGTCGCAGCAGAAGTCCGTGCGCTGGCGCAGCGTAGCGCAAACGCAGCACAGGAAATCAAACTCCTCATTTCCGATTCCGACAGCACGGTCATTGCTGGCAGCAAGCTGGTGAAAGGTGCTGGTGAGCAACTGAAACAACTGGTTAACGACGTACATCGCGTCAGACAGGTTGTTGGGGAGATGCGGGTCGCCGGTGATGAGCAGAGCAAAGGCATTTCTGAAATGACGCTGGCGGTTACACAGATGGAGCGCGGTATTCAGCAAAACCTGTCACTGATCAACCAGACTGCAGAAAACACTCAGGTTCTGCGTGACGAGGCAGCACAGCTCGCACAGGAAATATCCGTATTCAAAGTGGTTAACGGATAGTGCAAATCAGGGTTTGGCTGCGATGAGCCCTAAAACTGATCCAGCATTACTGCCCGGGCCAGCTATCTGGCGCCGGGCGACTCAGTAACCTGCAAGCATGGCTGCAGCTGAAATCAATGTGTTCCGGTTGCACGCAGCGATTTCACACTCCCTCAGAAGCACCTCGCTTCACATGGCGATACGTATCTACTCGTATGATGTCTCTGTAATTACGGACATTTTCCTGCGCGCATAAATTTACCCTTGCAACCCATGCCATAACAGATATGCTATATACGAAACATATTTGTCCTAAAGCCAACGATTAGTTAAGCTATTTCAACGAGATACGCGTATATTGCCCGCTCATTGTTGATAGCAATGCTTACCAATGCATCCCTTTATAATCAAAGAGTTAGCATTTTTCTCGACTCTGTTCGGACAGGTTTCGGATTAAAATGTTTTTGCCTGAAGCCTCTTTACTCCTCACCGACTCTCGCGATCTGCCTTGCATCATCAGGTTAAATCCTTTTATTCCCGGAATATCTTTCAGACTCGTTTATAGCGTGGAGACAATTTTTCGCGCTTCATCCGCCATGAGCTGTCGCGCGCTCACTGCCCCGCAAACCAGACCTTGCCCTTACCTGAGCGATTAATACCGTCCAGCGCTGCCATTAATGCATCGGCGTTAGCACGCGGCTGCTGCTCACTGAACATGTCAAACTGCGTAATACCTGACTGGTAGAAATCACCCAGCATCACCCCTGCTTTGGCATACCGAAAGCCCTCACGCCATATAGTGCTAAGCGCGCGAAGTGCTGATTCGATAATGTCCCGCGTATCACTGGTCGGATACTCGCATATGCATGATGCACTATTTGAATAGCGTGGCTCATCGCCATGCCTGCCGGTGGCAACGGACACGCTGATATGGCGGCAACGCGAGTTTTGCTGCCTGAGTTTCTCTGCCGCACGTTTAGCATGCATCACGATAGCCTGCTGCATGTCTTCAAGTTGCGTAACTCGCTCACCAAATGACCGCGAGTTCAGGATATGTTGCTTCGGCGGCGGCGCATCCTCAAGCGCGATACAGGACTCACCGTTGAGCTCACGCGCGATGCGCTCAACGATTACGTCAAAATTTTTCCTAATCATGCTGATGTTGCTATCCGCCAGCTGCAGCGCTGTGGTAATGCCCAGCTGGTTAAGCCGCTTACTGATGCGCTCACCAATTCCCCAGATATCACTGACGTCTGTCAGATGCAGAAGTTTTCGCTGCCTGTTTCTGTCAGACAGGTCGACGACGCCGTTCGTCTGTGTCCACTTCTTCGCCGCATGGTTGGCAAGTTTGGCCAGCGTTTTAGTCGGAGCAAATCCCACGCCGATTATCAGTCCGGTTTCTCGCCGGATACGCTCACGCATCTGCTGGCCGTATGTCTCAAGTGGTGTAAGGCTGCTGATTTCGGTGACATCCAGAAAACACTCATCAATAGAGTAAACTTCCTGTCCTGCAGCCATTTCGCCCAGTATGGCCATCATGCGTGCCGACATGTCGCCGTTTATATGGAATGGAAAATCTACATAAATTATTGGTGCTTTAAGGTCCGCTATGAGCGAAAAGCGGCCCCTAACTGTCTTTGTAAAAATCCGGTTTGTGTTGGGATGCATTAGTTTAGGGACGAAAAATATTGCGTCGGTGATTTACCCAGCGCTTTCCTGAACATTGTAATAAACGCGCTGACCGAATCATATCCCAGCGTTCCGGCTACGTGCTGCACGGATTGGCCTTCTGCCAGATGGCTCAGCGCAATCATTAAATGCAGTTGCTGACGCCAGCGACCAAAGCTCATTCCTGTCGCATCTTTTATCAGCCTGGCCAGAGATCGTTCGCTGGTAGCCAGATGCGCAGCCCACTGCTTTAGCGTTCTCCGGTCATCAGGATCATTAAAAAGTGCCTCAGCCATATTCCGGATTTTAGGATGGTCGGATACAGGCAGGTAGAGCGCTTTAACCGGCACATCCGGTATATGTTCCAGCAGCACCGCTGCCAGTCTCGCGGTTTTACTGTCAGGCGAATAAGCATGTTCCTGCTCTGCCAGAAACAGAACCAGTTCACGGATCAGAGGAGTAATAGCAAGGGTACAGCAGGTTTCCGGCATCGTTGCCGCGCCGGGCTCGATAAATAAAAAGCAGGTGTCTGCATTCTTCGTGACCCGGCAACTGTGGGGGATTTTTCCCGGAACCCAGACAGCATGTCCCGGTGGAACAAGCCACAGCGCATCCTGAACCTTACAGCTAACTGCACCGCGCAAAGAGAGAATAATTTGTCCCTTACGGTGAGCGTGCAGACTCTGACCTGCATACTCGCCTGACGATGATACATGCAGCGCGATAGCAGCCTGACTGAAAGCATCGGCATTAAACTCATCCGGTGAGGTCACCGGTTTTTTATTAACTGGCATGATTTAGTTATATGTTGTCAGGTTATCTATATTCTGTAACTCATGCGTCCTATAAAGTCTTTCTTTTTACCAGAGAAAGCAAAATTTATGTCCCACACTACGAACAAGTGGTCTTCAGTCATACTTGTGACCGGCATCCTTTTTATCGCCATTAACCTGCGTGTTCCTTTTACCGCTATCGCACCCGTTTTAGAGTCCATTCGCCATGATTTTGGGCTAAGTATTACTGCCGTTGGGTCGCTTAACTCACTGCCTTTACTGGCCTTTGCCGCCTTTTCACCCCTGAGCGCATCCATCTCCAAAAAGTACGGTCTGGAGCGCACCCTTTTTGGTGCCCTGGCCGTGATTTCAGCGGGTATCCTGCTTCGCTCCACAGGCAGTGTCTGGGCGCTTTATGGCGGAACCATATTGATAGGTACCGGGATTGCCCTAGGCAATGTCCTGCTGCCTGGCCTTATAAAGCGCGACTTTTCCGGCAACGTGGCTTCCGTGACGGGGGCATATTCCATCACCATGGGCGCGGCTGGTGCTATTGGTTCAGCCATTGTCATTCCTCTAACCCAGAGCTGGGGCTGGAACATCGCGTTAGCCATGCTGGTGATTGCACCGCTGCTTGCGCTGCTTTTATGGCTGCCCCAGCTGAAGAAAAAGCATCAACTGCCAGCAGCGGGCAAGAAAAAAGCACCGGCCGTCGCGGTCTGGCACTCGCCTCTGGCATGGCAGGTCACCTTATTTATGGGCCTGAATGCGATGCCGTTTTATGCTGCGGTCGGCTGGCTGCCAGCCATTCTTACGGACAGTGGACTCTCCTCAGCTCAGGCTGGTGAGGTACACGGCATCCTTCAGCTGACCACCGCCATTCCCGGCCTGATTCTGGCCGCCACCCTGAGTCGTCTTAACGATCAGAAAATAGCTGCTGCTGGCGTCAGCCTGTTAACCGCTGTGTCCGTTACCGGCATCCTGTATTTGCCGAATCTGGCGATGCTGTGGGCGGCGCTTCTCGGCTTCGGCTCAGGTGCCAGCATGATGCTGGGTCTGACCTTCATCGGGCTGCGTACTAAAAACGCAGGTGATGCTGCGGCGCTGTCAGGCATGGCACAGAGTGTCGGTTATCTGATGGCGGCATTGGGGCCGCTGTTGCTGGGTAAAGTACAGGAGCTGTCCGGAGGCTGGACGGTGCCGTTACTGATGACCGCAGCAATCGCGGTCGCAGGTGCCTGCACCGGAATGGCTGCCGGACGAAACGCTCACCTGGAACCTTCACAGCAGCCTGGCTGAAATTGCTGACACCGCGGGGGACAATGGGTTCCTCTGCTGTGGATGCTATTAATTATCGTTCTGCAGCGTCTTCCTGCTACCGGAGCTGTCTTTTACCGTGAAGACTTATTCTCCCTCGCGCCATCTTTGAAAAGCCCGGCGACCCAGTCAGCAAAAGCACGCACGGCGGGAGAGAGAAAGCGCTGATGCGGATAGAGCATCGTCACCGGCACTGAAGCTGGCTGCCAGTCCGCCAGAACCTCGACCAGCTTCCCTTGCTGCAGATTCTCCGAGATGACATTCTCAGCAAGCTGCGCCAGTCCAAAACCCTCAAGACACATTTTAATATAGAGTCCCGTTTCGTTAACGGCTGCATCGCCCGCGACCGGGATGGAGAGTACCTCCGTGCCTCGTGTAAAACGCAGTTCATTAGTGCGTCTTCCCGAACCGGAAAAGTAATGAATCGCCCGATGCTGCGACAACGCCTCCGGCGTCTCAGGAATACCGTACTCTCTGAGATAGTCCGGCGAGGCGCAGGTCACCCAGCGAAACCGGCCAAGCGGACGGGCAACCAGTGTGGAGTCAGTCAATTCTCCGGTTCGGATGACGCAATCCACGCCTTCCTGAACAAGATCGACCTGCCGGTCACTGACGCCAATCATCAGGTAAATACCCGGGTAGAGCCGGTAAAAATCTTTCAGGTTGGGCATAACGATGAAATGGGCAATCCCGCCAGGCATATCAACCCGCAGCCGTCCCTGGGGGCGTCTGACTGAATCAGTCAGGCTGGATTCACTATGTTCAATTAACGACAGGATCTCGCGGCACTGTGCCAGATACTGCAGGCCTTCAGGCGTGAGGCTGACCCGCCTTGTCGTGCGGTTCAGCAGACGCACCTGCAGGTATTCCTCCAGTTTTTTAATCGTGCTGGTGACGGTGGAAGAAGGCAGCGACAGTGTTTCTGCCGCGCGTACAAAACTCCCCGCTTCTGCAACCCGCGTGAAAACCTGCATAGCCTGAATCCGATCCATCGTTCTGCTCCGGGGTAAAAGTGCGTCCGATTATTCGCAAATTATGAATTATGAAAACGTTTTAAGCATCTTTTTCAGGTTAATGACGTGGCGTATCGTTTCCCCATTAATCAGGAAAGAGGCAGGTTTAATGACCGAATACATCAGAAATATTGTTAACAATCAGAATGTCACTTCACAGGCTACGTTGATTCGTGGCGCGACGATACTGAGCATGGACGAGAACGTCGGTAACATCGAGCGCGGTGATATTCTCATCAACGGTTCAACGATTACCGCCGTAGGCCAGAACATTGATGCGCCGGGTGCGCATGTCATTAATGCCACCAACATGATCGCCATGCCGGGCATGGTCGATTCACATCGTCACGCATGGGAAGGACAGCTGCGCCGCATTAACCCAAACGCGACCTGCCTGGACGACTACAGCAACGCCACGCACTTCTCGTTCGCTAAATATTACCGTCCTGCCGATATCTACGTTGGCAACCTGCTGACGGCGCTGGGCGCTATTGATGCGGGTATCAACACGATGATTGATAATTCGCACAACAGCCGAACCGCAGCGCATTCCGATGCCGCCGTCGAGGCCCTGCTTGATGCCGGCATTCGTGCCATTCATGCTTCTGGCGCACCAGTGGCCGGTGAATGGGATAAAGCGCACTGGCCGGGAAACTGGCAGCGTCTGCAGGAGAAGTATTTCACTAACAACCCTGAAAGCCTGGTTTCTCTCGCGGTCATGGCCCAGCTGGAGCCAGAGTTGTGGGCCGAGGCCCGCAGGCTGGGACTGTCGATTGTCACTGAGTTCTTTGGGGCTGAGATGGGGGCACAACTTGAGTCGCTGCATCAGCAGGGGCTGCTGGGGCCGGACAATATCTTCAATCACTGCACGGCGCTGCCTGACGAGGGATGGAAAATTCTGTGCGAAGCCGGTGTCCGGGTGAACGTCTGCCCACGCTCAGATTCGCACTATGGGATTGAAAGCGGGATGTTCGCTATTGAGGCCGCGCAGCGTCATGGCATCAATCCTGGCCTGAGCGTAGACAATGAAACGTCGTACAGCACCGACATGTTTATGGAGATGCGCGTCGCCTTTTACCTGCAGCGTGTGATGGGCATGCATCAGCAGCAGTGCTGCGATTCTGAACATGCGCTGAAAACGCTTCCGGCGGCGCAACTCCTTAAAGCCGCGACTCTTGATGGCGCGGCCTGTGCAGGGATGCAGGACAATGTGGGCAGCCTGACACCAGGCAAACAGGCTGACCTGGTGCTGATTAATACAAGTGATATCAATCTTTACCCGTCAGGAAATGCTTTTGGCACGGTAGTTCATGCCGCCGAGCGCAGCAACATCGATACCGTGATGATCGGCGGACGCATCGTTAAACAGAACGGCAAGGTGCTGGGCGTGGACAGCACGCGACTGCGTGCGGCGATTGATGAGTCGCGTGAGCACCTGTTTGCCGCCTCCGGCTACCAGCCTGACATGTTTGCGGACACCTTCCTGCCACTGGAGCAGGCCGACTGACCGGGATGAAAAGCATGATCTATTACCTAATCGCTTTTGCCGCAGGTCTGGGGATCACCCTGCAGACGACCCTGAACAGCCAGCTGGCCAGAGGAATAGGCGGCGACCCGGTCACTGCGGCGCTGTTTTCCTTTACGGCGGGCGCATTCAGTCTGGGGATTTTCGCGCTGCTGCGGGGTGGGGTGATGACATCGTTAGCGGCGATCCCGTCGCAACCCCTCTGGAGTCTTACGGGTGGACTGATAGGCGCATGTGCCCTGTTCAGCTATGTGGTGCTTGCACCGAAAATCGGGTTTTCGGCTCTGCTCGGGCTGGCGATTGTCGGACAGTTACTCTCCTCGCAGATGATTGACCATTATGGCTTGCTGGGCGCTGTGCGGCGTCCGGTTTCGTTGCTCAGGCTGGGGGGAATGGTTGTCATGCTGATCGGACTTGCCGTCATGCTTTTCGGCGATCGGCTCTCAGCACGTTTTCTGCAGTAACTACGTTACCCACTTCTGCTGACGCGCATTAAAACCTTTATTAATCCGGAGGATTAACATGTTATCAATCGCAGCAGATGTCAGGAATACGCTTGGAGAGTGCCCTCTGTGGTGTGAAAGAACCCGCAGGCTCTACTGGACTGACATCGAAGCCAGTGAACTGCTCGCACTGGAAGAAGGCACTGGCGCTGTGATGCGCTGGTCGCTGCCTGAACGCCTCGGCTCCTTTGCCCTGACTGAACAAAGCAACGTTCTGCTGATGGGATTCGCGTCCAGGCTGGCTTTCTATGATCTCAACAGCGGGTTGCTTACCCCGGTGGCCGCTTCACCGGGGTATACCGGCACCCGCATAGGTGATGGACGGTGTGACCGTGCCGGAAATTTTGTCTTCAGTACGATGGATGACGGTTATCCCGTTAAAGTCATTGGTAAATTTCACCGGCTCAACGCGGCGACGCTGACCGTCGAGACGCTCGCACTGTCTGACGTCGCTATCCCCAACAGCATCTGTTTCAGCCCCGATGGTGGCACGCTCTATTACTGTGACTCAATGCAGAGTCGGATAATGTGCTGTGATTATCCCTTGCTGCAGAACCAGCGCGTGTTCGCTAAAACTGAAGGCAACGGCGCGCCCGACGGCTCCTGCGTGGATGAGATGGGCTATCTATGGAATGCTGAATGGGGAGGGAACCGTATTGTCCGATACCGCCCGGATGGGTCCACAGACACTCTTCTGACGTCACCTGGAGTCCAGAGCACCTGCCCGACACTCGCCGGTGAGGGTTTTACCCGTCTCTATTGCACCACGGCTTCTGTGGGACTCACTGCGTTGTCTGAATATGACGGTGCACTGCTCAAAGCTGAATCCGATGTCAGCCCCGGAGTACCTGAAAACCGCTTTGCGGCACACACAGTTTAAGGGTTTTGATACTGATAGAACCTTGGCAGTTCAGGCTCAAAGAAAATGTCCGCTTCTGGCACGAAGCAGACTGATGTCGGACCAACCTCTGCGAAGAGCGAAAAGCAGATTTCCTTGATGTCAGTAAAGCTTTTTTCGTCATGTAAGGAGTAACATTCAACGAGGTACTAAAGGAGTAAATTAATGAAAGTAGAACTTAAGGATGTTAACGGAGAATACCAGTCTCAGGAAGTCGCATCTTTAGTTATAACGCTGAGTAATGGTGAAACAGTAGAAATCAGTGAAGAGAAACAGAGTCGGCCTGCTCATCTTGCGGAAGGAATAACCATATGGGGTGGGCGTATACCCCGGGAGGATGGCAGTGTGGAGGAATGGAAGGCCTCAACCCGTATGCTGGGAATATACCCTCTGGCTGCCAACACCCTGCATCTTTTTCCTTTGAAGAAATAATCGGGTGATGTTGCAAAAATCAGTCCTGTTGTATGAAAAAGACAATCAGAACTCAAAGTCCGGTTTTGGCATACAGCGGCCGTCATAAACGACCCGCCAGAAATGAACGGAAATCGAGAGGCCACGCAACGGCACTGAATATTATAGCCGGCCCGGGAGTGTAACCGGGCCAGGCTATCAGACGTTCTGCCGCGAGGAAGACTTTGTGACACCAGTTTCATCAGCGAGCTGCCACACAGAAAAAGCCTGCCAGTTAAGACTGATTATACGCCCGTTCATTCCAGCCTGGCTAAATTTTCAAAGAGATAATGGCAAATAACTATACTGGTACGAATATTTCAGAAAAAAGTGTCATTTTACAACGGCCTTAAACTCATCCTGATGAGTAACACTCATTGCAATTATGATAAGTTTAGCAATTTGCTGTGGTGTATAATAATCTGAAATATTCTGGAAAATGATTTTCTCGAAATCTGTCTTGCTGTCATTGGTATCAACAAATGCTGGCGTACCGTCCGGAAAGTAACGAAACTCTATACGACGGCGCTTCATTTCTGTCTGCATATTGTAAAAAAATACGTTTATTTTCGCTTTCACTGCCTTCCAGCCTGGCCCAGGTCAGGAAATCATAAAATGGCCTGAGCCTCTGATTGATATTTTCTTTAGTGATATTCCCTGTGCCAGCAACCAGAAGAAATACGGTGCCACCATCTGTTATAAAGTTATGACTACCATCAAAGTTTTCAGACAGTAAAACGATGTCAGTATATTCCGTAAAAGCATGACGAGTGTCATTATATCTCTTAGGGTCGATATCGACATTGTAAAATTTACTCCCCAGTAAAGTACCACAGCCGGACAGGGCAAGTGTCATAATGAGAAGCAGTATTGATCTAAACAAAAAAATGCTCACCTGTATGCGCCATTTAAATGAAAATTTTATCGGTAAACCCCGTTAAAACTTCAGGGCACAGATCGCAAGCCACCCACCCAGGGATGAGACTGCTCTGACGACACGCGGCGGATACGAACGACAGCCCCGGCGGCAACACTATCCCCTTTTGCTCTCCTGCGTTAATGCTACTCCCGCACTTCTCTGAAGTTACCCATTAAATGACGCTAATGCCATCAGCAGGCTCAAATCTAACAACCTGAAAATCTTGCAGAGTTTTCACTTTTCTGAACTGCAGTCTGGCTATAAATGGGTCTCCCTTAACGGGTATGCACGCCGAAATTTGCAACCCACTTCTAAAAGGAGTTCAGATGTTATTAAGAAAAGCGTCACTGGCTTTGCTGACTTCCACAATTCTGTGTACCTGTGCAATGGCTGATGACACAGATGTTACGCCAACCATGTCTTTTGGTTACCAGCGTGGTCATATTAATGATTTTGGTGAAATTCAGGGTGGGAACTTCCGGTTTCAGTATGAGACATCATCACCATGGGGTTTCATGGGCACCGTGTCGGCGATGCAGAAGAAATGGCGGGAAGCTGATAATGAGTGCAGAAAGAATGATAAACAATGCAGAGAAAATTATAATGCTAAACACCGGTTAGACAGAAATGCAGTATATTACTCAGCATTGATGGGGCCAACTTACCGCATCTCCGATAAACTCAGTGTATTTGCATTAGGCGGTATCTCGCATACGAAAGTGGACAACCCGTTAAGTTATGAAGATATTAACAGAATGTCTTCCAGTAGTGGTTCATCTTCCTCCAACCATTTTGCGTACAGTACTGGTCTGACATTTGATGCAACCAGACATCTGGCATTAACTGCAGCTTTTGAAGGCTCGCAGGCCGCTTTCACATCAAAAAAACATGATGTGAAGAGCGCTATCATCAATGTCGGTTATCGCTTTTAAGTATTAACTCAGAGGCTCGTTCCGGACGAGCCTCTTCAGCCAGCTTCTGGCATATTTGGCCAGTCCATTTTCTTATTTACTCTCGCGTTCAGCCTGTATACTTCAGCTAAATATTTTTTCCAGGCAATGAGTTTCTGTTTTTCTTCTTCATTTAGTCCATAAATTTCCTGCACTACTGTCAGCATGCGTATTTCCGTATCCGCCCTTTCCAGTAACGCATTCTTTATCGACTCGTTTTCCTCAATGGTTGGGCCTTCCTGGTCAGGGATATCAACCCAGGCTGGCAGGCCATCTTTTCCTGGTCCGCGTTCTTTACCTTCCGGCGGTTTGCCAATAAATCTGATCCACATATCATTCGGCACCGGAAGAATATCATTCTGCCACGCACCACTTTCCCTGTATGCCTCCTCATCTTCAAGCAAGAAAAATGCATTCATTTTTGCGCTATAGCCAATATTCATGATCAAAATCCTACAGCCAGCCAGTAGAAATTAGGTTCACCCTTTCCTGCGCGCAGTTTAAATTGATTCCGGTCAACGTTATAAACATGAGAGTTATATGTGCTCTTTCCGTCATGTCCAGATTGCGTTATCAGTACGATAAAACACGTGTTAGGGAAAGAAATATGATACCTAACAGGCTGATCGTCTGGGCGTTCAATGAATCCACCCTGAATAATGAGCCTGCTGACCGGATCTTTCCAGACTAAATAAGACCATTGTTTATCTAAGAATCCTGCTGAACGCTGAATTAACCATTTTTGTAGACTTCCATTCCACACTTTTCCAAGAACGTCACCTTGTGGCGTGACTTTCGCTTCCCCGATACTGAGCTCCCCGTCCGTACTCAGTAAACCTTCAACCGATAATGGCCCTTTTACTTCGCCACCGCTGACAGGAATGTAGTGTCGGTCCAGCTCTTCCCAGTCAGTTCTCTGCTGGCTATTACACAGGATCCACGCATTCAGGGTCGCGTTCCACTCAACTTCATTTTGCTGACAGAGGCTGAGGCTGCCCTTTTTGAGTTCCTGGGATGTGTGGTCATAGATGGGGTAAGGAGGAAGAGCGCCAACACAAAGTTTGCAGGCTCCGGTGTTCGCTGAGGGTATGCGGAAAAAAATACGCATGCCATCTGTCAGTTTTGTGACCGGCGGCTGACAGACCAGATGGTAGGTATCCCCCTCACGATTCGCTTTGCCACGGTTCATACACCCCTGCTGAACAGCAGTGATGATGCCGTCCTCAGGAAGAAAAGGCGCATGCTCAGCTATGCTTACCGCTGAAGCCTCAATGAATAAATCCCCGTTATTTACGGTAATTATCCATGCTGCTGTATAACCAGGATCCGGTGTCGGGGACTTCTGGGTACCCGTTCTGGCGGCAATACCCGCTTTGACTGCAAGATGGCATTTACCGGCTCTTACCGTGCTTTGTGCAGTGCCGCTGTTAGCCGGGCCGCTAAAGGCTATCGCCGGGTCAGCCGCATTGTAATAAGGCAGCACAGTGGGACCCGTATCAGTATCTGCGTAAGTCACCTGGATCAGATAGTTGATGCTATGTCCCTGTAATGCGGGTGCTTCGAGTCTGAAAAGGCACGCAGACGTATTCAGACCCTGCTTCAGAATGGTATTTGTGTTATCAGCAGCCAGTGACGAATAAGCCGTATCATCAACATGCTGCAGCGTATAAATCTGCCCTTCCCCGACCTCCACACTCATTGATGCAGGTGCAGTCGGCTTACATGCCAGCCCGTGAAGCCATGTGCTTTCGCCCATAATGGCTGATGCCAGTTTTGCCATTCCTGTCATGGCAAACTTATTAGTGTTAAGCAGGTCGGTTTCGAGCGGAATGGCGCCCGGATAAACAATCTGTCGATCCATAGTGTTATCCATATAAAAAGGCCATCCTCAGGATGGCCATCGTGTGACTGTTAACGGAGAAAATGAGATTAATGAATTCTTACCCAGACGAGTGTGCCTTCCGGTTTAACTGCCGCAATGGCTGCGTAAATCTGCGCATCCGTAATACAGCCAGTGATCATCTGCCTGGAAACATACTGGGCACGCGAAGGGTTACTGTACCCGGCCGTTGATATTCCGTATCCCGCCACCCAGGGAATGCCCTGACTGCGCGGCCGGCTGACGCTTACAAATGCCTGGTAAGGCAGACAGCGGGATCCATATCCGCCAGCCGCACCATAGCCGATGGCCGGACCACCGTAAGCACCTGTATCGGCAGGGCGCGACGGCTCAAACACAACGGGCTTATTCCCGGTCAGCATCTCAAGAATGTCGATGGCCGCCTGTCGCGTACCCCGCTCTCGAAGCAGATTCGTTTTTATCCGGATCCGGAAGCGGTCATCATCCATACCATCAGGTCTGCTGAGGCTATTGCCAAAGAAGTCACAGGCTGTGATGTCCAGCCAGCCATCTGTGGCGGTGGAGAGGCGTGTCTGCTGACGGGCGTAGCGATAAAGGGTGTAACACCAGGCTAACGATGAGGCACAGGCAGACAGCGTCCCTTCAAGAATCGGGCTGTTATCATTAAACCAGCCGGGCGGCAGCAGTGCATGAAGCCGGTTAAGAAAGTCATTCTTATCACCTTTAGCCATTCAGCTCACCGTGATCTGACCTTTGCGAATAACCTGTTTTGGCGAGGCCGCGAGATCGGCTTTTCCGCCATTGAGGGTAATGAATGTCACGTTCGAGACCAATGGACTGGCCGCATAGGCCGCTCTGATGATGCGGGTGTAGGCCATTAGCTGGCCAGGCTTAAGGCTGGCAATGTAATGTGTTATCGCCTCCTCAACCAGCATGGCTACCCCTGTGTGGTCTGCCTGATTATCTGTCGTAAATGAAAGCACGACACTGGCATAGATAACCTCCGGCGCAAAAACCCCAAAGGTAATAGTGAAGCCGCGCACAGCATCAATAGCCTTATAGGCATGATCAAGGAGTTCGCGTGGCGGCATGCCGCTGCCATCATCAATTACCGCATAAAAATAGCCCGGCTGCGGCGCACCGTCCCAGGCGACATTCTCGTTCAGCGTGAAGCTGACGCCATGCTGAATAGTGCTGAGCGCAAACGTAATCGCCGCTTTGGTTGCTCTGGATAACGACGAAATCCACATTCTGAATCGTACGCGAAACTCGTCATCGGACTCAGCATCCTTTCCGCCGGTAAAAGCTTCCGGATTGGTGACCTGATCGACATATAACACTGAACCTGTGATGACGGTGATGGTACCTGGCTGAGCATTACCCGCAGCGCCTGCGGTGTCTGCCCGTACCGGTACACCCAGAGAGATAACGCCGGCCGCGATGATATAGCCCGACCGCCCGGGCTGATCTGCAATAACAGTGTAGGTCTGGCTGCCATCAAGGGTGGTTATCTTGGTCCCGACCGGGATAAGGGCCTGGCAGGTGGGCGTGAGACGGGAGAACGTCACGTTGCCAGTGGCCTGCACGGCAGAGCGGCGAAAAAAACCAAAGTCCGCCATCCAGCTATCCAGATCGTCACCTGAGCAGGTGGCGGCGCGCGTCGTCACCAGAAGCTTCACAATCAACTGCTGGATCCACATTGCCACACCGGCATTGGATTCAGCCAGCGAACGCAGAATGCTGCCGATGGAGAAGTCCAGCAGTTTTGCCGCCCGCGACTGTATAGCAGTGACCTGTTCGCTGACGAGTTCAGAGAAAGATTTAACGTTGAGCGATGACATCTGCTTACCTTGTGACGTCAAAGTTGAGCGTTTCGGGCATGCCTGTCAGGTTATCGCTGTAAGCAATCGATACGCTGACGCCCCCTTCAATCAGGGTCAGGTTCACAACTGGCGGTGGATGGGCAGCTACAGCGTCTTCAAGCAACATCTGGCCACTGATGAGTGATTTCCATTCCCCCGATCTGACTGCCTCGCCAATTTTCTTCCCCAGCCCGGCACCGTATTCCGGATGAAACAGGTAGTCGCCAGAGTTTGTCAGCAGCCGTCGCAGAATGCGTTGTTTCGTGCGGTCGCTGCCTGATGCCGTGCGTAAATCGCCAGTAGAAGAGGAGTTGAGGTCTCCGCCTGCGAAGTGATAGAGGTCGTGCATAGATTAATCCTGCAGAAGAGTTTTGATTTGCTGTTTCGGCGGGGCAGTGAAATTGCCCTGACCTTTTTCGAGATGGGTGTGACCGCCATAAACGGTACGGATACGATCTACAGGGCCATAACGGCCATTGTGGTCGCTGATGTTTTTCCCGACTGTCAGGTTCTTATCTATCAGCACGTCGCCGCCGGTAAAATGATGTGCCGGTGCGTCATAAGTGAGTTTTCCCTTCGCAGACAGGAGGACTTCCCCGCTGTTGAGAAACTTCAGCAGCGAACCGCTCTGATGCACCAGCCAGAATTCACCAGAGGGTGGCCCCGGGCAGCGGTCAGCGTCGTTGTAAAACTGCCCTTCCGCCATCCCCACGCCCCTCAGGCCGGAATCAAATCCCACTTCCGCCACAGCGCCGATCATCGGACCTGCAGCAAATCCCCAGCCGTTACCCGCCCAAGGCGTACTGAGGGGGATCCAGCCGGTTTCCTCACCCGTCGGCTGTAGCTGGACTTTTACCGCATAACTGTCCGGATCGTAGGCGGTGATGATGCCCTGACGTGTGCCGTTTTTGTCAGCCATGTTCTGAAGCGTCGTCGCAGCCACGGCATTGAGCAGCACCCTCACCGTTCAGACTCCAGAGCAGGACTGTGATTTTTACCGGAAATCTGCATTCTGTAGCCCGTCTCCCAGCTCAGGGTTCGCCGCACGCTATCGCAGTAATAAATCTGGTCAAAAGGACTCTGGGTGCCCTCAATACGGATCAGCGTATCCGGCATGAGCAGGTTGTCGCCGGCCACTGAACCGCTGAATGCCATCTCATGCTGAACGATCTGCCGGTATAATGACCTAGCCAGCGCGCGGGCAGCATCGGGTGTAAGTCCGTTACGCATCACCCGATAGACCTGTGTGTCCGCAGTCGATTTACCCGGCTCAGGCCCCCTGGGCTGCGCTGGATAAGTGGCGGTAAATTGCCTGTTTTTCAGCTTTGCATTCCAGCTCAGCACTTCAACCGTCACCCCTTTCGAAATCGTTAATGCACGTGAAAATGTCAGGTCATCAGAGACATTGCTCCGGGGATACGCCAGCTCACCGGGGGGCTGCCAGCGGATAACATAATTATCCACACCAGCATGAACGCCTTTAGGTTCGAAATGCAGGCTGTCACCCTTCACACAGACCGAAAAGTTTTCGATAGCTGCCAGGCTGGTGATCAAGTCCCATTCCGTCTGTTCACCTGTAAGATGCGCAGTATCAATCTGGTAATATTCGCCGACGCGTTGTGTCGTTGCAGTGACAACCGGTGTAAGCCCGTGACGCTGCGCCAGTGCAGTGGCTATCTGGGAACTGGTCAGGTTTTTAAAGCTTTCACCGGTTGTCTTCGCATCAATCAGTTTTGCGGTAAAGTCGCGCCCTTCTGCTGAAATCTCAAATCGTGCCGGTTCGTAATGCCAGGTATCGATGTTTCCTGTGATGTGCTTTTTTTCGTTAACACCCGCCTGGGTGATGACTGAAATGAACAGCTCTGCTCTGATGGTAGTCTGCACCGCCCACCAGTTCAGCAGCCTCATGGCCGGAGGCATGGCAGAGATAGCCAGCGTAAGCTCGAACGTCCCCGCGCCGCGGTACGTATTGTTCTCAATGCTGAACGATACAAAAGGCACCTCTGTGCCATTTAAAAGACAACGCCCGCTAACATGGCGGGCGCTTGATGCCGTTACGGGATTATTGACGTTCATCGCTAACTCGCCGGGCTGGTGGGTATTTTCAGGGTATGAATACCGCTCAGTTGCGGATCGGAAAGGTCATTGGCATCGGCGATGCTGGTCCATAGAGATACGTCCCCATACTGCTCTGACGCCACCTGATAAAGATTGCCCCCTGACAGCGTGACCGCTTTCAGGCCACTGGCGGCCTGCCCTGAATTCACGTTTTTGTTCAGTCTGCCCAGCACGTCCTGAAGGCGATACAGGGCCGGAATGCGGGTTGCGTGGTCTGACTGAGTGAGCAGATTACTGACGGTTTTTGAGATGGGGTTACCTGGCACCAGCCCGCCCAGCGTCGTGATATCAGCGGCTGCGGCTTCCAGCAGTGCGAGCTCATGCTGAATGATGTTGCGGGCAGCAATAATGGGCCTGACAACGGCCTGAATCTGCACGACGGTAGCATGCGCAAAATCTGTCACCTGTCTGACAGCCTGATGCAGATTTCTGACGGCCTGCGTGACGGCATCAACGTTGATGATTTTTGCAAGGCCCAGCGCACGGCCCAGGTAACTGTCAATCAGTGCCCGCAGTGCGCCGGTCAGGGCATCCACTTTTTCCGGCGAACCCTCATTACAGACAACCGCCACTTCAATGGAATAAGGGCGACGCCAGATATACTCGTAGACCGGAGTAAACGCCGTGATCACAACAGTGAAGCGGTAATCGTCCAGCGTCAGCACCATCGGCTGCCCGGCATCCCGCATTCGCTCAAGGGCACTGACCCGCTCACCCGCCTGCAGGCCCGTTATTATGCCAGACCAGGCTAATGGCTCGTATTCCGTGCCCAGCACGTCGATAACACGCCGGCCACCAATCAGCTGGTGCTGTACTGTTTTCTGCCTGCCTCGAATGGACACCTGTTCAGGCACTTCGAATTCCATAAACTCGAAGTCGCCCAGCATCAGGCGGGTGACTGTCGGATCAATACCCTGTGCAAATTGCGACAGGGAATTCAGAAATGACATGCTGCGTTTACCTGATTCAGGAGGAGACTGACTATGAGAGAAGGAAGGACCCCGCGGGTATCAGCCCTGCGCTCTGACTGTGACGGGCCGGCAGGTGAGCAGATAAACCTGTACCCGGACATCGGATTAAGGGCAAAACGATGTGCTTCATGCGGAATTTATCCGGTCCTGAAGGTCTTCTTTTTCGTTACAGCTAAACGTTTCCCGTCTTTTGTCTCGGCCAGTGCCGCTTTAACGGCCTCTTCCAGCGCGTCATAAGTCACTGCACCCAGTAATACTTTGTCTCCGATGAGGGTTGCTGGTGTACCTGGCAGATGCATAACTTTTAAAAATTCTTTGTTCACATCGATGATGTGCTGTGTGTCTGGCCTGAACGTGCTCAGTTTCATTCCGGCAGCGCTGTAAGCCGAATAGATACGCACATCGTCAGCCATCCCACTATAGGACATCAGCGCATGATGAAACACGTGGAATTTGTCTGGCTGCTCAATCCACACTGATAGTGCTCTGCGGGTAACAGCGGTTGATGACGCCGGACCCCAGGAAAGCAGTTTGTAGGTGACCGCGATCCGGGGATAAGCGTTGAGCAGCTTCTCCAGATGTCTGTCGACCTGTTTGCAGTCTGTGCAATCGTAGTTGGTAAAACTGACCACAATCAGATCGGGGTCCTCTGCACCCACCCTTGGTGACAAAGGATCGTTCAGCAATTTATTGTGAATCAGGGCGTCTGTCTGCGGCGAACGGTGAGCTGTTCCGGCAGGCAGGTTTGCTTCGGGCAACTCATTGCGTGCAGCCTGGGAAGCCGATGGCCGATGCCGCACCTACCGAGATGGGACCGTCGCCCAGCTTCTTACCGAACAGCACCGGTACGCGGGCGACATGCAGAATGGTCTGTTGATCGCTGCGCGACTGCCAGTGTTCGACGTTGAGCCACGCGAGTTCCGCCAGCGGCGGCCGGCCATTCATAAAGCCACGCTTGTCGCCGTAGACCGGAACAAAAGTGATTTTGTTAAGGCTGGTGGTGCCTTCATCATGCAGCTGCCACTCCAGTACCCCGCTCGTTTCATTGAGTTTTTCGCGATAAATCCGCCAGCGGCCGGGATTCAGTACCCTGACCTGCTCAATGTCTTTCACGGCAAATTCATTATCCGGATCACGCTCACTCACCGTCTCTACAAAGCGCAGCATGGTAAACGTTTCCTGTCCGTTCACGCGCTCTGAGTCATAATCAAGCAGGCTGTTCGCGTTTACCTTGACGAAATAAGGCCTCAGCCCGCGCTGTCGTTCTTCGGCCAGGGAGAGTTGCTTCTCTGCAGGCGGATGCTCGACCAGGATGCCACAGAGCCCGTACGCCATCGCCTCCTCACAAATGTCTGCCAGAAAGGAATGCAGATTGGTGCCCTGCAGGTCTACATCCGCGAACATCTCGCGGATACGTTGAGGCACGACTTTCTCATCCCATGTCACCGGACGGGAAAAGGGTTTGCCGCTCAGGACCTCGACCGTACGGGAAAAGGCCGGGAAAAGCGTGGCCGTTGCCAGCCGGTTTTTATAAAACGCCTCTTCTTCATTGGGCCATTTAGGCAGGTACGTTTTACCCGCCTGCCGCATGGCTGCTGTGCCGCCCAGCAATGCGGTGATCATTGGCCAGCATCCGGCAATCGACTCGATTTTTGGCGATCGCTTGCGGACGTCGTTGCTCATATTTCTGTTCTGTCAGGCTGAGAATGGACGGACTGTTGTACCTTTCGGCTGGAACAGTTCGGTGATGGCCCAGACCAGCGCATCCAGGCGGTCGGGGGATTTCTTCGCGGTGGCCGGCACATATTCCAGCAGCTGGTTCTCAAGCTGGTAGAGGTTGCCGCGGTGCGCCACCCGCCCCTGCTCGTATAGGGCTGAAATGGGTTCCGCACGGGCAAATTTGCCCTTACTGGCGTGCACACGAATGATGCGACCGCGGAAACCCGCATTACGCAGGGTGTCCTCCGCCATGTCACCGCCCTGATTGGTTTCAATAACGATGGCTTCAGCGTGGTGCTCTTCATACGCCCTGATGGCACGCTTCGCCCAGCCGTTCGGCGAGTACTTCCCGGAGTAATCTGCGTCAGCAGAGAACAGCCGGTCATTACCGCGCCCGTAACTGCTCGCCACGACAATACCGGTTTCGTCACTCTCTTCGCTGTTGGTGGCCTGCGGGTCGATGGCGACCACCGTTCGCGACGGCTGAAGGGTAATCTCCAGCGCACGTGCACCGGACACCATAGCTTCTGTCCAGAGCGCGCCTTCGGCATTGAACCGCCGGGGCCGCTGCATGTACTGGGCCTCAGCGGTGCGCCGGTGTGAAAACAGTGAGGTGCGATGCGACTCGTTATGCTTGTATGGCCACAGCCAGCCGTCAGGCAGACCATGTTCAACGGGTATTGCATACGAGTTTTCAGGATACAGCACTGAATACTGCTCGCTGTTATCAATCAGTACCGGCAGGTTCAGGTGATGCCACTGTTCGCCACTGCCACCGCGCAGCAGGTATCCGCTCAGGTCGTGGTAGTGAATGCGCTGCATGATGACCACGATGGGCGTGGTCTCGATGGCCAGACGGGAACGGATAGTTTCGTTGAAGCGGGTGTTGACGCCGTTGCGTATCGTTTCGCTGTAGGCATCGTCAGGTTTAACCGGGTCATCAATTAAAAGACTTCCCTGCCAGCCCGGCTCCATGTGTCCGGCGCGAAAGCCGGTAACCTGCCCTGCAGCGGAAGAGGCATACACCCCGCCGCCGTATTCAGTCCACCACATCGCTTTACTGTCGGCATCATCGCGCAGCGCCATCGGCCACATGGCCTGAAAAGCGGCAGACTTCACGATGCTTCGCGTGGTTGACGAGTTCAGTAAGGCCAGGTTGTGGGAATAGGACAAGTGCATGAAGCGGGCACGGCGGTTCAGCGCCAGCCCGCGGCCCATCATGTTGATGGTGGCCAATTCCGTCTTGGTGTAGCCCGGGGGCACATTGATGATGAGTCGCCGGATATCGCCATCAATCACCCGGTCCAGCGTCCGCTGTATCACCTGATGATGAGGCGCAACAATCATTCTGCTGCCAGTGCGCTGCTTAAAGAAGTACCGGGTGAAATAGAGCCCGTCTTCTTCACACTCTATACGGCGTGCAGCGTTTTTGAAGTCAGCAGTCGTCATCCTCCAGCATTTCCCGGCGGGCCTGCCGGTATTCCTCGCGTGAAAGCAGCGCAACCTCAAGCGGGCCGCCGTCTTTACCTGTCAGTGATGTTGTAGCCTGCTCGCGGAACGCCTGCACCGAAATGTGTTTGCCTAGCAGCTCCAGATTTCTGACTTTATCCGGCCATTTAATCTTTTTCAGGATGCCGACCATCTCGCGCTCTTCACCCCGGCCTTCAAACATCTCAGCCAGATCGAAGCCGCTCAGATACCGACGCCATGATGCAGGCCATTGCGATACAGATTTTATGCTCATGTCATCGGCCATGATGTCGAGCACGTCCATTTCGTCAATTTCAACCAGGCGGCGCAACACATAGTCTGAATTTACCTCTACCCTTTCATTGCGCTCTGATTTAAGGTCAATGATGCGCTGCGCAATATCAGGTTTTGACAGGTTTTCAGATCCGGTTCGGTTTGCAGTCTTTTCACTGTACCCCGCCCTAATGGCCGCTTGCGTGGCGTTCAAATCGATGAGGTACTCGCGACAGAACATTTCTTGTTTGTCGGTGAGTGCCATTTTAATTCCAGGAAATGAATATGTCAGAAGTTACCAAGCGCACCGCCAAGAATGCCGGTGATGCAGGAGAATATTACGTTGCCTATATGCTTTCTCGCCTTGGCATAAGCGCAGCTTTAACAACGAGCGGTTCAAGCAGGGTCGATATCATTGCGACAATCGACGGTTCTAAAAGCATAAGCATTCAGGTAAAAGGCTCTTGGGCTAGATCTTCCCCTAGGCAATGGACTGTTGGCAATCACAGACCAATAGTGTCACCTGACTTGTTTTATGTCTTCTGTAATATGTCTGAGGATATGAACAATACTTCCGTCCCTGTAGTATATGTTGTTCCAAGCTGCGACGTAGATGCTTTATCGACATGGCATCATCAGGTGCCTCTCTTTAAAATATCTAAAACAGACGACGATAATTATCTTAATCGTTGGGACTTTATTCAGCTTGCTCTGGCACGTACTCCATCTTGAGCACGTCACCACGCGCCAGATATACCCAGCCAACATCTTCGCGTGCGATGCCGATGAAGCCGTTAACCACTTTAGGCTGTGAACGGTTCACCAGACCCTCATGAGTCTCACCGGATTTGGTGGTGACTGTGATGCAGTCGGTTTCTGGCATACTGGCTCCAATAAAAAACCCCCATCCGGAGGTTTAATTTTTTTGCTTGCGTCTTAGCTTCAATGTTAGTGCTTTGGCATCAAAATCTATTTCTTCATAGTCTTTAAATAAAGCGATTAAAAAGCCTGCACCTAAAAAACAGACTGCTGCTAATGCAGCAATCTCAATGCCCGTCATTGCAGCAATCGGCATCAAAGCAAAAGATGATAGCCCTCCTGTAGCAGGCATGGCTGCAACTGATACTCCCACCAAAGCAATTGTTGCGGCGCTAGCATGAGCTATCGTTTTGCCTTTCATAACTTTTTTGGCAAGCTCACCTTCAACAATAATCAGGTCAATATTATTTTCTTTCGCCTGCTTAAGTTCGCCTTTTGTCCTTACAACAACTCCCTGCATGCGATTCACCTCCATAATAATTGTTTACATGGTATCGGCGAATTAGCACAAAAGTTGAATAATTTTCGCAATCACACTACTTCAAATACTGCTCTCTGATGTACTGCTGCATCATCCATGCCGGCGGCGGAGGTAGATTGCTTCGTGCATGTGGCGTTGAGCTTTAACCGGCGCCTGCCAGCAGCAACATCATGCAGCCGATCGATAGTCGTTTTTTATTCAGCTATCGCCACTGCAATGAAGCGAACGAACAAATGCTACTTATTGTGCTTACTAACCGGTCGTGGAAAATCACTTTTTGCCGAACTCAACACTGCCTGTGGTGCAATCCAGCATGCCAAAGTATTCACCGGTTGCTGACTGACCGCTACGCTGAGTGAAAGGAACTAACCAGATATCGTTCCCGAATGTCATCTGGCCATAGTCGATCAGAATTCCGTTCTTTTCAGCTGCGTCCTGAACGTCAGAGAAATTTTTCCACTCTTCCTTAGTTCCGGTTTTAGCCCGTATCACTTTAGCCATGATTGTCTGGTTATCATAGTGCCGACAGGCTTCAGCCTGTGCAGCATCAACTTTTGAAGGCCTCATTGATACTATTAAAAGAATCATTACAGCCAGTGCGAGCACTGCCAGAAGTGTAATTGTGATGGCTGAAATTTTGACTAACCGTTTCATGTGATCCTCATCCATAAAGCTCAGGTCAGGAGCATACCCGATGAGCCATGTGCTGATCACGCTGCTTTGCCTTACAGCAACCGGAGTATGTTCACTTTTGCCGTTCCCGTTCGATTTGTCGGATGGCGGCCTTGTCACGGTTACACTGTTCAACAACGCTAAGCAATCGTTCATTCAACTCCAGACTCTCTCCCCAGGTAAGCGGCTCTGGAATAGGCGGCACTTCGCAGTCAGCCAGCAGACTTGCCGGTATCGGCACGGGCGGAACCGGAACGTACTGTGTCTCTGTGCGCGCGCAGCTGGTCAGCAGCGTGACGAGGAACAGGTTCAGAGGCACAGCTGTTACCTTTGACCAGCTTCCGGATGACCACCACTCTGCGTTCGCTTTCTGCATTAGTGGCCTGATTATCATTGTGCGTTGCCCGGGCGATGTCGTTGAAGAGTGCTGTAGCCTTCAGGACGTTAATCGTCATCACTTCAGCTGAGGTCTTTTCCTGCACCAGTTGCCTGTTCTGTCTGTTGAGCCGGGCATTAGAAATGGACTGAAGCTTAATCGTGACACCCAGTCCAGTAGCCAGGACAAGCAGCAGCCCTATCACAACGGCATCCCACTTAATTCTGTTTAAGGTCATCACCGTTCTCCGCCAGACATAGTGCACGCTCAGTTTCGCGGCGGTTCATCAGCCCTTTCCATTTCCTGCCGCCCGCAAAGACCCAGCGGCGCAGTTCATTGCACGCGCCTGTTTTATCGCCTGCGTTGAGTTTTTTCAAAAGTGAAGATCGGGAAAAAGCGTCAGTACCGGTGTTATAGGCAAAGCTGTAAAGTGCGGCGCGCTGGTAATCGCTGAGGGAGACCGTGACAACATTGTCAACGACGGCCTGAACGGGTTTCAGGTCTGCGCGCAGCAGAGTGTCGCACTCCCTGTCGGTATAGGTTTTGTTACTGACAATATCGGTGCCCGTATGACCATCACATACCGTGAGCACACCGGCTACATCCCGATAAGGTACATAACGACGACCTTCCAGACCATCCGGACCGCCCAGCAGCGTAATAGCCAGAGCCAGGGCGCCCGCACCACCTGCAGCCAGAAGTCTGTTACGCATCGCAGCGGAGATAGCCATGATTCAGCGCGGCTCTTCCTTGCAGGTGCAGCGCAGCGCCCTGATCTCTGCCAGTGTTGCTTTACGCCTGTAATACCAGTTGGTGATACAGGTAACGGTCGCAATGCTGATACCGACCAGCACGCCTACAGCACTCCACTCATCGGGACTGAAGTAAGTAAGGACACCATGGAGTACAGATCCCGCTGATGCGCTGTAAGCAACACCGGTTGTGAATTTGCTCATCGTGGTTTGCCGCGCAGAGTAAGGAGAAATGAAACCTGAGCTGGAGAGTGAACGGGGTGCAGTGACGGCACATCCGGCCATAAAAAAAGCCCTGACAAAGATGACAGGGCTGAATAAAAATCTCTCGAGGGTCATTTACCCATCGTTGGAGCCAAAATAACACAAAAAATGGAAATGTAAATAGTGCGCGATAACATCGTAATGTAAATTATCGTTCGCTATTTAGTAATGCACGATAACGCTTTCTCTGCCCAGGATTCTTCCCGGTGCAACTCGGCAATCAAAAACTCGTGCAGTTGCTTCACGCTTTTGTGCCAGGTATCCAGCGTAATAGCGTCCGTGACCTGACACACTGCCCTGTATACAACAGTTGAAGAGATACGTTCAAAGCCCCGTCCGGAACACCGCTTACAGGGCTGATAAACCGTCACGCCCTGAAAACGTGTCCTCGTCCGGTTAACTGACTGACCGCGCCCTTTACAGTCTTTGCAGGCAGCGCGCACGACACCTTTCCCTCCGCATTTGCTGCAGCATTTTCCTTTACGCAGGCCTGTGCCGTTACAGGCGTGACATGACGATATTGCATCCGGGCTGCGCGCATAATCGAGAAAGGCATAGCCTGCAATAACCGTGATGATGGCCATACGCTCATCTTCAGGCAGTTTTGTGAGGGCCGGATAACGCACAGATGCACGCAGACCAACGAATGCCAGTAATCGTATGGCGCGGTCTCGGTCATAACGACTGAGATGCATTTTTCCGAAGAAGGCAGAATAACCGAGGGGAGCGTGCTTCTGCACCATCCCCAGTGCGGCCATAACATCACTGCCGGTCATGGCATCAGGTGACAGAGGTGACTGGCCAGCAAGGGGCGTGACAGAACGCGGGGAGTGATACTTAACAACACTTTCAAGCTTCATCATGATGACTCTGTGCCGGTAAGACAGTGACCGGCACTATGAGTCCGTTCAGATTCATTTTTCTGAATGACGGCAGAGGCGTTCCGCAGAGTGAAAAACGAATTTCTGAACAAACTTTTCCTTTGGCAGTTCATGTCTGCCCTTCTCTGTCACCCGACACCATAATTCAATGAGCGCTTCACCCGTATGATGCCGGGGGCTGGCCCCTTTCTTCCAGCCGATTAGTGTGGAGGCAACCACATCCAGTTCATCCGCAATGTCCTGCAGTGAGTAACCAAAACGGCTCAGGTCTGTGAGTATCCGGAACCAGTCGATTTTATGAATATTGATGACGGGCACGCGACTTCCCCCGGTTATCAAAGTCTGAGTAAATCTTTGAGATTTCTCACGCCAAGTTTGTTGGCGCAGTTTTTACGGTGCTGATAGAGCGTTGTGGTTTCAATTCCCAGCTTTGAAGAGTGGTGCACGGCATCAACACCATTCAGAAAACCATCAATTACGGCAAGCTCCCGCACAGATATTTTGCAGTTTACTCTCATAGAGCGCTTCCTGTTCAGATAGTGCTCGAGCACAAAAGAGATGTAGGTGACGGGTAACGATATATCCAGTATGTACTCCATATCACAAACGCGATTCATAAGACTTCTTTTCCGCATGGTAAGCAGAGCATGGCTGTCTGTGAACACCAGTACATTGCCATTCGTTTTACGTAATAACGTCAGAAAGGTGCTGAACCAGTGGGGAAAAAAGTCATTATATCCGAGACAAAGAACAGCGAGCTGATAACACCCTGAATACCTGGTCGGTATCTGAACACGAAATTGCTGAAAATCACTGCACGATAATACAGATAAATGCCTTTTGCTGCATTCGGCGTCAATAAGACTTAATAAACCCTGATGTAAAATGTTATTTTCTCCGATAACAATAACACGACAATCTTTACTTTTCATATCCTGTTTCCGTCTCTAGCAGCTCAGGTAAAAAGAAATAAACCACGCGCTTCCTGTAAGGTGCATTATTACTACTCATATCCTGAGAGATATTCAATGCAATCGTTTGCCATGAAAAATATGTAAAGCGGAAAAAATTCAAATAACAACCTGAATTTAAAGGTAAAAAATGAACGCTTTATAATATTTAGGACTAACTTTCAGAATCCCATTAGCACCTGTTCCTAACCGACAACACGCCAGACAAACAGTATTACTAACCTGAGACATTTATTTTAAACATTAAGAAATTACATGTAATACTTTAAAGCGCAGACGGTTGATGAAATAGATGGCATGTTAACATCAGCCCTCATTGTAAATGAGGCAGTCAATAAAAAGGGAATCAGCTAAGCGTCTCAGTAAACGACTCACCTCACACTGTTAATTGATATTATGTGCTGAATGAATTTCTGCACATTCAAAGTATTTCCGGCACGGACCTTCCGGACAGAACTTCAGGCTGTTAATCTCATCGCGTACTGTATATATCCGGCTATGTTTTTCAGCTTTTTAACCTGCAATTATGAACATTCATCCGTGATTAAGTACTGCCTCAGGATCACGTTAACTCCCCACCTGTGCGTCAATAAGATATTCATCAGAATATTTTCAGCTTTCTTGTGCACCTTCTTCATATCATTTTAATGTTGCATCTGTTTAGCCCACGCTGATAACGAAAATAGTCATCAGGCATGCAGGACGTCAGTCGCTGACGTCAAACGTTACTTAGCCATGGGAAGATCTGAAAATCTGGTCGTGTATGCCGGCGACAACATTTCTCTCTTCATTTCCCAGGATTTCTGAATACCCTGTCCCGCAAAAAACAGACTTGCCTTACCGCTCTGATTAAGCCCGTCGACAACACGCATCAGGGCCTCGCTGTTTGCCTGCGGCTGGTATTCGTCAAACAGACTAAGCTGAGCCACGCCCTGACTATAAAAGTCGCCCAGCATGATGCCCGCTTTCATATAGCGATGTCCGTCCACCCAGATCCTGTCCAGCGCGTCCATAGCGACCCGGATGATATCGCGGGTATCATTTGACGGTGTCAGCAGTTTACCGGTTGCCTGATTACCGTAAAACACCTCACTGTCCGCGTGCGGGCTGGTGCGTACAAAAACGGCTATCTGCCTGCAGTACTGCCTTTCTTTTCTCAGCTTTTCAGCGGCGCGTTCGGCAAAGGCACACACCGCCTGGCGCATATCCATGTATACGGTGATACGGGAACCGAACGAACGTGAACAGACAATCTGCTGTTTGGTGGGTGCAAATTCCTCGAGCGCAAGACATGACTCGCCGCGCAGCTCCCTGACGGTACGCTCGAGTACAACATTGAAGTGTTTACGGATGATCCAGGTACTCTGTTCTGCGAGATCTCTGGCCGTGGTGATGCCCATTGCATTGAGCTTTTTACTGATTCACCTCCCTACTCCCCATACATCCTCAACAGGCACAAGCGACATCAGCTTTCGCTGCCGGTCGATATTCGACAGATCGACGACGCCGCCAGTCTGCTTCCACTTCTTGGCGGCATGGTTTGCCAGCTTGGCCAGCGTCTTGGTCTGGGCAATGCCCACGCCCACGGTCAGGTGTGTGTTGCGTTTGATCGTCTCACGCACTTCCCGTCCAAAGTTTTCCAGTACCATGCAGTTGCGCACACCGGTCAGGTCCAGGAACGCTTCATCAATTGAATAGACTTCCACACTGGGGGCCATCTGCTCCAGCGTTGTCATTACCCGGCTGCTCATGTCGGCATACAGCGCATAATTACTGCTGAATACATGGATCCTGTGCCGCCTGATGTCCTCCCTGAGTTTGAAATAGGGTGCACCCATAGGAATGGCCAGCGCTTTAGCTTCCGCACTCCTGGCGATCACGCAGCCATCATTATTGCTCAGAACCAGAACCGGCTTGCCGCGTAGGTCAGGACGGAACACCGTCTCACAGCTGGCGTAAAAAGAGTTCACATCCACCAGCGCAAACATCACATGCCGCCATTCGGGTTAAAGACCTGGAAGGTGCGTTCCTCTCCTTCCGATGCTGAGATATCCCGGAAATCTGACTTGTGCGCTTCTATCCATCTGTTTGCTTCCCTGGCGCTGAAGTGCCAGTTGAGCTGCTGGAGTTCTTTTACAAAGTCGAGTGTGCTCACGGTGTAACGCCCGCGCGCGTCGCGTTTAATGGCAAGCCTGAAGGCATCTTTAATCTCGTAATCGCGTGGCATGCTAAAACCCTGTCAAATAACTGTATGTATAAACAGTAATTATAATCAGTGGTTTTGAGCAAGTTGATGAGGTGTGGAGTTTTGTAAATGAAGTCTGAAACGTAGCGTTTGCGTTATAATGGATTTTAATGCCGCGAAAAATAGATATTATAACTTAATCTGCTATCAGAATTTAATCATCAAACGCAAATTCCATCCCAGACATCATAGTTTTTTACCTGGTAATGAAGACAAATACTGAACGGTAGTCAGAATTGTGCCTGATGAAGTCTCACTCATCCGACATTTTGGCAAGCAGGATTGAGGTGCTATGAAAGACTTGTGATATGCGCTAAAGACGTTTGATGGTCATCCAGGGATATGCTGGTATTTTTACTGTCGAACATAACAAAAAATGGGGCCCCGGGGCCCCATATATTTTCTACTGAATCTTCACTAATCGCTATTCAGGTAAAGCGTAAACCACCACCTGGTCGCCCACCTGACCCTTGAGGATGGTATTACCGCCGGCGACAAACGCCACGTACTGACGGCCTTTATACTCATAGAAAGAATGGTTTGCTCCCGCCGGGGCTTCCGCCTGAGCGGACTATAGCTCTTCACCCTTCTCCACGGAATAGGCGCGAACCTTAGCATCCATTGACGCATCAATGAATTTCACGCCGCCCGCAGTTACTGCCGGTACCGGTGAAGCATGCATCCGTCATATGCATACTCTATAGGCGAATAACGATAGCGCTTCACCTGGTTATCGTTATCATGCGGCGTTAGTGCGGAAAACGCTGACAGCATCCCTGAGATTAGCAGCACGACTTGCCAGTTCATCAGCGGACGATGCAGACTCTTCGACCAGCACGGCATTCTGCTGCGTCACCTGATCCATCTGCGTTACTGCAATATTGATCTGTGATACGCCTGCACTCTGCTCCTCTGAAGAAGATGAAATTTCTCTCACCAGCTGTGCTGTCTGTTCAATCGCATCCATACTTTCCTTAACTTTTTCACCGGCATCCCGGGCCATCGAAATGCCCTGCTCAGCATTCTCCACAGACTGTTCGATCAGCCCTTTAATTTCCTTCGCCGCGCCAGCAGAGCGCTGTGCCAGCGCCCTGACTTCCGCCGCAACAACGGCAAAGCCTTTACCGTGCTCACCGGCCCGGGCGGCTTCAACGGCTGCGTTTAACGCGAGAATATTCGTCTGAAATGCAATCCCATCAATGACAGAGATAATGTCCTTAATCTGCCCTGCACTGCTGCTTATTTTCTCCATGGAACCCAGCACCGATTCCATTGCATGCCCTCCACGCAATGCAGCGCTGGTAGCCGAGCTGGCCATTTCGGCAGCATGGCGGGTGTTTTCAGCATTGTTGCCGATGATCGATGAGAGCTGTTCCATACTGGCGGCCGTTTCAGCCAGCGATGCAGCCTGTTCTTCCGTCCTCGCAGAAAGATCGCCGTTACCGCGGGCAATCTCCTCAGATGAGGTGGCAATGGTGACAGCATTACTTTTAATGTTTTCTACCGTCACCGTCAGTCGCTGACTCATCTGCAGTAATGCCTTAAGCAGTGCGGCTGTTTCATTGCGTCCTGTCACGGAAAAGGATGTCGTCAAATCGCCTTCTGCCACTTCAAGCGCAAGCTTTGACGCGGCACCGATAGGTCGTGTAACAGAACGGATAATGATCAATGCAAAAACGACAGAAAGCAGGACCATAAAGAGAAGAACGCTCAGCAAACCATACTGTGCATGCCGGTGGTCCGTAATCTGCTGGTTGAGCATGTCATTCAGTTCATTACCGCCCGCAATTGCGTAGGTGCTGAATCTGTTAATCGCGCTGGTAAAAAGCGCCGCATAGTCCTGCGGACTCTGATTCGTCATACTGCGGCTGATAAATAACGCCCCTGCAGTTTTCAGGGCATTATTTGCTTCCTGTACGGCCGCGTCTGCATTGGCACTGAATTTCTGCTTCAGCCCCGCATCAGACGAAAAAAGCTTTTCTGAATCCTGCTCAAACAGATCCAGGTTATAAGCTCCCGTACTGAGTAAAGATTCCATACGGACAGAGTCCGCCTCACTTATGGTTTCATTTCTGGCAAGCAGTGAAGTGCCGAATGCGCGAATTTTTCCAAGACTTTCGGTCAGTTCAGGCAATGATGAAAAATTACTGGTGATCAGACGATAGGTGCTGATATCGGAATCAAGTGACAATCCGTAAAAATCCAGCACATCACGGTTTGCATTCAGTAGCTTGCGGATGAGCAGCGCATGTGCGTCAAGGCTGGCTGCATGGTCCAGTTTCGACGCATCGATCTCCTGCTGCAGTGCGTCCCATTGCGCGCGTACACCATTAAATTTCTCAATGACACCCGCACTGCCTTCTGTCTGTGCCATATCATTCACCAGGGCATCAGAGATACTGCCAATTTCGTCCCGGACCTTAAGACGCGATGAGGTGGCAGGATTTTTTTGTGCAATGGCAAGGGCTGTTTCAGCACGATGGCGCTGTATCAGGTTCAGCAGGGCCAGAATCCTGTTTTCCACAGGCACACCGGTCACTTCCCGCTCCTTGTCATGAATATATTTATTGCCTTCTGATACAAAAAGCACTGTAGGAACTGAGAAAAGAACAAGACAAAACAAGCCCAGAATAGCAAACTTGGCGGTAAGATTAATATTGTTAAGCATTTTATTCATTTATTATTCCTGCTGCACCAATTCATTATTATTTCAGTTATAAAAAAGTGTATCTGAAAACACATTCACCATCGTTATCGGTTATTTTTCATTTATCTTTACAGAGAGATAAAAAAGGAGAAAAGCGACATATATGTCACAAAAAAATGAAGTGCATCTAAAGCAACTTTTAAAGCACCATGCAAACGGTTGCGTTTCCGCCGATTCCCTTCTCATTTATATACTTGCATCAATACAGCTTTACCTGACTTTGTCCTGACTCTTGATCAGGGTAATGGATCAAAGGGTTGATGTTGATATCAGGTTTGGTTCAGAAACCTATGCATGGGTGTGACTAAGAAGCCACACAGCTATCCCGACATCTCAGTAAGCACAAATCTGGTTTTCGCAGTAAGACGGAATCAATCAGAAGACCAGCGGTCAGTGAAGATGCCAGACATAATCAGGATCAGGCGATAAATCCTTTTTGCAGAAATTAGGGTGTAAGTATGCAGGGCTAAAGTCAGGTAAAAAAAGGTGAAAAATTTCTATTAGTGCATTTGACGTAACTGATGCACGTAATGAACTATTGAGCCTGCCCGGTGAAGCACAGCATGAGAACCCTTGATTTCTCTCATGCTGATAAGTGTGAAGCCCTGAAGGAACGTAGATAAGCACCAGCCGGGAAAGTGATGCATAGATTTAAGGCAGGGACTTTTTTGGTCGGGTGAACTTCGTTTCATCGGGATTCCCCTTTACCGGTTAAAGTCACTGCAAGACAAGATGTTTTTATCACTTCAACTAACGAGGTTTAAGATGAGTATTAATCCCTACGGTGCCGATCTTTTTACAGCGTTTTATAACTCAAACGATGCAGAGATTGCTTCACAATTAGTTAACGAGCGTCTGTCTGATTCATTTCAGGATCATTCGCCTGTATTTGGCGCAAAACCCGATAAAACAGGGTTTGAGAACAGCGTGCGCTTCATTAATAAAGCTTTCCGACAGGTTTATCATGTTGACCGAATGATTGAACAGGGTGATACCGTTGTCGCAATCTGGCATGCAGAGGTAGAGCATACAGGGCAATTTCTTCATTTGCCGGCGACAGGCCGTCTTTTTTCTCTGAACGGCATTACTGCCTATTCTCTTGAGAATGGAAAAATCACTGGTCACTGGGAGCAGTTTGATCAGCTTTCAATGCTCCAGGCGCTCGACATCATCCCGAAACTGGAAAGTTGATCAGCTGAGACTGCAGACATTCAGGGGCAATCTCAGACATGAGTGAAGAGTCATGTCATCCAAAACTCCATCACTGTGTGATAGTTTATGATTCAGGTGCTGGCTCCACAAACTTAAGGTCAGATACACATGTTGAGATGTAACCTGCCATCATGCGGTGTGGCGAGATTCCTCATTTTACTTGATGGTCCCTGGGCAACTTTGATTGTCAGAGAATTGCTGCGTGGTCCTCAGCGTTTTAGCGAATTACGTACATCACTATCTGGCATCAGCGCGCATACACTTACCCACCGTTTGCGACGCTTTGAAAAGAGCGGATTGGTCATGCGTACCGCTTATGCTGAAACACCGCCAAGGGTGATTTATGAATTGACGGAATTAGGTAAATCATTGGAACCTATTCTGCTGACCATGAATAACTGGGGACAGAACATTCCAGACGACGTACTCAGGTCTGCAATAGTTAATAATAACGAGGTATGAGCCAGGGCTTTTAATACTGACACACCGAAAGAACCAGGTTAATCAGAGACACCTGCAACTGGCTGCTGAATAAAAATCAGTAACGGCCTGCTTTTGCAGGATAGAATTTATGAGGCAATGCCTGAGATTAATGGTGAATCATAGATAGATTTATGGAGGTACAGGCGCCTGAAGAGCGAAAAAATTACGTGCCGTTTTAATCGCAAGAATTATTTATTTAAACACGTCCTGATTATAAGCAATCGTTTTGATGTGCCGTTATTCCCACGCGCATGTTTTTTATATGTGCCCGATAAGTCACGCCACAACTCGCTTTTTGAAAGAGAGATCAGAAATGAAAATTGCACTAATAGCACCAACAGGAAAAATCGGATTTGAGATTGCCAGGGTAGCACTGCGCCACGGACATACTGTTACAGGCATTATCAGAACAGGTCGCCCTGTTCCCGAAGAGCTGCAAGGTATCAAATTTGAAGTCGCTGATATTTATGATAAGGTTTCGTTTGCGAAGGTCATTCGCGGGGCTGATGTTCTGGCCAGTGCGTTTGGAGTCCATGGCGAGCACATTGGTGAGCTGGTGGGTGCCGCACAATCCATAATCAGTGCAGCCCGTGCTGCAGATATCAAACGTGTCATCGTTGTGGGTGGCGCTGCAAGTCTTGAAGTCGCACCGGGTGAAAAGCTGCTCAATGCGCCTTACTTTCCATCAGATTACTATCCTTATGGCCTTGCTCATGATGAGGCTTATAAAATTTATCAGACTGCAAGTGACTTAGAATGGACGTTTTTCTCCCCTGCCGCGGAGATTGGTCCATCGGACAAAACAGGTGACTACCAGACTGGCGGTGGTAGCCTTTTGAAAGGCGCTGATGGTCAAAGTCGGATCTCCTATGCAGACTATGCTGAAGCGTTCGTAAATGAAATTTCACAAAGAAACCACATCAGAAGTATCATGACTGTCGCGCATCGCTGACGTAATTAAGGGAGCCAGGGATTTACGTCCTCCCTGCTCCCTCACACATTGATCGCCTGTATACATCAATAAGTATAATTACACTTCGCTACCGGCAATTTCTGATAAAACGATCGGTGATAATTTTCCAGCCCACCAGCCTGTCTTTAACAGTGCGCAATCATCTGCAGCAGCGAATAAATTGCTATAATTTTCAGGCAATTCAAGCTGACGACCCGGCAGATAATGGCATTACTTAGCTCTCATGATGCTTTTTTACAACCACCTCATTATTAATAGCGTAAACATCACATTTTCCTTTGCCTTTATCGTGTTCTCTGCAGCTTTTAAGAGCATTAAACGCGGCATCCTCAGCCGTCCTGTTTCTGTAAGAGACACCCCATGCGCCATCATCACTGACTGCAAAAGCCTTTTCATATTGCATCGCAGCAAGATAATCCTTAAACCCCTTTACTCCCTCTTCATTATTGAGGTAGGCAGGTTGTGATAATTGAGCCTGAGCAATATCCAGTATTTCTTTATAAGGAAGCCCTCGATCTTTGAGGAAAAACGACACTTCAGGCCACCAGAAATATTCAGGTGCTGAATCCATCACGACATGTCCGTTATCTGAAAAAGGTGGAAAGATATGTAACCTGGCCAGATTATTATTTTGTGAGTAGGCCGCAAAAAAGGCTTTAGCAAAATTGGGTGGAAAGAAATGGTCATTCTTTGCATAAAGCCAAAGAGATGGAATTTTAGCGCTCTTTCCATATTCTGAAAATGCTTTGAGCAATCCGGGTTCATCACAGACAGATTTTCCATCCTTAGCACCCCGGCCTCCGGCAAAGTTGATCACAGCTTTCACACCGTCAGTATTGGCAGAACCCGCTGAGATTACTGCGAATCCACCAGCCGACATTCCAACCAAAATAGCCTCATCAGGCGATGCCCATGTGTATTCTTTAATTCTGCCAAGCGCAGCCAGAATGTCTTTCTTGTCCCGCATACCTGCGATTTCATGATTTGGCACTTCACAGGAGTCCCCCCGGTATTCGGCCGCACCACTGGAATATCCATACCCTTCCCGGAGCACAGCTACTGCTGCATAACCGTGCCTTGCGAAAACAATCGCCGTTGATGAAAGATAATTCGGATTCATTGTCCAGCGATCAAACTCAGCCGTTCCGACTGTGCCGTGTGTGATTAATGCAACGGGCAGATGCTCCTGACCTGCGGGACGGGTCACAAACGCATCCAGTATTGCAGGTTGACCATTACTGAGGGTTACATCGAGATATAATGGCTCCCTTATAAGCCCCTCCATTTGCTGGTTGTACGAGCCTGGCTCAGAAAAACTGTAAGATGGAAAAAGGAGAAAAGTCGTAAAACTGATACTTTTTTGATGGTATCTAAAGACATTGAGATCATTTAAAAACGGCCCCTGTGAAGAGTCTGAATTGCACGTTTAATTTTATAAATAACGCAGGCTGTCATACCGGTGTCACATTTACAATTTTTTGAAATATGAGTACTCAATCTGAATATTAATGCCTGTGTATACCCGACAGTGATTCGACAACAAACACATAACTATTTATAAATTTATAAGGATAATTTCAGCCATGCATGGTAATCAATTTTTCAAGCAACATAATTTCATTTCTTAATATTTCCACATCCTCATCAAACTTATACTCTGCCTCGACGGCGTTCACTCCCTGAATACAACTACTCAGGGTTAGCTGAGTATTGTACAGCTGTACAAGCCATGTTACCGGCACATCCTCTGCAAACTGCATTGATAATATGCCAGCAATTTTCTCAATGTCAGTCCGCAGCAGTTGAAGCCGAAGAGCACTATAGTCATAAACTTCTAAATCCTGAGGCTGTGAGAGCATGTCTTCAAAATGCGTCAGTGCGGTCTGAAAACTCACTAGCGCTTTATATAAAAGCTGGTTTACTTCAGTTTCTTTACACATTCCACCTCCCACACAGGCCGAATGAGATATTCAACGCTTTCTGAAAGACCCCTGTATCAGACAGATAAACCCAGAGATCCTGCATTTGTGAATTTTTTATTACACATATCCCGATGAGTTAACTTTGTAGGAACAGGTAGTAACTAATGGTCTACTTCTGATCAGTCAGAAACTTTTAGCATGAAAGCTAATTTAAGTATACTGGTTTTATGCGCAGTGTTAATCACACAAATTTTTATTATTTACAGGGAAGCCCTTTCCGCTGTCATGAATGTTTTTATGCGTTTAATGGATAGTTACTTAGCTATCATTTTCAATAACATGTGAGCACTGGCATGTTGGGCTGTCACAAACATCCTGTTTTATTAAAGTTAAAATCAGCTTATCAGGAGACTTATTATGTTCAGCGGTCAAGTGTTGAGACCTATCAGAAAGAAAGCATTCCTAAAATACTGAAATTTTGCACAGCAAATCTAACAAATTATCAGCGCTTTAAAAATCATACGCAGTGAGGATGGCTGCCTCGTTGAGGCTGAGGAGCAGTGTTAAGGATTTCATTAACAGCAAACAATCGTGAACTTTGGGTTTAAGACTTTGATTAAAACCGGCGCACAGCACTAAGCCATAGCCACAAAGATTTCGCACTTACAAATGTCACATAACTTATTAATTTTTACACTTTTCAAATGACTGACATAAAATTTTTTGTTAAGTATAAGGCAAGAATGATCAATTACCTTATCAACTTTCACTTGTCATGTTATTGAAATTAAGTTGTCAGATCGGAGTTTCTGCGACAAGAATTCAGAATCTACTGTTTTGATATTAAACTCATCAGCAGAAAAAGTTTAGCTATTGCTTAAGCATCTAATGTTTTTATAGCGAATCATTTATACACAAACATAATGAATTTATATAAATTCAGAACTTAATCATAGTGGCTTAACCTGGCGCTGATCCCAGCGTGACCCGTCTTTAATCTTTGTCTCAGAAGAGGCCCGTTATGAATAATAGTCTGTCATGCTGTCTTGTTTCACCTCAGTCAGGCTTTGAAGGTAAGCAAGGTCTGAAATATTACGTGGGAGTTTCAAGAGAAACCACAGGTTCCTCTCATCTTCATATGCAACTCGCTACAATACCCCCTTCAACTCAGGGCAAGGCTCACCTTCATGAAAATCATGAAACCGCGATCTATGCATTGCAGGGAACGACCAGAATAAGATACGGGGAACGGCTTGAAAACGAACTTGAGGTACCAGAGGGCAGTTTCCTGTATATCCCAGCAGGCTTACCACACTTACCTTTTAACACCAGTGACTCTACCGCCACCCTCGTTATTGCCAGAACTGATCCTTCTGAGCAGGAAAGTGTCACCCTCTTACCTGAGCTGGATATCAACCTGATTAAATGAGACAGGTCAAACCCTATTCCATTTCCCGTTAGTGATGGGCTTTGGTTGGGCCAGCTTTTACAGTTACTTATCACATCTTTACTGGCCCTGAACACGGTAAAGCTAAGCTGTTTTTCGCGGAGGCTGGAAAGTGCCGAACCCATGCTGTGGAATCTTCCTCTGGGGCCGGCTGGCAGCCAACAGGATAGAGGAAGATTAGAAGAGCCCCTGAGTTAGCTCTTCTATTTCAAACGCACGGAGTAAAAAATTGCGCCATCGGCAACTCATCCTTCAGCTGCAGTTAACGAAAGCGCATCCCCCCTTACTCACGCTGTGCTCGTGCGGACCACACTGACAGCATCCCTCAGATTAGCAGCACGGCTAGCAAGCTCATCAGCGGAAGACGCTGATTCTTCGACAAGTACGGTGTTCTGCTGCGTGACCTGGTCCATTTACGTAACAGTAATATTCATTTGTGAGACACCCGCACTCTGCTCTTCTGATGAAGATGAAATCTCTCTGACCAGCTGGGATGTTTGCTCAATGAAGTCATAAGAAACCATGCAGCCCTCATCCGGTTTCCACTTCGCCACACCCAACATTCGGCTTTGGCTTAGTCCTTTTTCTGATACCGGTGTCCAGATGTCATAACAGTCTCTTCACTGACTACCTAAAAAAATTTCAGACAGAGCCTTGATTAGGTAGAACGATCGTTCTACCATCCTTTTATGAAAAAAATTACGACAGACACGCGGGAGAAAATTCTCGCAACCGCTGAACATCTCATTTACCAGAACGGTATTCACGCCACCGGCATGGATCTTCTGGTAAAGACCTCAGGCGTAGCCCGAAAAAGTATTTATCACCATTTCACTAACAAGGATGAAGTGGCTGCCGCCGCTCTGAATGCCCGTGATGTGCGCTGGATGGAATGGTTCAGGTATGAGTGTGACAGGGCTGATACGCCACGAGAGCGCATCCTGAATATGTTTGTTGTGCTTAAAGGATGGTTTGAGTCGGAAGGATATCGCGGCTGCGCCTTTATCAATACGGCAGGCGAAATGGGTGACCCTGACGATCCGGTTCGTCAAATCGCCAGAGTTCATAAAGAAAAACTGCTTAACTACCTGCTGGAGCTTACCGGGCAGCTGAATACCGCGGAGCCATTACCTCTGGCCAGGCAGTTACTGATACTGATCGAAGGCGCCATCACCATGTCACATGTTATGAGTGATTACCGCGCCGCTGATGATGCAAAAGATATCGCTCAGAGGTTACTGAGCCAGAGCCCTGAAGAGAGCTGAATACACGAACAAATAATCGTTATATTTTCCGGTCCTACAGGAGGCTCCATCATGTCAGATTCACATATCCGTCCACCCCTGCCGCCGTTCACCCGTGAGTCGGCAACTGAAAAAGTCCGGCTCGCAGAGGATGGGTGGAATTCCCGTGATGCCGGTAAAGTCTCTCTGGCTTACACGCTGGATACCCAGTGGCGCAATCGTGCTGAATTTGCCAGCAATCGCGAAGAGGCCAGGGGATTCCTCGAGCGCAAGTGGAAGAAAGAGCTGGACTACCGGCTTATCAAAGAGCTGTGGGCATTTGAAGGTAACCGCATCGCCGTCCGATACGCTTACGAATGGCACGATGACTCCGGCAACTGGTTTCGCTCTTACGGCAATGAAAACTGGGAGTTCGGCGCTGACGGGCTGATGCATCATCGATACGCGTGTATCAATGATATGCCGATTGAAGAGAGTGAGCGTAAGTTTCACTGGCCTCTGGGACGTCGTCCGGATAACCATCCGGGATTATCAGAGCTGGGACTGTAACATTATCAGGCAGGTCAGGATTCAGTCACGCCTGTCATCCTAACTTCCTTTATTGTACACATTTAGCTTTTAGCGGACGTTCATCTGACTCCGTCCGCTTTGTGCCAGAAGCGGACATTGCTTTAACGGCATGCCTGGCCAGTCACTCCACCGCACAAGTAATCCCCTGATGTTGCAATGTTTATTTTTTCCTCCGCTATCACCCTTATCTGTCAGTTGACTCGGTTTAAAGTTTAAAAGGTGACATCAATTAAGCTGTAGTCAATTTAATTAATTAATTAACTAATCCCCGCTACTGACATACCGTTTCATGCCGATAAATTTTCCATTCGGAACCATAAGCAAGGCAACAATCACACGGCGCGATATCACTTAATGAAAATTTCAACCCGCCTCAGCGCAGATTTTGGCCTGCTTATTTTACTTTTTAACCTTTGTACGGGCATTGCCGTTCACACTCTGAGGCAGGTCTGGGATGTTATTCAGGTGAAGGCGGCATAGCTGTAGCTACCGGCAGAGGAGAATGCAATCTTAAGATAGTCAGCATGGTGGGATAACTGGCGGACTGCATGGATATCCGCTCTGCCATCAGGCAAACAGATGCAGGGTATCTCTCAGGTTCAGCATCGCCGTAAGGCAGACTGACCGGGTAAAGCAGAATAACATCGCTCTGGTTGAGGAATCTTCCACGGCTCCACATTCACTATCGGCTCAGGCTCCGGACCTGCGCGGCGTGGTGGAAACATCCGGGTATGATGAAAGCTGGCGGAACTGCGAATCGGAATGTTTTCGCCGTATTTTATGAACTCATCAGGAACTGATATATGAAATCTCATGCATGTGATCGACTCGGCTTGGCGGTCTCTGAGACGTCACTGTGTGCCATATACCTGCTGTCCTCATCCGGGGAGGTCCTGAGCTGGAACCGGGGAGCCCGGAATATAAAAGGATGGGAAAGGCAGGAGATTACAGGACTGCACTTCTCGATTTTCTACGATGACGATGAGCGGGCCAGACATGTACCGGAGGAAAACCTTATCGCTGCCCGCAGGTGCGGACGGCATTCTGTAGAGGGCTGGCGCCTGCGCGGGGACGGCAGCGCTTTCAGGGCACTTGTGGACATAGAGTTTCTTTATCCGGCTGAAGGTGAGCAGGCTGCTTTCATTAAAATTGTGCGTGACGTATCACGTCATTATGAAGAGAAAATGGCGCTCAGTATTGCGCAGCGTGTGACATCCCGGCGTGAGGCAGCACTGTCAGATGCAAGCCAGTTACTTGATGAGATTTTCAGCCACACACCCTATGCGCTCATTCTGTGCGACGCGGGAACAGGGAATATTGTCCGCACAAATCAGTCTGCCATCCACTCGGCATGGCTCAGAGCTGCTGTTCTAGGTGGTAACATCCTTACCCGTCAGTCGGCAATGCGGCCAGCGGCACTGGAAACAATATTCAGGCGCGGTCTGCACCTCTCGCCGGGGGATGGACTTGTTGAAACGTTCACTTCCGGAGAGAAGGTGCCGGAGACTGCTCTGAGGATAGTGGCAGAAAGGTTGAAAACCGGCGGGGCCGGCGAATTTATTCTTTTCACCGTTCTGGATATCACCGCTGAGCAGCAGGCTATAGTCAGGGCGACTTATCAGTCCCTGCACGATCCCCTAACGGACCTGCTGAACCGCCGGGGTCTCATGCCGGCGCTTAACGGATTTCTGAAGGATCATCTGTCTTTTACACTCATGATACTTGATGTCGACCGCTTCAAAAGCGTCAATGATGCACTGGGGCATGCTGCCGGGGACGCCCTGCTCACGGGAATCGCTGACCGTCTGCAGGCCGTCCTGAGCACAGGTGATTTGCTGGCACGAACAGGTGGCGATGAATTTGTCATTCTCCTGCCCGGAGTGATTGATGCGGAAGCTGCAGGCGAAACAGCCCGCCTGTTTACCGGCCTGCTGTCGGAGCCGTTTACAATCGGGGACAGGAAAGTAATGTCCGGATGCAGCATCGGTATCTGTCTCAGCAATGGCGACGTGCGGCAGGCAGAAGGTATGCTTGCCGCCGCCGACATTGCGCTGTATGAGGCAAAAGCTGCAGGGCGCAACGGCTACGCGATGTTTTCCTCCCGGCTGGCAAGTGCAGCGGCAGAACGCTTCAGCCTGGAGAATGACCTGCGCAGCGCGCTGGCGAACGGTGAGTTACAGCTCTTTTACCAGCCCGTGGTTAACAGCAGCTCAGGTGTGACGGTGTCTTATGAGGCGCTAATGCGCTGGTATCATCCCGTCAGGGGCAGCGTACCGCCGTCCGTATTTATTCCTTTGGCAGAGCAGACCGGTCTTATCCATGAGGTGGGGGCTTTTGCCCTGAGGCGGGCATGTGCAGAAGTTGCCGGCTGGCCTGACAGCGAACGCATAGCCGTAAACCTTTCGCCCTGCCAGTTTCGCGAGCCCCAGCTGGCCGACATCGTCAGACACGCTTTGCAGCAGAGCGGACTTGAGCCACACCGGCTTGAGCTGGAAATTACTGAGTCGGCCCTGTTTCAACATCCGGAAGACAGCTATCGCGTCATTCATGAGTTAAAGGAAATGGGGGTGCATATAGTACTGGACGACTTTGGCACAGGTTATTCATCACTGAGCTACCTGCGTACCCGGATGTTCAGCAAAATCAAAATTGACCGGTCCTTTATCAGCGATTTAATTTCAGATGCGGGCGCAACGTCAATTGTCGGTGCCGTCCTGATGCTGTGTCGCGAGCTAGGACTGGAGGTGGTGGCGGAAGGCGTTGAAAAAGAAGAACAGGCGGAATGGCTCCGGACGTCCGGCTGTGGGCTGCTGCAGGGCTTTCTCTTTGGCCGCCCGGGGCCGCACAGAAAGCAAAACCCAACGCCCTGACGAACTTCTGATGCACGTTTACTGGTCATCCACTGCTCTGTTAATGCAGGCCGACGCGTAATGAACGTAATACCCGAAAAGATGTCTTTGAAAAAAGGATGAAACATAGTGAATTTTGTTCACTCAAAGCGAGTCACGCTGTGATACCGGTAACGTCTGTTTTGTGCCAAAGGCGGACATTGCCGCCATTAGCAAATAGCAGGTCACTACAGAAATAACTGTACAATAAAATTTAATTTGTATAATTTCACTTGCATGTACTGTACAGCACTCATACAACCGGAGTTCACTATGCTACAGACCCTTACGGCTAACAGCCTGAACAAAGAAGTTGCCGCTTATTTCAGCCGCGCGGTTATGCCGTCACAGCAGGAAGTGCTCGGCGCTATCGTGGTTGAAGTATTACGTTCCGGCCGCAAACTCAGCCGTAAAGCCATCTGCCTTCGTCTGATGGCTCGCCTGGAAAAAGCCTCTTCGCCTGAAGAGGAGCAGCACCTGCAGGAGCTGGTTGGCCTTATATTTTCTGAGTAAATTGTCCGTCAGCAGGGCTGAGAACGTGCTCAGCCGGACAGCTATAACTGATTAGAGAGCACTGGCAGTAATGAAAAGCATCAGAAATAAAGCACCCGGTGAGATACTGATTGGCGAAGCCGCACTGACGCTTCTTGATGAGAAAAAGCCCGTGTCATGGGCAGGTATTCTGAGCAGGCTTGAAGCCAGGCTTGCGGATGAGCAGGATGAATCCAGAGCTGAAGCTTTTAAAGCGGCCATTGCTGATATCAGGACAGAGATGCAGCGGCGTAATTCAGGCCGGAACGAACATCACCAAGGTAAGGACACGGCATCACCTGATGATCATGACAGACTGACCCGCCACTGATAACAGAAAATCTTTTTCTAAGCCGGTCAAAACCGGGGATTAATATTAAACCGATAGCAATAAGGCTATGGATTATAATATGCATCAGATACTTAACTCAGACGGACCCGGGCTGATATATACCCTTGAGAATATCGATGATATTTATGACGAGGAGAAAAGAGTTTTTTCTGCTGCAGTCAGGACACTTCTGACCGAAAAGGGCAGCGTGACCAGCAGGGAGGTGCTTTTTTATCTAATCGCTCAGATGGAAGCTACCACTGACATCGTCCGGCTTGACGTGCTGCGTACGTGCCTGGAAATTCTGTTGGGCCTTAAAAACCCGGCTCGCTCAGTGTGAACTGGCGTATTTTCCTTCAGTGCAGCTTCTTCATTAGACGCTGAATCAGCCGCAGGCAGTCAAGGCAAATCTCAGTATTACCGTCAGTCTGACTGAGCTGGTACAGTGCCTGAATAAGGCTCTCCGGCGTGACAGCATGTCCTGCCGAAAGCATTCGCGTGACAATGTGTCCTGTCAGGGCACAGACTTCATCTGAAATATCGTGCGTATTGTCCTTCAATCCGCCCCCACATAGTGTACATATACCCAGTACATCATCACCCACCACGGCCAACTGAACAGCAACTGCTGTCACAGTTTTTTCACGGATAAAAGCAGAGAAATTTTGTCAGTGCTGACTCGCACCAGTGCGGGAAAATCAGCAGCTCCGATGAACATCAGGGCCGGACATGAATGCTCCGGTCAGTATGAACCTGCGTGCATACAAAGATACAGCATCTGAAGCAAGTGCCCTTTTTCAGCAGCGGCCCCGGCGGTCTGAAACAGCAGTTCAGGAGTATTTACATGTGCGTCATTCTTCAGGGCGACTACAGTCAGTGGTGAGGTTATCAACAATCGTGCTAACAGAGGATGTACCGTGTTAATTCAGGACGACGGGAAAGTCCACGCCATTATTGGCGAAGCGGCACTGCCCCTGGCGCTGGCTGAAAAGGAGATAAACGTTATCTCTCTCATCGCTGAACTGGGTCATATGGCTGCAAATGAATCCTGCGATGAAAGGCTTGGCTACATTTTCGCGGCCAGAAGCTGGCTTAAGAAGTACGCGAATCCCGGACCCGCAGAGCAGCGCGTGCCGTTCCTGCAAAAACTTGCAGGTCTGAACGAAGAAAAGCATTAACGCCACAGGACATAGTCCGGCTCCGGCCGGAAGACGATAGCACCAGATGACCTCATCGGTTGCGTGAAAACGTATACCGGCCGGAGAAACTGTCAGGAATGATCTCTCCGCTCCGCTTCAGAGGCTGTACATAATTTATGCACTTATTCTGTGGATAAAGCTTTAATTTTAAGCAGAAAGCTCTTTCTGATATGTCCGCTTCCCGAAATAAAGATCCCCTGATTAAACTGCCTTTCCCCGAATTTCCTGTCGCGTGCAGATTTTTCAGAAATTTTAAGCGCCTCAGTTTCACAAAAACTCTGGTGCGGTATGATGTTTTTTTTCAGACAGAGAACAATGCCATGGCCAGAGCCACTCCGCCCTATATCCCCGAATCTCCGGCCTCCCTTGCCGCACACCTGCGGGAAATCGCAGACATGCTGGAGTCACGAAGTCCTTTTATCCGAAGCATAGAGCGTTATTACGCATCAGGTGAGGTCGGCGAGCAGCTGTCTGTCATCCATATTGAAATGCTGACTGAACCGGATTAACGTTCATTTCAGAGATAGCTTTCTGGGAGCAGCTTCCGGGCTGCCTCAGTGCATTAAAAAAATCCCGATATCGGGCACAGCACACCAGGATGACACAAGCGCCATTGAAATTCGCGACTCGGAAAAGTACGCCTGTACACTATAACATCCCGGGCTATATGACGTTTAATAATCAAAAATGTCTTCAGCGCGCCCAAACTCTCTGCTGAGGTGACACAGTCTTCTAAATAGCTCTGAGAAATAGTTTTGCATGCAGGAATAGCAACGGACCTTTTTCAGACTTGTATAGCTGGAATTACCCTTGTAGCTAGTCATAAGGTGCTCGTCCTTTTATCCCTCTAATTACGGCCGCTTTTCGCTCATAGCGGACCTTGCCACTACCGCATGACGCCACGTCGTCTGCTGCCGTAGGGCGCTGACATGCTGTCGCTATGGGTACAGCTGCTTGGCTCCGCGCAGCTGGCAAAAGTGCGATCGGCAGTTGAGGCGGGTACTGTGCTCGCCAGCGGCGCTTCCCCGGTCATCATGGGTGTGCTGATTGATTATCACGTCACTCTCCGGATACAGGCACTGATATGTCTGGCCTTCATTCTCGCTGCCAGTCTGATTGCAACCCGCGTTAAAAAGACAGTGCCAGGATATAAACTGCTGCTGAAAGCTCCTCCTGACAGGCCAGGACCAAATTGAATTTACTGTTGATAACTAATGCTGCTTACAACCAGCCAATGGATTTTGGCTTTACTTTCTTCAGAGATGCATCGTCCACTTGCCAGCGCACTAACGCTCATTAATACTGTATTTACAACCAGTATTAATGAGGCAGTGTTATGCGCCATTCACCCAGCCCGTTGCAATACACGTCGGACATCCTGATAACTGAGCCCACGTTTCTAATCCAGCTTGGTAATTCGGGCTTAATTTCACAATGCATACAGCAGCCATCGGCTGTCCAAAGTGCCGTATGGCTCTTTAACAACACGCATGTTTGTTTGAGGTAGTTATGCCCATGTTTGGACTTGCTGACGTCAACTCGTTTTATGCCAGCTGCGAAGCGCTTTTCCGCCCGGATTTGCGCGGTAAACCTGTTGTGGTACTCAGTAATAATGACGGTTGTGTTATCGCCCGCAGTGCCGGTGCTAAATCGCTGGGCATAAAAATGGGTGCGCCCTGGTTCCAGATAAAGAATCAAACCTATCCCGAAAAGGTCTTTATTTTCAGTTCGAACTACGGGCTTTATCATAATCTCAGCCAGCGTGTAATGACTGCGCTGGAAGAGCTGACGCCCCGCGTCGAGCAGTACAGTATTGATGAGATGTTTCTCGATCTGACCGGTATTGACGGATGCGAAGACTTTGAACATTTTGGGCGACGGCTACGCACTCACGTACTTAACACGACCGGACTTACAGTGGGCGTGGGTATGGGACCAACTAAAACGCTCGCAAAATCCGCACAGTGGGCAAGTAAGGAGTGGAAGCAATTCCGGGGAGTTCTAGCGCTGACGGCAGGTAACCCTAAAAGAACCGCTACTCTCTTAGAAAATCAGCCTGTGGAGGAAGTCTGGGGGGTGGGACGCCGCATAGGCAAACGTCTCAATCTGGTGGGTATTCGCAATGCCCTGCAGCTGGCTCACGCCCACCCAACCCTTATACGGAAAAACTTTAACGTGGTGCTGGAGCGAACCGTACGTGAGCTGAATGGCGAATCCTGTATACCGATCGAGGAACTGCCACCGGCCAAACAGCAGATTTGCTGCTCAAGGTCATTTGGCGAGCGCATTACCTCAAAGATGGCCATGCAGCAGGCACTGTGCCAGTATGCGACGCGTGCGGCAGAGAAGCTCAGGGTCGAACGTCAGTTCTGCAGGCGCATCAGTGTCTTTATCCGGACGTCGCCGCACGCCGTGAACGAAGTGTTTTATGGCAATACCGCCGGTGAGAAGCTCCCGCTGCCCACACAGGACACGCGAGACATCATAGAGGTGGCCATGCGAAGCCTGGACCGTATCTGGCTTGATGACCGACGCTATATGAAGGCCGGCATCATGCTTGATGACTTTACGCCAAGTGGCGTCAGCCAGCTAAATCTATTTGATGATACACAGCCACGAAAGAACAGTGTGCAGCTGATGAAAGTGCTCGACGGGATCAATCAGTCCGGGCTGGGAAATGTGTGGTTCGCCGGACAGGGAATTAATACTGAGTGGAAGATGAAGCGTGAGATGCTCAGCCCTTCGTGAACGACACGCTGGTCTGACATCCCAGTTGCGCGCGTACTTTAACCAGCCAACGGGACCTGGTCTGACGTTGTATTTGCATTCCACATAAATCACAGTATGTCTCAGCGCGTTATGACCGCGCTGGAGGAGATAACGCCCCGCGTGGAGCAGTATTCTATAGACGAAATGTTTCTGGACCTGACCGGCATTGATTTCTGCGAAGATTTTGAACATTTTGGCCGGCGCCTGCGCGCGCACGTACTGGCCACGACCGGCCTCACTGTCGGCGTAGGTATGGGTCCGACAAAAACCCTGGCAAAATCGGCGCAGTGGGCCAGCAAAGAGTGGCCGCAATTCCGCGGTGTATTAGCGCTGACGACGGGCAATCCAAAGCGCACTGCTACCCTGCTGGCCAATCAGCCTGTAGAAGAAATCTGGGGCGTTGGCCGACGCATCGGCAAGCGTCTTAATCTCATGGGCATTGAAAACGCCCTGCAGCTGTCGGGCGCCCACCCTGCCCTTATCCGTAAAAACTTCAGCGTGGTGCTGGAGCGTACTGTTCGGGAACTTAACGGGGAATCCTGTATTCCCCTCGAAGAGTTTGTGCCTGCGAAACAGCAGATTGTCTGCAGCCGGTCCTTTGGCGATAGAATCACGTCGAAGGTGCTGATGCAGGAGGCGTTGTGTCAGTACGCAACCCGGGCTGCGGAGAAGCTCAGAAAGGAGCGGCAGTTCTGCCGGCGCATCAGCGTCTTTATCCGCACTTCGCCGCATGCGCAGGGTGAAATATTTTATGGGAATAGCGCCGGCGAGAGTCTCACCATTCCAACCCAGGACACACGTGACGTGATTGAAGTGGCCATTCGTTCGCTCGACCGCATCTGGCTTGAAGGGAGACGTTACATGAAGGCCGGGATAATGCTCGATGACTTTACGCCGAATGGGGTCAGTCAGTTGAGCCTGTTTGATGAAGATAAGCCACGTGCAAACAGTGCGCAGCTGATGAAGGTTCTTGACGGGATCAATCAGTCCGGGCTGGGAAGTGTATGGTTTGCCGGTCAGGGCGTGAATACGGAATGGAAAATGAAGCGGGACATTCTCTCACCGGCGTGGACCACGCGCTGGAGTGACATCCCTGTGGCGCGCGTAATGTAACCTGTACCGCAGGGCACAGCAGGCAAGCGCATATCTGTTGCTCTGCCTTCTCATGAAAACTGCTGCCAGAACTCATCCACAATGATCAAAGGTTTGCCCGGGCGCTTTCCGTGGAAGTATCGTCCGCGCGGAACCCTGTCCTTGCGCGAAAGCTGATGGAGCCAGTCATCAAAGGCCGGGCGGCGCCTGCGGACGGGGCCCTTAAACATATCGGATGACTGGATACTTGTTGTGATCATCATTGCGTGTCCACGCATCTGCGTCAGCATGCAGTTCAGTTGTTCCTGTCTTTTCATAGATTCCTCTGCTTTTAGAATTCATTCATCCGGGATTTTTCTTTTTCCAGCCGCCGTTGGCCAGGAATGCAGCGCGCGAAACGCAGGCGCCCCACAGCAGTTGCATACCGATTTTGATCAGTTCACTGGCATCATGCATGAAGAAAAGCGGCACTATAAACAGCGTGCTCAGCAGGAACCCCCATTCAGCAGCGCTCTTTCTATCTTTATCGCTCATTGAACTCATCGACTTAAAGCCCAGAAACCCAGAAAGCATTATTTTTAATCTGTTCATATATCAGCTCGCACGAACCCAGAAAATTACGAATAATCACATAATCACATAATCACATAATCACATAATCACATAATCACATAATCTAGAGATTATTGATGCTTTGCCATCCATTCATTAATGAGCTCGATTGTTACGTCTGTCATGTCCCTGTCCTGCTTCAAACAAGCCAGCTTAAAAGACTTGTGCAGATCTTCAGGAATGTTCATCTGGAGTTTTTTCGTCGGTAATCCCGGCTTGTGGATAGCGTCAACTGCATGCATTGTACTTTTGCTTGCACCGAGTTTCATTTTCATTGGCATAATTCCAGAATGTCGTTTGTTAGTACGTCGATTTCACCTTTGGCATTAGAATCATCTGTGTCAAAAACGGTGCCGCCATCAAGCATTGTTTTGATGTAACTCTGCCTTTGTGTCGTTCCTGTCCGTAGCGCGGGAATGCCAGTATCCTCAATGGATGCCTTAAGAACGCCCAGCATTTTGGCAGTATTCACCTTTTTGGTTATTACAAATCTAGCCTTGATTGGTTGTAGTTCTTGTCGAGCTTCAATCACAGCAATGATGGCGCCACAGGCAGCAAAATCCAGCGGTGAAGGAGTAACAGGGATTAAAACCACGTCAGAAACCATGACTGCAGCAGCTGAAATAGCAGATATCGCAGCCGCACCATCTATGATTATATAATCATATGATTTCAAGGTTTTCCTTACCGAGTAGACTTCTTTTTCTGATCCGGCATCGGCTACGTCAAACAGGCATTTATCCTCGTTGTACCAGTTTCCGATACTACTTTGAGGATCAGTATCAACCACTATTACTTTGGAACCTCTTTTTGCAATTGCTGTAGCTACATTTATCGAAGTAGTCGTTTTACCTACCCCGCCCTTACCGTTCAAAAATGAAATGACTTTAGCCATACACATACCTTTAGAAAGTAAAATAGCGCCCTAAAAACTGTAACCCTGCCATCCTGTAATCCTGTAATCCTGTAATCCTGTAATCCTGTAATCCTGTAATCCTGTAATCCTGCAATCCTGCAATCCTGCAATCCTGCAATCCTGCAATCCTGCAATCCTGCAATCCTGCAATCCTGTAATCCTGTAATCCTGTAATCCTGTAATCCTGTAATCCTGTAATCCTGTAATCCTGTAATCCTGTAATCCTGTAATCCTGTAACTATACGTGCGTAAATTGAAAACACAATCATAAAGATTATTTGATTACAAAATCATGTAATCAAATAATCATGAAATGTCTTGATTATTTGATTATCTGGTCGTTTTGTTTAGTAAGGCGAAGTTATCAATATGAAAAATAGTGGATTTTTTAAATGGCACGTTACATATTGAATACATCAGGTCTTATTTTTGAGCATCGCAACAGCTTCAGTTCCAGGCATATGGAACTGCACCCGGTGCCTCGCAGCCACGTCCAGCGCAAACACTTTCGTGTAAACCTCGGTAGACTTCATGTTTTTGTGCCCCATCAGACTCTGCAGCGCCTTCAGCGGAATGCCCGCATAGAGCATGTGCATGGCGTAACTGTGCCGGAACGTGTGTGGCGTTACCGGCACCGAGAACGTGACTCCGTCACCGGCGGCAGCGGTGACAGCTTCGTTCAGCCAGGTGCGCACCGTTCTGTCAGTCACCGTCCATAGCCTGACCTTTTCGGTCCGGCCCGTCTCCGGGTTGCGCCGCTCCAGCGGAATTTTCAGCGTGGCGACCGTCATCTCCATCTGGGCCACGTACTGCGGATCGGACAGCGGCACCAGGCGGTGCGGCACTATACCGGCAGGTGCGCGTCCCGGACCGCGGGCGGCTTTCTCACTGCGCTGCTTCAGCGTGGCCAGCTGTACATAGGGGTAGGGCGGTGCTAGGCTGAAATCCCCCCGGGTCAGCGCCAGCACCTCGTTAATACGCGCGCCGGTATTCCAGAGCGTGGTGAACAGCATCTTGCGGTGCAGATCCGGCACGTAATGGAGAAGGGCGCTGACCTCAGGAGCCAGCAGGTACTGCGGATACTCATCATGCTGCGCAGCCATCTGCCGCAGCGCCAGCGCGGCCGGATAGTCAATTGCCACTGGCAGTTGCGCAGGCTGATGTGGGTTTGAATGCCCCCAAGATACGAGACCGGTCATGATACATCCCCTTGTCGGTCAGTAAACTCTGTTTCAGCCGATGTGACTGGTAATTGATGCTGGCTAAGTGCGAACATTGTTTTATGATGGCTACGGGCATACAAAAGCTCTGCACTAATCAGTCTGCCTCTAGCGGCTGAAAGAACGCGCCAGGCAGACCAGTGATGCGCTGATAACCCTTCATCAGGCATGCCGCATGTTCGCCTAAGTTCACGTGAAATCCTGATGGCCCGAAGTCCGAGCCTGCAGGACTGGTTATTAAGCTCGTGCAGGCCGTCGCTTCCATCATATGGGGTATCATCTTCAAACGCTGCATGGATTGATTTTCGCCCTTCTTCTTCCTGAAGAACAGGAAGTTCGCTTATTCGGTACATAAGCGCGTGAGGGAGAGAGCGCCAGTCACCGGTTACGCCGGCATAACCGATTTTAGGTAGGTAATGCTCTAACATGATTTGACCATTATTGTCATAATCTCCGGACTCGGTTGCTGAAAGCACACACTGCTGGGCAAACCGCTCCAGCAGGAAGACCAGCTCGGTTGCGATGAAATACCGCTCCCGCTGCAGCCTGTCTTCTGACGCCTGCCTCTCACGTTTTAACGTGAACCGGTGCGTCAGCATCACCGCCGCAATCGCCGCACCGGCAGTGATCAGCCCGGTGGCCACATTTCCCCATATCCCCGGCCCTTGATTAAGGACCTGAACGGTCAATGGATGTGAAAAAGCGCCTATCGCTCCGCTAGTAAGGCTGTCTACCTGAGTTATCATCCGTCACTCCATTTCTACTCAATCCCGCGCAGCCTCAGCTAAAAAGACTCAGTTGTGCAACGGAGTCATCACGCTTACTTAGATCTAGTGGCCAGATTTCATGTAAATCAGAATCTGAAGAATGTGAAACTGGCCAGTAGCATAATGTCCATCCACTGTGTCCCCCGGCCTCGCGAAGATTTTTTGCAATCGTATCGCCATCATCGCTGATAATGAGATACACCTCTGCCGATCCATCATCGGTGTGCAAAAGGCAGCTAAACAGCGTCACCTTTTGATGACCATCATCGATGAGGGTGTCAATCATTTCTTCATAGCCCACGGCACTTCCTTTATTTGCAGTAATAACTCATCGTAGTTATGACGCCCGGCACATTTTAGAACGCAGACTCTTGCATCAATAACTTCTGGTTAATATTTCATGCATTATATTTGCATGTATAAACATCACCTACCTGATAGTAAGCATGCATATAGACACCCTAATAAATAACCGCACAGCCTTACATGGATGATCCGACTTATTCCCGATACAGCAGTAAGCGGAAGCACAGCACGTCGGCGGGGCGGGGTAAAGCCCGCTTTGTCAGAGGACCTCCGCAGCCAGAACCCTATATCTGGTAGCCGGACCAGCTGATTTAGCCACTACATATAGTAATCTGCGCAGAAAGCCGCCACCGGGGAAAAAAGATCCGGTTCTTGTTCTTTTCGGATCTCAGCAGAAAAGGAGATAAGAAAGCATATGCATTACATATCTAAATACCAGTCATTTGCAATTAGCATGCACACACATATTTTTAACATATGCAGATGTCAAGTATATGCATATGCATAACATCTGCCTATACTTGGCACAGGTATGAATATAGCGGCCAGCCGGCCAGGAGAAAGACCATGAGAACCGTATCGATATTTAGAAACGGCAACAACCGTGCCATTCGTCTTCCCCGCGATCTGGATTTTGACGGGGTGAGCGAACTGGAGATCGTCCGGGAAGGGGACAGCATCATTCTGCGTCCCGTCCGGCCCACCTGGGGGTCGTTCGTCAGCGGAGAAAAGGCCGATCCGGTCTTTATGGCGGAGCGTGAGGATGTTGTCACCGACGAAGGACGGTTTGACCTGTGAATAAGATCTGTATGCTCGACACGAACATCTGCTCATTCATCATGCGCGAGCAGCCGACCGCCGTCATTGAGCGCCTGGAGCAGGCGGTGCTGCGCGGCCACCGCATCGTGGTTTCGGCCGTGACCTACGCCGAGATGCGTTTCGGTGCCACCGGCCCGAAGGCATCGCCCCGCCACGTACAGCTGGTTGACGCGTTCTGCACCCGCTAGGATGCCGTCCTGCCCTGGGACCGTGCCGCGGTGGATGCGACCACGCAGATTAAGGTCGCGCTGCGGCTGGCCGGGACGCCGATAGGCCCGAACGACACGGCGATCACCGGGCACGCCATCGCTGCCGGTGCCGTGCTGGTGACGAATAATACGGGGGAGTTTGAGCGGGTACCGTGTCTGACACTGGAAGACTGGGTATGACAGGCGGCCCCCGTTTTCCACCGTTCCGGACAGGGGCCCGTCCCGCACTGTCTTCTGCGAATTGGGCTTCCTCGCGTGCGAGTCTGACAAGCACCACCACCTAAGAACTGGCCATGGCAACCCGCTTTCCACCATTCTGTAATGCCACGCCCGGCGCGGCGAGGCAGGCACGCGTTTCAGAAGCCTGGAGGCATATTTCTCAGGGAAAGTGGCCAGTCACCCGGCCATACATATCTGTCTTTCAGGATCCCGGCACTGTATCCAAGGCAGACACGAACCGGATAATCTGGATAAATACGATCCATTTCATCCATCAGCTACTGCGCGTTCTCACTGCGGCGTAGTTCCTTCACAAAATCGTTGATGTACTGTCGCGTATAACTGATGGCAGAAGAGTGGAGTGTCATTGCACTGGAAGAGTGTGCAATCCATACGTGACAGTCGGCGAATACCAGATCAGAAGCAATCAGCGTCCGGCTGGCCGGGATCCATAAGGGCGCAATGTCAGTACAGTCTCCGGCCACAAAACCGAGGATCTGAATTGTTTCACCTTCCAGCAGGATTTTATCTTAAGTCCATTTTTTTCAAAAGAAAATTTAATATTCACACCGTTATGTCCAGGAACCGTGTTTCTCCAGTACTGAATTTTGAAGTCATACATCTCAATGATACCTGAAGATACTTTTTTATAAGCAATCACTCTGGCGTCAGGATACTTCTGCTTGTTCACTTCCATACCCAGATAATGATCGCGGTGAAGATGAGTAATATAGATAAATATAATATTACGGTCGAGCCCAATCAGTTCGGCCACTAACCAGTATGCATTCTCTATCGTCATAAATGACTGTTGACGTGATACCGAAACCGTTACAATTATGGCTGCTCAAAAAACCTTTTTTCTGAGTGAGATTTTTTACCAGCCCTGACAGTAATGGTCTTAAATATGTATAACGCCCGTTTCCTGATACTGTAAAAAAGAGATCTGAAAGGAATTCAGTACCAATTAAGGAATCTGGACACGCGAAAAAACTATCTTTCAGACAACAATGATAAAACACCTCAGAAAAGGCTTGCTGAAAGACTTTCTAACAAATTTCATCTGGCAGTAATATATATTCTCAGTTCCGGAGCAGGCCGTTTCAATCAGATACTGAAATGTAATGACGGTATCTCACAAAAATGCTTTACCGTACTCTAAAGAACCTTGAATAGAATGGCATGGTAATGCATAGCGTCTATGGAGAAAAAGTCCCGTAGAAATGGTTTTCAGCATTACGGATTCTGGCTCTTCACTGATTAAAATTCTGGAGCCGCTCATTACCTGGTCGGGAGAGAACGTCAGAAAATTCAGTAAATACCGGCTGATTTACGTGACTAAATAAGGCGAAGATAAAAGCGGTGATTTTAAATAACAACGAAATCTGCGGTACTGGATTTTTTACGATGTAATCAGCACCATCATTAAAACACAAGCACTATAACAGGAATTTAATATCAAACTGTAATTCCAGCCTTGATTTTTAAAAAGGTAAGCATATCTCACTTACCTAATCTTTAATCTTTAAGCCAGACGGAACGCAGAAGCATATTCCGGGAACAAAACACACAGATATCGGGAGTAATATTTTCCGTGAATGACTTTTACTTTCAGCGGTTACTGACCATCAGAAAGACGGTCAGGCTTCTCTGAAGTGCGCGCATCCTGCTGCCCGTGATCCAGAAGAAAAACGGCTGGCTGACACTCTGCCTTTCAGACAGAAGTAGCACGGTACTGCTCATTGAGCGCCTGTGCAATCGCCTCGGTTTCTGCATCGGGTGTGCCGTCAGTGTTTTCCGGCCTGAAATGCATCTGAAATGCGCTGATGGTTTTTCGGGTGTCTTCATCCAGGAAGCCGCTGAGCGGGATCTGATCGTAACCGTATCGCTTAAGCAACGTCTGGACGCTCAGGACATCCGCAGGGGCATTCATTGCACGTCCGGCCAGATACTTTTGCACACGTTGTGGCTCAGGCCAGGCTCCCACACCCTGAGCCGCAAGCGCCTTCCACGGGAAAAGTCTGCCTGGATCCTGTTTACGTAGTGGTGCGATGTCACTGTGGCCGAGCACGTTATCCGGCGTGATGCCATAGCGCCGGATGATCTCTTTGGCCAAGGCTGTCAGGGCGCTAATCTGCTGCTCACGGTAAGGATACCAGGTCTTTTGTCCCAGCATATCTTCCGTGAAACCGGGATTCACGATTTCAATGCCCACCGAGGAGTCATTCAGGTTGATCCGCCCGTTCCAGTTGCTTACACCGGCGTGCCAGGCCCGCCTGTTTTCACTGACCAGCCTGTAGACGACAGGTTTGTCTGTGCGGCTGTCTGTCTGATCTGAAATCAGATAGTGTGCGCTGACGTTCTCGCCGGTAAGCAGTTTCAGCGAAGTGGCCTCGTCGACTGCCGTGTAATGAAAGACCAGGAAACGTATCCGTTCGTTTTGTGCTGCTGAGGATTGGGTCTTGTCCAGCAAATAATCCTTCATGCTGACGCGTTGAGATGTTTGCGTACTGCAGCCTGTAAGTACGCTGAAACAGAACCAGAAGGTGAGGATTAATTTAATTACTTTACCGTAAACTGACATGCGAAGTCCTTTATCCGTTAATTCCGGGAGGCAGGGGTTCTGCGACGCAGAATACCGGATTCCGCGCGCGCCCCTTGATAATTCTTTCTGTTTTCTAAAAACCAGATAATAAATTCATTGTTGTTTACCACCCCAATTTTTTTCATTACTCTCCTTTTGTGATAGCTGACTGATTTCTCGGATATCCCGGACCATTCGGCAATCTCCTTCATTGTCATGCCGGTCATAAAGAACCAGGTCACTGCAACTTCCTTCTCTGTGAATGACAGACAGCGCTGAGCGTTATCCATAAACTTCACGGACCCTCCATTTTTAAATTAATTAAATAATCATATGAGCCCCGGCGCCAGAGCAGGTTGACAGCCAGAAAGCAGACATTTATTTTTAAATTTTAATTAAGCACCTTCATAAATCTGGCATTTTTCCCGACATCATCAACGATGGTGTATTCAACAGGCGTCTTTTTACTGTTTACAGCTTCTGATAATTTAAAGCGCTTATGACTGAAAGGTGCAATCAACCGATCCATGCCAAGTGTTACTGGCTGCCCGGCGTCAGGCGAATTTACCTTTACCGAAACAGGCGTAATGTAATACGGTGTAGGATTAGTTATTTCCAGTATTCTTCCTCCGTCCGTTAAACGTAACCCTATGGATTCACCAGTAGTGTTAATATTCATGGCTTCTTTGAATGGCCGGTAAATAATCTTCAGCTGCGAGTTCAATCCGACCTCTATTTTATTTATATGGTGCGATTGCTTAGTTTGCTTGACGCCCGGTATTTCATAGAGGTTGATCCAGAAGACGGACTCACGGTCTGTTGGTAATTCACTGATTTTTTCCGTGGGCAGTATCTTCAGGTTTAAAACCTTACCCGGTGCCATCCGGGCCACCGCCGGAATAACCACAAAAGGATAGTTTTTTTCTTTGTTCATATCACCTGTAGCACCGTCATCAATCCAGCTCTGAAGAAGCACCGGCGCTTGTCCATCATTGTTGACGATGAGCAGGCGCCTGTCGCTGTCGGTACTGCTAAACAGCACCCTGTCCTGCAAAGGAACAACCGTTGCGTGGACCCCGAGTGAAATAAACATGAAGACAACACTGAAAAGGTGAACCATGTGTCTCATCACCAGTACCTCACATTAATATAGGCTGTCGCGTCAACCTGACCGGGTATGACTGGTTTAGACGGGTCAATGATGCCGTAAAATGCGAAATACTGTGACGTAATATCTATCTGATTATTGCCGTTGTTAGAACGGGAGACGACCCCGTCGAGTGGAGAAAACCATCCGACTCCCAGATCCTTATATGCGTTGGTTAAAAACCCGACTTCCTTACCCGCAACAGATAAGCCGATGCCAACATTAGAAGCATAGCCGTCCAGCCCGTCATTATCCGATAATGTATAACGCGACCAATCAACCCCACCCGGTACGGGATGGTTCGTACTGAATGCCACCGATATTTTATCGGCTCCCGCCCCCGCGAACCTGTCAATAAGCTGAGCAATGGCTGTTCCTCCACACCTGTAAGTGACATTAAAGTTAGCGCCTCTTTCTACGCCAGCCTTCAGTTCACTGAGAGTGACGGGAGGAAGAGTTACAGGATTGGTGTAGTTGAAAACACGGCATCCCCATTGTGTCTGTGTGAAGGAATTATCCGCAGCGTAATGCATCCCAAAGCCAATCCAGTTACTGGCGCTGAAGCCATCCCAGTTGGTATTGCTGTCGGTGCCGGGCTTGATGTTTCGGGTGTCATTCCAGCCGGGACCGACAAAAACCGTATAACCATTTGGCTGGGAACACGTGTAGCCTATCCCATTGGCAGTATCATCGGCGGGGCCGTTACATCCCCAGTGTGCGATCGGATCACCGCCCCTGAGCGTCGCAGGCAGACGGTAAATTTCTGCCGTCACGCTACTGAAGTCGCTGGCATAAAAGTTAAGTTTATTACCTTCTCTGTGTCCTCGAATGGGCGAACTCTGCCAGTACCTTGAAAATACTTTTCCATCAGTATCCCGGATGAGCTTTATGCCAATAAAGGGGAAAAAGGTCTGATAGACGCTGTCACCCGCGCTGATGTTGCCGCCGACGTTACTGTCTCCGTTGGTGGCAAAATACTCATAGGTCTGTCCCTCATCGGCAAGATCGCAGGTATATAACAACGTATCCGGTCCCTGTCTTGCCTGAAACGCCTGGGCCTGCCCCACGCTCACATTTGTGACGCCTATCAGGCCGGCTGGCATGAATTCTGCCGGGGTAAGTTTTATGGTACCGTAGCTGAGAGGCACACCTCCCTGAGCATCCCCCCCCGGGGAGCCGTGCTCGACAGATTGACATCTTGCCAGGGCTGATGATGTAAAGAACATCGCCATCAGCAAGGAAAAAATAGTTACATGCTTTTTCATGTTCTGACCTTATTCACAGAGTGCAGTGACATAATTGAGGGCCTTTACGGGCGTCGCATTCACTGGCGCATAGTGGATAACACACTGTTCATCCTGTGCGCTGCCCCAGCGGGCGCTCAGCGCCTCACGGTTTTCCAGCCGCAGATAGGTATTCCCCGCCTGACTGACCGTTGCAACACTATTGCCACTGGAATCAAAGATATCTGATCCCAGGGGAACGTAGCTGCCATCCCGGCGTTTCAGCTGCATCATGACCGGTATTCCCTGACGGGTTTTGAAGACCACCCGGTTGACTGAACCTGCATAGGGGGTAACCACTTGATGACTGTCGATAATATCCACATCAGCGGACTCTCCCTCCGGTGCATCAAGGTTGACGTTGTTACGTCTGTACGGCATCAGCGAAGGAACGATGGCGTAACCTGAACTGTCAATTTTAATATTCTGGCCGTTCAGCACCGTCGCACCCTCAGCTCCTTTGGCTTCTACGATGGCAAAGGTGTCGCTTACGGTATGGCCCAGGGTGATACCGCCGCTGTGAACGGCGACCGCGCCACTGACAGAACCCGATGCCTGCCAGCTGCCCGTGGATTTTGAGACCGTTCCGCTTACGTTGGCTTTTGGCAAAACTGTGGCCAGATTAAGACCCGTACCACTGCCCGTTCTGTCCCGACTGTAATTGACGCCCCACTGGGTATTATTATTCCTGCCTGCGCTGCCAGACAGCGATGTCTGGTAGCTGCCTTCATTGTTGCTGTTAATGTATGAGGTACTGAGCGTGGTATTCCGAGTATCCCGTCCGAGAGGCACGGAAAAGTTAAGGGCAAACTGGGTATCTTTGGAATACTCCTTGTAACGGTCATTATCACGTGCCCCCCATCTTTGCGCATCTGATACGCGGGTGCGGTACTGTCTGGAAATGCTGAAATCCATGTGAATACCGTAGGGCAGCGCCGTGGTGTATCCGAGCTGGTAAGACGTGTCTTTGTTCCGTCCGTCATAGTAATTCTGTGAAGAACCCGAAACATAAATGCTCCCCAGCCCGTCCAGCGGCTGACTGACGTTCACCTGAATGCGATTTTTTTGCATGAACGTCCCCCCCTCAACCGACGACAGCGGGGTGTCGTAATTATTCAGCGCGACAATGTCCTGGAGATCCCTGTACCCCTTCGTGGAATACCGGTAGCCGGCAAAACTGATCGTGGTTCCGGTTGGCCCCAGCGTCTTACTGTACTGAGTGTTTAACATCCATCCCTGCGTGGTACTGCCATTTCTCAGCCTAGCATTTGACCAGGTTGCGGAGCTCCCGAAGGCTCCGAGCGATGATGAGTAAACGGCCCCACCGTTGACAGCCTGGTAACCGCGACCAATACGTAACCCACTGTTGGCCGTCGTCGTATTGGAAACACCGTAATTAACAGATAGTTCAGAAAACTGGTTATCGCGGGAATAGTCGCGAATTTCCCCGGCAGAAAATGCATAGTCCAGTCGACCCGGGCGGACCGAACCCGGCAACGTAGAATAAGGTACTGAATATTCGGTTGTACTGCCGTCACTTTCCGTGACCCTGACACTCAGGTCACCGCCGTAGAATGCGGGTGCAAGGTCATCAATGCTAAAGGCGCCCGGTGGTACAGTCGTCTCATAAATCTTGTTTTTCTTCTGAAAAACCTCGACTTTCGCGTTAGTTCGCGCCGTCCCTTTTACAGTGGGGGCGTAGGCGACAAGCGAGGGGGGTAGCATGCGGTTGTCCGTCTTCAGGCTTAATCCCGTGAAACTAAGCCCGCTGAAAGTATCTGATCCCGAGCTGAGCTGTCCGAGCGACAGTTCACTTCTCAGCGCGGGTAAACCGCGTCTCACATACAGGCGCGATGAATTCCACCGTGAACCGTAACGATTACGACTGAAATTGCCCTGCTGCCGGAACTGCCACTTGCCTGCATTAAAGCCGCTGTTGAGTCCAAGGTATGTTGAGCTCAGCACGCTTCCATAGGCGCTGTGCGACTCATACTGGTTTACCGTATAGTTTGAGAATAAAACGCTGCTGCCCGCCTCAAACTCACTCGCCGGAATATAGTCATCCGGTCGTGTTTCCAGCAAAGACTGTGGAACGGCAATATCGACCCTCAGAGAGGAGAGATCAAGCCCAACTTTTGACTGGGGCAGGACTGATTCCAGGAAATATTTTTTATCCCCGTCAAGAGCCTCAGGCTTTTTTTTCAGGGACATGCCGTTTATAAAATCGCCTGTAAATAACGGAACTAAGTTTTTACCTTTCATTTTAAAAAGTAGCGTTCTTTTAGAGTACAGTTTGTTATTCACATAAACAGAAACCTCATACTCTCCCGGTTTATAAAAAGCATTTCCATCTGATAAAGCAGCAACGCCCGTCAGGCCACTTGCTTTCAGCATGGCGGGGCTGAATTCGTATTCTTCCGCATGTAAAAGAAATGGGCAGAAAGAAAAAATAAACAGTAATATCTTAATATTCATTTCACTGAAATCATTAATTTATTTATCGGTGATCAGGAAATTTACTGGTGTACCGTAATCATTGATCATTACCGCATGAAGCGGACCGCTGACAGAACCACCTTTAATATCTTTAGAGAAGGAATCACCAGGCTTCAGGGTCAGATTTTTCGCAATTATCAGTTTTCCATTGCTGATATCTCTGATGGAAAGAACATTCGGGCTCTGATTGCTGATGGATAACCTTCCATTCTGAATATGGTATGAAACTTTAGTTTCTTCTTTTGCAGGAAACGCATTAACTGATTCAGGTCTGTAGATAATTTTCAAGCGGCTTTTGATGATAAAATTTAAATGGTTATCGTCATTTTCACTTTTTTTGGCACCAGGGATCTGAGTGAAATTAAGGTAAAAAAGTGACTCTTTATCCTCTGGAAGAGATGAATGCAACAGTCTTATTTTTACCGTCTGCCCCCCTTTTTCTTTAATTTTAAATACAGGTGGCATGGCAATAAAATCAGGATCCCCGGTATTATCGGATTCAACCTGTACGATGAAAGGGTTATCACTGGTATTATCGAATGTAACGGTTTTCTCCATGCTGCCTTCCATGACGATCCGCGAAGCATTCAGCACAACGGCAGCCTGCGACAACCCACTGATAAAGAATAATGAAAGCAACATCGTCTTCATAAATGATATAATTTTCATAATTTTTTCCGTCCCCGCGAATATTCGCGGGGCACTTTAATTAAAGATAATTAATGGAGTACTGAACTGATGCCTCGACATTACCGGCTGTGGCCGCACCAGTGGCAATATACTGCGCGGTAAACTGTGCTTCTGCACTGTCAGTACCTGATAGCAGTGAAAACGCTTTTGACGTAGCCTGGCCAGACGATAAATTGATGGCGTGACTGTCTGGATCCAGTAACTGAATAGCCACGTTAGTCGCAGGGGATGTGGTGGCAATATTTTTCAGGTTGCCAGAAGCATCAACATTATTAGATACAAAGTTGATTTTGATATCCTCCCCAGCGGTTCCCGGATCCGCACATCCTGTCAGCTTCATGCTGAAAGTTGTTGGAGTTGAAGTATTACCCGCCGCAGTAAGGTCACTGACTTTTGCGGCCTGCAGAAGGATAACAGGCGCTGCAGAAGTTGAGTCATTGACGCTGATATTACATGTCTGAGCCGACACACTTCCTTTGAAACGAATGCTGTTTTGCTGTGCTGCAAATGCACTGCTTGCAGTCAAAGCAACAATCATCGTGACTAGAGTTTTCTTAAACATTTTTTCTCCTTTAAGGTTCATAAAAAACTGATTACTGTTTTAGCCGAATAACCAGCCAGCTTAATTACCTGCATTACTGTTAATACCGAAGTATCACTTTCATACCAGCACATTAAATTTTCACCGGCATGTTAGACACTGAGGGGTAAAAAAGCACCTTTGAATATCTCTAAATATATTTTATCTTATACTAGTTATAGTTTATTGGTTTTTTTTAATGAAAATCAATGAGTTATGTTTTAAATTTCTTTTTTTAAACATAGCAGGAGAGTGGCCTAACATCGAAAAAAATATTAATTAAATCATTTAAATTGATTCATACAGCTTTAAGTATTATGCTCATCTTTTTACAGAAATATCTTAAAGAATTTTTATTCCTTATATTTATTGTGGGTTTATGGTTTTCTTTCGCGTCACTGGAGAATATCTTGAGCAGAAAATTCACTCTCAACGAGTTTCTGATTTTCGAACCGGAAAAAAAAAGAATAACCGGCAGGGGAAGACCTGTGATTATCAGTGCATCGGCATCACTGTGCCTGGAGCTGATGATTGAGAACGCAGGTCAGCTGATCACACATCAGCAATTTTACGATTTTGTATGGCGTCGTTTCGGAACAGAGCCTGCGCCGACGGCCCTCTATCAGAATATATCAGCCCTGAGGCGAGCGCTGAATAAAGCCGGTCTCCAGGAGGATATTATCCGGACTATGCCCAGGAAAGGGTTTATTCTGTCACCTAAAACGACTATATCCAGAGAAATTACTTCTGCTCCGGCTTCCGTTCCGGTGCGGGCAGAGAGTGTTCAGGCTGTCAGATCCGATGAGAACAGCAACTTTGTGAATACAGAAAATCCTCTTAAGAAAACAATATCTGAAGAAAAGCCCAATGTTATACACTCCGCCAGGAAGCGACTCACACATTCTTTTTTTATCAAAGGCATCCGTTTCTGGTCGGCCTTATTCTTTAAAGAATCTATGGCAATAATCTCATTCACGCTTATGCTGTTTGTTATTGTTTATTTTTTCTCTCTCAGAACGGACATGGATGATGAAAATGTATTATTCAGTTACAGCACAGATTACAAAGGCTGTAAAATTTTCAGTAAATCGGACGCATTACTAAGCACTGAAAATGTTCTAAAAAAAGTAGATCAGCTTAAAATAAATTGCAGAACTGCACCTTATATCTATCTTACTGCTTATGAAAACGCTGACAGACTGTCATATTTCAGCTGTCAGCATCCCCTTGATAGCAGCCTTCGAGCAAACTGTCGCTCTTTCTACTATGTGAAAAATTTCAACGATGAATAAGATAATTTATCCTGTTTCGCTGTTTTTTTTGTTCTATTTTTTTTGTCCTGTAAAACGTCAGGGTGGGCACGTTATTACGTGTAAAGCCAGCGTCTCTTATTTCTGGAATGAAGAGCGGCTTGACCTGCGCATCTCGCAGGACCTTGATGGTGGAAAAGGGTTTCTCTCAGTGTCAGGAATTGTTTATAACAGTGATAAAACTAAATCCTATCTGGACAAGACAATCTCATTTTCATACAGAAAAAATAAAGAGTTTTATTATTTTCAGTCTGAGATCATCATGAACTCGCCACAAATGACGATGAGTGTCAGCGAGCAGAAGAAGTGGTTGCCTGAATTTTTTATCAACCGTGACGCGGCAATGTTGCAGAAGATAAAACCCTATGGCAAAAATGCCTGGTTATTTTATTCTGCAACCAGTCCGCTTTTTGTTTGCGAAAACATTCGCTGACTGCCTTCACTTGCTCGAACCCACCTTTGCGGCACAATTCTGAGAACTGAATACGTCATTAAAATCCGGTTCAGGGTGACTGAACTACTCCTGAAGTCATCACCCTGTTCCGGCTTTCATGCTTTGCGCTATATAGAAGTTGATCGGCTACAGACAGGGCTTTTTCCATATCTGTATCATCGTGTTGAAGGCCGCAGACGCCTGCTGAAACTGTGATGTGGCCCGCTATGGGGAACCGGATACCGGCTATGGTTTGACGAATACGCTCAGCGACAGACGTAGCTTCAGTCAGCGTTGTATATGGAAAAAAAATAACAAACTCTTCACCACCAAACCGGCAGATAATATCCTGCGTGCGGCATCCTTTTTTCAAAAAACCGGAGACGGCGACCAGTATCTCGTCACCAACGTCATGTCCGTAACGATCGTTAACATGTTTGAAATGATCAATATCAAAAGCAGCAACGCAGTGAGGCCCCGGATGACCAACAAAATGGGCCGTGAGTTGTTCAAAACCACGTCGGTTGTGCAGTTTCGTCAGGTGGTCAGTCAACGCCTCATCGCGTAACAGTGAAAACGTTTTGTTGATGGTCTTTGTATACATCAGAAATGCTTTTTTTAACCTGTCTGCTTCTCTGTACCAGGTTTTTACCTCTCCGATCTTTCCGGTTAATCGCTCTGTGGTACCAGTGCCAGTCAGGCGGGCCAGCTTTTCAAGGGGCTGTGAAATACGGGCAGAGATATACATGCTCGCGCTCACCAGCAGAAGTGCCAGCACCAGCCCATAAAGAATGACTTCACGGACAACATGGTCAAGGACATTGCTGGTGACGTCCGGCGAAACGCAAACAAAGACATGCCAGTTTGTTTTGACAACATCGGAATACCCCAGCAGACAGCGCTGCTGATTTAATGTCGTTTTTAGCGACCCGTATCTGTGCCGTTTAAGCTGCACTGAGAGATCGGAACTCAAGTTGAGAGTTTGCCCGGTCAGCGATTCATCGGTTGAATAAACGACTTCACCGATGTCTGACACAATACTGACGACCGTTTTATCAGCATAGAAATGTTCACTTAAAAGACGGCTCAGCATACTCTCTTTTTTCAGATAGATTGAGCCTGCCAGATAGCCCAGATATTTGCCCGTGGATGAATGTAAAGGGGCTGACAAAAATACGAGATAATTTCCTGTATAAGGCGCGAGGGGTTCCGAAACGAAAGGGCCTTTTTTTACGGCCTGTAACTGCTCAGGGGCAACATTCAGCGAAGCACCGGATGGAATAAAGTTTAAGGGTGAAGTAATTATCACCTGCCCCTCAGGAGAAAGAACGAGCACCGAACCGAACATGTCTGACTGCAGGCGCAGCCTGTCGGTTTCATACCGCAACGCCTGAGAATCCGCGAAACTGGTGATTTGACTGGCGCTGAAAGCCAACTCCTGCTGCGCAGTACGGAATAAATTATCAGCACTGTCAGCCAGTTTACGGGCATAAGCAGTGTTGGATTCAAGGATTCGCTCTTCAGTAAAAATTTTGAGCACAAAGACAGTTATTGTGACAAGCAGTATTGCTGTTATCAGTATGCAACTTAAAGAAAGAAGACACAGCAGACTCTTCAGTGGCGGCTTGTTCAGCATGGCGTGTACCTGAGTGACCTTTTGTTTTTACGGCCGGAAGATGTTTTGACAGCCAGTTATCAAGATAGGATCGCTTTAGAAATAAGTAAATCAGTTATTCCATTTGTATCCAGGAATGACACAACAACGGTATTTTCCAGGAATTATGTCGGGTATTCATTTACTCGTCTCAGGACCTTGAGGCAGACAAACAACACTTCCTCTTTCAACCGAACTTTTAACTAAACGCCGCACTCCTGCCATTATACCACTTCATTAAGTAGCAGTACCGGACGTAACGATCACAAACTGACGACATGAGTTAAGCCTATGTCATTGCTTTCAGGCTTTCCGAAAACTTCAAAAGATGTTTAAGAAGAATGAAATTTTCACTTAACCGATTGTTTTATAATAATAAAAACTAAAATATAAAAATCGCTAACTGCTGCCGGATCATGGCGATTGCAAAGTTATCCGGAACGTACGAACTCCTCTATTACAGAAATATCAAACAAAAACACATATGAATCAACACTAAACTCTGTTTCCGGTTCTGCCTTTTTTCGGATCTCAGCGGAAAAAGACAGAACAGAGGATAGGTCTGGCATATCCATATCCCCGGCATCTGCATAGGTGTTGCATACGCATATGTTAATCATCTGCATCTGCCTTACCTATACAATTGCAGAACATCTACCTATACTTAGCATAGGTATAAATATAAAGACCAGTTGGCTAGGAGAAAGACCATGAGAACCGTATCGATATTTAGAAACGGCAATAACCGTGCCATCCGTCTGCCCCGCGATCTGGATTTTGAGGGGGTAAGTGAGCTGGAGATCGTCCGGGAAGGAGACAGCATCATCCTCCGTCCCGTCCGGCCGAACTGGGGCTCATTCCTGCAGCTTGAAAAAGCCGATCCGGACTTTATGGCGGAGCGCGGGGACGTTGTCAGCGACGAAGGACGGTTTGACCTGTGAACAAAACTTATATGCTGGACACCTGTATCTGCTCTTTCATCATGCGCGAGCAGCCGACCGCCGTCATTGAGCGCCTGGAGCAGGCGGTGCTGCGCGGTCACCGCATCGTGGTATCGGCCGTGACCTACGCCGAGATGCGCTTCGGCGCCACCGGCCCGAAGGCCTCGCCGCGTCACGTGCAGCTGGTCGAGGAATTCTGCGCCCGGCTCGATGCCGTCCTGCCCTGGGACCGCGCCGCGGTGGACGCCACCACGGAGATTAAGGTGGCGCTGCGCCTGGCCGGCACGCCGATCGGCCCGAACGACACGGCGATCGCCGGACACGCCATCGCTGCCGGCACCGTGCTGGTGACGAACAATGTGCGGGAGTTTGCGCGGGTGCCGGGCCTGACCCTGGAAGACTGGGTATGACAGGCGGCGCACCCGTCTTTCACCGTTCCGGGTAGGGGCCCCGTTCCGTGATGCCCTCTGCGGGCGGGGCTCCCCCGCGGGCAAGCCTGACAAGCATCACCACTTCAGAACGGGCCGTGGCCTCCCGCTTTCTCAGGCAGTGCCTGACCGCGCTGACGGTCGCGCCCGGCGCCGCCATTTTTTCGTCTTCTGAACCCTGCATCAGACTCTCCCGGGGCTCCCGCCGGCATCACCGCACCTCACTGATGCTCTGCGGTCATGGTTAATTCAACTCACCATTCTGTAATGCCACGCCCGGCGCGGCGAGACAGGCACTCCTTTCAGAAGCCTGAAGGCATATTTCTCAGGGAAAGTGGCCAGTCACCCGGCCATACATATCGATCCTTCAGGATCCTGGCACTGTATTCAAGGCAGACACGAACCGGGTAATCAGGATAAATGCGATCCATTGCATCAATCAGCTGCTGCGCGTTCTCACTGCGGTGTAGTTCCCGCACAAAATCGCTGATGTACTGTCGCGTATAACTGATGGCAGAAGGGTGGAGTGTCAGTGCACCGGAAGAGTGACCCGGTACAACGATATCCGCCTGCAGTGCCTCAATTTTGTCGAGGCTTTCTGACCATTTTTTTAACAGTTCAGGCGTCCGCATGTCTGCAATCCATACGTGACAGTCGGCGAATACCAGATCAGAAGCAATCAGCGTCCGGCTGGCAGGGATCCATAAGGGCGCAATGTCTGTGCAGTTTCCGGTCATAAAACCGAGGATCTGAACTGTTTCACCTTCCAGCAGAATTTCATCTTCCGTCCATTTTTCAATAGAAAATTTAATATTCGCACCGTTCTTTCCAAGAACCGTGTTTCCTCAGTACTGAATTTTAAAGTCATACGCCTCATTGATATCTGTAGAGGCTTTTTTATAAGCGATCACTCTGGCGTCAGGATACATCTGCTTAATCACTTCCAGACCCAGATAATGGTCGGGGTGAAGATGAGTGATGTAGATAAATAAAATATTACGGTCGAGTTCAATCAGTTCGGCCACTAACCGGTGTGCATTCGCTATCGTGAACTGGGGATCAACAAGAATGGCATCGTGATCGCCATAAATGACTGTTGATGTGACACCGAATCCGTTACAACTATCGCTGCTTAAAAAAACCTTTTTTCTGAGTGACATTTTTTACTTCTCCTGAAATTTATGGTCTGGAAAATGTATAATGCTCGTTTCGTGAGATTTTGAAAAACATACCTGAATGGAATGAGCATGATTTATCCAGGGAATAAGCCTTTCCGCTTCGGCGCCGGGACACGCTTGCGTACCGCAGCCTGTAATCATGGTGAAACAGCATAAGAAGGTGAGAATTAATTTAATTCCTCTACTGTAAAAGCACATGCGAAGCCCTTTATTCGTTAATTCCCTTATTCATTCCCGGAGTCAGGTATTCTGCGTCGAAGAACACCTGATTCCGCGCGGCTTTCCTGATAATTTTTTCTGTTTTTTAAAAACCAGATAATAAATTCATTATTGTTTTCTGCCCCAATTTTTTTCATTACCCTCCTTTTGTAATAGCTGACCGATTTTTCGGGTATCCCGGACCATTCGGCTATCTGCTTCATGGTCATGCCAGTCATAAAGAACCAGGTGACAGCAACTTCGTTCTCGGTAAATGACAGGCAGCGCTGAGTGTTATCCATAAATGTCACAGTTCCTCCATTGATTACGGATTAATTATTTTCCTGAAAACCTACTGGCAGGATCGTTCTGCCAGTCCATACACCGGTGAAGTGGAAACGTTAAATCAGGGCGTCAACGAAACCTGCCACTTTTACGGTTTCATCAACCGGCGTGTATTCCACAAAAAATTTCTCGTTAATTCTGCTCCCGGTAAGCGTTAATGACTGTCCAGAAAAAATGCCTTAATCTTTACGAAACGGGCGCCACGTATTAATAAACTGAAGATAAATTAACCGGTTCCGGTGGATATTCGTTGTCTGAGGTGTGACATTTATGAGTCCGGCAGTTTTTTAATTCAGTGACGGACCACTCCGGTCGGTTCTCTGTCGCGAATTAACCCTGTCATCGTCAGCAGGCATCTCAGACTGTGGCTAGCGGTAGGTAAGCGTAAAGGTCGCGCTGGCGTCTGCCGTGCCCGGCGTAACGTCACTGCCGGTCTGATAGTACCTTGCCCTAAAAGGGATGCTGTATGCGCCCTCTGACGCCGCCGTTCCGGTGCTGATCGGGCGACCAAACTGCACGGCCCCACCACTATCCCCGAAAAGTAACTGAATCCCCACGCCGGATGCGCTGCCGGTGCCACCGTTCAGATTCAGCACACCCCGCGCAGCATTCTGGATGCTGCCGTCTATCTGAACGTTGACCCGAGTGCCGGCATTGCAGTTGAGCGGGATGGTAAAACGGCGGGTGTTAGCATCCCCGGGCCAGGTCCCCGTGCCTCCGAACGCCCGCCTGTCCACCGTACCCATCGGGACGGAAATGACCGACTGGCTCACCGAACGGGCTGTACTTGTCACGTTGAAAGCGGCAATGCTGATGGCAGATTCGGGGTTCTGCCAGCCGCTCTGATCATTACGCAGGATGAATGCACCCACATTACGGGCACTGACCGTCCCGGTACCCGTTGATCGTGCCGTTTTATAAAACTGTATTCTGGCCTGGGCGGTAATCGTATTCCCCCCATCAAAAAGACCGTTGACGGCACAAATTTTTTTGTTATCGGAGTTACCATCCATCGTATCATTGCCATCAACGAACTTAGTCCTTCCTGGGCAGCTAACGAGAACGGTGCCACCCAAAGCATATCCCACGCCTGCCACATTAGTGCTGTAAACACGTTGCCCGTTGATACTGGTAACGTAGTTGCCATAGGCCTTAACGCCGAATTCCTGATAGGTGAGGGCGGGGGCCGGAGTATTTGAACATTTAAACGTCTGCACCACCCCGGAAACCAGCTCGCTGCCGATAGACGACCCGACAGGCAGATCTCTCGGGATCGTAAGAGCTGCCGGCGTCAGCACGGTCGACATCGTGAGCGTTTCACAGGAATAGGCCTGCGCCTCAGTGGCCGTCAGAGCCAGCAGCCCGCCTGCGGCAATAAACAGTACTTTTCTCTTCATGATTTTTTGTCCTCTACCGGCATGCTGCCGTGATGAAATGCACGTGCTGCTCATCCGTGCCCGTGTCGTATGGGGCTTCGCAGTGGCCGCCCTGCCAGTGCACTATGACGGTACCGCGCTGTGGCACGCCGCTCAGGTAGACCTGCCGCTGCTCGTCCACGATGCCCGATGCTGTCTGACTGCCCCGGTTAACGGTGGCTGAGGCGCCAAAAGGCACCGGGGCCGGAGAATTCAGCGTCAGCATTATTTTCTGCCCGTAACGGGTCGGGAAGTCAGCCAGAACCAGTGCACCCTGTCCGGGCACCACCGTCCGGGTGTCAGTGGTGAGGTCAGTGTTTTCGCCCAGCGTGCCGGTGTTCAGCCTCACGGCATTACGGCGATAGGGTGTGACGTAAGGCACCACAGCATAGCCCCGCCCGTCGGTGTAAACGCCGGTATTGTTTTCAACTTTGACGCCCGCCGCCTTTTCAGCCCTGACCAGTACCATGGTATCGCCCAGCGGTTGCGACAGCGTCAGGCCGTAAGGATGAATAATAATGCCGCCTGAGGCGCCGTAGTTAAGCTGTCGCGTCTGCCGGGTATAGTTATAGCACCACTGATACTCACCAGAAGATGCCCTGTAATCCGCCGTCGCGCTGCTCGTGACACCGGTCCCTCTGCCGGTAAAACCCTGCTGAACGTTATAGCTCAGGTTACTGTCGGCTAGTGCTGTGCCTGAAATGCCGGCAGACGTCACAGACGCGCCGTGGCTGGCCTGGCTTGCAGACAGGTTAAGCCAGCTTGCCGGAAGAAAACGATCAAGCGGGATCTGTACGGCCAGCGATATCACCTTATCCTTCTGGCTGTAGTAGGGGGACGCTGACCACGCATAGTTAAGCGAATAGTTAATCGCACTGACGCTGACGCTGTACCCGAGGTTCAGGCTGTTTTCCCGCCCGCTGATCCCCCAGTACTGCTGTTGATAGGCAGACACATAAAGGCTACCGTAGTCACCCAGCGTCTGGTTGACATTGAGCTGCGCTTGTTATGCTGACGACGCCAGAGGGCATAGTTGCGCTCTGCCAGCGCCTGTCCGGATTCCGTCAGATCGCCGCCGGCTCGTGGATCCGGCGGCAGGGAGTCGTAATAACCGTTGGCTTCGCTGAAATCCAGATAGCCGGACGTGGCATAACGGTATCCGGCCAGCGTGAAGGTGGTGCCGCTGTCCGTAAAGTCTTTGGAATACTGTAATCTAAGCGAGGTGCCGCGCCGGTAAAAACCATCCAGCTTCGCCTGTGCCCAGGTCCCGTCTACTGACACCGAACCCAGGCTTCCCGGCACTTTCAGCCCTTGCGGCCGGGTATAAGGTTTATGCCGTCATTGATGCTTCCGGCGATGTGGGCCCTGCAGTTGCTCAGGTTACGATAACGCGCCTTGCTCAGGCAGGCGTCATTGTTACAACAACCAACGCACTCACAGCCGAATTACAGAAAACATGGAACCGCGCTGATGCAGCTGATTTTGCCGAAATCTACTGCGCGACGACACCTACCTATGCGGCTGCCGTTGAAAGTCACTTTTCAGTACAAAAATCGGCCAGGCGCTAAACGCCAAATCTCGCCGGACACCCTTTCATTATGTGGTCAACGGTAACATCAGCATCTGCAATGACGGCGTAAAGAAATGGCATCTTGTTAAACTGGGTGATGAAGGTGACCAGATTCATATTACCGCCCAGGAGGATACCGTTTTTTATTTTCAATACGCCGAACCGTTCAATGAACCGGTTGTTATCTTTAGCCCTTCTGTGATGAATACCCTGGATGATATTCAGCAGGCTTTTGCCGATTATCGTTCAGGGTCTTTTAATCTAACTCTACGATAAGTTAATCCTCCCAAGCAGGGGCGCGGCGTTACAGCACATGCATGAGTTGGTACTGATAAACTGACCTTATTGGTCGGTAAACTATTTTCTGTATACCAGCATCCATTCATGTAGTCCGGTTAAACAAGCCTTTACGACCTATGCTGCGGCCCATTCTGACGATAATGATGACTGGCCTGATTACACAATAGTCTTTAAAGATCTATCGCCGAATACATGGCAATCTTTTGAAATTTCAGCCGGATTTACTCGCTCACTGCCGACCAAGTTAATGCCGCGGGGTTTAACGTAACAGTAAGTTCTCATCTCACTAAAGCGGGCAGTTACTCCATCAGCGCTACGGGCGTCGTAGACAATCCGTAACGAACCAGCATGACCTCTTTAAGGTCGGCAGAGGCATCACCGTACCCCATGGCCGGCGCGGCTGAAAAAAACAGTGACACTCAGCAAGAAAAACTCAGGTATCGGACGGGCTGTGCGCCCTTTCATCGCAACAGAACCGGCCACCGGACTGAGCCGACATTGATGAGCACTGTGCGGTCAGGGTTTTCCGGTGTCATGTCGCGCAAGAAAACCCGGCTGCAGCAGAGGCTCAGTGGGGACATCCGCAGTCAGTTGCGGCCGCGTATTCCAGCGTTCCTCGATATAATTGCAAAAGTCGGTGAAAATCCTGCTCTGCCGGGGGCGATGCCGCCAGATAAGCCAGGCCGGGAGGTCAGGTATATTCCATTCCGGCAGAATAATTTCAAGTTGTCCACGCCCTAAATAACCGGAAGCCAGCCAGCCGGGCGTGGCAACGCTGATCCCGCGCCCCTGAATCGCCAGGTTCAGCATAGCGAACAAATTGTTTGACGAGATGCCTGTTTCAGCATCCTGCCCCAGCGCATAGGATTCTTCTCCCCTGAAAAGCAGGAGCGGGCCAGCAAGGCCGTGATGGTGCATCCCCAGAAGCCGATGATTTTCAAGGTCGCGCGGATGAGAAATCGCCGGATGCCGCTGAAGATAACGGGGACTGGCACACAGCACAAGCTTCAGGGGAGACAGCTTTCTGTGCACCAGATCTTCACTTTCGATCCTGCCGCTGCGCAATACCAGGTCATCCAGTTCGGGGGATTCCCGGCTAAGGTCGCTGCGTTCGCGCGCGTCAAGAAATACCTTCACTTTCGGATGCATCTGCGCATAATCGAAGATCCACTCATTGGCAAGAAACTCACACACGATGGCAGGTGCCGTCAGACGGATATGCCCCTTTATTTCATTTTCCGGATTACGGATGTCCTCAAGCAGCGAATGGAAAGACTCGGTGATCTCCCTTGCGCGGTTTAGCGTTGTCTGACCTGCTTCGGTCAGGATCATTCCCTGTGATGACCGGTTAAACAGCACCGCATCCAGATAAACCTCAAAGCGACGGACGGCCTTGCTGACGGCCGCGGTACTGATATTCAACTGTCGGGCAGCCTCTGAAATGCTTCCGGTTTCTGCCGTACGGATGAAAATGAGCCAGTCCCGCATACCACGGTTATTATCTTTGTCCATCATGGTTCCTTAATCAGTCTTTGCGAAAAAACAGAGCAGATGTGTTTTTCATCGCGTCTGTCAGGGGTTTACGTACAGGGATACAGGATAGTTTACCCCACAGCCAGCAGGGAGAGGTGCCGGCTGTCACCTCGTGAAAGCCCTGAGCGAAAGGTGTGCCCACTCGGAAGGATTACCTGCGGTGCAGCCGACGGGTAGTTACACCACGGACACGAATTATCGTCCCCTTCCTGATCTGCGCGCCTGAGCCTTTCCTGAAAGTTAACGACAGTTTAACTACAGACGGGTTCCCCCTTCCCCTTCCCGACATTATGATTCGCGCCCTGAATTAAGTCCTCAGCTCACAGGCCGCCGCGCTTCTTCCTTTCAGGCAGCCGGCAACCAGTGTCTTGTCTGACGGACTGAAAATAACGGGAACATCGCATGAACAACTCAGTCATCACCACAGCCCTGCTGGCCGGGGCCTTGTTTACCCAGTGTGTCTCTGCAGCAGCGGCGGGACTCCAGCCAGCAACGAGCGCGAATACTTTCCGCGTAACGCTCGGGACCACCCGTGTCATCTACCCGGAAGGAGCGCCCGGGGCGCAGGTGTCGGTGTCCAACCCGCAGGACCGCCCCATGCTGGTCCAGTCCACGGTGACCGGCGAAGACCACAAAACGCCGGCTCCCTTTCTGGTTACACCGCCGCTGTTCCGCCTTGAAGCAAACCAGCAGAGCCGGCTGCGCATTATCCGCACCGGAGGCAGTCTTCCTCAGACGCGGGAGAGCCTGTACTGGCTGTGCGTGAAGGCGCTGCCACCGTCGGGTGACGCATCCGGTCGCGCAACCGGGGTGTCAATGACGGTGAACATGGCCATCAGCATGTGTGACAAGCTGATTTTCAGGCCATCCGGCCTGAAGGGCAGTCCGGAAGATGCGGCCGGCGCGCTCACCTGGGCGCGCATGGGCAAGGTGTTAAAGGTCAGCAACCCGACGCCATTTTACATGAACCTGAAGGCGGTGAGCGTGGGGGGGAAAGAGGTCGGTAACCTGACCTATGTCCCCCCTCAGGGGAGCGTGACGCTGCCGCTGCCATCGGGCGCGGACGGGGCGGTGAAGTGGAGCGTCATAAACGACCAGGGAGGCGAGAGCCGCCGTTTCGAGGGCACAGCTGACTGATTTATCCGATTTAACGCGAAGAGCCGGAGGGGCGTGTGCGCCGTAAAGCTTTCATCGCGGCCCTGCCGGTAGCGTGCTTCACCTCCGGCGCTGCCGCACAGCAGTATCACTTTGACGCCTCGCTGCTCGGCGGCGCGGCGAAAAACGCGGATCTGTCGCTGTTCGAACAGGGTCTTCAGCAGCCGGGCACTTACCGGATGGACGTTCTGCTTAACGGCGAACAGGTTGACAGTCAGGACATCACGCTGCGACTGGTGAAAGCTCCGTCGGGAGACAGCCTGCAGCCCTGCCTGAGCGTGGCACAGCTGCTGCGCTGGGGCGTCAACACGGCGTCCTGGCCTGCGCTGGCGGAAGGCGGAAAAACGTGCGCCCGCCTGTCGGCCATACCGCAGGCGCGGGTGACGGCGGACGTGGCGGCACTGCAGCTGAGGCTGGACATTCCGCAGGCCGCCCTGCGCCCGCACTACGGCGGTCTTGCGCCGGAGGCGCTCTGGGACAACGGCATCACCGCCTTCAGGATGAACTACAGCGCCGGCACCTCACGCACGCACGGTCAGCCCGGCGGTCCGGTGGAAACCTCATGGGCACAGCTGCAGCCGGGCATCAATACCGGCCCGTGGCGTGTACGCAGCAGCCTGAGCTGGCAGAGCGGGGAGCGCTGGCAGCGGGCTTACGCCTGGGCAGAGCGCGGGTTCGTGAAGATAAAGAGCCGCCTGACGCTCGGTGAGCGCACCACTTCCGGCGACGTGTTTGACGGCGTGCCGTTCACCGGTGCCATGCTTGCCACCGACGAGGCCATGATACCGGTGGACGAGCGCGGCTACACGCCGGCGGTGAGGGGCGTGGCCCGCACCCCCGCCAGGATTGAGATACGCCAGCACGGCGCTCTGCTCAGGATGCTGCAGGTCGCGCCCGGGCCTTTCAGTATTAAGGATTTGCCTGCGGGACAGGGCGGAGATGACCTGCAGGTCACGGTGCATGAGGCGGACGGGCATAACCAGTTCTTTACGGTTCCGTGGCAGACACCTGCCGTGGCGCTGCACGAAGGATACCTCAGGTACAGCGTGGCCGCAGGCCGTTACCGCCCTTCTGCGGCGGAGGTTGCTCCGGCGCCGTTTGCACAGGCCACACTGATGTACGGGCTGCCCCGCGGGCTGACCCTCTATGGCGGACTGCAGGAGGCGGCCGACTACAGCGCAGCGTCGCTGGGACTGGGTAGCTCGCTGGGACGCTGGGGCGCCGTCTCGGCTGACGCCACGGCGGCCCGGGCCCGCACCCCGTATGACGGGAGGCAGGCGGGAACCGCCTGGCGGGTGCGATACAGCAGCAGGCTGGGCGATACGACAAGCCTTGCGCTGTCGAGCGTGCAGTACAACTCACCGGGCTACCGGTCCATGTCTGATACCCTGGACCGCTGGCGGCGCAACGGTAACGTCCCCGCGGGATATGCAGGGCGGTCCGTGCGCGGTCGAAGCACGCTGCAGGTGAGCCAGTCGATGGGCGCAGCAGGCGGGCTGGGTCTGAACGTCACCCGCACGGACTGGCGGGGCGGCAGCGGGCCGGACTACGGTTACGGCGCCAGCTGGAGCGCATCGCTGCGCGGCGCGTCCGTGTCGCTCAGCTGGCAGCAGAGCCGTACCGAGAGCGGCTGCCGGGACAGCCTGCTGAGCCTGTGGCTAAGCGTACCGCTCGGCCTGAGTACCAGCGCCAGCTGGAGCCTGACGGCCCCGCATCAGGGCGCACAGGCACAGGAGGTGGCGCTGAGCGGCCGGGCGGTGAACGACCGGCTGGACTGGAGTGTGCGGGAAAGCTACCGCCGCGCCAGCGGGTCAGACCCGGCGGGCGGCAGCCTGCACGCGGGGTGGGCCGGAACCTACGGGACGGCCGCTGCCGGCTACAGCTACGGCGCGTCGGGCCGGCAGGCAGATGTCAGCGTGGCGGGCGGTGTGATTGCTCACCGGCACGGGGTGACGCTCAGCCAGCCGCTGGGCGACACGGTTGCGCTGGTGAGCGCCCCGGGTGCCGCCGGCGTGGGCGTGGGTGGGTGGCCCGGGGTCAGTACGGACGGGCGAGGCTACACTGCCGTGTCCGGGCTGGCGGACTATCAGGACAACACGGTGAGCATGGACCCCACCACCCTGCCGGATGATGCGGACGTGCCGCAGACCGACGTGAGGGTGGTGCCGGCGGCCGGTGCTGTCGTGATGGCGGCCTTCCGGACGCGGTCCGGCGCCCGCGCGCTGGTCACGCTTCAGCACCCTGACGGCACACCCGTACCGTTCGGGGCGCAGGTGCGCGTGGCGGGACAGGCGGGCAGTGCGGGCCTCGCGGACGGCAACGGGCAGGCCTTTCTGACCGGCCTGCCGCCGGCGGGTCGCCTGACGGTCCGCGCGGGCAGCGAGCGCTGCCAGGCAGACTACCGGTTGCCCGCAGAAAAGGGCCCGGCCGGCCTTTACACCTTCAGCACGGTCTGTCGCCGGACTGCACAACACGGAGAAGAAAATGAATAACGCAACCACTGGCGCCCGGCGCTGGCATTTTGCCCTGGCGGGGCTGCTGCTGACCGTGGCGGGAGCCGCTCAGGCCGGCCCTGTGCTTCAGCTGACCGCCACCCCCGGCCTGCAGGCCGGCCCGGTCAGGGACGGCACGCTGCTGATGCGGGGTCGCGTCATCAGCAATGACCCGCACGGCGGCTTCCGGCTGTGGTGCACCGCAGATGCGGCGGGCGGCAGTTCTGCCAGTTGTGTGCTGACCGGGCAGCGGGCTGCCGGGAACACCTTGCGGGTGCGCCTGAGCGGAGAGGGATGGCAGCCGGGGACGCCGCCGGAAGGTGGAATGATGACGATAACCGCGGAGCGCAGCGTTGCGTTCCGCATAGAGGCCGACGGCGATCAGAACGCCGCTGCCGACACGTGGGCCATGGCGCTGACCGCGGCCACAACAGACTGAGGCCGGCAATTCTGTCGGCACGGAAATACTACATCACAGAGGAAAACATCATGAAAATGAAAGCACGCTTACTGACTGTCCTTGTTGCTGCCGGCTGTTTCAGCCAGATGGCCTTTGCGGCTTCTTTTTCTTCGGGCACCATCGACAACAAGACCACCGCCACCGCCACCGTGACGCTGAACCAGCAGATAACGCTGGAAAATACCCTCACGCCTGTGAAAGGTCTGATCGCGGGTACCAGCGTGCCAACACGGGACGCTGCCCTTCTTGCAAATGGTAACCTGAAAATTAAGGAGCCTGGGGTAAAGGCACAGCTTGCCGTAAAAATCCACGGCCCTGGTGCTTCAGAATCTGTAGTGTATGCCACAGGCCATGAAGGTGACCCTGACTACGCACTGAATTATCGTTTATTTCCCATAACATCTGACGGAACTAATGAGATGGATACGCCAGACGGGACTTACTATTTTACTAAAGTACCTACCGATAATTTGGTTTATACAGTTAACACCATGTCAGACAAACTGCCCAAGGCGGGTAATTACGTCATCAGCGCTACGGGCGCCGTCTACAATCGTTAACGCATCAGCCTGACTTTTTTAATGGCCGGCAGGGGGGCATCACCGCGCGGACCTTGCCGGCGTAACGGAAGAAAACAGCGACTACGATGAGTAAAGATATAAATACTGGACGGGCCGTGAGCCCGTTCAGCGCAACGGACCTGGCCGTCAGTCTGGGGCGGTACGGCTTCACCGAGTGCAGCACGCTGCGTGCTTTTATACTCTGCATCTGCGGCGACACCCCCGGCCCCCCGGAGCTGGTCTACATCCGGCTCAAGCTCAGGGAGTGCCTGAGCCGCCACGACGACGGCAGCGCCTGGTTTGCGGACCTGCGCGAGGCTGATAGGTGGGCCGGGGCAGCCTGGAAGGCGACCGGCGGGCAGGCCGCTGGCGGCCCCTGCGACTGAAGCTGAGAAAACTAAAGCGCGGCCCGTCACGGACACCGATCATGAGCCAGCCGGACAGGCTGCGTGACCCGCTGTCGTGGAACGCTGAACTGCCCGCCCGCGGGGTGAGGACTCAGAACCGGTAGCTCACCTGGAGCGAACCCTGACTGTCGCGGTAGCCATCGCCTCCGGCCTGCTGTGTGAACACAACGGCTCCCGTCAGGCGCTGCGAAAGACGCCCCTCCACGCCCGTTTTCAGCTCAGCGATATTCCTGCTTCCCTGCACATCATCCGCTTCTCCGTTCATGCGCACGCCGTAACTTTCTGTATTATGCAACCAGTTCACCTCCACAAAAGGCTGAAATTCGCGCACGGTCTGCTGGTCTGCCCTGCTTTTCCCGTTCAGGTACGTTCTGAGTCCGAGGCGGGTGGTGACGCCGTCGTTTCCCGTATCCTGCACGCGGGTGCCGACCGCCTCAGTGTGGTCATCCGCACGGATGCCGGACCAGACGACTTGGGCGTGCGGCTCAAGAAACACCCGGCTTTCCATACCGGTGTCACTTTGCCAGCTTTTCACCAGCCACGCGTATCCGCCCTCAACCGAGGCCTTTATTCCCTGACTGTTGTAATGCTCCACCGGCAGCATGTCGCCGGACACCTCATTGCGGAACCAGTTGTACTGCGCCCACGTCTCTGCCCACGCGCCGGTCTTCGCCTCCGCGTTCTGGTACCAGGTCCCGTAAAGCCCTGTGCTGTATCCGCTCACGCGGCCTTTTGCGTCCCGCCCGGTCATGCCGTTGTGCGAGCTGCTGTCCGCCCTGCCGTAGCCGCCCATCAGGCCGGCGTGAAGCGCGTCCGTTCCGTTCGTGGAACCCTGAATAACGTCACCGCCCAGCTGCAGCACGTAGCGGTTAGTTTGTGTGCTGTTCTGTCCGTCAGCCATTGATGTCCGCCCGTGTCCGCCCAGGTTGCGCATCCACAGGCTGGTTATCCGCCTCTCGCCCGTTACCGGGTCGGTATAGCGCGTTTCCCCGCTGCGGTCGCGCATTGACAGGTCAAACAGGGTATTCGCCGCCTGCAGGTTGGCCGTGTAGGTCGCCGCTTCCGGGCGGTACATTCTGACCAGCTGAGGGGCTGGCTGAGGCTGAGGGGCTGGCTGAGGCTGAGGAGCTGGCTGAAGTGGCACGGAAGTGAGGCTGGTCAGGTACCAGCCTGCCGGGTCAGTGCCCGACACGTTTCCTTTGCGCAGGCTGTAGTCATACGCACCCGCCACAACGCGGTTACCCAGCGAGAACACGGCATCAGAGCGCCCGCCCACGCTGATGAGCTGAATGCCGTCCAGCGTCTGTGCACCACCGCCGTTCTCATTAGTCACGAAGAGGGTGCTGGCGCCGTTCGTGCTCCCGGTTACCACCAGACGGTCGGTCAGGGAGTCATCGCCAGCCAGCATGCTGCCGAGCGACACCGAGCTGCCGGGCAGTCCGGTGTAGTCACCGTTAACGGTCAGGGTATTACCGGCGCTGGTCGGGGTCGGGTTCAGCACAAGGCTACCACGGTTGATGAGGCTGGCATTAATGACAGAGGAGGCGTTTTTTTCCGTACTGAAAAGCAGCAGGCCGTTCTGAGAAAGGGCGCCGTCAAGGATACTGCCGCTTTCCAGGGTCAGGGTGCCGTTATTTACCGTGCCGTCAGCGGCGGACCAGTGGGCCGATGGTGAGAGCGTCAGTGAACTGCCGGAGTTGACGGTAATGTTGTCCACGCTGACTTTGTTCGTGGCGGTGAACGCTGCGCTGTAATTTACATCCCCCACGGACACAGTGGAGCCGTCGCCCGTTGTACCGCTGACACTACCCCCGAGTACGGCCCGGTTGCCGGCCAGAATGAGGGTGGAGCCACCCAGACCGACGTCACCACTGATGGTGCCGGCATTGAGAATGCCGCCCGTAACCATACCGGTGTTCGTGAAGGTGCCGAGCGTCCCGGTGTTGCGCACCGCGTAGAGGCCACCTGAGAGGGTTCCGAGATTGTCTATTGCCCCCACACTGCCGTTGTCTTCAATATCCAGCGCCACTCCACCGGCCCTGACTGTACCCGTATTGGTGAACGCGCCTGAAATGGTGCCGTCAGAGGTAAAGGCAATGGTGTCCGACAGCGTGGTGGTGGTGTTGAGCACGCTGCCGACACTGGCACCACGGCTAATCCAGAGCGCGCGTCCGGTACCGGAGACCGTGCCGCCATCGGTGGTTTCCCAGCGGGCGATGAAGGCGCCGGGTTCGGCGAGAGACAGAAACTGATTGTAGCCGGTGATGTTTTGCGCAGGGGCCCTGTCGTAAAATATTGAGTAGCGGCCGGTCGTACTGGTGCCGGTGGAGCCACGCAGAACAAATCCGTTCAGTCCCCTCAAATTAATACCGGGGGATGAAGTTTCTGACCCAAACAGAATGCCAACAGAATCCAGACCATTGGGATCCACTACAGCATAAGTATTAGCATCGGCGGGCGCGATGCTGAGTAATGAATCAAAAGCGCTCTGCGTGAAGACACTAGGGCCACCTGTAAAAACGGATGGCGTAACAGTAGTTATTTCCGGAATCCCCGATATGGCCGATCGAGCTGAAACGGCTACCAGGCAGCATATAAGCCCCATCGAACTTTTCTTCATCATACAGGTTGTCACCTTATTAAAAATATGAACGTCAATATGGTTTGTACATGACGGACAACTAATGATACCTACAGATTCAGCCGGAGGCATTGATTCGCCCGAATCAAATTAATTTTTCCCCTGGGACTGGCTGGCTTCGGATACTCTTTTCAAAGAGAGATTACTGACAATTTTTTTTCCTAACTGCACTGACGGCATTTCAACCAGCTTGAACATAACCGCCGCTATTCCGGTGCTTACTGCAACTGAGAGTAAAAAAACTGCCGGATTTCCGTTTTGTAGCGCTGATGACGGTAACGCTTTTAGTATAAAAATCAGTACCGGGTAATGAACCAGATACAGTGAGTAAGAAATATCCCCCAGAAATGACAGCGCGCGAATGTTTACGGTTTTTGTATGGCAGCTCAGCGTAATGACCGAAGCCATAATTACCAGCGCCGGCCAGAATCCCCCGCTCATGCCGAAAACCTGCGGCCCGGTGAGGGTGACAAAAGTAATGGCTAAAGCGAGAGCCACCCACGCCACTGCCCGGATAACGCGGGAGTCGCTGATTTTGTCATTCACCATCAGTTCTGCCAGGAACATGCCCATAATGAATTCGAAAAAAACCGTGTTGCTGGCAATTTTAATCCAGCCCTGCCACCAGTGCGGGACAACCATTTCAGGCGATACCTGTGAGGAAAAGCTGAAACTGCCGTTATAAAAGAGCTGAAATCCTATCATAGCAGCCATAAAAATCAGTGCACAAAGAGTACTGCGGTAGCGATAACTGAGACTCATGGAAAGGGCAAAAACGGCGTAGAACATGACTTCATAGGACAGCGTCCAGGGGGGGCCGAGTGGGCTGTAACCAAACGTCGGCCCCTGCCTGGTGAAATCCTGAAGGCAGAAATAAAGCACACATGACATCTGACCGACTGTCCGTTCAGGATAAACAAAGACAAACGAGGCCAGCCAGACCAGAAAGAGTGGAGGCCATATGCGGAAAAAACGCTTAATCAAAAATGTACCGGCTCCCTCCGGCGCCTGGCGGGTGATGAACGTCATAATGAAACCACTGACGATGAAAAATATGTCTACGCCAAGGGCGCCGGGAATGTGGCTTGCCCGGTATTCGCCCAGAAAGGCAGAGTTATGTGCAACGACCACAAGCAATGCCGCCAGCCCGCGTACGTACTGAATACTCAGAATCCTCACTGTTATACCGCCCCCATTCAGTCAGTAATTATTCAGTTTTATTTAACTTATCAGTATTATCCATGTCAGGCCAGATATCGACCGGAACTAAAATGAGCAGGAGGCATAACCGGTCATACAGCAGGTTCTCCACCCTGACAAACCCACTTTGACGTTCTGTACTAGCACCTCACCGGCATTTGGCTTGGGTTATTACGTTTACCACCGTTATAAAATACTGTTTCGGGCGCCGCTTTTCAGTGCCGGTGTTAATCAGAGTAATGACTGAATTTTGTGGGAGTTGTGTTATTTTATCCGGGCGGTGAATCCCCCTAAGCGGCGGGGCTGAGCCACAAAAGGGGTGAAAGCCTTGGCCAATAAGCGGGTCAGGTTGTGGCTTTTCCTGACTCACCGGGAGGCACCCGGCACCGCTCGGTTTTTCTCAGGGGAAACTGACAGACGTAAACAAACGGACGAAATAGGCTCTGCCCTCCGGGCAGCCGGCACGCCCTGAACAGCTGCCGTTTTCAGCAGACAAAAGCCCTGCGGAATTCTCTGCAGGGCTTTTTATTCACCACTGTCAGCAGAAAGTGACGGCTTTTGTCGTTTAACCTCCGTCAGGAAGCACTGACAGTATTCAGGAGGATAAATATGACTCAGATAAATAAAGGCACCAGATTCACGTTACCTCTGTTTTTGCTTTTCCTGTCCGGAGGTACGCTCCCTTCACATCCCCACATTAAGAAAAAACATGGTACCTACCGAAACGCCTGTAAATAAGAGTGTTCCGGTCAGAAGGGAAAAATATACCTGATTGCAAGCTCGTCGCAGTATGAAGAAAAGGTCATTCCTGAATTTGAGGAGGCGTTCTCCCGCCTGTGCTACGCCACGGATCAGCATTATCCTGACCAGAAGCCGAACCGGCCTGGTTATGTCAACACCGATGAGAAACAGGCAAAAATGCTCACCGACGCGCTCAGTGACCTAAATGTGCACTATCTCTGGTTTGTCAGAGGTGGTTCAGTAGATCTGAACCCTTACCCTGCTCTCCGTTCAAACCAGAAGTGTATTTCCCCACCCACACCGAAAGTCATCGTCGGTTTCAGCGATGTGACGGCCGTTCACAGTATTGTTAACCATGAACTTAACTGGCCCGGCGAGCATGCCTTGTTGCTGCTTACAGCAGGGACATGAATGAAACTGACAAAAGAAAACGCTTAATCTTAACAGCAGCCTCGCGGTCTCATGGGATGGGTTACTCCGGCGTCGAGCTGCTGAACCCCCAGGCCGTTAAAACGGCCATCAATTTTTCTCTCCCGGAACTGGCAACCCAGGATACCGGGCGCGCGCTGAACGCCGGGCACCGGTGCGGCGCAGGCGGCAGCAGGCCGCGGAAGACTATGATGCCTATGCGCAGATGATGGCGTCAGACACCGCGCCGCAGGCTGAGGCTACCCCGGAGGGAAATATAGCGCCCCTCGATGCTGCTCCTGAAAAATGCGTCGCCGTCCGCGGCCGCGCAGAAGGCCTGGTACACCTTTGCCGGCACCGCGAGCCAGCGCCGGCACGCGCCGTTCCGATACTCCAGTTCCAGCACGCCGGTGGTCGGATCGTAGCCCGCGCTGCGAAACAGCTGAGACGTCATTTCATGCCTGTTCATAGTGTGGTTCCTGTCAGGGCCATCGCTCACGTGGCCGCCGTCCGAAAAAGTGGGGTGCCGCCCGGCAGCTCCCCCGTTCAGGGAGTAAAATCAGACGATTTATTATTCAGATTACGTGGGTGTTGTTACCGGTCGCCCGCCGTGAAACCTGAGCCGGCGCGGAGGTTCACTGTAGTCTGAGAAGTTCGTCAGCTTTCCGTCCTGCCTTCACTCTGCACTGAATCCGTCCGCGAGGAGAAGCTGATGTTCATCAGAACCTCCGGCCGCTCCACGGCGCCAGCCCGAACGCTGCAGCAGCTTATCCAGCGCAGCCAGGTCGCCGGTGATGCGCATAGGCAGGGGACTGCGCTGCCGTCCGTGCTCATCAAAGCCGGTTTCCAGTGCGCTGCGCCTGAGATAAACACCGGAAACGGAGGAGTTGAGCGGCAGCTGGCGGCGGCCACTCCATTCGTTTTCTGACAGCACCATATAAATCCAGCCGGTGAGCTTCACGACGTGCAGGTCGTTCTGCGCCTGCAGGTGGCCGTTTCCGGCGCGTCACAGGTATTCCAGCTTGCCGGGCAGGTCGGCGCGCAGGCCCTTCTCCCGCCCCTCCTTCAGCAGCCAGCTGATGTCACTCGCCAGCGCCCGGGGAAAGCGACGCTGTTTTTCGGCGGTGGCCAGCCAGCGGGTCAGAAACAGGTTGTCCTGTGCGGGTGAAGTCACGAGCCCGTCGCGGCGGGCGATATGCAGCGCAATCAGGCCGCACCACGCCAGGTGACTGACGTTCAGGTTGTCGTTATTCATAAGCAGCGTCCTTCATGCCGGACCACATGAAAAAATGGCCCTGAAATACGGCATTTTATGACATCATCAGGCCTGAGAAAACCCGGCGGAGCCGGCAGGAGGTTCAGCAGCACGGCCTGACTTTATCCGGCTGGCTCCGCAGGTGTTCAGTCCCGCAAATCAGGGCGGGAGCAGGCGTAATGAGAGCGGTCCTGGTTGCAGGGACCGGGTTGATAGATTAAATACCGCTCCGGATTGCTGAGGTCGATTGACAGCAAAAATTCTGCTATATCTGCGTGCTGACAGGTTCAAACAATTTAGGGATGAAGGTAATGTTAGTCAGTGAAGAGGGGTTGCTGCGTTCCGGCTTCAGTTCTGCGGAACTGCAGGCAGTTAAAAACAACGTCGAAAGTTATGGCGGGACGCTTGAGCTGGCCATCCATGACCTGGCAAGGCGATTTAACAGAATGCTCTGGACGGTAGCGGTTTTTCTGGCAATTTTTGTTATCCTGGTGCTGTTCAGTTCAGGGATAAAAATAATTGCCGGCGGCATATCTTTCCTGTTGGGTATTGGCTTTATGATACTCAGCCAGCCCCCGGTGCTTTGCTACAAGTCATGGCGATACTGGCGGGCTGTGCAGTCTTAGTGCGACGAGTTATCGACCGTCAGCAGGTCAAAAACTACCTTCGCTTTTAGCCCATAGCCAGCAATACGCATAGTAAGTTTGGGCTTACTCATGCTATCTACTTTGCGGTAATAGTCTCTGGGCATCCATCTGAACAGGCGCAATACCCCGGCTTTCCTGGCCGCGCCAAAAACACCATAAACGCTGGCAGATAATGTGGCCGCATTATATATAGCCAGACCCGTCTCAGGCCTGAATCCTAAAAATTCAGCGCCGGCCATTGCCGCATCTCCGAATATACCTTCGGAATGAGCACTCCCTGGCGGTGAAAAATGGTTAATGATTTCCTGAGAGAGCCCATTGATGCCGTCGCTTACCAGTACAGCACCGGCCAACATCCCGATTGCAGGCATCGAGGTTATCATCGCCAGCCCGGTGAACAGGGCAATGCCCGATATGGCAATATGGACAGCAGACAGGGTATAACCAACAATTTTGTTATTCTCCCAGACAAATTCGACCTTCGCGTACAGTTGCGCCGTCTTGATTTTCAGCAACCTGTCCTGCTCAGCCAGATTCTCAGATTCTTCACGAAGGTTTTTTATGCAGGCCATGCATTCTTCGTCAGTCCTTGCCCGTCTGGCGATCGCAAACTGACCTTCAATGACATCCCTTATTTCCTGCACAAACTGAAGTCGTATGAGTCCATCCCTTATGTGAAATCCGGCTACACGGTTAGCTGTTTCAATCAGCTTACGGGCTTCAAGATTCACCATCGTTTCTGCCCAGGCCTTATTGCGCCCGTTTGAGCGCATCATAGCGAGTAGAGCTTCATCCATTTCACAGTTCCTTTGACTGGCCGATGATTTGATATTACTTAATCAGTTCCATCCGTAAAATGAGAAATTAATCCGGGCACCGGGTTTACGCATATTCGGAACCCTCAGCGTCAGTTTTCGCTTTGTTGAGCATCAGCCCCAATTTGAGGGCTGACGGGCAGTGTGCAGCCCGCCCTCTATGCCGCGTCAGCGGCATATGTCATTGTCTTTACTCATTTTTTAAAATCAGAAAAAACATCATCTGTGATTTGCGCAGTAAACCGAATACCTCTTGGCAGCTCAATATTTACACTTTTTTCAGAGTTAAGCTGAACAGCCACTGGAGGAACCGGAACTGATTCAATGACGTCGCCTACCAGTTTGCCGTTCACATATCTCTGGGTATCGTAGTAGTTGATAACACCGGAAATTTCTGCTTTGTAACCTCCATTATTTTCAACAAGATCGATATACAGAGTGGTTGCGTTAAATTTTCTTTCCAGCGCATCGTGGAATTGTTTTCCCGGAAGAGGCGACAACGAATAGAGGCGGATGTGACGGACATTGTCCTCCTTGATGTAGCTAAGTACCGGATCTGTATATCCTGCTTTTCCGGAAACAGGAGACTGCATTTCCGTTTTCAGATAGAGGGGAGCAGAAGATTGCGGTTTTGTTGCACAGCCTGTCAAAAGAACAGCTGCAGCCAGAGTTAAGCTGGTTAATAGTTTCATTTTATTCCTGTTTCTATGCGGGATCTGTTCAGTATATCGGCTGAATTATACGTGGCTTGATACCATTTATAACGAGGATTTTGACAGAAGCAGGCAAGCCCCCCTGAATGCCGCATGAGCAGCATGGGGGCGTCAGAAAGCATTCAGGACGGCGCTGATGCCATCGGGCGCAGTGAGCCCGGCGGAGCCGGTTACAGCGCCAGAACCACAGAATAAACTGGCCCTGATATTTGGCATTTCAGAACGTCATCAGCCCTCAGAGAGCTCAATCGCCGCCATCGCGGTGCCTCTCCACAACCTCCTGGTCAGGATAGATTTCCAGCGTATCGATCGCACTCAGCATGGCCGTTTCCATCTCCGGCGACCACGCCTGCGTTCTGGCCAGTTCTCCGCGGATAAAGCCGGCAATCCTCATCCGCGTGGTTTCAAGACCATCGCCGGCCATGGCCATAACCACGGCGCCGATCATGGTGTAAACCCTCTCCAGCTCCCCGTGCTGCTGTTGAGCCATCTGCATCGCACTTACCTCTCAGACGTAGCCGGACGGGCGAGCAGTGCGCAGCCCGTCCTGTGAATGCCGCGTGAGCGGCATGGAGGCGCCAGAAACCGTTCAGGACGGCGCTGATGCCATCGGGCGCCGTGAGCCCGGCGTAGCCGGTTACAGGGCCGATGGTGGCGAAAGCCCAACCCCGCCCTGACCGACGCAGTTTAAGCAGCGGCCTGTTAGCAGCTTATCAGTCAGACGGTCGGAGACGAAAGAAAGAAACCGCGGGCCTCTGAGCATAAAGCGGCTCAGATTCAGTAGTTACAACACCCATTAATCAGCCACTGCAGTTCCGGCCCTAGGGGCCGGGCGGCGGAGGCTGTTCAGTGGGGGCAACCGGGCTTCAGGTACGGCGCGGGTCCGGTCTGAGAGGGGCTGCATGATTCAGAACTGGCTGACCACAGTGAACTCCTTGTTTGTTGTAACTATTTGCATTATCCGGGGCCCGCGTCAGCGGGAGCTATTTCAGATTCTGAGCGGCGCGGACGCTTGCGGCCGCTGCAAGCGAAGGCATTTACTTATCTCCGCAGAATGCCTGCATGAAAAAGATCTTATCTTTATGAAGATCTCTTACTGACGTAAGTCAGGAGTATCTTGCAGGTAACACCGACAGTAGTTGCAGGTAAGCCATGCATATTAATTGCGGGTAACTGTGGATAAAAATAACGGCCTTAGCCGTCGGGCGGAATATCTGCTTTTTTAAGGCGGAATTAACGGCGGGACGCACGCTCAGAACCGGCGTTCTGTCCCCGGCACAAGCGGCTTTACCGCCAGTCAAGGCGGTAAACAGAGGAGGAGGCGCTAGTGTACCCGGTCAGGTACCGGGGGGGCGGGCTCGTAGTCCAGCCCGAGATCGAGCTGGCGGAGACTCTTCCAGACCAGGCGGTCAAACTCATCCGGGGAGAGTTTCATCCACTCGTGCGCCGGTCGCATGCGCAGCAGTTTGGCCATCGCATTGCGCCTGTCATCGAGAGAAAGTTTACCCAGCCTGTTCCGGCGCTTGTTCCGGGACGCCTTTTCACGGCGGCTCAGCAGCGTGGCCATGCGCATATTTTCATACCATCGCCGGCGCGCGGCGCGCACGGAGGCGTGCGTCCCGGGCTCAATAATGCCGTCGGCTTCTGCCTCCAGGCGGGCGTTACGTTCAGCCAGGAACTTATCCATGTCGATGCCGCACAGCTGCCAGAAGCGGTCCGTCAGGACGATGTGGCGTGGCATACAGTAGCCGGTGGCCGGGTCCGTTTCCAGGTCCGGACGCTCAATCAGGCCAAAACGCTCCCACTCCTCAAACAGGCGCGAAAGCCGGGATGGCTCAACGCGCGTTTCCGGTATAACGTTGCCGTTTTCATCTTTCGGGCTGAGCTCGTCGGCCAGCTTACTCCCGTTGAAGGTAACCACAGAGGTGGCTAAGTCCGCGCGCTGAATAACCAGCGGCCAGGTCGCATCGTACAGCGCCTGTTTTTCCGGCCGGAAATCGCGTTTGCGGCCGGCGGCCTCGCGCAGCTGCACAAAATACGGGTGACGGGACATGCGCTGGCGCAGCATCATTTTGCCGGTGCGTTTGTCTTTCATAACGAGCCGGCTCATGGCGTGCCCCATCTGTCCCGGCAGGCGCCGGAAGTTATCGGGTGCAAACCATTCAGGGTTTGAGCACTTGCAGGCAACGGAGTGATCGCCGCGACGGCGTCCGTCATTTTTGAGGTTCGGGCGGTTTAACCCGATTAAAATCTGGTCATTCACCCTCTCCCGAACTTATGGCGGACAGGGGTTGTCTTATGAAAAGCATGCGTTATAATCCTTCACAGGCCAGCGCCTGCTTTTGGACCCCCTGATTTCTGCCGCCTTCCGCCAAGTTGATGACAGATTTCGGGGGGTTTTTGCATTCAGAGCCCGGTGAAACGTGGGCTCCATACCCTGGACGTTTTTACGGATACGTCCTATCCGGTTGATTCGTTCCCGCTCCGCGCATGTCCGGCCACAGGTTTACTGCACACCCTCATCATCAACCACCACAGTATCTGACAAGGATCTAAAAAGGATCGCCGCCCGGCGAATTCTGAAAAGAATACCCATCTCACCCGCTTAAATCCAGCACAGTTTGCTCATAGCACGAATCGTAAGGATAAAAAAAGTTCACCGATAAACTTTACCGTGACCGGGTTCACATCTGCGAGCGGACTTAATCCAAATCACGCGTCTGGCGGGACGGCGATGTCCGGAAGAGGTATTCACTGATATTCAGGCAGCCGGCTGTGGCGGGGTCGCAGACAATCGCTTTTAACTTACGACGGGCAGGGCGGTCAGGCTGAGGCGTACCGCAGCACCGCGAGGAACGAACAGCCTGAGCGGCGTGGTCGTCATGGGGTAAAGGTTCTGGCGGAATCGCCGATATCCCGCACAATGCCCACTGGCTGGCGCTAAAGGGCAGACTGACATGTTTTTGCTTCCCGGCTCCGTGCCGGGATTTTTTATGGCCACATGCGGTAAATGGTTTGACAGAATGGCGGACGCTGTCTCATGCTACCGGCGGGATTTCCTTTGTTTGGTGGTGTTATTCCGTTTGGGATAATGTGCCCGGCCCTCTGTCACGCAGGCCGGGTTTTTTTATCCCTTTTCTGCACGCGCTATGGCCTGCTGCATGACCTGTTCACTGACCACACCCGGGATAACCGTAGTGTTGTCCGGCGTGGCGTTTTCGGCCGGCATCACGATAATGCCCGGCGTTCCCCTCAGCCCCAGCATCTCAGCCAGGGCTGCATTGTTCTCCGTAACGTGGTCAGACATGGCTTTATCCTCGTCTGAAGCCGCACCCGCACCGGCCGCGGCGGCGACCTTCTCAATGTCTTCTGCCGTCAGTTTTCCTTCATTATGCCCGGTCCGGTAAATACCGTTGTGAAATGCCATGTACGCATCTGCCCCCTGCTTCCGGTAAACACCCAGTCCGCGGTGCGATGCCTGCGATGACTCCGGATAGCGGGCGGCAAAGATGGTCCAGTCCCGGAACGCAAAGCGCACACCGGCGTTTGCAGCCATCACTTTTTCCATCACCGGCGCCATCATGCTTCAGGCACTGCATTCGTAGTCAAAAAACTCGGTCACGATGACTTTTGAGTCCGCCGGCCCTTTGGCGGGCACACCATCCAGCTGCATCAGCAGCCGGTGTGTTTTCAGCGCTGACTGCACGTAAGCCTGCTGCTGCATGGCCTGCTGCCGTGCCTGCAGCTTTTTGCTCACCTCAATGAGTACGTCCGGGTGCGCGACCAGATAGTCCGCCGCAATCTCGCCGATGCGGGCCTGCTGCTCCGGGGTAAACGCTTCAGCGCTGGCGGCACCGGCCTGTACTGTAAACAATGCAGAGCTTATGGCCAGAGCAATGCTGGCCATCTTAAGGGGCTTTTTCATGATTTATCTCATATGCCTGCGGAGGCAGGCTGAAGGTGACGCGGCCGCACTGAGGACGGCCGCAAAGGATATTAACGTTCTTTCTGTATGTGACGGGTGATTTCCGGGGCAGGTAACTCCCTCTCAGGCTCCCGCCCCCGCGCTTCAGGGGGCAGGCTGACCTGCGCCTGCAGGTTGAGTTCGCGCGCGGCACTGGCCAGCGCCGCTGACGGGATTTCCGGCTGAGCCGTTTTAACTGCAGACCGCGAACGGTTGAGTTCTTCCTGAACCTGGCGGACCACGGCAGCCGGGGCCGCGCCGTCGCTGCCTGCTGCGGCAGCCTGCCTGACGCTGTCCGGTATACCGCTCACTGACAGCGCACCGAGCACGGCGCGCACCGCAGCATCAGATAACGGTGAATCAGGGTAAAGGCGCGTCGTGCGATGCCGATAAGTCCCTGTGCCGCCGTTCCGCTGCGCGGCGGGCAGGCTTCCGCAGACCCCTGCACCAGTGCAGGGTGTGACGTGACAACTTTCATGTGTAAAACCCTCGATTTGAGTTAAAGAAATGTCAGTGTGCGTAAACAGACGTAACGCGCCGTAAGTGTACATTTTCTCAAAAAAAAAAAATCTGTGACGGATGTCACACTTTTAAGGACTCTCATGCATTTTTTTAGGATTAATCCTTAAATGCGGTGGCGTACGCTTGCTGCCTGTACGGTTGAACTCCTGAAGGCGGTTCTGAAACATGAAAGTGAAAGAGAGTATGGGCGACGGTCGCGGCCGTCCGAGGAAATATGCCAGAGGAGAAATGCAGTACCGGAAATTATGGCTGCCGGAAAATCTCCTGATGGAGCTGCGCGTGGCTGCACGCGTCAGGCGATATACCACCAACGATGAAATTATCAGCCGGCTTATTGCGTCGATGCACTTCTCGCCACGCAGGCACATTATAAAAACAGATGAGGGTCAGCGGCTGGTTGCGCTGGCGAGGATGTTCGACGAGTTTATTCAGTCCAGGCTGGATATTATCCGTGAAGAATATCAGCCGGATGAATCGGTACGTGCGGAAAAGAAACCGTTCGTTCCGGGAAAGAATCGTGCATTCAGCAGCAGCTTTCCCGAAAATCTGCGACGGGATATGGAAATCAGCGCCCGCTTTAACCGCCGGAGCATGAATATGGAAATACAGGAACGCCTGCTGGACTCACTGAATTATTTAACGGAGCAGCAGCTGCCTGAAAATGAAGAGGTCAGGCGACTGCGGGAGCTGGCGATATTATTTGACGAGTTCATACTGGAAAAAGTTGTTGTGGCAGAAAACCCATTGTCAGATAAAAAAACGGAGACGTGAGTCAGTTACCTGACCCTTCACGCGGTTATAAAAGAAGTTTCAGATAACACTTCTTTTTTCACCTCACAGCAAAGGTTCGCGCATCGTTACAGCTGTACGGGTCATCCGGCTCGTACAGCGCTGGCAAAACCTGCCCTGAAAAGAAAGGAATAAAAAAGATATATAAATAAACGCGCCAGCAGAATGATTCTGTTCACGCATGACAATTATTATGCAAAAGAACCTCCGGTCCCGCAGAGATTGCAATATAACTGCCGCGGTGCGGTCTCTGCTGTTATTCACTGCTCAGCTGGTGATGTCACATCCACAACGACGACTTAAGACGTTAATAACAGACAGGCTGAGATATTATACTGTGTAAGGTCAGCGGACTGAGTAACGTCACCAGAAAGAATAAACCGGACGTGACACTGACAGGGGGCTGGTGCTGAGGCTGAAGTGACGCCGGCAATAAATCACTCAGTAGTTATTCATTACCGGTAATATAAAGGGTCAGTTAATTCTGCTCTTCCTTAATAAAATGCTTACTCTCCGCCTTATCCTCTGCGGAGCTCATTCCTGTCAGGTTCTGGTCAATCATCTCCTCAAGCGCCTGCGGCCCGGCCTCACCGCGGATATGCAGATACATTTCCGTCAGCATCGCCATCATGATGCTGGTTCCTTCGCGCGTGCCTGCAACGCGACGTATTAAGTCGCGGTTAAACTCCTCCAAATCAAACTTATTTGCTTCACCCTGATGTTTCTTTACCATCAGACCGATACCTACCAGTTCATTCACCACGGAGGAGAAGTTAACCTCACCGTGGGTTGCGCCGTTCTGCAGCTCTATCTGCACCAGCTCCTGGACTTCTCTTTCGGTTTTTTCTTTGAAGTAAATGTTTCTGCGCGCCATTCCCGTATTCCCTGTAAGACAGGGTATATTTTACCCTGCCTTTTTGATTTATTTAAAAAATATTTCCTATGCGGCACCAGCGTTACTGCCGCATTCGGATAAGATTGCCCTTCCTGTATTATTTACCTCGTTTTCAGTGTGTGTCAATCCGGCACTGTTCATTTAATCCGGCTGGTGTGTTAATCAGGCACTGCACCTCAGTTCTGTGTGTGTGTCAATCCGGCACTATGTACGCTTTCAATACGTAAATCGCGACTTCAGTCTTTGAAAAATGTGTGTCAATCCGGCACCGTACCGGCTTTTGATGTGTGTTAATCCGGCACCACAGGTCTTTTTCATGTGTGTTAATCCGGCACTGCACACTAATATACCATGCATAACAATATGTTTTTATTAAATAGCTACAATCAGCACACACCACAGTGCCGTTTGCAGTGCCGGATTAACACACAATCAGGCACTGTACTAACACACAATCAGGCCCCCCATTAACACACAATCAGGCACTGTAAAGTGTGTGAATTAACACACAATTTTCATCATACAGCTAAAAAACAGCTAAATATTATAGTTAAACTCATGATTTTAAAAAACTAAACTGCAAGATTACATCTTGCGTAGGGTGTGATGGAAATTTACCTCTGAAGAGCGGCTTGTTAATTAACCCTGTCTTACTGAATTCTTTATATCCCGGCCGAAGTTCGTCACATGCCCGTCAGCGCACTGTGCGCGTCTGTAACGAATTTTCTTGCAAGTGATGATCTGAGCGCGTATTTTTCACCCGAACCCGCCTGGCGCATTACGCGCATGCACGTGAGATTATCAGAATGAAATGGTCAGCTGTCTTCGGGCTTGCCGCTGTATTCAGCGCACAGGCCGCGCCGGAAATGTGTTTCACAAAGGCCGGTCAGGATTTCGGTATTGATCCGCGTCTGCTGATGGCGCATTC